>JAPPAV010000008.1 GCA_026705345.1 Gammaproteobacteria bacterium
CGTTCGAACCGGTCATCGACGACCCAGCAATCCGTCGCTCGTTCAGCGAGCATATCGACGAACTAGAGGCCGCAGCATCCCGGGAACTCGGCATCTCGCCGGCCTTGGGCGAGCCGGGAACCGAAACCGCCGTCGCCTACATCGGCTCGCTGCTTCGGACCGGTCCGACGGAGCGTTTCTTCCGCAACGCCATCGTCACGTTCACCGCCATGAAGGCGGACGAACGCGTCGTGGGTCTGAACATCGTCGCCCCCGAGGACCACCCCGCCTCCCGTCGCCAGTTCGACGACCAGATGAAGATCCTCGATTTCCTCTGGGAGCGCTTCGACAAACCCGCCATCACCCTGCATGCGGGCGAACTGACCTTGCGGTATGCGCCGGTGGCGTCGATGTGGGACCGCATCCGGCGCAGCATCGACGAGGGCCATTCCCGGCGCATCGGCCACGGCATCTCCATTGCCTGGGAGCGCGATCTCGTGGGCTTGCTTGACCGGATGCGCAACGAGAAGATCCTCGTCGAGATCAACCTGACCAGCAACGAGAGCATCCTGGGCGTGCGCGACGACGCCCATCCCTTCGAACTCTACCGCCGCGCCGGCGTGCCCGTGTGCCTCACCACCGACGACGAAGGCGTCAGCCGTTCGAACCTGACGATGGAATACGTCAAGGCCGTGGAGCGCTACGACCTCGGCTACGACGACATCAAGACGATCTCGCGCGACTGCCTGTCGCACTCCTTCCTGCCGGAGGATACGAAAACCGAGCGCTTGGCCATGCTCGATGCGGCATTCGCGCGGTTCGAGGAGTCGCTGGCGACCGGCTACCGGGAATCCACCGACTAGGGCAGCCGATGGACGAAGATCGCAAAGACGCCGACGATGCCCGCGGGCAGGAGTTGGTCGAGTCCGACGAAGCGCCCAGTCCGTCGAGCATCCGCGACTACCTGCTCTACGGCCTGTCGCTACCCGAGCGGGCCATCCGCGGCACCGCAGGCGTGGTCGGAGGAACACTGCGCGAATCCGCGGTGCTCCTCGTGCCGCAGTCGTTCCGCAACGCAAAGACCTACCAGGTCTTTGTCGGCCAGATGCTCGACTTCATGGCGGAAGACATGGCCGGTGTCGATCCCGAACACCGCCCGAGCCCGCCGCGCGTCGACAACTTCGTGGCAAGAAAGACGGTCGGCAATTTCGTCGACCTCGCCACGCTGGCCACCTTCCACGTCTCCCCCATGCTGCTGCTCGCCCTCGTCGGCGACATCGCCTACGGCTCCAAGGCCTACTTGAAGGAGTTGGCGAAGGATCTCGAGGCACGCGGGGTCATCGACGATGCCAGCGCCGTCCAGGGGGCCGACGATCTTCTGGACGCAGTCGCCTCGGCCAGTCAGAAGACCGCCCAGTCCCTCGACACGCCGCCCCTATCGGTGGACGGGCTGAAGGAGACCATCCGACAAACCCGGGAGTCGGTCTCAGAGATCGATCCCTCGGTGGTCTTGTCCAGGGAGGACTTGGATCGCCTTTGGGAGCGCATCCGGTCGACCGCCGAGGGCGAAGGCGTGAGCCCCCTGGCGATCTCGGGACTGATGACCCTCGGGACGCTTGAGAAGATTGGCAAGCTCGGCACCGGGACGCTGTCCACCGTCCGCGTCGCCGGGTCCCTCGTCAACCGCCACGTCCTCGACCACTACCGGGAAGCGCTCGGCGACATCAACCGCGACGGCTTCTACCGCACGCTGTCGACATCGAGCCGGCCCTACGTGGACGCGCTTTGGCGCAACTTCTCGTCGGAGCGCGGCACCTTGACCGAGGAGTTCATCAAGAGCGGCGGCGTCGGCCGAACCTGGCGACGGGTGCAGGGTTGGGTCAAAGGGTCGGAGTAATCCACGTGGGGGAACACCGTAGGGGACGGGCTTGTCCCGTCCTGTTTCGTGGCAACGGCAACGTCCAGCGCGGGCGGGGACAAGCCCCGCCCCTACGGGGTTGCCACGTGCCGAGCCATCCCGTAGGGGACGGGCTTGTCCCGTCCCGTTGCCGAGCCAAGCGGAAATTCGGCACGGGCGACGGCGCGCCCTGTCGGGCCCGTTAGCGTCGCCCCTACGATTTCACTATGCGATTCAATGTGTTGCGGATCCCTGGGATTTCCTCACCATCCTGAGTATTGACTCCTCGTTCGTCACCGACGCAACGTCATCGAGAAGCACCCACCGCAACGCGAGTGACTCGTGCGTCACGTGGAGTGATCCCGGCCGTTCGACCCGGAGCAGGAACCGTACGTCGTAGTGGAAGTGGGCCGGGTCGGGGTCCCGGGCCGGAATCGCGTGGATGTCGAGATCGAGGATCTCCTCTTGGATCGGCACGACCGACAAGCCCGACTCCTCCGAGGCCTCGCGGCATGCCACCGCCAGCGGGTCGGGGTCGCCGTCGGCGTGGCCGCCGAGTTGCAGCCAGCGGCCGAGCTTGGCGTGGTGGGTCATCAGCATCGAGGTGCCGGCGCGGTCGAGGACCACTGCGGAGCCGGTGACGTGGCCGTCGTCCCAGCAGTCCCGCTCGAAACAGCGTGGCTGGCGTTCGACGAAGCGCCGGAACCGGGAGATGTCCTCGTCGGGATACCGGCCGGCGTATCCGGCGAGCAGGCTGAGGAGCTTGTCTCGGTGCATTCCTTCCGGTGACTGGCGCGGTCGGGTTATGCTGCCGCACCCTCTCGTCGATTTGGAAGAGCCCATACATGATTGCGCTACTCGCAAGGTTGAACGTCGCCGCCGGCAAGGAAAAGGAGTTCGAATCCGTGATGCTGGAACTCGCGGCGGCCGTCCGCGCCAACGAACCCGGCAACCAGCTCTATACGCTGGTCAAGGACGACGAGGGCTACGCCGTGATGGAACTCTACGACGACGACGCGGCATTGGCCGCACATGGCGCGAGCGATCATTTCAGGGCTGCAGGTGGCAAGTTCCGCGGACTGATGGCGGGGCCTCCCGACCTCAAGCGGTTCGAAGTTATCGGCTGACGCCGAGCTGTACGGGCTGGTCGAGCGGGACGCCACAAGGGCGTCCCCTACGGCGGTGCCCGTCCCGCGATCCGGGCCAGATGAAGTTCCCGCAGTACCACGACGAAGTGCTCGAGGCGCTGCAGGCGCTGGGCAGTCCCTCGTTGGGCCGCCACATGGCCAAGGACCGCGGTTCGTCCCTGAAGTACGTCGGGATCCGCGTACCGGCCCTCCGGCGTCGCGTGAAGCAGGGATTTTCGTTCTACGATCTGGACCATGACACGGTGCTCACCGTCTGGGACGCCCTGTGGATGGAGAGCGAGTGGGGCGACGTGCTGTTTGCCGCCATGGAGTACTACCAGCCCGTCGTCCGCAAGCAAGTCGACGACTCCTACTGGCCGGTGATGCGGAATTGGATCGACCGGGTTGACAACTGGTGCCATGCCGATGGATTGAGCGGTACCTATTCGCGGCTCCTAGCGGCAGACCCCACCTCGGTCATGCCCGTTCTCGAGCGCTGGAACATGGACGAGGCGCTCTGGCCCCGGCGAGTATCCATCGTCAGCCTCATCCACTACACCGGCAAGAACGCGGTGTTCCTCCCCCCGGAGGTGGTGTTGCCGATGGTCGACCGCTGCGTCGAGGACCGCCGCCAACCCATGCAGAAAGCCGTCGGCTGGGTTCTGCGCGAAATGTGGCGGGCGTATCCCGAGAAGATCGAGGACTACTTGAAGAGCAACGCAGGTCGGATAGCGCCATCCGCGTTCACCCGCGCTATCGAACGCATGGATGCTCCTTCGCGGCGGGAAATGCGGTCAATCCAAAGCGCGTTGGCTTAGATCGACGACTTAGGTCAGTACATCCGCTGCCTTGAGCGCCGCGATCCACTTGTCATCGTACCCAAGGATGTCGCGTAGCGCGTCCTCGGTGTCAGCGCCTAGGCAGGGCGCGGGGAAACGGACGCCGTTCGGTCGCCGACTCAGCCGCCAGGGGATTCCGGCATGCGCCCTTGATCCCGTTTCCGGGTGGGCCAAGCGTTCGATGTAGCCCCGGGCGTTTAGATGCGGGTCTTCGACGATGTCCTTGCAGGTAAAGGTCGGAAAGGCCGCGATACCCTCGCTTTGCAGGAGTGCCGTGATCTGCCAGCGGTCCTGGGTTCGGGTCCAAGACGAGACCGCCGCCTCCAGGGCGTCTTCGTTTGCCTTGCGGGCGGTGAGCGATTCGAAGCGCTTGTCGTCGCAGAGCGACGAGTCGATCAGGGCGGCGAGCGCTCGCCATTCGTCGTCGTTCGCGCAGGCGATGGCGATCCAATCGTCCTCGCCAAGGCAGGGGAAACAGCCGTGGGGTGCCATGTGGGAATCCCGGTTTCCCGTCCGCTCCGGCTGCGTGCCGTTCAGGGCGTACTGCATCCAGGCTTCGACGCCGTAGGCCGCGCTTGCTTCGAACAGCGTGACATCCAGGTGGTCGCCTTCGCCGGTTTCGTCCCGGCGTTCGAGTGCCGAGACGATCGCCAGCGCCGCGGTGATGCCGGCATTGGGATCCGGCATGGAGACGCCAACCTCCTCCGGTCCGCCGCCGACGTAGCCGGTGGTGTCCGAGGTGCCGGTGAGCGCCGACGCCGCCGGGCCGTACCCGATGTAGTCCCGGTACGGTCCCGATTGGCCGTAGCCGCTGATGCTCGCCAGGATGATTCCCGGGTTGATCTCGCGGAGCACGTCGTAGCCGAGGCCCAGGCGCCCCATGACGCCGGTCGCGAAGTTCTGCGTGACGACGTCGCTCACACGCACGAAATCCTTGACGATCTCGATGCCCTGCCCAGAGCGGAGATCCACGGCGACCCCTCTCTTTCCCTGGTTCCACTGGTTGAACATACCGGACCGGTTGAGGTCCGGTGGATCGCCCGCGACGGATGTCGTTGTGCGACGGTACAGGTCGGGTCGTTTCTCGGACTCGATGTGGAGGACGTCCGCGCCCAGGTGGGCGAGGTTCATCGCACAGTAGGTGCCCGCCCAGACCCAGGTCAGATCGACCACGCGCACGCCATCGAGGGGGAGGCTCGGCGTTGTGGGTTCGACCGGCGCGCGAGGCGAGACACGGCCAAGCACTTCCTCGTTGTGCTCGCCGAGTCGCGGCGAATGGCGCCTGATCGCCGACCGCCCCGTCCTCGTCAGCGTCGGCGACGCGAGATGCTCCAGGCGTCCGATGCCCGGCTGGTCCACCGTCGCGAAGAATCCTCTCGCTCTTAAGTGTTCGTTCGACGCGATTTCCCGGTAACTGGACACCGGCGCAAAGCAGATGCGCTGTTTCTGCGCCTCGCGGTAGAGATCCCACGCGTTCCACTCGCCGATGAACTCCTGCACGAACTGGTGCACGAGATCCTGGTTTTCGGCACGGCTCGCAACATCCGCGAACACGTCGAGGGCCGCCCAGTCGGGGTTGCCCATGAACGCGACGAGCCGCTCCCATTGGTCCTGCTCGACGCAGACGAGGAAGATCGGCTTGTCCTTGGCCTGGAATATGCCCCACGGAATGAGCCCGCGTTCGTGGAAGCGCTTCAGCACCGCGCCACGGTAGGAATAGACCGGGATGCCCGCCTCGAGCGCCGATGCCACGTAGTCCTGCTCCGACAGGTCGATATGGTCGCCGACGCCCGAACGCCGGGCTTCCCGCGCCGTGGCCAGTGCCGCCATGGCACCCGCGGTGCCTGCCATCATCGCGCATTGGTGACCGAAGACCTTGAGCGGGGGAAACTCGGGATCCGGATGCGTCCCCGGACAGAAGTTGGCCCAGCCGCCCGCATTGGCCACGATCAACTCCGTCGCCCGGTAGTCCCGGTACGGGCCCGTGATGCCGAACGGCGTGATGGAGAGCGTCACGAGTTGCGGGTAGTCGGCTTCGAGTCTTGTCGGATCGATTCCGAGTTCCACGGCCGTCAGTCGAGGCACGTTGTGGACCAGGATGTCCGCCCAGCCGAGCAATCCGTCGAGTTTGCCTCGACCTTCCCGGGAAGCCGCATCCAGACAGACCCCGCGCTTGTTGACGTTGAGCGCCAGGAACGTGCCACTCGTCTCAGGATCGACGCCGGCGCTGGGGAATGGTCCGAGCCGGCGGGCCGGGTCGCCTTCCGGGGGCTCCACCTTGACCACGTCGGCACCGTGATCGCCTAGGAGTTTCGCTGCGTAGGCGGCCGAGACGCCGCCGCCCAGCTCAAGGACGCGCAACGGCCGGCTCATCCAAAGTTCCGTCGGAGACCGCATGGGCACCGCGCCCGTGGCCCGTATCGGGAGGCTGTACGACTTCCGGTGGCGGGGCGCGGGCGACCACAAGGGTCGCCCCTACGGGCCGTTTCCAAAGCTGGTGTCTCAGTCGTACAGACCGCGTGGCATCAGGGCGAACTTGCCGTAGTCCGGCCCGCTCTTCTGCCAGCCGTAGGGTTGCTTGGCCCCCAGCAGGTTGAGGAATCGCGTGTCGTTGGCGTGGCGTTCCCGAACGTCGTCAGGCACGACGTCGCCGTGGCGTTCCTGGGTCTGGATGTACTGGCGGTTGAAGTACACCGCGAGATTCATGCGGATGCCCGGTACCTGGCGAACGAAGGAGCCGTGCCAGCTGTTGCCATGCCAGATCACCGCATCACCGGGGTCGATGTCCATCGCGAGGGCATTGGGATTGCCATCGTCGCCGAGACCCATTTCGTCCAGCCGCGGCCCCCGCCCCAGTTTGTGGCTGCCGGGAACGAGGGCCAACGCCCCACCCTCCCGGCTGTAGGGCGTCAGGGCGTAATTCACGTTCGCGACTTGGGAAAACGCCGCGAACGGTGCGGGAATGCCGTTGCCGTTGTCCGAGTGCAGCGGCAGCGGCATGCCGCCCGGTCCCTTGAAATGGCAGCCCATGCTCGATAGCAGGCAGCTTTCGCCGAGCAGGTAGGTGATGAGCGCAAGCGGCTTAGGCTCCATCAGGATCTCTTCGAAAATCTCGTCGTCGTAGAGCAGGTAGGGGACGTACGTCATGCCCGCGAAGTCCTCGGCCGTCGCGCTCTCGAGATCGATCTCGCGGCCGAGTTGCTTCTCCACCCGGGCGAGGATCGCCGATTTCGCCCGTTCGATCTGCGCCTCGGACAAGACGCCTTTGACCGTGGTGAAACCGTGGGCCTCCAACTCGAGGATGTTGTCCTTGAGGCCGTGTTCGTCAATCGCGTCGAGCACGCGACGCAGCGCGTCCGACTCGGCGGGGATGGTCTGGGCCTCTGCCATGGCTACTCGGTCGTCGTGTGAAGGAACCGATCAGTTTGCCGAAACGAAGTCGCGGTGGAAAGCCGCCGTCCGGTACGAGCCCGTCCCGTCCCGTGTTGACAAACCTTCGTGTCCTATGGCGGCGACTTGCAGCCGTGGTCGGAAGACCGTAAAGGGGGGCCAAACGGCCTTGTCGACCCATCTCTAGGTAAACAGCACGATTCCGTCGACCAAGAAACATCGATGCGAAATGCCGAGAAGATGCTTGCGCGCTGGTATCTCGACGAGCGGTCGACCATCGCCGGCGCGCTCAATCAACGTCTCGGCCACTCGCCGGACCTGGAGGACCTCGCGCAGGAGGTCTACCTGCGCCTGCTGCGGGTCAATCGGCCGGAACTGATCAAGGATCCACGCTCTTACATCTACCGGGTTGCGATGAACGTCGCCGAAGAGTGGCGATTGCGCGCGCCCCAGGCGCGGAGCCACAGCGCCGAGGCACTTGCCCGACTGGAGTCCGTAGACGACCCAGAAGAGTCGGCGTCTCGGCGGGAGGGGCACGCGGCCATGCGGCGAGCCATCGAGTCCCTCCCGCCGATGACGCGCGACGCCATCCTGCTCCACGTCTCCAAGGGCATGACCTACGAACAGGTTGCCGAACACATGGATGTCAGCCGACGAGCAGTCAAGCGGTACATCGCCAATGGGTATGCGGCACTGCGAGTCGCGCTCGAGGAGGGATCCGCGCAATCCAAGGACGGTCAGTCATGAGCCACGACGTTCCGATCGAAGTCACCGAAGCCGCCGCGGAGTGGGTTGACCGGCTCTCCCGCCAACCTTCCGCAGCCCGGGTTCGCGAATTCGCCCGTTGGTTGCTGCGCTCCCCGGTTCACGTCGAGGAGTTCCTTCGCGTGACGGCGTTGCGCGAGGAACTCGAACAAGCCGCGCTACCGGAATGGGTCGCGGACATCCTCGCGCGCCGCGACCCGGGAATCGCTGAAATTCCCATACATTCGCCACTTGGGACGGCTCGACCCCACCGGCGGGCCCACAGGCCCCGGTTCCTCCCGGTGGCGGGAGGCGTTGCGGCAGCCGCGCTATTGGCCTGGGTGGTCTGGTTCGTATCACCCGCCAGTCCGCCGGACGGCCATGCCGCCTCCTCGGTAACAACCGAGGTTGGCGAGCAGCGTTTTCTGCCGCTTGCGGACGGCTCCACCATCCAACTCAACACCGACTCCAGTGTCGACATCCGTCTGGGCACCACCGAACGACAGGTCGACCTGCGGCACGGCGAAGCGCTGTTCGATGTTGTCGTCGACCCCGAGCGTCCCTTCCGTGTTGTCAGTCACGACGTGATTGTCGAAGCCATCGGCACCCGTTTCTCCGTGTTTCGTCGCGCCGAGGACACCCGGGTCACCGTCGTCGAGGGACGCGTCTCGGTAATCCCGAATCGCGCTGCCCCCTCGGCGGCCCCGACCTCCCCTAACACGACCGAAACGCCCATCGAGTTGATCGCTGGGCAGCAAGCCTTCTGGAGCCCCGAGCAGGTGCCGCTGCCGGCACCGGTCGACCCGGCAAAGGTCACCGCGTGGACCGAACGGCGCCTCGTGTTCGAAGACGAGCCCTTGGACGGGGTCGTGGCGGAATTCAACCGCTACAACGTGTCCCGACTTTCGGTCGGCGATCCCGCCTTGTCGAAGCGACGCATCACGGGCGTCTTCGACGTCAATGATCCCGACCGGTTCATCGAGGTCTTGAACGAACTAGAGCCCATCCGTGTGCTCGAGTCAGGTGACGGTCACCGGACACTGCACCCGGCGACCGAGGGCTAGCGGTGGCGATCCATCGTGAGAAAACGTCGGGTCCATCGACGTGCCGATTTCGCCCGATCCACCCAGCCTCTCGGGTCAATCACGCTCTCGCCGCGCGTTTGCGCCGGTTCGGAGCCGCGGCCGCCCTGGCGGTCGTTTCCACGGCGGCAGCCGCGGAAAAAGCCCTCGACCTCGACTTGCCGGCCCAGACCCTCGCCGAATCGCTCAAACAGGTCGCGGAGCGATTCGGTCTCAAGATCGCGTTCTACACCGAATTCACGGACGGGCTGGAAGCGCCCGGGCTGTCGGGGACGTATACCGCGTCCGAAGCCTTCGACGCGCTTCTGCACGACACCCCCCTGGAATACACCTACGTCGTACGGACGACCGTCGCGGTAAGACCGCGATCATCGAACGAAACCCCTGGAGAAACCGCAATGAGTGATCGAGACAAAGCGCAGCGGCCGAGGCGACCGGTGATTGGGCGTGTCGTAACCGCGCTCGCCGCCGCGTTGGTGGCGGGACCGACCTATGCGGCCGAGGCGAACGGCGACAATGGCGACGACGCCAAAGACGACGTCGAAACGCTGGTGGTCACTGGAACACGGTTGGCGCGCCAGATCACCGGCGCGCCGGTCCATGTCATCACCCGCGAGGAGATGGCCGCGCGAGGCATCGCCTCGATCGAGGACGCGGTGCGCTCGATCCCTCAGAACTTCAGCGACGTCAACGCAGCCGGGACCCTCGACAACTCGCTGAACTCGGTGGGCACGATCGGCCAGTCGGCCATCGACCTCCGCGCTCTCGGGCGCGGTTCGCTGGTGCTGGTCAACGGCCGGCGGTGGGTTCAGTCCTCCACCTTCGCCGACGGGACGGTGAACCTGAACGGCATCCCGTTCAACGCCGTGGAGCGGATCGAGGTGCTGGCCGACGGCGCGTCCGCCATCTACGGCGCGGATGCCCAGGCGGGCGTCATCAACTTCATACTGCGCTCCAACTTCGTGGGCGGCGAGACCAGCCTGCGCCAGGACATCGGTGCCAACGACGGCGATGTCCTGAGGTTCGATCAGACCCTCGGCGTGACCTGGGACGGTGGCCAGGCCATGGCAGTGGTCGGCTACCAGGAGAACGAGGCCGTGAACCGCCAAAAGGCAGGCTTGACCACGCTCGATTTCAGACCCCTGGGCGGCGCAGACCAGCGGGGCACGTTGACCACCCAGCCTGGCAAGGTCGGATACGGTTTTCCGGGGAGCTTCTTCCAATTCATCACCCTGGGAACGCTGCCTGCGGGGGATGACGGGACGCAGGGAGTCGCCGGACGCCTCTCGCCCGCGAACCTGGTCCCGTACGACTCCGCCCTGAACGGCGCGACCGCCGTGTCGGACAGCTTGACCGCATACCTCCAGGTCAGCCAAGCGCTCAGAGACGGCACCGTCGAACTCTATGGCGAACTGAACTATGCCGAGAGGAATTCCCACACCACGGGAACCCCGCTCGCGGGCGTTTTCACGGTTCCACACACCAACCCCTACAACGACGTGCCGCCGTTCCCGCCTTTCGCGGTCACCGTCGGCTACGTCTTCGAGGCGGAGACCCTGGCGGGCCTGATGCCGCCTCGGAGCAACGAAGGCAGCCAGAACAACACCACCGCCACGCTCGGCGCAACCGCCGAATTGCCGTGGGCGGACTGGAGTCTCGACTATTCCACCACCTACGGTGTCGAGGACGCCTATTTCGGGTTCGTCGCGGGCAACACGGAGCTGTTGAACCAGCGCCTCGCCGGCGTGGATGCCAACGGCAACCCGCTGCCGATGGACGAAATCATCAACCCGTTCGGGGACGGCTCGGCGCAGAGCCCCGCCGCCGTTGAAGGATTGATCGAACTCATCGTCTCGGACGCCCCCGGCGGCGCCAACACGAACACCGCGAGCCAGCGAGGCCACCTGCTCACCCTGGACGGCGGCCTGTTCGATCTGCCGGGAGGCGCCTCGGAGATCGCCCTCGGCGTCGAGGTCCGCACGGAGACCCTCGACTACACCACGGACCCCTCGCGCCGAACCCTGATCATCGTCTTGAAGCCCGAACGCGAAGCCACGTCGGTATTCGGCGAGTGGAGCTTTCCGATCGTGGCGGAACACAACGGAATCCCCGGCGTGCACTCGCTCGGCGCGAAGCTCGCGATCCGTGCCGACGACTATGCTTTCTCCGGTCCATTCGATGGCCCGGACGCGCCGTCGCGCGGGAAGTCCTTCAGCCACACCTCCCCCAAGGTGGATCTCGCCTGGCATCCCGTCGAGTCGTTGAAGATCCGGGCATCCTGGGGCGAATCCTTCGTCCCGCCGCTTACTCGCAACCTTTTCTCGTCCACGAACGGTCCGTTCAACTTCGTCCGGGTCGTGGATCCCGAACACCCGGGGGCCGGGTTGCAGTTCCCGGATGCCTATTTCGCCGGAAATCCCGACTTGACCCCGGAAGTCGCCGACAATCTGTCCGCCGGTTTCGACTGGGAACCCGGCGGCTTGTTCGAGGGGCTCTCGGTGGCGGCGACCTACGTGGACATCGACATCTCGGACCGCGTCGGAAGCGGCACCCTCATCGCATTCCAGAACCCGGAACTGCTTTTCGAGATTCCCGGTATGGTCGAACGAGCGCCTGATGGATCCATCGCACGCCTCAATTTGCTACCCGTCAACATCGCCAGCCGACAAAGCCGCTCGGTCGACTTAACGATCAGCTACCGCTTTGAAACCGCCTTGGGCGCGGTCCGAGTTGGTCTAGATGGCACCTATACCGATTTTCTGCGCGACACCGCGCTGCCCGGTGGGGACCCGATGCATCTGCACGGCACGCCGGCCGGGCCGGAGCGCATCAAGGGTCGCGGATTCGTCAACCTCGCCCGTGGCGATCTGACCGTGAACGTCAATGCCAACTACTCGAGCAGCTACTACAACACCTCGTTCTCCGCTCCCCACGACGTCGACAGCTACCTGACCTTCGATCTCACCGGCTCCTACGAGTTCGGAGACTCGGGCTGGCAGATACACGCCGGTAGCCGAAACCTGTTCAATGCGGATTTCCCCTTCTTCAACGGGGCCGGGACCCCTTGGGACCCCCGGCGTGTCGACACGCGGGGCCGAATCATCTACCTGCAGGTCAGGAAGTCGTACGACCTGCCGTTCTAGGAGACCAAGACCAATGATCAGAAACATGATGTGCAGTCTAGCGGCGCTGGTGGCGTTGTCGTCGCCGGCTGCGGGGATAGAGTTTTTCGAAGGCAGTTGGGACGACGCTTTCAAGGCAGCCGAAGAGAACGGCCAGCTCGTCTTCGTGGATATCTACACCGAGTGGTGCGGGCCCTGCAAGCTGATGGACGCCAACGTCTTTCCCACGGACGCGGTCGGCGACTATTTCAACGCCCGTTTTGTCAACATCAAGCTCGACGCCGAAGACGAGGATGTGAACGGTCCCGAGATCGGCGATCGCTACGACGTCCGTGCCTACCCCACCCTGCTGTTCCTGAACCCCGACGGGTCCGAGCTTGGGCGCGGCGTGGCGGGCCTTGAGGTCGAGCAGCTGATCCAGCTGGCCAAGGAAGCCACTGGCGAGGCGTCGAGTGGATTCGCCGACATGGCCGCAAGGTACGACGCCGGGGAGCGGGACGCCGCCTTCGTCCAAGCCTTCCTGGAGACGGCGCAGGTCGCCGGGGCGAAGCTCCACGACGATGTCGAGGCAATGGTCGCCCACCGGCAACGGATGGCACCGGTATTCAACGAGTACTTCGCGAGTCGGGACAAGGAATCCCTCATCAACGCCGGCGACTTCGCGGTCATCGGTGCCTACAAGAGCAAGGTCGTGCGCGGCGACCCGGCGGTCGAGTTCGTCATCGACAACTACGACGCCTTCGCCGCGGTCGCACCGGAGAACGCCGTCGCCGCGTTCGTGCTGGAATCCAACTACTACACCGTCCAGGGCCTTGCCAGCGCTGGCGACGACGCCTATCTCGACCAGCTCGACATGCTCGACGGGCCACTACGTCGCGCGGCCGAATTCCAGCGCGACCTCGAACCCGACAGCCCGTTGCTTCGGGAGTTCCAGGAGGAGAACTTCCGCAACGGGTACCTCGCCCAACAGGGTCGGTGGGCGGAGCTCAAGCAAGCCGTCGAGGCCCGCCTCGCCAAGCCGGGCGCCAACCGGGCCCGGATATACACCTCCGCCAGCAACGACTTCCAGCGCGCCGAAGCGGCGGAGTACCGACTGCTCGCCCGCGAATACGCCGAACGAGGCTACAAACTCGATCCCTCGGCCCCGTTCGCGGCGGTGACCTACGCGAGATCCCTTGAACAGGATGGCCGGAATGCCGAAGCCATGGCCGTCCTCGAAAGGGCCCTCGCCGAAATCACGGACCCCGGAAGCGCCCTCGCGAATGTGCTCAAGACCCAATTGGCGAACCTGAAAGAACCGACGACCGATTAGGCCCTTGGGGCCGCAGCTCGCGGCGCAGCGGCCCATTTTGCGAGATATCGCACACCAACTGGTGCTAATCTCCGGCATAAAGCGCCGTTGCGGTCAGGCAAAGTACCACCGCAACCACATCGGGAAGTCGAAACGATGGCCGGCGGCGACAACAAGCAACCGGATACCGAAACCTCAAGGGGGCCGCAGCGGCGCACCTTGTCACTTCCATCGTGGCTGGACGGACGCACCATCGCCATCTTGACCGGGATGGTGTCCATAGCCGCCATGGTGCAGACGTCCCATTCAGGGCTCAGCGACGACATCCATCGCCTTCGCGACGAGATGTATGCGATGCGAACCGAGTTGCGGCAGGAGTTTCGAGGGGAAATAGGTGGCCTGCGGTACGAACTCACCGCGAGGATCGAGAAGCTCGACGAACGACTCCGCAAGGTGGAGATCGATCTCGCTGCCATCCGCACCCACCTCATGGGCTTTGACGCTCGCCCACCCCACGACGAGCCGCAACACGAACCGTCGTAGGGGACGGGCTTGTCCCGTCCCGTTTTCGAAAGAGTCGGCCTCCAAGCGTCTCGCCTCGCGGTGGCACCGAGAACGGCATAGCTAGTCGGTATCGTCCAACAGTACCTTGAGGCGCACTGGTCGGGACAACCCACTCTCGCGTTGCAAACTGTGGTCCGACCCGAGAATCTCCGGTCATTCGACAAGCGGGAGGCATGAACATGCGTTGCTTGATTACGGTGACCGCACTCACCATCGTGGCAGCCGGCTGCACGGCGACCACGGCTGTCGACGATGGGGACGATCCGTTCGAACACTACGAACTTGCCACGTCGCCGGCGAAGCACCAGACGCTCCTCTTCGGATCGTTCGACGGGCAGGCCCCGCTTGCGGTCGTTCGCGTGGACGGAACGGGACAGCGGCACGTTCACCTGCTGGCATTCGACGGCGGCAACTGGATGGAGAAAACCAACCTTGCCCTCGAACCGGGCGTGCTGTTCGTGGACGTCGCGCGAATCGACGGCGACGATCGCCTCGTCACCTATCGGTCCACCGGCGTCCACGGGCTTGACCCGGACACGGGGACGGAACACCCACTCGTCAACGCGACGACCGACTTCCACGCACCCGAGGGCGCCGGCATTCCGCACCTCGACGTGATGCGGGATCTCAACGGCGACGGGCGCGATGACCTCTGTCTGCCCGACACGGACGGCTTCTGGATCGCCCTTCAGTCGAGCGATGGTTCGTTTGCCGAGGCGGTGAAGATCGGTGTCCCGGAGCCGTTTCTCGACGCGAAGGCGTACGGCGACGAGCGGACCTACGGCGAGGTGGGAATCACGCCGCAGAACACGCCGTGGTACCTGCGCAGGGTGCATCGGCTGGACTTCGACCGGGACGGCCGTCAAGACCTCGCGTTCTGGAACGACGACCACTTCCTCGTCTACCGCCAGGACGACGCCGGCGGATTCTCGCGACCACCCGGCAAGTTCGGGACCGACGTGCCGTTCCACTTCGACGGACCCTATTCCCTCGCCTTCCAATACGGCGATACCGGGGTGGCGTCGATGTTGCTTGGGTTTGCCGAGCGGAAGGATCTGACGATCCTGAACGGATTCGAAGACCTGAACGCCGACGGCGTCGCCGATCTCGTGACACTCACCCTCGCCGGTCGGAGCCCGCTGCGCCTCGGCGGTCGCTACGACGTGCACTTCGGCCGACCAGCACCGGGCGGCACGACTTTTGCGGCTGAACCCGACACCTCGGCCACCGCGCCCGGCAGGTCAGCCGGCGGCACGGCATGGGGCTACGCCTCGCAGATGTACCTGGATTTCAACAACGACGGGGCGACCGACATGGGACTGGCCGCCGTCAACACCAGCCTCGGCGGCATGGTCCGGGCGATCGCCGCCAACTCCATTTCGATGGAACTCGCGCTGTACGGGCTGCGAGACGGGCAATACCCCGCCCGGCCCGACTGGACCCGCACGGTGCGTACGCGGTTCGCGCCGTTGGACAAGCGCGGACCGATGTTCCCGACCGTACTCGTCGGCGACGTCAACGGCGACGGCCGCTCGGACCTTTTGACCGGCGAACGATGGGACGAACTCAACGTCTTCCTCGGCACACCGGGCAAAGACCCCGTGGCCAGGCGGCCCATCAAGGTAGCCGTCGACCTCCCCGGCAACGAACTCAATGCACGGCTCGCGGACCTCGACAAGGATGGCAAGGAAGACCTCGTGATCCAACATCCGTCGGCGGGGGAGCCGGGTCGGTTGTACATCCTGATGGCGCAATAGCGCCGTTGATCGGCCATCACGCCTCCCACATGGCAATCGACCAGGTTCCAGCAAACCGTCGGCTAGTCGAGGAGCTCTACGCCAACGGCTACCTCACTGCGGCGGCCCGGCAGGCGGCCCTCGAGTTCCTTAAACCCCACGATCAGTGGAGCCTGTGGATATCCCGGCTGTTGCTCATCGTCGGAAGCGCATTGGCGCTTTCCGGCGTCGTCTACTTCTTCGCATTCAATTGGAGCCAGATTCCGCCGATAGCCAAGTTTGCCTCCATCCAGATCGGGATCGTCGCCGCGGTCGGCGCCGCGTCCGTTTGGGGGTTCACGCGGACACACGGTCAGGTGCTGGTGGTCGGCGCGAGCGTCCTGGTGGGCGTGTTCCTGGCCGTCTTCGGCCAGGTCTACCAGACCGGTGCCGATGCGTTCGAGCTGTTCACCGCCTGGTCCGTGCTCATACTCGGCTGGAGCGTGATTTCGAATTTCGCACCCCAATGGGCGTTGTGGCTGGCCGTCACCAACGTCGCGCTGGGCCTGTGGTGGCGGCAAGCGGCCCTGCCAAGCGAAGAGATGGCGTTTTTGATCTACGCCTACCTGGCACTCTTGAACGGCATGGCACTCGCTGTGCGGGAATGGGGCGCCCTGCGCGGTGTCGATTGGATAGCACGGCGCTGGACGCGCGTGTTGCTCACCATCGCTACGCTCTTGGCTCTTTTGGTTCCGGCGTCGACCTTGGTCATGGCCGATGACCCCACGACGTCGATGCTCGTGGCCGGCATCATGGGGTTGATCGGCCACGTCGTGCTCTACAGCGCCTACCGGCATCTGTTGCCCGACGCCTGGGCCGTCTCGGCGACGGTATTGTCGGGTTGCCTGGTCCTGGACGCGGCGGCATACCGGATCTTAAGCAGTGCGCTTGGCGACAACACCGCGGCGACCTGGTTGAGCCTCGGCCTCGCGACCTTGGTCATCTTTGCCACCGCGATGGTGTACCTGCGTTCCATCGCGCCGAAGCTGAAGGCGGCGCATGACTGATCGGGCGACCATGCACCGCGTACCGGCATTACTCGATGCGCTTGCCCGGGACGGCCACATCTCGGACCGGCAGGCAGTCGAGGCGTTCGTGCTGGCGCGCCAAGGCGAAACGGAGTTGCCGCTCCACATCCGGGTTCTTGCCGGCATCGCCGCCGTGATCGCCTGCGCCTGCTTTGTCGGTTTCCTGTGGAAGCTTGGACTGATCGACTACGACGAGCCAGCCGGAATGCTCCTCATCGGACCGGCATTCATCGTCGCCGCGATCGTCTTGAATCGAATACCCGGAGTGTCCCAGACGACCGTTGGCAGCTTTTTGCTTCAAGCATCGCTGGCCATGATGGCGACGGGGAAACTCCTGTTCATCATCGGATTCAATGAATCTTTCTCCACTCCCTGGGCGTGGTCGTTGGCCGCTCTGATAGTCACGGCGGCGACGTACCATCTTTTCCCGATGTCGATCGATCGTTTCCTTTCATCGTTCGTCGTGTTGCTCTCCGTCATGGTCACCACCGTGGTTTGGGGCGAGGAAACGACGCTACCGCACGAACTTCTGATGACTGGCTTTTTCGGACTCCAACTGACTGTTGGCGCCGTGCTCCTGACCCACGGGCGGATCAGACGCGAGCACCTGCCGCTCGGCTACGCGATCGCCTTCTCGTTGTGTGTAATCGGGCTCACCTCGCCCGCGTACGTGGCGACCTATCCCATGGTGGTGAACGGGATGCTCGCCGGCGGATTGATCGCCCTTTTCGCGTGGGCTGGCGGCGGCGTCGATATCCTCAAGCGGCCACCGATGGTACTGGCCTCGCTCGGCGCTGTGCTTCTCGCACTGATCTCGGCGCCCGCTCTGATGCTGTCGATCGGGGCGATGATCATCGGCTACGCCAAGCACGAACGGCGGTTGCTGATCCTCGGTGCGCTGCTGATGCCGGCATTTCTCTGGACCTACTACTACGATCCGGAGGTCTCGCTGCTGATGAAGTCGGCGATCCTCACCGTCACCGGCGGCGCCCTGCTCGCGGGCCGCTTCTATATGTCCTACACGGGAAAGAGCCGTGAAGCTTGATCCCAGAACCACGGTCGCGATCGGCTTGACGTTGGCCATTCTCGTGCTGTTCAACATCTCGATCATCGACCGCGAAAAGACGATTTCGACCGGCAAGACGCTGTTCCTGGAACTGGCACCGGTGGATCCGCGTTCGTTGATGCAAGGCGACTACATGCGACTGCGCTACGTCGTCGAAGACTCCGTTCCGGATGGCGTTTTGAAGGAATACGAAAAGCGCGGCTACCTGGTGCTGCGCGGCGACTCGGCGAACGTGGCCCGGTTCGTTCGTGTGCATGACGGCGAATCCCACAGGCAGGACGAAAGGCTCGTGAGGTTTCACCGGCAGTTTGGTCGGATCCGGATTGTGCCGGACAGCTTCTTCTTCCAGGAAGGCCACGCGGAACTCTACGAGGATGCGCAATACGGCATGTTCAGATTCGACGAACGCGGTCGCTACCTGCTCGTCGGGCTTGCCGACACCAACCGGGTGCCGATCGAACCGTGACCGGCCCAGCGCCCCCATGGGACAATCTGGCGCATAGGTACGAGCACGGGAGAACCCTATGTGTGACGAACGAACACTCCGGGACGCGGAGGACGTCAGTCGCGGAGCGGCCGGTGGCGGCTGGATAACCCGGCGCCAGCTTGGCATTGCCGCTGCCGGTGCTTCGCTGGCGGCGCTGGTTCCCGAGGTGCGTGCGGCGCAGTCGGTATCGAGTGCCGACGTCAGCGTCGCGACGCCGGACGGCGAAGCGGACTGCTATTTCACCCACCCGGAAACGGGAAGCCACGCCGGCGTGATCGTCTGGCCCGACATCCTCGGCCTGCGACCCGCGTTTCGCGGCATGGGCGACCGGTTGGCGGCCTCCGGCTATTCCGTCCTCGTGGTGAATCCCTACTACCGCCAAGCGCGGTCCCCCGTCGTCGAAGCGGGCGCGAGCTTCGCCGACCAGGCCACGCGCAGCAAGGTGATGCCGCTCGCGCGATCATTGACGGCGGAGACGAACGTCACCGACGCAATGGCGTTCGTGGCTTTTCTGGATGCCCAGGGCGCGGTGGACACAGACCGACCGATCGGGACCACGGGATACTGCATGGGGGGTCCGATGGTCATGCGAACGGCGGCCGCAGTCCCCGAACGAATCGGCGCGGGTGCATCCTTCCACGGCGGCAGACTCGTCACGGGTGCCGAGGACAGTCCCCACCTGCTCGTGCCCATCATGAAGGCGAGCTTCCTGTTCGCCATCGCGGACAACGACGATGAGCGCGATCCGAACGCCAAGGACGCCTTGCGCGAGGCCTTCGACGCCGCCGGGCTCGACGCCGAAATCGAAGTCTACGAGGGAGCGATGCACGGTTGGTGCCCGCCGGATTCGGCCGTCTACAACGAACCCCAGGCGGAACGGGCTTGGGCACGCCTCCTGGCGCTGTTCGAGAAAGCGCTCGCGTAGGGGACGGGCTTGTCCCGTCCCGTTCTCTGGAGCCGACGCCACCAGCGCGGGCGACCACAAGGGTCGCCCCTACGGAGCCGTTCGAAAAACCCCTCGTAGGGGACGGGCTTGTCCCGTCCCGCCCGGGACCGCACAACGTCGGAGACGGGCGACCACAAGGGTCGCCCCTACGGAGAGCCGGTCGTCCGATCTACGCCGTTCGTGGGAACGGGCGACCACAAGGGGTCGCCCCTACGGGGACGGGCTTGTCCCGTCCCGGCGTGCCCTTTGGGCGCGCTGGCGTCGTTAGGGTTCGGTCGAAGACGCGATTCGCGTCACCACCGCCTGCATGTCCAGGCGTCCGTCCCGGTTGGTCTGCACGGCAATGGTCGTCCCAGTCGAGGCGTAGTGCGTCACGTGGGTGCGGTAGCCGGGCCAAAGGCCGCCGTGGCCGAACGTCTCCCCGCCGTCATACACGAACAATCCGAAGCCGTAGTGCCAGTCCGGCGCTTCGGGGTTGTGCCAGCCCGATTCGAGCATCGTGGCGAGGCTCTCGGGCTTGACGATCCGCCCTTCGGTGAGGGCTCCGTAGAACTTCACGAGCATGGTCGGGTTGGTCGTGAGACCACCGCCGGTCCACTCTGAGGACGGATCGATCTTCATGGTGCCGTCCTTTCTCAGGTTCCGGGCACCCATCATGTAGCCGGTGGTGATGTTGGGCAGGACCGATCGATCCTGCAGCCCGATCTCGTCCAAGCCCTGCGGCTCGAGGATGCGCTCGCGGACCAGGTCGTAGTAGGTCCGGCCCGTCGCCGCCTCGATCACGCGCCCGAGCACCAGATAGCCGGCGTCCGTGTAGGCGTAGCCCCGCCCCACCGGGTAGAGCGGCCTGCGGTTGATGAAACCGATCAACTCCTCCGGTTCGAAACGGATGCCGCCATCGCGGATGGCGCGAACGATGGATCCCATGCGGTAGCGTGTCGTCGACGGGTAGTCGCCGAGCCCCGCCGAATGGGAGAGCAGGTGGCGCAGGCGAATCTCGTCGTCATTCGGCAAGCGCTTGAACCAGCGCTCGCCACCGACCCACTTCGATGCGTGGTCGTCCAGCGACAGCACGCCGTCTTCCACCAGGAGCATCGTCAACGCGGCCACGAACGTCTTACCCGTGCTACCGCCCGGCATCCGCACCGTGTCGTCGAGGGCGACGTTCGCCTCCCGGTCCGCGAGTCCCGTCGCGGCGCGGACGATGCGACCGTCCGGGAAACGCACCGCCGCGCGCAGACCCGGCATCCTCATCTCGACCCGAGCTTCCTCGAGCAGCGCGGCGAGCTCGGCCTGGTCAAGCGCCAAAGCGCTCGGACAGCACGCAAGCAGCGCGATGGACAAGCATTTCCCCATTTTCGTTCTCCCGTTGTTTACCCCGGTTCATCCCGCTCCCGGACGACCTCGATGTCGAGCCAACCCTTGGCGAGGTCGACAATCTCGATGCGCCAAGTAAAGCGAGGGGCCCCGAAACTCAGCGCCTGGCCAGTCACCCGCCTGCCATCGGCCGTGAAGGACAGCGCCGCGTACCGGCCACGGAGCGTGACCGGAACGTACTCGCCCGTGGCACCCGCTGCCAGCTCGCCGAACGACTCGCCAGCCACCTCGATGTCGGTGAAGTCCAGCTTCGACGCGTTGTGGATCCGGATCTCGGTTACGGAGGTGCAGGCGGTGAGAGCGAGAAGCGCAAACCCGAAAACCAGGATACGTGCGGATCGGCCTTTGTCCGGCGGGGCAGGCATGGCGGTGTGCAAATAGGCGATCGAGGCTGGAATCGCAATCGGTCTCACCCGGGTACCGCCATTCGAAGTCACGCGGTACCGCCTGACGACACTGGAAGGGGTCGCCTTCGGGCCGACCGCGCGCCCTGTGGGCGCGTTAACGTCGCCCCTACGCCAATCGCTCCGCCAACTCAGGGTGCCCGTAGAAACGCGCCCAGCCCGCCGGTGTGCCGTGGTGCAGGTCGTCCTGGATCGACGCATCCGCACCGGCCTTCTGTAACCGCTCGATGACCTCGTCGAGACCGTCGGCGGCCGCCAAGTGGAGGGCAGTCACGCCCTTGGCATGGCCACCCAGCCAGCCCGTCCCGTTGGGATCGGCACCTTGGTCCAGCAGCCAGTCGACCATTTCGATGCGGTTGCGGAAGGTCGCCCGGAGTAGCGGCGTCGTTTCGTACGCCCGACCGTCGATCCGGGCACCCTTGGCAACAAGCAACCGGGCCGTCTCCAAGTGGCCGTTCGTGGCGGCCAGGATTAGCGCTTCGTCGAGGACCTCCTGGTCGTCGTCGCTCGACTCCCAAGGGAACCAGCCGTAGTTGGGACGGTAGTACGCCCGCTTCGCCTTCGCGGCGTCCGTCAATGCACCGTTCGCGTCGAACGCGTCCTCGATGGCGTCCAGATCGTTGAGCCCCGCTGCCACGCGCAGGTTGTACGGCGCCCGATCCGCCGCGGCGATGACAGCGGCGACATCCGGCCAGCCCCAGATGATCGCGTGCAGCAACGCGGTTCCGCCCGACAGCATGGTCTCGATGCATGGGTCCGCACCGCGTTCGAGCAGCAATTCGGCCATCTCGGCGGAGCCGACGCTGTGCAGCGCGGACTTCTGGGTGGACGCCACCGCGTTGACCAGTTCCGGCTCCGCGTCGAGGTGTCCCGCCACCGCGTCTAGATCGGCACCCTCGACCGCGTGGAAGAAATCGATGGAACGTTCGTCGACTCTCCCGGCGCGCACGTCCCGCATCCGGATCTCCATCTCGCGCCAGTTTTCGAAGCCGTGTTCGATCGCGCTGACTTCCAGTGCCTCCACGAGGGACGCGCGGGAAGGATCCAGGTCGGCGAAGCGAGGAATCCGCTCAAATCGTCCGCGAGCTTCCGCGAACCCCCTGGCGGCTTCCTCGGCAAGCATCGCCAAGTAGGGCGTGTGGAAGGCGATCTCGTGGCTGTAGAGGCGGAAAGGCATGGCAAGTCTCCACCGCGCGTCGCCGGCAGATGTCCCGGAACCCACGCGCGGTCGGCGAAGTCTCACACAGATTGCAGGCCAACTCCTACGCTGGATTGGGCAGTCGGCCATATCGCCAGCGGCCCCTCCACCGCACAATCAACGGCGTGTGTGGCGCCACAAGCTCCCGCCGTTGACAATTCGCCTCGCGGCGACGACGAATTCGGGTGTATGGTAGCGAGACTCAAAACCACCCGCGTCAAGACGGCTGTCGGAGCTTTAGCTGGCCTACCGCGCAACCCCGTCTTGGTCAACGCAGGGAGTAGTAGTCATGGGTTTAGAGGCAATCGCCCTAGGCATCACCCAAATCACCGCAATCGTCGCGATGGGCGTGTTCCTTTGGCAGGTCTTCAACCGGCGGTTCGAAGGGGTCGATGCTCGTTTCGACAAGGTCGTGGCCGACATGGACACCAAGTTTGAACGGGTCGACGCCAGGTTCGACAAGCTGGAAGCGAGGGTCGAAGATCTAGCCAAGGACCACCAGAGCCTCGCGCGGGAACTGTCGGAGTTCCGAGGCGAGATGCGCGGTGCGTTCGGACGCCTTGCCGAGGGCGCCGTCGGAACCGAACCCAGGGAGTCGTAGTCATGGGTCTAGAGGCAGTCGCCCTAGGCATCACGCAAATCACCGCGGTCGTCGCGATGGGCGTGTTCATTTGGCAAGTCTTCAGCCGGCGGTTCGACGCAGTCGACGCCAAGTTCGACAAACTGGAAGCGAAGGTCGAAGACCTGGCCAAGGATCACCAGAGTCTGGCGCGGGAGCTGTCGGAGTTCCGAGGCGAGATGCGCGGGCGCCTGGACGCCTTGCCTCCCATCGAGTGACCGGCTACGTCAGCCGTTCGATCCAGCGGTCCGCTTCTTCGACCCCCTCGGCGATGTCCACCGTCGCATAGAGTTCCTTGGCCTTCCGCCACAGCGCCAGCGCTTCTTGGCGTTCGCCGAGGTCCGCCTTGAGGATCGCCATCGGACGCAGAGCGTTGGCGACATCGAGCGTTGGGGCCGCCGCCTCGCTGCGGTAAAGGTTCAGCGCCTCGTCGTAGCAACCCTTTGCCTCTGCCCGACGCCCGGCACTCCGATGCACGTCTCCTAGGTGTCGAACCGCGTGGGCGAGCTGCATGGCATCGCCGCATTCCCGCGCCGCGGCCACCGCCTCCACGTAGCAGGCGAGCTTGGCTTCGGCATCCTCGACGACGTGGCCAAGCTTGCCGAGGGCCATGGACAATTCGCGCTTGGCGCCCACGTCACGGCAGATTGCCACCGCCTTCTCGAGGTCCGCATGCACGCTTGCAATGACGCGTTGAAGGTCCTCCTCCGAGTCAGGCCGCTGTTGGAACGCGCGATAGCGGGCACGCCAGGCGCGATCTATCAGATCCAAGGCTTTTTTGACGGCGGGATCGGACATGGCAGATCCTGTTTCAGGCGCACGTGGGAGACGGGACAAGCCCGTCCCCCGCGGCGTCAGTCTGCTCCGCGAAACTCGGGACTGCGCAACCAGTCCGCAGGATACAGCTCCCGGATCTCGTCCATCGCCGCCTGCGATCTCGGGTATTGGCCCTTGTCGCCGGTGTCCTCGATCCAGCCGGCGAGCGCCTCGCGCATCTCGTCCAGCACGGCGGCGTACTCGGGATCGCCCGCCAAGTTCACCACCTCGTCGGGATCGTTCTCGAGATCGTAGAGCTCTTCCGCCACCCGCGGTCCGTACGGCGCGGCCTGGGCCGGCGTCAGCTTCCCCGCTTCGGCCAGTCGGCGGATCTTGAGGAAGCTGCTGTCCTCCTGGTTCCGTGCCAGGGCGACCATCTCCCGGTGGCCCCAGTTGATGAGCGGCCGGTCGAGCAGGAAGTTACGGATGTAGTGGAAGCGCGGGCCCACCACCGAGCGTACGCGGTCGATCATGTTCGCGGAACGGTCGGTCGAGGTGAACACGTAGTCGCGGTGGTAGTCCGGATCGAAGACGTTCTTCGCGTCCATGAACGCGGGCACGTCGAGGCCGGCGAGCGCCAGCGACGTCGCGGCGATGTCCATCAGGCTGACGAGATCCTCACGGCGCGTGCCCGGTTTCACCACGTCGGTCATCCCGGGCGCCACGACGATGAAGGGAATCCGCAAGCCTTCGTCGTAGTTGAACTCCTTGCTCCGCGGCAGATCGGAACCGTGGTCGGAGTAGAGCATGATGACGGTGTTCTCCCAGAGCCCATCCGCCTTCAGTTCCGCCACCACCTTGCCGACCTGGTGGTCGGTTCGCAGCATCGAGTTGTAGTGGTTCGCGACGTGGCGGCGCACCTCGGGGATGTCGGGATACTGCGCGGGTACCCGAACCTCCTCCGGACGAACCGGTGTCAATCCGAGGGCCGTGACCTCGGCGTCGATGTTCGCGACCCCCTTGCCGCCCGCCACCTTTCTCTGTCCGAAGAAGGGCCTCCCCACGTCGCGCCAGTGCCCGCCGCCCTGCGGGCCCTTGTAGGACGGAATCTCCGTCGGCGTGGGGCCGACCGTGTAGAGCTTCGAGCGGTCGTAGGTGAAGTTGTAGTCGTCCTTGCTGGCGTTGTAGGTCTCGTAGCCCGCCGCCCGGAACAGTTCGGGAACCGTCACCACGCCTTCCGGCAGGTGGATCTGGTTTCCCGGAACCCGCCCCGAGCGATGGTCGTGCACGCCGATCCGGATGGCGTAGCTGCCCGTAATGAACGACGACCGGGTCGGGCTGCAAATCGGCGTCGGCGCATACGCCCGCTCGAACAACACGCCTTCCCGCGCCAACGCGTCGATGTTGGGCGTCTCGACGAGGTCGTTCCCGTAGCTCGAGTACCACGGCGATTGGTCGTCGATGTCGATCCAAAGGACGTTGGGCCTTGTGTCGGTTGGTTCCTCCGCCAGGGCCGTGCCTGCCAGCAACGCAAAGAGCACGAAGACGGCCCCGTAGGGGCGACCGCGCGCCCTTGCGGGCGCGTTGTGGTCGCCCGTTCTGGGGCCGAGGGTCCGCCAATGCGGGCCGCCACAAGGGCGGCCCCTACGACCCGTGGCTGCTCGGTCTCGTGTATTTCTCACCGGACTCATACCCTCACCTTCGGCGCTTCGGTCTCGAACAACGCCGCCAGTTGCTCCGTCATCGCGCCCCCCAACTGCTCCGCGTCGGTGATCGTCACTGCACGTCGATAGTGGTGGGTCACATCGTGGCCGATGCCGATGGCGATCAGTTCCACCGGCGATTGGTTCTCGATCGTCTCTATAGCGTACTTCAGATGCGCTTCGAGGTAGCTGCTCGGGTTGACCAGGAGCGTCGAGTTGTCCACCGGCAGGCCGTCTGAGACCACCATCAGCACCTTGCGCTGCTCGTGCCGGACCACCAGGCGGTTGTGCGCCCAGATGAGCGCCTCGCCGTCGATGTTCTCCTTTAAGAGCTCCTCGCGCATCATCAGCCCGAGGTTGCGCCGGGCATGGCGCCACGGATCGTCGGCGGACTTGTAGATGATGTGCCTCAAGTCGTTCAAGCGCCCCGGGTTCGCGGGCTTGCCGGCGTTGATCCACTCCTCCCGGGACTGCCCACCACGCCACGCGCGCGTCGTGAAGCCGAGAATCTCGACCCGCACCGAGCAGCGCTCCAGCGTGCGTCCGAGGATGTCCCCGCACACCGCCGCGATGGTGATGGACCGACCACGCATCGAACCCGAACTGTCGATCAGCATGGTCACCACGGTGTCGCGGAACTCGGTCTGCTTCTCCTGCTTGAAGGCGAGCGGGCTCATCGGGTCGATAACGACCTGCGGGAGCCGCGACGTATCCAGGATGCCCTCGTCGAGATCGAACTCCCAGGACCGGTTCTGCTTCGCGAGCAGGCGACGCTGCAGGCGGTTGGCAAGTTTCGAGGTGGCGTGCTGCAGCGACACGAGCTGCTGATCGAGAAGCTGGCGCAGACGTATTAGTTCGTCCGATTCGCAAAGATCCTCGGCCTTGATCACCTCGTCGAATTCGTCGGTATAGGCCGTGTAGTCCTTGTCCACGCGGATACGGCCCAACTCGTCGGGGCTGAAGTTCGGCGCGTCTTCCGGCTCGGCCTCGGCACCGAGTTCCGAGAGGTCCATGTCGGCGTCCATCTCGACCATGGTCGCCTCGCCGTCGCCGTCCTCGTCGCCGAGCGAGTCCTCGTCGAGGGCGACATCCTCCGGCGCGTATTCCGCCTCCGGCTCGCCGGCGTCCTCCATGGACTCGGTTTCCTGGTCGGTATCGTTGTACTCGGGCTGATCGTCGAGATCCGCCGCGAAACCGAGGTCCGCGAGAATCGACCGTGCCCGGCCGGCGAACTCCTTCTGGTCAAGCACGAAGTCCGCAAGCGCTTCGATATGCTCGCCGGCGCGCTCCTCGACGAAGTCCCGCCAGAAGCGCACGACGTTCTCCGCCGAGGGCGGCAGCTCGCGTCCGGTCAGGCGCTGGCGGACGATGAGGCCGACGGCGACCGACAACGGCGCCTCCGTCTCCGCGGTGACCGTGTCGAACGCCGCCTGCTTGCAGATGGCCTCGAGCGACGCTTCTAGGTTCTTGGCAACGCCTTCCATGCGCAGCGAACCGATGGACGCGACCCGCGCATCCTCCACCCACTCGAACATCTCCTGCGCCGGCCCGGCGCGGGGCAGGCTGCGGCGGTGCACGGACTCGTCGTGATAGCGGAACTTGAGCGCGAACTCGTCGCCGACGCCGCGCAGCGCGTTCAGCTCTTCCTCGCTGCACCCGAGATTCGGCAGCGGCACATGGATGTTGTTGCCGCGCACGCCCGCGGCGCCCTTGCCGAACGTGACGTCGAGCTCGTCGTTCTCGGCAAGTGCGCGCAGCGTCGCGCTGGTCGCCCGCTTGTAGACCTCGAGCGTTTCGTCGGGTTCAGTCATACGACTCTCAGACCTTGATGCGTGCTACCGGGTGGCGCGTCCCGTGTGCACGCCCATGCAGCGGCGAACCATAGCGGTTAGCGGGGTGTACGACAAACCCTTGGCGGGGCTACACCTCATTCAGTCTCGAGCCGCCAACGCGGCATCGGCACGCGAGTCGTCTTCGTCGTCGAGGAGCCACGCCACCACGACGGACGCGTCGGGCACGAAGCTCACCAGCGGCGGCCTTCGCGAATCAGCTCAAGAGTCTCCTCGGTCGTCATTCCCGCCGGACGCCGCTGTTTCCGCCACGATCGAAACCGTTCCACCGCCGCTCTTCGCGCGGTTCCGCCATCGTCACCCGGCGGCGAGGCACTGCCGGTTCGGGGCGAACACCTCGTCAAGGGCGCCTGCGACCATCAGGTTCTCGGTCCAGGATTCGAGATCGGGCGCCGATGCCCGATCCACGCGTTCGTCCGTTTCGGGCGGCAGGGGACCGAAACGCTCCCGGAGCAACAGCAGCAGGAGATCCCGCAGCATCTCGCGACCACCCTCGTCGCGGGCCTGTTGGAGGATTCTTCGCAGCCAGAGCCGCCGCAACTCGAACCCGTCCTCGCCGCCGGTCCTGCAGATGATTCGCCATACGACCATGCGGTTCTTCATTGCCGTTCCTCGGTAGCGAATGGCGACCCTACCGGACTCATCGGTCTCCGGCGGAGCCGCGCCGGCGGTTCGGGGCGAACACCTCGTCGAGGGTGCCCGCGTCGAGCAGGTTCTCGGCCCAGGACTCGAGATCAGGCGACGACGCCCGGGCCACGCGCGCGGCCGCTTCGGGCGGCAGGCGGCCGAAGCGCCGCCGCAGCTGTCGCTGAAGCAACGTCCGCTCCCCCTCCGCGCGGCCCCGGTTCAGGCCCTGCTGCATGCTTTCCTCGCGTGCCGTCTGGAACATTCCTGCCATGGTCGTGGCCTCCTGTGGGTACAGCTCCCGGTAGCGCCGACGCTCATTGTCGTCGAGATCGGCGTAGGTGTCGATGAAGTCTAGGTACTTCTCCCGCCTGCCGGGGTCGGACTCCAGCTCGAACAGGCCGCGCACCGACGCCGCGTACGTTGGGATCCGGCGCGCCTGGTAGCCGCCCATGTTCGGCAGGTTGACCCGCGCCACGAGGTTTCGGCTGTCCATCCAGTCCTCGCCGGGCATCTCCGCGAGCTTGCACGCGACGTACTCGAAGGTCAGGTAGGCGCGGCGCTCGGTGCCTAGGGCCAGCGACGCGGGCACCCGTCCGGCGCGGCGCAGGAAGACGACGACCGGCACCACGCGGTCGGTCTTCAGCATGTCGGCGAGGTCGAGGCAGTAGTGCGCCAGCCGGTGCGGCGAGAACCGGCTCGGGTCGGACTCCTCCTCCAGCGCGAACACCACCGCCTCGCGGCGGCCGTCGGCCCACGTCACCCGGAGGGGCACGTCGAGCTCCCGGAAGCGGTCGCCGAGACGCGCCTTCAACTGCTCCTGGCGCACCGGGAAGAAGGTCGCCTCGTCGTCTGGTTGCGGCGCCTCGCCGGGCGCGCAGAACTCGAGCGCCTCGCGCGGGTACTCGACGAAGAGGTTCTTGAAGTTCTGGTCGTGGCTGACGGCGTCCGCCATATCCGCGCCCTGCGGTTGTAGCGGTTGGATGATCGCCGAGACCCCTGGTCGGGCACTGTGAGCGATGTCCGCAATTCGTGTCAGCGATCACTGAGATTCGCGAAGGAAATCTCGGGCGGTTCCGATCGCCAGCCTGACATCTGGCGCGCGAGGCCGCCTCCCGGGCACTGCCCCCGTCTATGTCTGTCGGCGATCCACCGTCAGACCTTGAGGGTAATCCCCCGCGTCGCATCGCCCAGATCCTCGCCCATGCAGCGCTGGTAGTACTCGGCGACGATCGGCCGTTCCAGCTCGTCGCACTTGTTCAGGAACGACACCCGGAAGCCGAATCCCACGTCGTGGAAGATGTCCGCGTTCTCCGCCCAGTGCAGCACCGTGCGCGGCGACATTACCACCGAGACGTCGCCGTTGACGAAGCCTTTCCGGGTGAGGTCCGCCACCGCCACCATGTTGGAGATCGTGCGCCGGCCTTCCTCGTTGTCCTGCCACGCCTTGGCCTTGCCGTAGACGATGTCCACCTCCATGTCGTGGGGCAGGTAGTTCAACGTCGTCACGATGTTCCAGCGGTCCATCTGGCCCTGGTTGATCTGCTGGGTGCCGTGGTACAGCCCCGTCGTATCGCCAAGGCCCACCGTGTTCGTGGTGGAGAACAGGCGAAACGCATCGTGCGGCCGGACAATCCGGTTCTGGTCGAGCAGCGTCAGCCGCCCCTCCACCTCCAGCACCCGCTGGATGACGAACATCACGTCAGGCCGGCCGGCGTCGTACTCGTCGAATACCAGCGCGGTCGGGTGCTGCAGCGCCCACGGCAGGATGCCCTCCTTGAACGACGTGATCTGCATGCCGTCCTCGATGACGATGGCGTCCTTGCCCACCAGGTCGATCCGGCTGATGTGGCTGTCCAGGTTCACCCGGATGCACGGCCAGTTGAGCCGCGCCGCCACCTGCTCGATATGCGTCGACTTCCCCGTGCCGTGGTAGCCCTGGATCATCACCCGCTTGTTGTGCGCAAACCCCGCGAGGATCGCCATCGTCGTCTCCGGATCGAACCGGTAGTCGTCGTCGACATCGGGCACCAGGTCCGTGCGCACGCTGAACGCCGGCACCTGCATGTCTTGATCGAGCCCGAAGTTCTCCCGCACACTGACGGTGGTGTCCGGCAGCATGTCGGGCGAAAGCGACGAGTCATGGACGTTCATTCTCGGTCCTCTTGGTCGGAGGCTAGGGGGTTCTGGGCCTATTGCCTGGTAACCGGCCCAGCATCGGACAGATCAGTGTGAGCTACAGATCGCGACCGCGTATTTAATCAAGGAACATGACCCCATGCCAACGATACTGCTAGTCCGCCACGGCCAAGCCGCGGCGGGATTCGGGAGCCACCGGGATCCTGGTTTGGACGATGTGGGGCGGGCTCAGGCGGAGGCGACGGCAGAGGAGCTGGCGGCGCGGTTCGAGGAGCCGGTGCCGATCTACTCGAGTCCGTTGAAGCGGGCGCAGGAAACGGCGGCACGGTTGGCTAGGAGGTGGGAGAGCGAGGTGATCCTAGAGCCTCGGGTAGCGGAGATTCCGTCGCCGACGGAGGACTTGAGGGAGCGGGCTCGGTGGTTGCGGGGGGTGATGGCGGGGAAGTGGACGGACTTGCCGGCGGAGTTGCTTCGGTGGCGGCAGGAGATGATTGATTGTGTGTTGGGGTTTGAGTCGGATTCGGTGGTGTTCTGTCACTTCATTGCGATCAATGTTGTGGTTGGGGCGGCGACGGGGGCTGAGGAGTTGATTGTGTTTCGGCCGGACAACGCTTCGGTGACGGAGGCTCGAACAGAAAGCGGCAGTCTTAGGTCGACTGCCATGGGTACCGAGGCGACTACTCGCGTGAACTGAGGCTTGGACGCTGATATGAACAGGGACAGTCTGGCCTTTGACGACGTTCGTTGTTAGCTAACGTTGTATGGACGTCCCGGTAGCTCAATCGGCGCCACGACACACGCCCTGATCTACATGCTTCCGGTGTTGCCGACCCGATCTGCTCGCGTATATTTGCGTGCGAGGTCCAGGGTCCGCGACGAAGTTCCTCCTCCTGAACGAGGCTCTTGCCGCCCTGGCTATCAAACGGAGGCGAGCCGTGGCGTGTGGTGACTACTTAGAACAATTCCTCCAGCTAAAGGTCAATCGAGCCGACCCGCCGGAGAAGGTACACAAGCCTTGCATGTTGCTCGCGGTAATCGACCTTGCCGAACGCCGCGTCTTTATGGACAACAACATTCGCTACGACGACACCCTCGAAGCGTTCGCTGAATATGCCGAGGCGGTTCGCCCGGGCGAGAACCTCAAGCCGAACTGGCCTTTCTTCCACCTAAGATCCGAACCCTTCTGGCAACTTCAACCTAGCCGCGAGCCTCAAGATGAGCACCTCCGCTCGCACGCAGCGATGATGGGACGCAGCGCGTCGCTTTGCGACGAACTCTACCGGGACATGGTCGCCAGCCCCAACGCTCGCGCCGTGATGCGCGAGACCCTGATCGGACGCTGGTTTCCCGAGCGACGCGATACCGTTGAGGCCTTGGTCGCCTCGCGGCGCCCCTCGAACGAATACGAGACCCGGCTTCGCGACAAAGATGCCAAACCCACCGAACGACCGGATGGCGACAGCCGGAGTCAAGCCTTCAGGAAGCTCGTCCTCCAAGCATACGATTACCGGTGTGCCGCCACGGGTTGGCGAATCATTGTGCCACCGGTCGGTTCACTAGTAGACGCTGCCCACCTAGTACCGTTCAACCTATCCAAGGACGACCGGCCCAGCAACGGGATTGCCCTCTCGCCAACCTTCCATCGGGCGTTGGACCGACACCTGATCGCCCCAGGGCCGAACATGAAATGGCAAATCTCAGAAGCTGTCGACAGGCGCATACCAGACAACCGACCGTTGACCGAGTTAGAGGGCCAGCGAGTCATCTTCGACGGGAAGCGACAACATCGCCCCGCGCCCGACGCTCTCCAGTGGCGGGTCGATCACCTGCTGACGCCGTAACTCCCCAAGGCCCGAGCCGACCCCACCCTGCACGCCTTCATCGGCGAACACGTCGCCGCCGGCGCCGAGGTCTACACCGACGAGGCCAGAGCCTCCATGGGCGTGCCACACCGCCACGCGGTCAAGCACTCGGTCGGCCAGTACGTCGACGGCCACATCCACACCAACGGCATCGAGTCGTTCTGGTCCATGCTCAAACGGGCCCACAAGGGCGTATTCCACAAGATCAGCCCGAAGCACCTGCAACGATACGTCAACGAGTTCGTCGGTCGGCACAACATCCGCGAACTCGATACGATCGACCAGATGGTGAAGGTCGCGCTTGGGCTGATCGCCAAGAAGCTGTCCTACAAGCGGCTCATCGGGCCGAACGGGTTCGCGTCAGCAGCGCAACACTAGACGCCGACAATTGGTATCTCCTTAGTGCGAGTGCTACGCTTGGGGTGTTATGCGGCACATTGGGGGGGTGTATGTCAAGAGGGCTATCCGAACGTTTGGCGCAGGCGGCAGGACTACAACTGTCGCCCGATGCCGACCAAGACATCGTTCCCGAGTTCTTGAAAGGCTACGCTCCGGATCCAGAAGAGATGGAACCAGGGAAGATCTACATCGGTTTGCAATGGGGGTGGTCTGGGCACCTGTGCCCGTGCGGGTGCGGAAAGCCCGTCAACATCAGCCATCAAAGGGAAGGCAGAACGCTTCTCGTCGAAGCCAACAGAGTGACGCTGTGGCCGTCCATCGGACTTCCCAACCATGCTTGCCGATCCCACTACTTCATCGTGAACAACAAAGTGGTGTGGGCCGAACCGCTGGAGGAACAGCACACGACCGCTATGCCGGCGGCCAGTTCACCATTGCGTTATGGCGGAGAACGTAGCGAGTCACGACCTCGTTTCCGTTTCGGTAGACGCGCCTGATCTTTTTCCACTTCACGACCGCCATCGCGGCGTTCATGGCGTTCAGTTCGGCTGACTGATTGTTGTCTACGGCGGGGTCCGCCGCTGCCGCGTCCAATCCGACGTACTTCTCGAAGTGGTCCCAATGGCCTGGATAGCCGACCGTGACTCCGACCACGCCGTCCAGCGCCTGAGAATCCGCTGGCGAGAACAAACCCATCCCGACGTGGACGAGCAGAATGCCTTTGGCCCTGCAAATCTGGTAGATGCGGCGCTTGACGGGATCTCTGCCAAGGCTCGCGAAAACCGTTGTGCAGTCGGCAAGAAGCCCGTCGGCGTTCTGCGTCGTCAGGCGTTCGGTGGTGTACGCCACACCATACCGTTTTCCGTGGAAAGCGGCCTTTCGCGACCCCAAATCGCCATGTGCGACAGGTCCTGGAGTTCGACGTACGTTGTGCTCTTGAAGCGTGTCGCAATCGAAGATGTGCACGTCGCTAACGCCCGCCGACTTGGCCACGAAGTCCAGAATGTATGACCCCGCGCCGCCGACTCCTACAATCGCAATCCTCTCCGACCCGAGGCGTTTTCGTTCCAGATCTGTGATTTCACGGGTCATCGGGATTCCCTCAACCTCTTCGCCTGCAATCTGACTATGCCGACGTATTTTCCGACCTTCCGGACATGGTTTAGGTAGCCTCCAGGCGGGTCCAGTGACAAGATGAAGATGTCCCGGCTGACGAGATCGATATTCTGGACAAGGCCACGCCGCAACTCCGGGACGGTCTTTAGAGACCGTGCCCATTCCAACGGCGTGTAATCTTCGAGAGCCGGGCGCACCCAACCGGCGGGCCGAAGAATACGCAATCCCTTGGCCGTGATGAAGGTCATCGGCTTGCCACATGCAGTCCGCGGGTGCTTGCCGTTCCAAACGACCCAATGGCGAGGAGGTCTTGTCACAGCATCGTCCGTTGGCCTGATCGGCATAGTCATCGAGCCGTGCAGGAATTCCTGGGACTGGACACCATCAATTGTTCGGGCGGCGACGTACTCGATGTCGTCCACGGTTAGCCATAAACCGGCATGGGAGTCGCCCCACTTGTCCCCCAGACTCCGCGCAAGCAGCGTTTGAACGGTCGGGGTTAGCCAGTCCGGAGCACGCGAAATACGATGGTTGAGGTGCGCAAGCTCGTCGAAACGATGATCATGTGTTGGTGTCATCAACGACAGTGAAGGCGGTGCCGTCCTTGACACTGACTTCTCCATCTGGGTCGAGTTGCTGCGGAGTGTTCGGATCTCCCGGCCCTAGTGAATCCGTGTAGGTCACGGTGTAGACCACCTCTGGATCGCCACCGAACAGTTCGACCACTCTCCAGTAGGGGACGGGGTTCATTCCGGGTTTGTGGGGCGTGCCGTTGATCGTGATTTGCGGATAGGGATCCAACTCGACCATATGTCTTACTCCTATAAAGGACGCAAGACGTGGTTGCACGGTGGCCATGGCGTGTCATAGACTGCCACGCGACCCTTCAAGGTCTCGCGCGATTTGAATGGCTCGGCCCCATGCCGAGCCATTCGCTTGTCTAGCCTACCACTTTCGCGGTTCGTCCACGAGAGTCATACGGTCCGGATCGGTTTCGAAGGCAACGTTTTGACCATCTCCTCTTCGGCATCTCGGCGGCGTTTCGACGACTCCGAAGTCCCGCCAGCGACTGCGCGCAACACTTCCTGCTGGCATTCGTAGTCGCTCTTGAGTCTCTTAGGACCGGGATCAGCATCCCCGATGCCGGTTGCCCTCCGCTAGCCTTCTTGTCGACCCGCGGCATCGCGGCTGACCAGTATTCCGAACGGTCCGAACAGAAACCCGACGAGGAACCATGCCGCCGACCACGGCTGACAGCCAACACGGCGCTGAACACGCCGAACAAAGCCAGAAGATCAGAGCGATCTTTCTCAAGGGAAAATCGCCACGCGCCGCGTGGCGATTTCCCGTTGACACGACTCGAGGATGGTCGCTAGGTTCACCCGCAGCCCATTGAGGGTTGCCGTACGCCGGGAGCGGACGCTTGATCGTTCGACGACAAGCGCCAGCCGCCCCGGCACCTCTGTCTCGACCGCGACTCGATCCAGAAACGGCGCCGGGTTAATTGTGACCAACGCCCAGAGACGGTGGTGGGGTTCACCCGCGGTCGTCAACCTTTGTAAGTAATCCCCAAAGGACGAGATAGCGGTTCGGCCGCCTCATTCAGAGTCTTCGACACGCCTAAAGGAACGCTCGGGCTGCAGGTGCGGCGACTGACAACCGCAGCAACGACCCCGGTGCGCCATCGCCATGCTCCAAACCGCCCGTCGCTGTGCGCCGGAGCGATTCACGCCACCTACGACCGAGTTCCTGCTAGGATTGGCGCACCCTTCCTCGGACTGTCAACTGACCAAGCCATTCGGCGAAGGAACGCCAACGTTGAGCAAGACAGGCACCCGACAGGATCACACCGTCCAGACCCAAACCGACGAGTACAGCGGCGGGATGTCCCTCCAACCGGAGAGAGTCTCCTTCGGCCGCCACGAGTCGTTTCCGCTTCGCTTCGGCTGGATCGCCAAAGGTCTCGAAGCCGTTCGCAGCGACCCGACAGTCTTCGTCCGGGAAGACGCGACCGTGCGCCTCGGTGTTGGCAAGAACATGGTCACGGCTATCCGTCATTGGTTGCAGGCCGCCCGCCTTATACGGCCTTCCGCTCGCGGGGAGTACGTGGAGACCGAAATCGGCCGGATCGCATTCGGTGAGGACGGGGATCCATACCTTGAGGACGACGCGACGATTTGGCTTGTCCACTGGCTGCTCGCCGCCAACCCGTCCGTCGCCACGACCATCTACTGGTTCTTCAATCACTTCCACAAGCCCGCCTTCGCCAGCGACGAGGTGGCTGCCGCGCTCGCTACCTTTGGCGACCGCGAAGTGTCAGCTCGGATCTCGCGGGCAACACTCCAGCGCGATGTCGCGATGCTCCTGCGCATGTACACCCGCACTCCGGCGGGTACGCGCTTGACTCTCGAGGACGCCCTTGACTCCCCCTTGTCGCTACTCGATCTCGTCGACCGCGTTGATGCACACCATCACCGGTCTCCGCTCGCCGAGCGCCCAGACCTGCCGCTACCGACCTTCGCGTTCGCTGTAGCCGAACTGTTCCGCAACCGAGACGCGCCGCACGTCGGAGTGACCGACCTGATGTACAGCGACACGATCCACTGCGCCCCTGGGGCCGTGTTCCGCATGACCGAGGAAGGACTCGTTCGCAAGCTTGAGGAACTGTGCAATGCGGCACCGAACGCATACCGCCTCGACAGGACTGCTGGCGTGGACCAGCTCTACAGCCAAGGACGCTCCAATCCACTAGCCGTTCTCGCAGATAGTTACGTCGGGAACGGGAGGGCCGCAGCATGACACTCGCGGACCGGATCACTGTCAACGCACGCTATACCCGTTCCATCAACGTCGAGCGCGACCGGGGCTCACACACTATCGTCCAAGCCTACCTACCGAGTGCCGCAGGCGCAGAACTGCTCCACAGCATTGCCGACACGTTCGGCAACCCGGACACCCCGCGCGCTTGGAGTCTCGTGGGTCCCTATGGCTCCGGCAAGTCCTCGTTCGCTCTGTTCCTCCACGAACTCCTAGGTACAGGTAGGTCCAGAACCGCGGCCCGAAACGTCCTTGCTCGCGAGAACGGCGACCTCGCGCGACGGTTCGCCCGACAGCGGCCTTGGTGCCGAGTCGTGTTGTCGGGCAGCGACGAGTCTTTGGCGGAACGGCTTATTGCGGCATTGGACGACGCGGCAACGGGTTATTGGGCAGGAAGGCAGGGGCGCAGGCCCGCCGTCCTTCATCGGATCCGCCAAGCAAGGGCGAAGGGCCGAATTCCCGACAGCCACCTGCTCGGCCTCGTAGACGACTTGCAGTCAGCCCTAGAGCAGGCAGGAGCGGGCGGCTTGTTGCTGCTCGTGGACGAGTTGGGCAAGTTCCTCGAATACGAGGGCCGACATGGCGGGTCGGGGATCTTCCTTCTCCAACAGCTCGCGGAACATGCGTTCCGCGGCCGCCGCGCCAACCTCGTCGTCGTAGTGCTCCTGCACCAAGCGCTGGACCTCTATGCCCGTGGTCTCGCCGAGAAACTGCGGAACGACTGGACCAAAATACAGGGACGCTTTCAGAGCGTCTCCTTCATTGAGCCGCCGGAACAGACCCTGCGAATCCTGGCTACCGCATTCTCAAACACGCTTACCGCCACGCAGTCCAAGGAAGTGCGCCGCCGGACCGCACGGCTCGCGAAATCCCTCAACGCGGCTGGAGCACTCCCCGCAGCTCTGGATGTGGACGCAGCCGCCGCCCTCTTCGCAGCCTGCTATCCCGTCCATCCTGTGACGCTCCTACTGCTGCCCGATCTCTGCCAGCGCTTCGCGCAGAACGAGCGGACCTTGTTCAGCTACCTCGGAAGCCGCGAACCGCATGGCTTCCGTGACGTTCTCGCGTCGCTCCGCAAGCCAGGCGATTGGCTCCACCCTGCCTCGGTGTACGACTACTTCGTACGTAACCAACCTGTGGTGCTTTCGGATCCACTCACGTACCGGCGCTGGACTGAAGTGATCACCGCAGTGGAACGCGCCGACCGGCTTGACACACCCGCGAACCAACGCCATGCCAGCGGCTCCCCGTCATCGCTTGCCAAGGCAGTCGGCCTCCTCAACCTAGTTTCGCGTGCTGGCGGGTTGAAGGCCTCGGAATCCGTGCTCCAACTGCTCTTCCCGCGTGGCCCGTCCTTCCAGGTCGCCCTGGACCGACTGCTGGAGGGCTCGGTAGTCCAGTACCGAGGATTCAGCGGCGAATATCGCGTCTGGCAGGGCACCGATTTCGACGTCGAAGAACGGACCGCGGCGGAGGCGCAGAAACTCGGCCCATTCAATCTTGCGGAGATCCTGCACGGGCGCCTCGAAAGCCGTGCCATCGTGGCGCGGCGCCACTCTGCCGAGACTGGCACACTTCGCTATTTCGACGTCACTTTCGCGGACCCCGAGTCGCGCCGCATCGCCAGTGGCGAAGCCCTGACCGCACCACGCATCGTGTTTTTCTTGGCAGAGCGCGGTGACCACGAAACCGACTTCCATGCAATGCGTCGCCGTACGGTCGCGTCCGGCGAAGTTTGGGCGCTTCACCGCGAGGGCGCCGCGGTTAGAGCCGCGGTCGTCGACGTCCTCGCCCTCGAGGCGGTCCGCCGAGACGCCCAAGAGCTAGCCTCGGACCCCGTTGCCTCGCGGGAAGTCCGCGAGCGCCTCGACGCTGCCCGTTCCGCAGAACGTGCGGTGGTGCGACGGCTCATCGGCGATCCGGCCAGTTGCGAGTGGTACAGCAACGACTGCCTCCTCCACGTCGTCGATCGTCGCGGCCTGCAGCGCGTGTTGTCGGATGTCATGGACCACGTCTACAACAAGACCCCCGTGATCCGCAACGAACTCGTTAACCGCAACCGCTTGTCATCGCAGGCCGCAGCCGCGCGGAACAAGCTATTCAAGTGCATGCTCGAACAGGAGCTCTATCCAGACCTCGGAATAGAGAAGTATCCGCCGGAGCGGGCGATCTACCGCTCGTTGCTGCTAGCAGGGCGGCTGCATGTCGAAACCCCGGAGGGATGGGCGTTCGTCGCACCGGGAGATGACGATCCTCTAAGGCTCCGTTCGGTTTGGTCTCGCATCGACGAACTCTTGGCCGCGTCCGAAGCAGAGCCGATTCCGTTCAGCAAGTTGGCCGACGCTCTGGCCGAGCCACCAGTGGGCCTGCGGCGCGGTGTGTTTCCTGTGCTCTTTCTGCACTACTATCTCCTGCATCGGTACGAGATCGCGTTCTACGACGAGGGCATCTACTCACCGACGCTGACCACCGGCCACCTGGACCGGCTGATGCGGAGGCCCGACCTGTTCGCTTTCCAGCGGTTTCGCATCGAGGGCGTCCGGGCGGACCTGTTTGCCGAATACGGTCGCGCCCTGTTCGATCGTGAGGTGGACAGCGCGGACCCGCTGCCGCTAGCCCGCGCACTCGTTCAGTTCGTCGGCGGGCTGGATGACTACACGCGCAAGACGCGCGCGCTTTCTCCTCAGACACTTCGCGTTCGAGAGGCGCTGTTCTTCTCGAAGTCGCCGCAAAGGCTCCTCTTCGAGGCGCTGCCACAGGCCTGCGGGTACAACCTTGACAGTGACCTGTCCGGATTTGCGGCGAAACTGCAAGGCGCACTACGCGAACTCAAGCACGCCCAGTCCGAACTGGTCGATGCCTTACGCAGAGCCTTCGCCGATGCCTTCAGTCTCGATCTGGACGTGTCGCTGCGCGACCTAAGGGAGATCCTCCGCGGTCGCTCACAGGGCCTCGACCGCTACACGATCGACGCCGAGGGCCTCCGGAGCTTCGTACGCCGGCTCGCCGACCCGGGGCCGACCGACGACGACAGGTGGTTCGCCGGCATCCTGTTGTTCCTGGGACGAAAGCCGACCGCGAAGTGGACCGACCAAGACCGCGCAACCGGCGAGTACCGCCTAGCGCAGTTCGCGGCCCGAATGCTCGACCTTGAGAAGCTAAGGCTTCACTTCGACACTGCGGCCCGGCGTGACACCCCGCAGGAGACCGTTCTCGTAAGAGTCGTGAGCGAAGCCCACGGAGAGATCGAGCAGGTCGTCCTGCTCAACGAGGACAAAGACAGGGCGGTCAAGGCTCCCCTTGGGAAATTTCTGCGGATGCTCGCTGAGGTCGGCGATAGCGATCTGCAACTCGCCCTCATCACCCGCTTGACGGGCAAATTCCTCGCCGACTACCACGAGGCACGTCTGTCCAGAAAAAGGAGCCACGAGCATGAACTCCGACAAGTCCAGTAGCGCGGCACATCCAGTGACAGTTAGGGAGACGCGCCACATTCTCGGCCTTTCAGGTGGCAAGGACAGCGCCGCACTCGCCATCTACCTAAAGCAGCAGGACCGCGCGAAGCGCATCGAGTACTTCTTCTGCGACACGGGGGCCGAGTTGCCGGAAGTCTACGAGTACTTAGACCGACTTGAGGACTACCTCGACAAGCCGATTGTCCGGCTGAGCAGCGGGCGCGACTTCGACCATCATCTAAAGCGGTTCAACAACTTCCTCCCGGCTCCGCACGCTCGGTGGTGCACTCGGGTAATGAAGTTGGAACCGCTCGAAGCCTACGTCGGCGACGACCCATGCGTGAGTTACATTGGCATCCGCGCCGATGAACAGCGGGGTGGCTACATCAGCCACAAGCCGAACATCAAAGCCGCGTACCCGTTCGTCGAGGACGGCATCGTTCGGGCGGACGTGTTCCGGATCCTAGAGGACACGGTGGGGGTTCCTGAGTACTACAGGTGGCGCAGCCGGTCCGGCTGCTACTTCTGCTTCTTCCAGCGTCGCGACGAATGGCTCGGCCTGGCCGACAACCATGAAGAGCTCTTCGAACGTGCGAAGCAGTACGAGAAGATCGATCCGCAGACGGGCAAGCGGTTCACTTGGGTTCAAGGGGCGACGCTCGACGAGGTTCTCGCGCAGCGGGACCAGATCGAACGGACCGCAGCAGCGAACAGGAAGAACGACGGAGTGGCCACCTGGCAGAATGCCATGCTCGACGACGACGAGCGGACCTGCTTGATCTGCACGCTGTAGACCCAGAACGACAAGGATTCCCGACCCCCTATGCCCGTACAGGAGTCGCGGCGAAATGCACCGCCGCAAACGTTGAAGGACGCGCTTTCCCCGGCTGACTCCCTATACGTGCTTCCGAAGGATCCGCTGTTCTCGCACGTTCTGGTTCCAGCGCTCGGCTCTTCGACGTCCGTCGACATAATGATGGGCTATTTCGCAAGCAGTTCGTTCGCTGCGGTCGCGCCGGGGCTTGCGACGTTTCTCCGGAATGCGCGCGCACCGCTGCGAGTCGTCGTTAGCCCCTTCCTTACCGACACCGACTTCGATGCCGTCACGCAGGACGAGTCGTATCTTGCGGACCTCGCAAGGCAACTCCTAGTAGACGAAACGCCGACCGAACAGGATCTCGCACGCCATACCCTAGAGTGTTTCGCCTGGCTGCTCGTCCAAGGCAGGCTGGTTCTTAAAATAGCGGTCATGCGCCACGCCTTGTTCCATCCCAAGGTGTGGCTCTTCCGGGACGCGGACAGCTCTGCAGCGCTCCACGGGTCCACGAACCTGACCAAGTCGGGCTTGGTGCTCAACCGCGAGCAGCTGACACTGTCGCGCGACTGGACCGGCGAGGAGTCCACCTACGCGATCATACGGCTCCGTACGGAGTTCGACGACCTTTGGGCTGGCGGCGACGACGACTGTTGCGTCTTGGATCTACCTGAAGCCGTCGCAAGGAATGTCGTGGAAACCTACAAGACCGACACGATGCCCGACGAGGCCCGTCTCCAAACCTTGTGGAACAGAGCACACAAGCTGCCCGAGCCGGTTGCCCGGGAAGAGTTCTCCCGGCCTGCGGCGATGTCCATTCCGTCGCACCTAAACTACGAATCGGGAGACTTCGCGCACCAAGGCGAAGCCGTGCGCGCTTGGGAAGCCGCCGGACGGCGCGGAATACTTGAAATGGCCACAGGATCCGGCAAGACAATCACAGCCATGATCTGTGCTGCACGACTGCAAGACCAGCGGAATGGCTTAATTGTTGTCGTTTCCGCCCCTTACAGACCCTTGATTGAGCAATGGTGCGATGAGATCCGCCAGTTCGGGGTGGATCCCGTCAACCTCACGGCCGTCGGTGGTCCCCGCGCCCGGGCTAGAGAGATCGCGCAGGCCGGTCGGCGCATGCGTACCGGCTTGTCTCGGGCAGAGGTCCTCGTGCTAAGCAACGACACCCTCTGCACCGATGACTTCAACCAGCGTATGGGTGCTCTTTCCGCCGAAAAGCTCCTGGTCGCCGATGAATGCCACAACCTCGGTGCAGACTCCTTCGCTACCAACCCGCCCGAGTATTTCGACTACCGCATGGGCCTCTCAGCAACGCCGGAACGCCAGTACGACGACGCGGGCACTCAGGCCTTGCGCGCGTATTTCGGAGACACATGCTTCACGTTCACGCTTGAGCAGGCAATCGGCAACTGCCTGACAGAGTACGACTACCACGTCCATTTCGTCGAACTGTCCCCATCCGAGATGGAGGAGTGGAACGATCTCACACGGCAGATTGGAACACAGGCGTGGCGCCTAGAGGCGAAGGCGGACAGCCCTTATCTGGACAACCTGCTTCGTCGACGCCGACTGGTCCTCGAAACCGCGAGCAGCAAGATCGATGCCCTCGCGTCGCTAATCGACGCACAGAACCCCAGAGACCTGCGTCACGCCCTTATCTACGCCACCGACAAAGATCCCGAGCAACTAGAAGCCGTCAACGGTCTTCTGTCGGCCCGCCGTCTCCTTTTCCACCAGTTGACGCAGGACGAGACTGCCAGCCGACCTCGAACGAACCGCATCCTCTCCTCGTTCCAAGAGGGCGTAATCCAGATTCTCACCGCCAAACGCGTTCTCGACGAGGGCGTCAACATTCCGCAGATCAGGCTCGCCTACCTGTTGGCCAGTACCACTGTGCGTAGGCAATGGGTGCAGCGACGTGGCCGTCTGCTCCGTACGTGCAGCGTGATCGGCAAAACCCATGCGGACATTCACGATCTCGTTGTCCTACCGCCACTGGCGACCGTCTCGGATCAGCCGCTTGATCGCGACGCGCGCCGCCTAGTACGCTCTGAACTTGATCGTGTTTGGGAATTCGCGCGGTTGAGCAGGAACGGTCCGGCACCCGACGGCCCCTACCGCGCCGTCGAACATCTCCAAAAACTGGCCAACGACATGGAGCCCGGGTGATGGCCTACAACGACCGCAAGATTCTCGGCGTCCTCCTCGGCGAACTCGCCGCCGTTCCCGACCGGTACGAAGACTACCGCGAAGACATGACGCACCTTGTCACAGAAGTGCTCAATCTTGAGCAGAAGCATGCGATTGGGCGTATCGACATAGTCAAGCGGATTGGAGATCAAGTGAACACTGTAGGCATGTCCCTATACAAGTCCCGGCGGGAAGACGGGCCGTGAAGCTCCTGCGAGCCCATATCGAGAACTTCCGGCTGCTACGCGATCTAACCATCGAGTTCGCCACCGATCGTACCCGCAACGTCACGGTGATTCGCGCCGCGAACGAGAGCGGCAAGACCACATTGCTAACGGCCTTGCAGTGGGGTCTGTTCGGCGACTCGGCGCTGCCGAATCTCGGCGCGGACTATCGTCTGAGTCCCCTCGACATCACCGGCGACTCGTCGGTCACCGTGCCCATATCTGTCGAAATTGACTACGAGGTCCCAACCCGGGCGGGCCAAGTCCAGCAGTACCGAATCATACGTTCGGCACTTGAGACTCCCCGTACAGGTGGCACTTGGGAGCGTCACCGGGCGAAAGTTCGCCTAATCAACTTCACGCCTGCCGGTACAACGCCGCTCGACAATCCCGAAGCCCACATCCGACCGCATCTTCCCAACGACTTGCGGGAGGTCTTCTTTACCGACGGCGACCGTGCCTTGAGTTTCATCGAGGGCAGCCGAGCAGACCAGATGAAGCGCGTCGCGGGCGCTATCCAGTCGCTGCTGGGGTTTGAAACGGTGGAGAACGCCCGCGAGCATGCACAGCAGGTCGGTTCGGCGCTAAACCGACGCGTGCGCAAGGATCTCGGTAGCCGCGACGAACTGCAGAAGATCGCGGACAAGCTGGCATCCTTGGAACAGCGGCTTCCGCTCCTCGAAGCCGACATCAGGGACTCAAAAGAAGCCCTAGACCGGCTCGAGGAACTCGAACACCAAGCGGACAAGACGCTCACCGAAGCTCTACGCCAGGGCAACAAGGACGAGCTCATTCGGGGGCTTGCAGATACCAAACGCAAACGCGAGGTAGCCCAGCGGGAGGCCGCACAAGCCGCCCGCGACCACGCCAACCTCTTTAGGAGCGAACTTCTCGCGAAGCATCTACTCGCCACCCCGTTCGACAAGGCGAGGGCGCTCCTCGAGACGCTTCACAACCAGCGGCAGATCCCGAGCCAGACGATACCCGTGCTCGAGGATCGCCTAGACTTCGCTTCGTGCATTTGCGGAGAGAGTCTCGACGACGCCAGTCCCGAGGGACGGCGTCGACGTGGACACATCGCTGGACTGATCGAGGAAAGCCGCGCGGCCGACGAGAACCGCGAAAAGCTGACCGCCCTGTATTACGGTTCGCAGGATCTCCTCAAGCCACCGCTCGAACGTATTTGGAAGGACGAATACGCCGATGTGTTCCAGCGCCGGGTCGCTGCCAACAAGCGCACAAAGGACTACGGCGAACAGGAGGCAGAAATCGACGCTCAGATCGCCCGGCTGCCCGACATCGACATCCGGCAACTGCGGGCGGCACGCGACCGCTACCGTTCGCAGGCCAAGGAGGAACAGGCCAGACATTTCCGGGCCACGAACAACCGCGACACCGTCCGCGAAGAGATGGCCGACGCCGAATCTCAACGCGAAAAGCAGCTGTCCCGCGACCAACAGGGTATGAAGCTCGCCGCCGAACTGCAGGTCGCCAAGGATCTCCAACACATCCTAGCAAAGACCCTCGACACCATGCGCACGCGCGAACTCGAGCAGGTCAGCGAACGCATGAACGCGCTATTTCTCGACATGATCGGCGCTGATGCAGCGGAAAAGGCAATCATCCGTCGTGCGGCCATCACCCCCGATTTCCGCATCGTAGTTTCGGGTCCGTACGACCAGCCCTTGGATCCCTCCCAGGACCTTAACGGTGCCTCGCGACGCGCACTCACGATCGCATTCATTCTCGCGTTGGCCCAGGTAAGCGAGGTTGAAGCCCCCAACGTCATCGACACGCCGCTCGGCATGATGAGTGGCTACGTCAAACAAGCCGTCTTGCAGCTGGCTTCGCAACATAGTGGGCAGCTCGTTCTGATGTTGACCCATTCGGAGATAAGCGAGTGCGAAGACATACTCGATCGCCGAGCCGGACGGATCTACACGCTCACCAATCCCGCCCACTACCCCAACATCCTAGTCAACGATCCGGGCACCGCCGACTCAAGACTGCTAGTTTGCGACTGCAACCACCGTCGGCACTGCTCTGTTTGCGAGCGGCGGGAATCCCCCGAACGATTGGACGGGGAGGCGGCATAGATGAACGAGTTCGGCGGCGTCGACATAAATCTCCCCGAGGAGTATCGCGAGTACTTCCACGCGTACTGCCTGACGCGTAGCGATGGAACACGCAACAATCCAGAGGGAAGTCCTTTTCCCCGCATGGTAGACATGTGGTTCCTTGCCGTTTGCATCGCAGCAAAAGAAGGCCTGTCGCCCGATTTTGACCGCAACGGCAAGACCTACAAGGCCATCGAAGGAGCAGTATTCGGCAGCGACCCTTGGCGCTCGAACGCGCTTATGCTGTTGGCCATCGCACACACGGGCGACGCCGCCGTCGCCAGCGATCCCCACGAGATGATGCGAGTGGCCAACGCTTACGCACTCGCTGGCCTGCCACGCCTCATAGGCATCCTCAACGAGCGGGGAGAGGAGGCCGCTCTAGACTACCTCTCCGACTTCGTCGAGGTGGCCTGCCGCAGTCGGGCCTCTCGTTGAGGACGGCGATATGGTCGGTCCCAAGAACCTGTTCGAAGCCAAGGCAGAGAGCCTTGCTGCCACGATGGGCAGCCACATGGCTACAGCCGGTTTCATGGTCCCCGAATACCAGCGCACATACGATTGGAAGCGGGAGAACATAGAACGGCTTCTCGAGGATTGTCTCGCCGGTTTCGACAACTGCTGGCGCACAACCGAGTCAGCCTCCTACACCTTTCTGGGCACGATCATCCTCGTCAATGACAAGAACTCCAAGGAGCACTCATTCGACGGCACCTCCTTAGCTGTCGTCGACGGACAGCAGCGTCTCACCACGCTCAGTATCATGTGTTGCGTCCTGGTCGAGGCACTGATCCGCCATCAGCACGATGGCGATTCGCTCAAGGAAGCCGCTAGACAGTGGCTGAAGGAGGAAGTGAACTTCCACATGGGTGCCCTGTTCGATTGCGTGATTGGGCAGCTCCGGGAACGGGGCACAAACTATCCTTTTCCGCGGATCGTCCGACATACCGACACGCGAGGCCCCAATCCCCGCGATGCGGAATACCGGTCTGTGGTGGCCCGGTTCCTGCAGGATTTCGCGAGGTTCTTCAAGAACGACACACCTAAGTTCGAACCCACGCGGCAGCCCGACGTCAACGAGTCGATGCGACTATTCAGCAACTATGACTTCATCAAGGAACAGCTCGACCTGGCTCTCCTGCGGGTTGGTGATGACGGTTTCAAGCTCGACTTTGACCGCAGCGATCGCAATGAATTCCATCGGCGCAGCGTGAAAGCACTGTTCGAGAAGCTCACCACGGATGCCAACTCATCCAACAAGATCCTCGCGGATCTTCGCAACACGCCCTCTGTTGCACCGCTCGTCCGATTAATCGCGTTCGCATCCTACATCACAAAATGCGTGATTCTGACGCGTGTCGAGACTGAAGACGACAGCTACGCCTTCGACATCTTCGACGCTTTGAACACGACCGGCGAGCCCCTGACTGCGATCGAGACATTTCGTCCTAGGGTCATCCAGTTCGAGAACCAACGCGACGGATTCCATGGTTCCGAGTCGCAGCAACACCTAGACATGCTGTCTACACACCTCGACGAAGTCTTCCCCAAGACCGAAGACAGGCAGAAGGCTACGAAGGAGCTTCTCGTTTCGTTCGCCTTGTATCTCAACGGTCGGAAGTTGGGGCTTCCTCTAAAGGCCCAGCGTTCCTATCTGCGCAGTAGATTCGACAAATACTCGGAAGACGCCCAAGGCGAGCACCACCGCCGACGATTTGTTAAGGCTCTCGCCGACGTTGCGGAGTTCAGAAACCGCTACTGGGCGCCAGGCGACATTCGCACCTTGGACGCCGTCCATACGCCAGATGCTTCTGACACCATCAAACTATGTTTCTCATTCATTGGGGCAATGAACACGAGCCTCACGCTTCCGTTGCTCGCACGATATTGGGTACGGTTCCGGAATAAGGAGATTCCCGAGTCCGAGTTCCTTGAAACAGCCAAGGCGGTCACGGCATACATCGTTCTGCGGCGCGCCGTTACCGGCGGCACCGAAGGGATTGACTCAGAATTCCGACGCATGATGCACGATCGTCCCAAAACAGAGGGGGATCCCTTTTGCGCCGGTGAGGACCAGAAGAACACGCTGCCGTCTTCCTCGACCCTGAAGGCTGAAATCCGCCAACGATACTTGAAGCTCAAGTCTTGCGATGCCACCGACAGGACTGCGTGGGTCAGCCGGGCTCGCTCAAAACCGCTCGCGTACCACTCTCGTCCACTCTGCCGGTTCCTCATATTGTCCGCGTCCCACAACGCCATGCCGGACAATGCCAAACCTGGACTGCTCACGCGATGTGGTGTCGTGCCTAGCGAGGCACTCGACTACCTCAGCTTCGCCAGGTGGAAAAGCGAGCTCTATGCCACTGTAGAACACGTAGCACCGGACTCGAACACCAAAGGCCTATGGGATTCAACCATATACGGCGACGACACAAAGCACTCTCTCGGGAACCTTGTCCTCCTGCCACATGCCGAGAATACCATGATCGGCGATGCCGAATGGGCCAAGAAGAAGCTGTTCTACCGTGCTTTTGCCGCCGAGACCGAGACCAAAAAACGTGATGCCCTTCAAAAGGCAAAGACCAATGGTCTTTCGTTCAGCAAGAAGACTATGGACCTGCTCGACGGCAACCAACAACTGCCCATGCTGAAGTCTCTCAATGCTGTGTCCGATTGGGATCGAACGTTCATCGAGCAGCGCTCGCAACGCTTGCTCGAGCTCGCATGGGATCAGATATGGCCGTGGTTGGACCAGACGGGTGTCTCAAAGGGACAATAGGCTTCCTTTTCTGCTGGCTTGACGCCGCACGGCAGCCAGATAGTGATCTTTTGGTGCTCCCCCACCACCGCTCGGCAAGCGCGTTTTCCACGTCGAATGGTCGCCGTTCAACAAACATCCCATGTCCTTCACAGCGGGGCATCGCATTGGTCGAGTTAAGATTCCGATGGCGAGGTCTCGGTGTCCCGTATGCCAGTTCCTTCGCAAGTAAGGGGTTTCATTGTGACGTTGAGTCCTCAAGCCAAATCCATCTGCCAATCCGCCCTGATGTGCAAGTCCTTCAAACCAGGCCATCCGTGGACATCCCGTCTAGGCCCATCAACAACGATCATAGGCGCGTGGTCGCCAGATGCGTTACCGGGTTGTTCTAGGGCCTTCTGGCCGGCTATCCAGATGTTCAATAGTCAGCCTTTGTCCAAACAAGGGATTACAGTCGCCCATCCGCTTCGGCGTCGCTACAAGGCATTGGCTTTCCCTTTGCCAGTCCTACTCCGCGCGGTGTTCATTCGCTTCGAGCACCTTTTGCCACTCTTTGGTACATCCCAACGTCGCTTATCTCCCTGGCGGCAAAGTCGATCAGGTTTGCCTTGTCACGAGGTGAGGGACGTATGTCAAACTTCGACAACAAATTCAGGAGTTCGGTCCTCGAGACTTTTCTATCCCTCAGATAGTCGACGAGATCTTCACAGCCCATCGCCAACAAATGTTCCGGTGTCTTATCAATCCTGACGGACTTTCCATTTACGAGCTCGATGATGATTTCACTTCTTTTCGTTTTGCCCTCTACGGTTAGACCATGACGTGACGCCAACTCATAAAGATCCACCACCTTAAAGTTGCTCCTTTCTAGTCCTGCAATCGCACCATCCGGCCCGAGCCATTCAATCAGCTTACCGATGTCTATGTCGCTCATGGACACTTCCCCAGAAACTCGAGAGTCAACGCCCGTAACTGTTGCGCTTGCCTGCCGGCGTTGTTGCCGCTGACATCAAACACCGGATTCCTTTCTAAGAGCGCCCTTCGTAGGCCATCGCCCTCAGTAACGTAAGTGTCGAATACGCTCCCAGTCCGTCGTAGTCGATTGCGCTCCAAGTACTCCGTCTGCTTCAAATCTCCGCCCCATTCACGAGCCATCATTCCCATTGAGCCCGAGAATACTGTGTCAGCGTACTCGAGATCACCATCCAGACTATTTCTTATGAGCTCCACGTCTGCGTTAACGTTGTTTATCTCTCCCATCACGGTAGCTACGCCAATTGAAGACTGCCGGTCGAACTTTACTGGTGAGACGCAGTAGTCCGATGAATAAACGACGGAACGCAAAACATCAGATACTTCAGGATGGCTGTCGATGAGAATGTAATCATAGTCCTCCTTCACGGCACCAAGGACATAGTCGACTACCTGGAGGTGCTTCAAAAGAAGCCTATTGTTCTCTCGTATATTGTGAGTGCTTGGTAGTTTATCTTCTGTAACGGTCGAAAGACGGGGATCGGAGACAATAACGTCGATACAATCCCTCCAGCGAAGAACGTCTACTTCAGGCGATCGTTCTCCAGCGCTATATAGTTCCTGGAATTTGTGGAACATTGTCGTACCGCTCATCTCTCCCGAGCCGAATCGTTCTACTAGCTCGGGGAAAAATCGTCCGGTGATCCCGCCCCTCTGGTAGTCAGCGTCGACTATCAACACACGCTTGTCGTGGTAACGCTGAAGTGCCACAGCAATGTGGTAGCAAGCGGTAGTCTTGCCCGTTCCGCCTTTTTCGCTAATGAACCCAATTACCTTTGCCATCTCTCCCGTGTATGCCTCTGTCGTCGCCAATTTGGTCTGTAACAAACCCTGAGCTTGCTTCCCTTGACCCGACAGTGTGACACAGCTTCGGTTGGATGACCATTGGCGAGCTGCTCTACGACTCTGCTCAAGGTCGCGTCGGCTAAATGGCTGCGTGCGATCCCGCGACTTTTGGCGCGCTGAGGGGTCTGCTTCGCGACGACCCAATGCAATGTCGGTCGACCTCTTGCGTTCGTTCAGCCGGCGCGTGGCGCAAGTCTCGATGCGGCGCCGCGCCAGCGCGCGACCTCGCCGTCCGCTGCACGCGAGATAGACGCCTTTGCCGCGCCAGGGTCGTTGGGCTCCGGCTTCTTCGCCGGCGGATTCCACGGCGTCCCGGCAGGTCTCAACACCGAATGCCCCGGTCAACATCACGATCCCTCGAATCACGGGCTGCGGCTGCCCGGAATAGCGATGGTCTACTGCTGCGATCACACACACTAACGAATCGAGAGCGTCAGCGCGGCTCCGAGCTGTGTGGTGGCAACTGATGGCCACCTCGACGTCGGGCAACCCGCCAAGGATTGTTCCACGCCTCTGTCCATGCTCCTTTGACCTTCTTGTCCCTTGTACTCTGACACGGCAGACCGTGAACTCTTAGGGTTGCAGCTGGATAGTCCTTCGGTCACTTGGGAGCCCCGGATACCTTCATGCATCCATTGCGAGCGGATTGCGCTCGCCGGCGTCACGCCGTAGAAGCCTCTATACCTGACAGTGCAGCACCCGCGGTGTGCGCAATCCGATCGGCACCCACGGCGAGGCGTCGCTGGCCTGTCTCCTCATAGATGCATCGGTCGGTCGTGCGACGGAAGAGCGAATTCGAACGTACGTCAGTCGGTGGACCGGCGGTGCGCCGTGGTCATCAGTTCGCGAAACGTGAATGGCTCGGCGTGGCCGGGACGCCGTTGTTCAGGAAGCCGCGGGAGCTGATCCGAGGGTGCACGCGGAAGGCGCGGTGACCCGTGGACCGCAACGTACACTCGGTGCCGTGGCGGCTGATCGGCGAACGGTCCGGACGTGTGCCAGCGGATGCCCGTGCGAAATGGTGTCACGCGGGTAAAGGTGACGGGCACGTGGTCGGCGGGATCGATGGCACGGCCCTACGAGGCGGCTGATCACCACGACCGGTAGGTTCACCTAGGGCGGTTCACAGTGCCGAGTAATGTACTGCCGTGCGAAATCTCCTAGATTACGCTGTGCTTGCGAAATAGGTCGTCCAAGAACGAGGCGACGAGTTGCTTGCCAGTCTCTCCGCATAGTTCGGAGGCTCCGAATCGATATACGTCGTAGCCGCACAGCTTCAGGTCTCGGTCAGCTTGGACGAGCTCGGCATACCGCTTGGGTGCAGGCCGACCATCGTCGGCGTAGTGGTGCTGGCCGTCGACCTCCAGCACGACTCGGACACCGGCTGGCAGCAGCATCAGGAAATCCATGCGCTGGCGGAGTAAGGCGTCCTTGCCCCTTTGGCGGATGGTTCTCGGATCGTAGTGCAACCAGACCTCAGGGATCAGTGCAGGGAGGCTCGGGACTTGCGCTCTGTAGTGCTCGAAGAAGGCTCTGAACAGTAGACGCTGGGGAGGGGAAGACTTGGGTAGGCTAGCCAACAGTCGCTGATAGAGTGACCGTTTGGCGCGGTCAGGGTCGTCGATACTCTCTCGCCGTGCCCACCAGGACTGCAGATCGCGCCAGCGCAGGGTGTCGCCTATTGGCTCGTCAAACACGAGGACCTTGTCCGCGTGGGTTACGATCTCAATGTCATTGTCCACCGCATCGAGGAAACGTAGATCCGGCTTTGCCGAGGATGCGAATATGAGGTTCTTCGGCCTGCCTCGCGAGGGGTCACCCGGTCTGATGAAGGAGAACCACGGGTAGCCGTCGACCTCGCCGGATTCCACGAGTTCGAAGCCGTGCGCAGTGAGCACCGAGTTTGCCGCCGTCACGAACGCCCTTTGGCTAGCTTCGTCGGGGCGCGCCTCGGGTCCAGCGAGGGCTTCGATCAGCTGTCGGAATCGTTCGCTGCTGCATTGAAGCGCGCCGAGCTGGTGCCAGAGTTCGGCCACCGACCAGTCTTCCGGGTTCCGGACGACGTGCTGCTGGATGTTCCAGCGTAGTGAATTGCGGTCTTCAAAGAAGATGATGCTGTTCGCGTCAAGCACGAATCGCCTTGCCAGCAACTCGACAAACGCTTCTGGTTCCGTGAATAGCTCAACTCCGTCAAGGCACGCTGCGAGTTCTCGCCTCACGCGCGGAGAGACGACCGGTTCTCGTGCTTCCCAAAGCAATTCCTCGAGGTCGTACGTTCGATCATTGCCATAGCCGCCAAGCGGATAGCAGGTGACATACTTGGCGGCAACGCTACGTACTTCGTCCTCCCGTCCCAGTTTCGCTAAGCGACTCTTGATGTACTGAGCTTTGGTCAGCTCTTCGTCATCAGGGGCGTCGGGAAGGCCGATCTCGTCACAGAGTGCAGGCAAATCGACCCTGCGATGCGGCTGCAGCTTCTCCTCCACTATGGGGCAAAGTTCGTTCAGGAGCTGGTTTTGAGGGGTGTGGGGTCGTTTGCCTTGCATGTGTGTGGAGTCGAGTTAACGCACAAGGTGACGAATAGGGCATCGCCGGTCCCGCCGACATCGAATGGATGACCGCTTTCGACATTGAAACCGCCTCGTGGTGGCCCGCCAAACCGATCCCCGAGCCCTGTTTCGCGTGGTGGTTCGCCCACGTCGATTCCCCAATTGGACGCATGTTTATCGTGCCTCCTGTCGTCGATTTCCCAATCTGGATGGTGCTTGTCGTGCATCCTGTGGCTGATGGCCCAATCGGGTTCCGGCCTCTGCGTAGTGATACCGGGACGTCGGTGCGTGTACTCGGGTACATCAGGCTCCCTGCGCAGTCTCGTCCATGATGGACGCCACTTCTTGTCAGGACGCATCTCGGTGGGGATATCGGGACGAATCTCCGGTCGTTGGGGGACAGGTTTCAACCAATCGGGCAAACCGGGCTGCCTCGGTGGCGCATCAGGCACGAAGACCGGAACAACAACCCTCTCGACCTCTTTGACGACCTTGACCGTCTTTTCTACGACGAACGGCACGATGACCGTTCTCTCTATGCCAATGGTGATCCAATTCACGACCGTGAGTGTTGGCGGCAGCGCGTCTATACTTTCGCCGCGCGCCTTGAACCGAGCCACTAGCCACTTACCGCCGCTGTATATAGCCGACAAGACGCAAATCAGGCCGGAGGCCATTCCGACTATGGCAGACACCAGCATGAATGCTTCCACCACATATACCTCCTTGTACTTGAGCGGTCGACTATAGCGCAGCTGCTGTCGTTTGGCTGGCAGGGTGCGGGAGATTTCGGAGCTAAATACCCGGCTGGACGCCGTACACCACATCAAGAAGCACGTCGAAGCGAGGGCGGGATGGAGACCCTATCCGAGGGAGAGAAGAAGGCTTTGACCGACATGGCCAAGCGGAAGCAACGGCCCAACGAGTCCGTCGCGAGGATCGGAAGAGAAGCGACAGGCAACCGGCTTGGCGGGCATGCTTGTGTCGATGGAAAAGCCGGACCGGCGCTAGTCCCACGGGGAGGGAAGTCAGGCTGCGTTGACGGGTCGGCTGGCGCAGGCTACGGTGCCCGGACCTTGACAGGAAGGACAGCCCCGAAGATGGGCGAAACCCAACCCCGCCACGAGGTCCGATACTCCAGTCCGTGGAGAATCAAGAATCAGGGACGCGGGAGGATGAAGTTCGTGTCTAAGGTGGGGAAAGGATCTGTTCCCGTCGAAGTCGTTGCACCAAGTTCGATGAGCGGGCGCCGGACCGCTTGACGTAAAGCATGAGTCCGTAACCGTCGACGTAGCGCCCCGGCCGTGCATGGCGGACTTGGGGGGCGCAGAGTTGGTTTCTGACGACGCGTGGCATCGCCAGGTTCGAAATCCGGTGAGCACTGCGAGTGGCTGTCGTCCTTAGCATAGTGCCAAAAATGCTTTTCCTTATCAGTTTGTTGAAGACACTCGGGCACGCGTGATGGCGCATGACGCGTGCACCGTGCCTGAATTGGATGGGACCGGGCTTGTCCCGTCCCGTTCCCAGACCGGGTGGTTGTCCGGCGCGGGCGGCGACCACAAGGGTCGCCACTACGGGGCCTTGCGATTCGGTGGGCAAGGGATCATCCGCGCGGGTTGAACACCGGTTCCACACTTCGCAGTTCTGCCAAGTCGATATGGCACCAGATTCGGTGCCCCTCCGGTTCACCGCGGCAGGGAGGCGTCTCCTGTTCGCAGATCGGCCCGATCTTGCGGGGACAGCGGGTATGGAACCGGCAGCCTGTCGGCGGGTCGAGGGCGCTCGGGACTGCGCCCGCTAAGCGGATGCCGGTGCCTGTGAGCGCCGGGTCCGGGATCGGGACGGCGGTCAGCAATGCCTCGGTGTAGGGGTGATAGGGCGGCTCGAACAGCGCCTCGACCGGGCCCGTCTCGCAGATCTGGCCCAGGTACATCACGGCCACGGTGTCGCATAGCTGATAGACCGCGCTTAGGTCATGGGAAATGAACAGGATCGTCGTTCCGTATTCCCGCTGGAACTCCTGCAGCAGATTCATGATCGCCGCCTGCACGGATACGTCCAGGGCCGACAGCGGTTCGTCGCAAAGGACGAGGGCGGGCCGGGCCGCGAATGCCCTCGCGAGCGCCACACGCTGCTTCTCGCCGCCGCTGAGCTGTGTCGGCAGGCGGTCGTAGTATTCCTCGCCCAGCCTCACCGCCTCGAGGAGGCGCAGCACCTCGCTTCGGATCGCGGTCGGCGGGACGGTCCCGAACAGTTGCAGGGGACGCGCAATCGCTTCGCCGGCCGTTCGCTTGGGGTTCAGCGTCGAGTCCGGGTTCTGGAAGATCATCTGCAGCTCTTTCAGCGTCGTGACCGGGCGCTCCTCGACGCTCCTCGCCGCCTCGACTTCCCCGAATGCCATCGACCCGTCGTTGGCCGGCACCAGGCCGGCAATGCACTTGGCGAGCGTCGTCTTGCCGCATCCCGATTCGCCGACAATACCCAGCGTGGAGTTGCTGTCCGCCGCCAGGCTCACATTCTCTTTTTGGAACAACTCTTGGCAACACTGACTCCGAAGGAAACGGCACT
>JAPPAV010000094.1 GCA_026705345.1 Gammaproteobacteria bacterium
CATCTACTCGCGCCATGGGCACGCCTCCTCATCTGTATAGACTAAATATGATACAGACTTTTCGCCCCGGCACGTTGCTGATGCACGGAGTCGGTATTCGCTCAACTTCAAACTGAAACAAATGAGTCAACAGCATGCCGTGAAAGGCGTAATCTATTGAGTGGCGGGACGGTGTTTGGACCGGCCGATGCTCGGGCGCTCCGTCGAGGTTCTCGCCGAGAATTGAGGCGAGCGTGCGGAGTAGTAAGCATGGCCAAGGATGAGACGACGGGAGCGGCAGAGGTTCCGGTCCTGGAAGCGGGGCACATGCCCCACAGTACGTCGATGGCGGGCAGCGGTGATGTGGCTTTGCCGCCAGAACCCCCATCGAACCAATCGGGAACGACGGAAGTCGTGAATATCGAGGTGTTCGATCCGGCGCAGGTGCGTCCCTGGGACTACCACAACCGCACGGGGTCCGGGATGGACGACGCGTCTCTGGAGGCGCTGGCGATCTCCATCCGCCGCGACGGACAGCAGCAGCCGGGGTTGGCGCGTCGGCTGCCGCCCGGAGACACGCATGCGGTTGAGGCGGTGTTCGGCGTGCGTCGTCTCGAGGCATGCCGGCGCGCGGGGGTGTCGTGGCGCGCGGAGGTCCGCGAAGCATCGCTGTCCGATGCGCGCTGTGCCGCCTTGATGCATAGCGAGAACGAGTGGTCGGAGGGTGTCTCGCCACTCGAGAACGCCCGGCAGTGGAAGGCGTTGCTAGAGGCCGGCGTGTTCGCCAACCAGTCGGCGCTTGCCGCAGATATCGGGTGCAGTCGGAACACCGTCTCGCGGGCGGTCAAAAGTGCTACGGCGCTGTTCGGCGAAGCCTGGATAGAGCGCCTTGTCTACCCAGTGATGCACGAGCTAACCGGCCGCCAAGCTGAACGTCTCGCGGCCGCGTGCGAGGATGGGACGCTGAAGCCGGAGGCAATGCGACGGGCAAAGGCGTTGAATCCGGGAGAACTGCCGGCGGGTGCGCTGTTTGACGCATTGTTCGGCGCCGGGGGTGCCCGAACGGACCGGGAGACGCTCTTTGAACGCCGCAAGAAGAGGGACCGCGGCGGACCCGTGATGGCGAAGATCGAACGCGACCGCCGCGGCGGCTTCTCGGTCAACGTACGCGCCCACGAGCAGACGGACGCGGAGCAGGCGGAGCTGGCGGAGCAGATCGAGGCGCTGTTGGCCGTCGAAATGTCCGGCGCGGCCGGGGTCCGGGTTGGGCGGCGCTTGGCGTCGACGCTCACAGGCGAGGTGGCGAAGGACGCGGAACGGGCATGGCTGGAGGGTTGCGTCTGGTCGACGGCACGTGCGAGCGGATTGGAGTGGGACCGGTGGCGCTGCGCCGCGGTGGCGGAAGTCCTGAGAGCGCAACGAGGCGGCTGGGAACGTGCAGTCGTGGACGCGATCCGCGATGCGTCGGGGTCGAACGACTCGGGGCCGAGCAACTAGCGGGACAGGTTGGCTACTGATCGGCCTCTGTCGTCACCGGGTCGATCATCCGCTTGACCCTGTTTTCCCCGCTGGCGGGAAAACGACTTCTGGGGAGCATGCTCTTCGCCCTGTAGGCTGTCGTGCTAGCCAATATCGCGGTGTTCCGGCTGGAGCTGCGCCGAGGGCGTCGCTCGGCAGTGGTGCGCCACCCGACCCAATTGTCCCGGGGCAGACGACGCCCCAGGCCCACCGTCCAACTATCGACCCGACCCCAACCGCTCCCACCGGACAGCATCGGCGAACACCACGTTGCCGGTCGTGCGGTTCGAGACCTCGAGTGAGACCGGGCCGGCTTCGAGGTCGAACTCGCCCACGTCGTTCCAGCCGTTCGTGGATGCCGCGGCATCGAACTCGATTTCTTGACGCGTTCCACGGGCCACCAGCGTCATATCGTATTGTCCCGGCACGAATCGCTGGAACATGCCCTGCGCCGGTTTGACTAGCCAAAGGTGGTACGCCAAACGCCACCGGCCATCTTGTGGCAACGTCGTGTTGAACACAGCCGCTTGGTCACCCGGCCCGCTCGCGACCAAGGCGACCGTGCGTCGGTACTTGCCCCAGCCGTGATACGAGTGGGAACGGCTCCAAACGGGCGGGGGGTAGAACGCGAGGAACTCCGGTATGCCTTCGTCCAGTTCGTCCTTCAACAGCGGATTCGTGCTGAATTCGAGCATTGTCTCGCCCTGTACGGCGAAGCCTTGATCGAGATCGTCCACATAGATGGCCCCGTCCGAAGGGGGACGCCAATCACTCGTCCTGACGCCTGACCAGCCTGCGCCGGCTTGCCGTATCTCGCTGGCGACGATCGGCACAACCAAGTCCGTCGGCACTCGATTGAGGGCCAGGTACGGGCGCATCGTCAGCCGCCGCAGTGGCGTCGTCGTCACAATCCCGACGTCGACTGCGCCCCCGCCGGGAATCGAAAACGGATCCGTCTGATCGTTCACGGGCGTTGTCGGGTCACCCCAGTCGTACTGCAACCGAACCAGTCCAGGAACCGGCTCGCCGTTATGGATGGCCACCTGAGTCTGGTAGCGGGGATTGCCTCCCGCGTCGTCGGCAACCCGGTGCGAAGTCACCGAGGAGGGTATGAAGCCGGGTAGAGCCGTCCCGTGCAGCCAATCGCCGAACAACCCATCGAGATCGATGCCGACCGACGTCGCGGTCTCCAGCAGGTTCCGGTAGTCGTAACGCGCACCCCGGTAGTTATCCAGCAACCGCGAAAGCAGCGCCGCGGCTTTCTCAGGGCCCAATCCATCGAGCAAGGCCTCGGCAAGCGCCTCGCCCTTGAGAGTGAGCACCTTCAATGCCAGCCCCGGTTCCGTCTCCACATCGAGATTCGACAACGATGCCTCGCGAGCGGCACTCCACACCGACGGCCGCCCAGTCATGGTCTTCCGGTAGCCCTCCGCCATGCTCGCAAAGTCCTGCGCGACTTCCAGCATTTGGCCGCGCGTGGTGACTCCGCCGGGGCGAAACTCATGGGCCGAGAAAAAGCTCTCCCGGCCGGTCAGCACCTTGGTCGCCAAGGCGTTGAGCACGAAGTTGATGGCAAGGGCACCTTCGCCCTCGGCGCTCGTCTGGAAGAGCAGGAAGTTCCGTGCTGCGCCCGAAAATGGATTGCCGCCGCTGAAGTCGTTCTCGAAGTGCGAGACCAGCATCGCCACCTTGCGCTCCGCCAATGGCGTGTCCGGTGCCTCGGTGGGGAACGATCTAGACAGCGCAGCCTCGAACCGGGCGGTTGGAAAGCCGTTCTCCCGGAGGACGAGAACACCGGGCATGGCTTGCGCCGTGTCCATCCGCCAGCCGCCCGCATAGAGCCGCAAACTGGTTGGCGCTTCCACCAGGCTCAGCGCATCGTACGGATAGCGCAGTCCTAGACCCTCGGCATTGGAGAAGAGTTCCGCCAACCGGTTCCGGACGATGTCAGCCGACTCGGCAAAGAGAGCGAGATTGCGGTCGTGCGCGTCGAAGTGGAGAAGCTGAAACTGGATGCCGTTTGACTCGATGACCTGGCGAGCGAACCTCGACGCCAGCAACCCGACGTGCGGTACCGGTTCGGCTGGGCGAAATCGGTAGCTCGTCTTGTCGGGCGTTGAATGCATCCTCTCGGCCCGGCCGGGGCCGGCAATCAACCATTGGCTCGGGACTTCAACCGTCAGGTCGAGCAGGTAGTAGTCACCCGGATCCCCGTCTCCGACAGCAGGACCCGGTGACGGAATCCAGTGTGCGCCGGGCATCATCGCGACATAGCGCCGGTCGAAAATGCTCTTGCGGTGGCCGAGAACGAGCAGGTCGGATTGCTCGCCGGCCTTCAGGCTCTGGGCTTGGGATTGGTCGAAGGAAGCGTCCAGATAGCCGAACGACTCGTCGGGTGACCCCGTCGCCGCGATCCGGATCGAACGAGGTACCTCCGCGCCCGTCGGTGCTATTACCAGCAAGCCGGATTCGTGGGTCCAGTTCGCTTTCTTCCCGTCGACCGAGACCTGTTCAAGGTGCATGCCGGGGTTCATCGTGCACCCCGTTGGCCGCGCTGCGTCCCCCTCCCCCTCCATGCGGCGCCGCGCCCGACGACAGGA
>JAPPAV010000071.1 GCA_026705345.1 Gammaproteobacteria bacterium
GACTCCAAGGGCCAATGTTGTAGTCGCAAGGGCTCGGGTCGAGGCCGACCCGGGCCCTTGCGACTACAACATTGGCCCTTGGAGTCCCTCAACCGATCTCGATCATTTCGAAGTCTTCCTTGCCGACGCCGCACTCCGGGCAGATGAAGTCCTCGGGAATATCCTCCCAAGGCGTGCCGGGGGGGATGCCGTCCTCGTCAAACCCCTCCGCCTCATCGTAGATCCATCCGCAGACGATGCACTGCCACTTCCTCATTCGGTCCTCTCACGGTGCGCGTGCCAGCTCGGCCAGCCTTCGCGAAGCCTAACAGACTGCCGACCCCGCAGCGGCGCAAGCCGCTGCGGGGAGGGGACGACGGAGACCAACAACAATTCGTTCGTCCTTTGTCAGGATCATTTTCAGGTAGGTAGTATTCTCCGCACACGAAGGCTGTTCACTTCGCCGACTTGGTGAGAACTGATCAGGCGAGCGTTGCGGAAACGAATACACTGGCGGCGACGGTTCGCTTCGGGGAACATGTGGTGCGCGACGCCACCATAGCGAACCGCTCGCCGAAGTGTAACGCCAGCTCGGTTCTCGCGGCGTACCAGAACGCGGGCGGTGCCGGCGGCGAGACGGAGCACGTGGCCCACCCGGAACCAAGCCTGCGCCGACCGCCACGACCCCGTCCCCCGACGCCCGAGCAGTTGCTGAAGAGCTTCTCGGTGTTCGCCGTCCTTGATCTCGCGGGCGTCGGGGCGGTCAGACGAGTCCTGCTGGGGCAGACGATGACACCGATGCAAGTCTGGGAAGCCAACGCAGACGCCAATGAAGGTCCGCGAAGTCATACGCATCTTGGAGGTCAACGGGTTTCGCCAAGTCCGCCAAACGGGAAGCCATCGTCGGTTCGAAGGCGTTGTGGGCGGGCGGACGCGCCTGGTTACGGTGGCTGGAAACACCGGCGAGGAAGTCTCGGTGGGGACTCTCGCGTCGATCAGACGCCAATCGGGTCTCCCCAGAAGGCTGTTTCGTTCAGACTAGCGCCACGAGATCCGTTGCCTCTCGGCAGCGCATTTCGCCCCAACCCAAGCCGCCCTAGCGCCCCGTCCGACCTTTCGGCTGGTGCCGAAAATTCCGGCAGGCTGCTAGGTTGGGGCGGGAACCGTAAGATGCGGTTGCAGGACGAAGCCGAGAGATGTCGCGCCGCGTCCTTGTGGTCGTTGCAGGAAGGACAACAAGGCCATCTTCGTCCGAACATGCCACGGTGCCCTGCGCGTGAGGAGGCGGTGCCGTTCGTCGGCAGGCATGTCCCCGATGCCTTCGAGATAAAGCTCGATGCACGCGGCCAGCGACGCTTTCGCCTCTTCAAGTGTCGCACCGTCTGCTGCGACATCGAGGTCGGTGCAGATTGCGTGCCATTGGTCGCCGCAGACTCGGGCGTAGCATCGCAACGTGAGATTCATTCCGGCACTCCGATCAAGGCCCCTGGTACTTTTCGACAACGTATCACCGCCATCGGCCCTTGGCTAGTCGAACCCAGTTGAGTTGAGACATTCCACCCGAATAGCGACAGATGGCCCCGCCGCACCGTCAACGCCTACCTTTGGAGACCTTCCACCTGCCGGTCGAGAAGATGCGTGCGGGCACCTACTCCGACAAGTACTTCGTTCGAACAAGGCACGTCCTGCGGGCAGATCGGCATTCGCCGAACGTCTTGATGCAGGTCTTCTGCAGGACGTCCGCGGTCCTCTGCGGCGTCGACGAGGCCATCGCCATACTCAAGCTCGCGAGCGACGACTGGCCGGCGCTCAGCGTGTGCGCCCTCTACGACGGCGACCGTGTCGAACCGTTCGAGACGGTGATGACCATCGAGGGCCCCTACGATGCCTTCGCCCATCTCGAAACGCTCTATCTCGGTGTCCTCGCCAGACGGACCCGCATCGCGACGCAGACGCGGCGCGTTGTGGACGCTGCGGCACCCAAGGACGTGTTCTACTTCCCGGCGCGTCACGACCACTATGCGGTTCAGACAGGTGACGGATACGCAGCCCACATTGCCGGTGCCGCTGCCGTGTCGACCGATGTGCAGGGCGCATGGTGGGGTGGCAAGGGCATCGGCACCGTTCCCCATGCGGCGATCGCGGCCTACGGCGGTGACACGGCGCTGGCCGCCAGCAAGTTTGCGGAGAATTTGCCGGACTCGGTGCAGTTGGTGGTGCTGGTGGACTTCGAGAACGACAGCGTCAAGACGGCCCTCCAAGTCGCCCGCGCGCTGGGACCGCGCCTCAACGGCGTCCGGTTGGATACTTCTGGGACCCTGGTCGACAAGAGCGTCATCTCGTCGATGGGTCAATTCGACCCGCGCGGCGTCAATCCGCAGCTCGTGGTCAACGTCCGCGAGGCACTCGACGACGCCGGCTACGAATCCGTGCGGATTGTCGCCTCCGGGGGATTCGGGGTGGACAAGATCCGAACCTTCGAAGCCATGGGCGTGCCCGTCGACGCCTATGGCGTCGGTTCGTCGCTGGTTGCCAACCGTGGCGATTTCGACTTCACGGCCGACGTCGTCCTCACCGACGGCAGACCCAGTGCCAAGGTCGGACGGACCCATTTGCCCAATCCAAGACTCGCGGAAGTGACATGACTAGAGTGTTCTGGGATGTCGATACCCAGGTCGACTTTATGCGGCCCGACGGAAAGCTCTACGTGGACGGTGCCGAGAGGATTGTCGCGAACCTCGCCGCCTTGACCGACTTCGCGCATGGCAGGGGGATCCGCATCGTCGGCAGCTCGGACAACCACGATCCGGGTGACGACGAACTGTCCGAGACGCCGGACTTCGTGGATACGTTTCCCCCGCATTGCCTGCGGGGTACCGAGGGGCAGGCCCGCATCCCCGAAACACGGCTTCGCAGCGTCCTGGTCGTTGAGCCGGAGGACACGGCGGCGGAGGTCGTTCGTCGCGTAGCAAACCACCCCGGCGACATCCTGTTCCACAAGCACTACTTCGACGTGTTCACAAATCCGAGTGTTGGCCCGGTGGTCGAAACGCTGGCCATCGATGACGTCGTGCTGTACGGCGTCGCACTCGACGTGTGCAACCGGTATGCGGTCGAAGGGTTGCTATCCCGTCATCCCGGGGTCGGGATCACCGTCGTCACGGATGCAGTGCGAGCTATTGACGAGGACGGCCGGAATGCGTTGCTCGCCGATTGGCGCGCTCGCGGCGTCGGGCTGTCAACCACGGCGGATGTCGTGACCAAGCGTCGCCAACTGTGTGGCTGAAACACCAGGAGAATTCGCGCTAGCGAATTCTCGGGCGACCGCGCAGCGGTCGCGTTCCTACACCGTCGCGTATTCCGCCTCGCGACGCCCCCACGTTTCGATAATGGTCCGGGCGGTTGCCGTGTCCTCGGCAAGCAGCCGGTTGCCCAACGCCACGGCACGGGGAACCAGGTGGCGGTCGATGCCGAGGTCGGCGAGTCTGAAGGTCTCTTCGCCGGTCTGTCGGGTTCCGAGAATGTCGCCGGGACCGCGTAGTTCCAGGTCCTTCTCGGCGATTTTGAACCCGTCGTTGGTGTCGCGCATGACCGCGAGGCGCTCCCGGGCGACCGCACTGAGCGGCGCCTCGTAGAGCAGGATGCACGTCGACTGGGCCGAACCCCGCCCCACCCGGCCCCGGAGCTGATGTAGCTGGGCGAGCCCGAGCCGCTCGGCATTGTCGATCACCATGACGGAGGCGTTCGGCACGTCGACGCCCACTTCGATCACCGTCGTGGCGACCAGGATGTCGATCTCGCCGGCCTTGAATCCCGCCATCACGGCGTTCTTCTCCGCCTGCGGTAGCCGGCCGTGGACAAGGCCGAAACGCAGCCGCGGCATGTGGGTGGCGAGTTCCGCATGCACCGACTCGGCAGCGTTCAGTTGATTTTCCTCGTCCTCCTCGATGGTCGTGCAGACCCAGTAGCCCTGTCGGCCCGTCTCGCACCAGTCGCGGACCCGGTCGATCACTTCCTCGCGCCGGATACTTCCCTGCTTGTCAGCACGGCCCATTACAATGCTATATACCTTGATGTGGGATCAAAACTTGATAAGCC
>JAPPAV010000119.1 GCA_026705345.1 Gammaproteobacteria bacterium
ACAGCAGGGGGCGCTCGATCCCGTGCTGTGCACCGACCGGGGACTCGTCGGCTTGGGCATGGTCACGGAACTGGTCGGCGCATTGGGCAACGAGCCGGTACCGACGGTCTTCGACGGAACCCCGGAAAACCCCACGCAGGCGGCCGTGGAAGAGGCGACCGCGGTGTATCGGGAGGCGGGCTGCGACGGGGTCGTCGCTTTCGGCGGCGGCTCTTCGATGGATCTGGCGAAGGCGGTCGCACTGGCGGTGACGCACGAAGGGGACTTGCTGGGGTACACCGCGGGTCTCGACGGCACGGCGAGGATTGGCCCCGTCGCTCCGCTGGTCGCCATTCCCACCACGGCCGGCACGGGTAGCGAGGTCTCGAGTGGCGCGGTCATCATCATGGCCAACGGCGAGAAGCTGATCCTCGCCAGCCGGCACCTGGTCCCCCGCACCGCCGTGTGCGACCCGAGCCTGACCGTCGGCTTGCCGCCCCGCCTGACGGCGGCAACCGGCATGGACGCGATGACGCACTGTATCGAGGCGCTTCTCTCTCCCGAAGTGAACCCCCCTGCGGAAGCAGTGGCCTGCGACGGCATCGAGCGGGGAATCAGAGAAGGCAATCTCCTGCGAGCGTTTCAGGACGGCAGCGACAAGGATGCCCGGTGGCACATGATGATGGCTGCCACCGAAGGCGCCATGGCTTTCAGCAAGGGGTTGGGTTCAGTCCACTCCATGAGCCACGCCTGCGGCGCCGATCAGACCCTCCGGCTGCACCATGGAACCTTGAACGCGGTCCTGCTCCCCACGATTCTGGACTTCAATCGCAATCACGTGGGTGACAAATACGCAAGGCTCAATGCCGCGATGGGTTGCGAAGCCGGGGCAGATCCGGCGGAGTTCATTCGACAGGTCAATGCTGCGCTCGGACTGCCCGCGGGCTTGCGTGAGATGGGTGTCCTGGCAGACGCTATTCCAAGCCTTGCGGCGCACGCCGCCAAGGACGTCTGCACGTTCACAAACCCCCGCCCATGTTCGGCTGACGACTTTCAGCGTTTGTTCGAGGTGGCGCTTTCCTAGCCGGGGCGGAAGCGCTTTAGCACCCCGCGGGAGCCAATCGGCTCCGCAACCGGCCCGGCCACGCCGACCGGTTACCGAGGGCCGACGTCAGTCGAGGATCGCCTGCCGGATGGCGTTTTCGAAGTCTCGGCGCGCAGGCCCGTACGGTTGCTGCAGCATGATGACGCCGGCGAGTTCCTCGGCCGGGTCGGTCCAGGATAGGGTCCCTGCCGCGCCGCCCCAGCCGAATGCCCCCGCACTGCGTCGGCTGCCCGCCGCAATCGGGTCGAGAACAACCGAGACGGTATAGCCGAAGCCCATTCCCTTTCTTCCCTTCGGGCCACCGGCGAACAGATCGCCCACGTGGTTGCTGGACATCATCTCGACGGAACCGGGGCTCAGCACACGACGACCGAAGAGTTCGCCGCCGTTCGCGAGCATCTGCTGGAAGTGGAGATAGTCTCTCGCCGTGCTCCACAGGCCGCCGGAGATCCTCTCACCGTCCCACTTCGACATGTCGGCACCCCGGATGACGACCCGTCGCGACATTTTCGATTGCGGGACGCTGAAGTGCGTGTCGTTCATTTCCAGCGGATCGAAAATCCGCGTCTGCAGGAACTCGCCGTACGGCATGCCGGAGACGACCTCGATGATGCGGGCGACGACCTGCAGTCCACCGCCGTAGGACCAGCGCGATCCGGGCTGGAAGTCCAGCGCGAAGTCCCCAAGCGCGGGAATGTAGCTGGCTAGCGTCTGGCGGTTTGTCCCAGGCTCGAGCCGCGTTCCCAGTCCGCCGCTCACGAGTCCGGACGTGTGCGTCAACAGGTGCTCGATCGTGATCGGCGTATTCGCGGGCACGAGCCGATGCGGCGGCGGGTCGAGGCGATTCACCTTGAGCGGACTGATGTCCCTGTCCGTCGGATCCTTGAGCACCGCCACCTGCATGTCCGCGAATTCGGGAATGTACTTCCCGACCGGATCGCTCGGGCGCATCAACCCCTCGTCGATCAGGATCATCGCGGCGACGCCGAGAACCGGCTTCGTCGAAGACGCCATGACGAAAATCGCGTCCCGCGGCATCGGACGTTCGGCCTCGACGTCGATGAGCCCGTGGGCCTTGAAGTGAACTACCTTGCCCCGACGGGCCACGGCGGTCACCACGCCCTGGATCTTGCCGGCATCGATGTGCCGCTGCATCGCCGCGTCGATCCGCTGCAGCCGCTCCGTCGACATGCCGACCGACTCCGCCTTGGCGACGGGGATTTCACCGCCGCAGACCGCGACCGCGGAGATAGCACAAATGGTCAAAAGACCTGTTCTCAAGTACATACCGAGTGCCTCGCCCCAAGAGAACCGCAACTTAGCACTCTATGGCTTTGTTCGGTTGCAGCATGAGGCTAGGGTATTGGTTCCAGAGAGTGGCAACGAAGCAGGCAACATGAAAAGTCGATGGATCTTGTGGTGGCTCTGCATTGCTGTCCCCGGTTCGACCTGTCTGGCCGCCGATCACCTGAATGTTCTCTTCATCACCGTGGACGACATGAATCGGGACTCGGTAGGCGTGTACGGTTCGAAGGTTCCGGGAACGACGCCCAACATCGACCGGCTTGCGGCTGGGGGACTGCGGTTCGAGCACGCGCACGTTACGGTAGCGATTTGCCAGCCGACGCGGGCGGTCTGGATGACCGGCCGCTATCCGCACAACAGCGGCGCGCTGGGCTTCGACGAGATTCGAGCCGGCGTACCCACGTTGCCGGAGACGCTGAGGCGGAACGGTTTCTACACCGGGATCCTCGGCAAGACCTATCACGTCGTGCCGTCGAGAGAGAACGCCTTTGAATATCGTCGCCAACGCGAGGAGATGCTGTACGGAAGAAGCCCGGATCTGTATGGGAAATTTGTCGCGGAGTTTCTGCGCGAGGCCAGGCGCTCGGATCGGCCGTTCTTCCTCATGGTCAATACGGACGATCCGCATCGACCGTTTGATACGCGAACGCCTGCGGCGGAACGATCACTTCTCGAAGTCGACCCTGCGACGAACGACAAGACAGCCTGGTACAGCGCCGAGTTCCCCGCGCCGTCTCGAATCTATCAGCCGGAAGAAATCGTCGTGCCGGGTTTCCTGCCGGATCTGCCGGCGGTCCGCGAAGAAATCGCGAGGTACTACTCCTCTGTGCGGCGAGCGGACGATGTTGTCGGCCGAGTGCTCGACGAGTTGAGAGCAGCCGGGTTTGCCGACGACACCCTGGTGATGCTCAAGTCGGACCACGGCATATCCATGCCGTTTGCGAAAACCAATGTCTGGCGGCATTCGACGCTGACGCCGTGGATTGTCCGTTGGCCCGGCGTGATAGAGCCGGGCATCCACGACACGGAACATCTCCTGGCCGGAGTCGACTTTGCGCCGACAATACTCGATGTGCTCGGCATCGATGCGATGCAGGGCATGGACGGGCGATCCTTTCTGCCGGTGTTGGAAGGCGAAAAGCAGGATGGTCGTGAGTTCGTCTATACCCAGATCAACACGCTCATCACGGGAGCTTCCCATACCATGCGATCGATCCAGGGAAAACGCTTCGGGCTGATCTGGAATGCCTGGAGCGATGGCACGACGGTATTCAGGAACGAGTCGACGAAAGGGCTCACTTGGAACGCGATGGTCAGCGCGGCCGAATCCGATCCGGCCGTGGCAGCGCGCGTGAAGCACTTTCAGTACCGCGTGCCGCTGGAGTTCTACGACTATGAGCAGGATCCGGATGCCCTCGACAACCGAATCCACGACCCCAAGGTAAGGCACGTGATTCAGGACTATGCCGTGCAGCTCGGCGAGTTCATGCACTCGACCGGCGATTTTGCCCAGCCCGACTACGAGAGGCTAGGCATGAGCAAACCGTAGGGGCGACCCTTGTGGTCGCCCGTTCGACAAACGGGCGGGACAAGCCCGTCCCTACCGTTCCGTTGTTCCCCGCCCGTTCCCCACATCCATGTGGGGTGGCGATACGGGCTCGTAGGGGCGATGCTTGTCATCGCCCGCTGTTGGGCACCGAACCATGCGGAGTTCGCGCGGCGAACCCTGCAACAAGGAGCTGCTGTCATGCGAGTGGGATTCATCGGCCTCGGCGGTATCGGCAAGCCGATGGCCATCAGCGTCGCCCGCGCAGGGTTCGAACTCACCGTCAACGACCTGCGCGAGGAGCCGCTCGAGGATCTCGAGCTGCATGGTGCGCGCGTCGCCCGCACGGCCCGGGAGGTGGCGTCCGCTTCGGACATCGTCCTCGCGTCGCTGCCGTCCAACGAGGTCAGCGAGGAGGTGGCGCTCAGTGCCGATGGCGTGCTGGCGGGCGCCTCGAACGGCGACATCTACATAGAGCTCAGCACCATCAGTCCCGAGGTCGTTCGCCGCATCTCGCGGCAAGCTGCCGAGAGCGGCGTGGAAGTCCTCGACGCGCCGGTCAGCGGCGGCCTCGCCCAGCGCCGGGAGGGACGGCTCTCTGTCATGGTCGGTGGCGATGCAGCGACCCTGGCGCGGGCCCGGCCGGTACTCGAGGCGATCGGGGAGCGGATCTTCCACGTCGGCGGCACCGGGGCGGGGGCCACCGTGAAACTCGTCAACAACCTGCTGAACGGCATCGGTGCGGTCGCCACGATGGAAGCTCTGGCGCTTGGCGTGAAGGCGGGTTTGAGCGTCGAGTCGATGAAGGAGGTCATCAGCGCGAGCAGCGGCGCCAGCCGGGCGTTCGACGGGACGGTTGCCTCGATCGGGCGTAGCTCCGAGCCGCCACCCGGGGGGACGGCCAACATGGGCCTTGGAACGATCGGCAAGGACATGCGCTTGGCTGTCGAGCTTGCCGCCGACCTTGGCGTACCCCTGTCGGTAGGCTCGAGTGCGCTGCAACTCTACCTCGCGGGGTTCGGGCATGGTTGGGCGGACAAGGAGAGCTGGGTGATCATGGAGCTCGTCGAACGGTTGAGCGGTGTCCGGGTGCGACCGCCCGACGCGAGCGACAGCGACGACGGATGAGAACCCGTGCCGGGGCACTGCAAGGCGTCCGTCGTTGGTCACGAGAATGCGCAAGCATTCTCGAAACGCGCCCGAAGGGCGCGCCGGGACGGGACAAGCCCGTCCCCTACGATGGGAACAGAAGGGGAACATCCATTGTGAAACGAGCTAGCGCATCGCTCGTCGTTTTTGCCGGGATCGTGCTGTCCGCGCCGCTGATGGCCGACAAACCTAACGTGATATTGGTGATGTCGGACGACCACGGTTGGACGCAGACCGGCTATTACGGCCACCCGCTCGTCAAGACGCCGAACCTCGACGATATGGCGGCGAAGGGTTTGCGGATGGATCGATTCTATGCCACCGCTCCCATGTGCTCGCCAACGCGCGCCGCGGTCTTGACCGGCCGATCCAACGATAGGACCGGCGTGTTCAATGTTGGCGATCCGATCAACACGCAGGAAATGATGCTGTCCACGGCCTTCAGGGAGGCCGGTTACTCCACCGCGCATTTCGGCAAGTGGCATCTCAACGGGAGCGGAAACCCGGATCACCAGATACCGGCCAGCGACCCGCGCAATCCCGGTCAACTCGGCTTCGACTATTGGCTGAGCATTTCCACGCAGTTCAACCTCAACCCGGTGTTGAGTCGAAACGGTGTCCCGGAACAGTTCGAAGGCGACGGTTCCGAGGTGATCGTCGACGAAGCTCTGGAATTCATCGCCCGGGAAACCAAGAAGGGTCGTCCCGTGTTCGTCGTCGTCTGGTACTCGACACCTCACCGCGTCTTCGAGGCGACCGAGGAGGATGTTGCCCCCTACCTCGACCGCACCGATAAGAGCTCGGCCCTGCAACTCGGGGAATTGGCCGCGATGGATCGTTCCATCGGTACCCTGAGGCAAGGACTTCGAGACCTCGGAGTCGCCGGGAATACGCTCGTTTGGTTCACCAGCGACAATGGCGGTCTTCCCGACATCGACTATGGGGAACACTTGGGAGTCCATCCCGACACCACCGGTCACCTACGGGGATTCAAGAAGGACCTCTACGAAGGGGGCATACGGGTGCCGACGGTAATAGAGTGGCCAGGAGCAATCGAACCCCGGGTTTCGCACTATCCGTCCAGCACGACGGATATCTTCCCGACATTGATTGAACTCGCGCGTCTCGATCCGAACTCCATCAACCCGGTGAACGACGGTATCTCGTTGGCTCGCGTCCTGGCGAACGACGAGCCGCCGCGGCGCGACAAGCCCATGGGATTCCGGGCCGTCGCCGGGAGGGCCTGGTTGGACAACGACTGGAAGCTGGTGCGGAACTACACGAGTGGCGAGGATGGCGCGTTTGAGCTCTACAACCTCGTCGGTGACCCGTCCGAGTCTAGGAACCTGATAAGCCAACGGCCTGACATCGCCGCTCGAATGATGAAAGACCTCAGCGTCTGGGATGCGAGTATCGAGCGGAGCATCACCGGCGCCGACTATCGGGAAATACCCGTCCAAGCGCTTCCGAAATAGAGCGTGTGGCCGTCCGGATCCTCGATCACGAACTCGGTCATTCCCCACGGGCGGTCGGTAATGCCTTCGACGATCTTCACGCCGGCTTCCTGAACTTGCCGGAAAGCGGCTTTGATGTCGTGCACCGCGAAGTGGACGTGAAGGTGCTGTCCGCTTCGAACGAAGTCGATGCTCGGGTCGGGCTCGTCCACCCGTTTGAGGTGGATCATCCGGTCGCCACGGCTGACACCGGCGTAGAAGTCCTGATACCTGAAGGAAAGTGCGAAGCCAAGCTTCTTGGTATAGAAACGGATTGCGCGTTCGAGGTCCGTGGTGCGGAGTTGGGGTACGAGTTCTTCAATCTCCATCGCGCCGCTCCAGCTCCACCGATGCGTCAGTCGTCAATGGCTGACGCAATCGCCTCCGCAATCTTCACGCCTAGGTCTTTCGTGGGTTGCTGAACCATGATTGCTACGGCCAACTCCTCTTCGGGATCCGTCCAGGAAACAGTGCCGGCGGCACCGCCCCAGCCGAAAGCGCCTGCGCTGCGGCCCGTTTTCGCCAACTCCGGATCCACGGTGATTTCAACCGTGTAGCCGAATGCAACCCCGGCGCCTCCCTTGCCGGCTTTGTCGTAGAGGTCACCCACCTGGTCGGTGGACATCATCTCAACCGACGCGGGATTGAGAAGCCGATTGCCGAACAACTCGCCCTTGTTGACCAGCATCTGCTCGAAGTGCAGGTAGTCGCGGGCCGTGCTGACCAAGCCGTAGGATCCGGAGAAATAAGTGGTGGGCGTGCCCGCCTTGCCCTCGACAAAGATCAGCATCCGATGCAGTTTGTCTTTCGGCACGATCCAATAGGTGTCCTTGATGTCCAGCGGGTCGAAAATCCGTTTCTGAACGAACTCGTTGAATGGCATGCCGGATACGATTTCGATGACTCTCGCGACGACATCGAGCCCACTGCCATAGCCCCAGCGTGTTCCCGGCTGAAAACTGAGGGGCCCCTCGGCAATTATCGGTATCCAGGTGGCCAGTGTGTCGCCTTCGTGTTGTATCTCCTGGGTTCTGCCGGGGGCTCTGCCAGAGATTCCAGAGGTGTGCGTTAGCAGATCGTGAATGGTGACGGGACGATGGGCGTCAACCAGTCGATACTCGGGCGCTTCCTTTAGCCCTTTCTTGGTTTTCTTGTCGGCCTTCTCGTCGAAAACAGCCACCTTGATGCCCTTGAACTCGGGGATGTACTTCTCGACGGGATCAGACGGTGCGAACAGGCCCTCCTCGATCATCATCATGGCAGCAACACCCAGAATCGGTTTGGTGGATGAAGCCATATGAAACATCGCATCCTCCCGCACGGGTTCACCGTTGGAGACACCCTGCGCTTCGAAGTAGACGACCTTGCCGCGACGGGCGACGCCGACGACGGCGTAGTGGATGCGGCCGTCGTCAATGAATTCCTGGACGACATCCCGAACCCCGTTCAGTCGTTCCGCCGACATTCCTACCTCTTGTGGCGTTGCGCGCGGCAATTCAGACGCGGCAGTCATCGATCCCCCCTCTTTTTGCTCGTCGCCGGTCGCATTGCCTGCTGAGGTCAGCATCAGCAAGAGACCCAGAACCATCGCCGGTCTTGTCACTGCGATCCTCTCTCTGTAGGGAATGGGAGCGGTGGGAGTATAAGATGTCTCGCCGGGTTTACTGACGAAGGGTTTCTATGGCGCTCGAACTCGGCGTGATAGCGGATGACCTCACCGGCGGGATGATGGTCGCGAGCCTGCTGGAGCGGGAGGGTGTCCGGTGTCCCCTGGTCACCTCCGCGGAGGCGCTTGGCCGTCTCGATGCCCAGAGCGATGCGGTCGTGGTGGGCAAAAAGCTCCGCCTGATCCCCGCCACGGATGCCCGCAGAGAAGTGAGCGCGATCGGGCGTGCGCTTCGGGCCATCGACACGAAACGCATCTACTACAAGTACTGTGCGACGTTCGATTGCACCGACGAGGGCAACATCGGACCCGCCGCCGAGGCGCTCATGGCGGTGACGGGTGGCGACCGGGTGATATTCGCGCCCGCCTTCCCGGAATACAACGTCACGGTGTTCCAGGGCCGTCTGTTCGTGGGCGACAGGCTGCTGTCCGAGTCGTTCAAGCAGTACGACCCCGTGACGCCGATGACCAATGCCAACCTCATGCAGGTTCTTAAGCCGCAGATGACCGAACCGGTAGGGGTGATTCCCCACCGAGTACTGCATCGTGGTTTGGAGGCCGCCCGGGACTACGTGGACGCCCAGATTGCGTCGGGCACCCGGGCGTTCGTGATCGATTCCGTCGACGACGACGACGTCACACGGGTCGCCGAGCTCGTCAACGACTGGGCCGTGACCACGGGTGGCGATGCGTTGCCTGGTTTCCTCGCGCGCCAATGGCTGCCGGCTGATCATCCTCCCGGAGACCGGACGGTGCTGCCCGCGGCGCCCGGACACGAGGCAGTCATTGCCGGCAGCTGTGCGCCGCCGACGCTTAGGCAGCTCGATGATTTCGAGACCCGCCACCCGGTATTCCGCATCGATCTGGTGAGATCGGACCATGGGCTGCTCGATGAGATCCGAAGCTGGGCGGAAGAGCACGTTCCCTTGGGTCCCGTGGCCGTCAGCACGTCGGCGGATGTCGCCGGCGTCGAACGCGCCCAAGATGCGCTCGGGAAGGATGGCGCAGCGGCACGAGCAGATCGTCTGCTAGGGGAGGTTGCGAAGATTCTCTACGACCTCGGCGTCCGCAAAATCGTCGTTGCCGGTGGCGAGACGAGCGGGCAGGTGTTTGCCGCTCTCGGTATCCACCAGGTCGAGGTGGGTTCCTTCGACGACCTGTCGGGCGGCTACTGTTTCAGCCACGCGCCGGGACCGCTCGCCATGGTGGTCAAGGCGGGAGGGTTGGGGAATGCGACGTTCTTCGAGTATGCGCTTGAACGCATGAGACGATCCGAACTGAACGTGATGCCTAGCTAAACTACTTGAACGGCCTTGAACAGTTGCCATCGTAGGAAGTGATTAAGTATGGGGATCGAGTAAGTGAACGACGAAAAAGCAGTGCGGGAAGAGATCACGGCGTGCTACCGCTATTCGGCGGGTCTCGGATTGAACGAGCTGTCGTCCGGCAACCTAAGCTGTCGTTTCGAGGACGGCATGCTGATTTCGCCAAGCGGGGCGTCCGAGGCGAACATCGCGCCGGAACGCATCGTGCGGGTTTCACTTGACGGGGACTGGGAGGGCGACGTCAAGCCGTCGTCCGAGTGGCGGATGCACGCGGAGATCTACCGGCAGCACGAACGGGCGCAGGCGGTGGTGCATACGCACTCGGACCATTGCGTGGCGCTTTCCTGTCACAACGAGCCGCTGCCGGGCTTTCACTACCTGGTGGGGTCGTTCGGCGGCTATGATGTGCCGTGTGTGCCGTACTCGACCTTCGGCACGGAGACACTCGCCCAGGATGCGGCATCTGCCTTGAAGGAACGCAACGCGTGTCTCCTCGGCAATCACGGCATGATCTGTCGGGCGGGAAACCTGAAGGCAGCCGTCGAGCTGGCCCAGCGGCTCGAGATCATGTGCCGGCAGTATCTGCTCGCCCGTCAGTACGGCGAGCCCGACCGCTTGACCAGCGCCCAGTGGGACGAGTTCTTCGACCGCGCCCGCAAAGTGAGCTACGGGCGCTACATCTGATCGTAACTCGTTGAACAAGATGGAGCTCGTAGGGGCGCCCTTGTGGTCGCCCGTGCCGAATATCCCGGTCGGCTCGGCAACGGGACGGGACAAGCCCGTCCCCTACGCGCAACGACATCCTTGTCCGGTACACTGATAGTTGCAAGAGCACTAGGAAGCACCATGTTCAGTTTCGAGGGTTACCGGCCGGTGGACCTGAGTCCGCGCCTCAAGGCTCGGGTCTATCGGGTGGATGGTTCGATAGAGGAAGGCAATACCGATCCGTACGGCCGGCCCTGGGTCATGAAGGAGGGCCGCTTCCCGGCGGACAATTCGCTGTTCACCCTGTATGCGGCACCGCCGGGCGGTGACGAAGCCTGGCACCAGGAGCGCATGACCACGCACCACGGCGCCCACCTGCAGGGCGGCAAGGGTCACATCAGTCACTGGGCCGGCGTTCCCGAGGACATGAAAGGGTTGTGGGAGATGCCGCTCACCACCTTTATCGGGGAGGCGGCTGTCTGCAATCTCAAGGATCTCGAGCCGCGCGCCATCGCCGATCCGAGCGAATATCCCCATGGCGCGGGAATGGCGCTGAAGAGCCGGGAAGGGGACGTGCGCGGCCAGGAGATCAAGCCGGAACATCTCGGCAACGTACGCCAGGGCGACATCGTCTTGATGACCAGCCCGTTTGCCGGCCTCGAGCAGCCGTGGCTGTCCACGGCCACCTGCGAGTGGTTGATCAAGGACCGCAAGATCAAGATGCTGGGAATCGGCGCGCCGGGCATCGAGTGGCAATACGACCTGAAGTTACCGGCACCGGGCAACTCGCCCGTCCGGCGGGCGCTGCTCGGCGCCAACGTCCCCATCGCCCATCCGCTGGTCAACATCGACGCGTTGACCCGGGATCGGGTGTTCTATGTCGGCCTGCCGATGCGGTTCACGAAGTCGGAAGCCAGTTTCATCAGGGCCATCGCGCTGGAAGAAGAATAGGGAGAGGCAGAGAAATGATCAGTCTCGAAGGACATCGAATCGTCGACCTGAGCTGGGAGCTGGTTTCCCGGGTTACCCGAATGGACCAGACCGTCGAAGAAGGCAAGCGCGACGTCTACAACATGCCTTGGATCGTCGAGGAGACCTACAACGAACGGGACGGCACCATCGAACATCTGGTGGCGTGCAACCAGGGTACCGTGGCCGCCTGGCCGGTTGGCGGAGTCAGCGGTCACATGGGATCGCACGTCCAACTGGGTATCGGCCACAATGACAACTGGACGGGCCTGCCAGAAGGCATGAAGGGCATCTGGGAGATGCCGGTGGATGCTTATTTCGGTGAAGCCTGCGTCTGCAAGCTGGACGATCTGAAAGGGGAACCGATCCTGCCGGAGCACCTGTCCAACGTACGGGAAGGCGATGTCGTGTTGATGGGCAGCACCAATTCGGGCGACGACATCCCCTGGATCGAGGGCGATACCGCCTATTGGCTCGCCGAGGAGAAGAAGATCAAGATGCTCGGCGCAGGGGTACCCGGGATTCGCTGGGAGACCAAATCGCTCGACCCGGAACCCGACAACTGCCCCACGCACCGCGCGATGACCGGCAACAACATCCCCATCGTGTACCCGCTGGTCAATATTGAGGCCCTCAATCGGGATCGCTGCTTTTTCCTGAGTCTCCCGCTCAACGTCGAGCGCATGGAAGGCACCTGGGTCCGGGCGATAGCGATCGAAGAGGCGTAGTAGCCGGTCCGACTTCTCGGGCAACCATACATCGATGCGCGGGTCGTTCGATTTCGCCGCTCCGGTGTTCCGAGCGGCGAACTAGAGGTTCGAACCCCTCCGTCAGCCACACGCAGCGTCGGCGGAAGTGCGCTGGTTGCGCAACCCGGAGCTGAGTCCGCCGTCTAGCTCGATACGGCCGTGATGTCCGTCTGCGGGAAATCCGATCCCTTGAACAACAAGGGTTCGCCCGAGGTCTTCGCCAACGCGTAGGCGAAGCAATCGCCGAAATTGAGGCCGGCGGGATGGCGTCCCTTGCCGTAGCTCCGAAAAGCCGCGCGGGCAACGTACGCCTGGTCCGCGTCGACAGACATGAGGTCGATGTCAGCCTTGGCGATGAACAGGTCGAGGTCGCGGACGCCATCCGGACCGTGACGTGAGTCGATGACCATCGATGTCTCGAGGAAGGAGGCGACCGAAAGAACGCGCGTGTCGGCCGCATCGATGGCTCGATTGAAGTCGCTTCGCTCTGGCTCGTCCCGCAGGATTGCCACCAGGGCCGATGTGTCGATGACCATCAGGATGGCAGTCCGTGCGCGTCGTAGCCGATGATTTCATCGGGTTCACGGGGGTCGACAACCGGCAGCGATGCACAGTGTCGTGCGATCTCGTCGAGCTCGTCGCAGAGGTTGCGGCCCGTACGTCGCCGGCGGATCCGGGACAGACGATCACGCAGCGCTTGGGTGACCGCTTGCGTCTTCGTCTCGCCCGTCAGGCTGGCCAGGGTGCTCGCGAGTTCCTCGGTTGCCTTATTCCTGATGTTCAGTGCCATCGCGCTTTCATTACGTGTAGATATAAGGCTGCATAGTATCATCCAAGTCAACGTCTCGAAATTTCGGACCCGATTCGCACCGGGGTCGTCCCATCGTCTGTCTTGTTGTCCTGCCCGCGTTGGTTGCACGCGTTCGGGGATTGCGGACGGCGAATCGGGAGCTCCGACTTGCGCGTTTTCCGACCGCCAGTAGGGTTCCAGCCGGTCGCGCTTGCAGCGACGTTGGTGTCTGGGTGCGGCGGTGGCGGTTCCGGCGGAGGGCCGAGCCCCACGCCAGATCCGGACCCGCCGGTTGAACCGACCGGGTTCGAGCTCACCACGGACAACGCGACGAGCGCTGCCGCGTCGGCGTTGGCGCTGGTGGCGAACGGGCATGGCGAAGCCGAGTACGCAGTGTTTGTCACGCAAGCCCTCGCAACCGCTCTTGCACAGGGTGCCACGTGACGCTGACATGCGCGCCCGACGATCCCGCGGAGCCGCCGACTGTGCGATGGGAGGACGCCAACGCGCCCCGTTGGGTGGTCGCCACCTCCTACGGCATGTATGTCACCCGCTGAAGGCAGTTACCGCAGGACTTCCGCGTTGGTGGATCTCAGTCCTGAAGCGGGTTCCGAACGGCGAGGTTCGGGAAGCGGCTGAAGTCCCGATCTGCGGTCCAGAATTCCGTCACGCCGTGCCCGACGCAAAGAGAGGCAATCCGCGCGTCGTGTACCACCGGTCCTCTCACTCGACCGTTCTTGAGTTGACTCTTAAGTTCGCCCCAATGCGAGTCGGTTTCACTCAGGAGCACGGCAGCAGGTGATGCCAGCCATGCGTCGACCTGGTCGATCACTTGCGCGGTGGTGGATGGTGGCTCGTAGATTCGAGGATGGCTCGCGATGGCTAGGAACTCGTGCACGCATGGCCAGGGCAGCCCCCAGGTGACGCGTCCCTCGGCGAGCGAAGCGACACGCGCCTTCGCCTGCGCATGCCATTCCGAGTCCGAGCGGTGGGCGTAGACGAGGATGTTGGTATCCGTCGCGATCACCCGCCGCGATCCTCGTAGGCGGCTTCACGGATGCGTGGCCAGTCGGCATCGCGATAGCTGGGTTGGAGGCCACGGCCGGCCACGGAGGCGTCCCGCAGAACAAACCGCTGCGGTTGCCCATCGGCGCGCATCGCGAGGCGCAGGCCTCGTTCGATCAGCGACCGCAGCGTGGTGCTCTCCCTGGCCGCATGGGCCTTGGCCTTCCGGGCGAGGTCGTCGGCGATCTCGATTGTCGTCTTCAAATATGGTCACCCGTTGAATGCGATACGGGTGCCCATACTATTGATACTGTCTGCCCGTATCAACGTGCCGGTTCCTGAAGGCTCGGCAAGCTTGTTCCCGGTGTCATCGACGCCAACAAACGGCGGCAACACAACCCTGTGCATGGCATCCGCTCGCCATGGGTTGACGGTCGGGCGTGTACGATGGGTCCGATGCGGACCGCCCCCTCATTGGCCAAGACTCCGTGAGCGACTCGACGCTGTCCAGTGCCTCGCTGCATTTCGTACGAGTGACGCACAAGACGTGCTGGACCTTCGTGCGCCTCTACACGGGAGACGGTCGCCTTGGCGAAGGCGAAGCCACACTCACCGGCCGGGAAGACGCGCTCGTTGCGGCTGCCGAGCGCCTCGTTCCGCTGGCGCTCTCACAAGCCGCCCCGCAGTACCCGGGTGGGTTCGCCGAACGCAACCCGCCGGCCAGCATCCAGGAGTCCGGCATCGTGAGCGCGATCGACCAGGCGTTGTGGAGCCTCAATGCGCAGGCGAACGGCCACTCGTTGGCACAGACCCTCGGCGTGCGGCGCGATAGGGTCCCGGTGTATGCGAATATCAACCGGCGCACGGAGGATCGCAGCCCGGAAGGCTTCGCGACCAGCGCCCGGGCGGCAGTTGGGGCCGGACACGTTGCCTTCAAAGTGGCCCCATTCGATGAGGTGGACCCCCAGGTCTGCGCGCGGGGCGATGGCGTGCGGGCCATGCAAGATGGACTCGCGCGCATTGCTGCGGTGCGCGAGGCCGTAGATTCACAAGCGCGGCTGATGGTCGATTGTCACTGGCGCTTCGACGAAGCCACCGCCGTTGCGCTCAACGAGGCCGCGGCTCGCCTGGGCGTGCACTGGATCGAGACGCCGTTGCCGGAATCCGAATCGAACATTCCGGCCCTCGTCCGCCTGCGCCGCCAATGCAACGCTCTCGGCATGCGCCAGGCAGGTCTCGAAACGAGCGTCGGCTGGGAGACCATGCGCCCCTATTGCGAGGCTGGCGCGTACGATGTGGTGATGCCCGATGTGAAGTACATCGGCGGGATTCACGAAATGGCGCGTACGGTAGCGGGGTGCGCATCGCTTGGCGTTCAGGTCTCGCCACACAACCCGAGCGGCCCGATCTGCCACGCGGCGAGCTTGCAGGTCTCCGCAGCGATCGGGGCTTTCGACATCCTCGAACTGCAATTCGACGAAAGCCCGTTGTTCGATTCGCTCGTGGACACGCCGTTCGGGGAAATCAAGGATGGCCACGCACGGCTGCCATCCGGGTCGGGCTTGGGCGTGGCTTTGGTCGACACCGTTCTAGCGAGCCACGCCGATCGGTCGCCGCGCGAGTGGCGGTGTTAGGGTCCTCCGAGGCTTGGGTGATGCGACTCGGGAACGTGTGTTGTGCGGGGTTCCTTGCCCGGGTTGCTGCGGTGGCGACGGTTGCGATGGCAAGCCTGCGGGACAGCGGCCTCGCGATCCTGGTCGAGTGTGGCACCGAGGACCAGGCGGACAACGATGTCGGCAACGAGTTCCTGCACCGCGTCCTTGCGGCCCAGGGCATCCCGCACGAGTATCGCCTTGTCCCGGGCGAGGGGCATTTCCCGGTTGCACCGGAACGTTTCCTTGCGACTTTCGCGTTCATTGGCGGCGCCCTCGGACACGAGGTGGGGATTCGCAGGCAGACCCGTAGGGGCGACGCTTGTCGTCGCCCGCGCTGACGTGTTTGTTTGGCACGGGCGCTACGGTGCCGCAAGCCGCAGCGACTCCACGTGGTGGTCGAACCAGATGTCGCGGTAACGGTCGATGATGGGTTTCTTGGCGTGTCCGTGCCCCTCGATCTCGAGGTACGTGTGGTCCACGCCGGCGTCCAATAGAGCGCCGTGGAAGTCGCGGATGGTCGGAAGGTGGCCCGTGTCCTGCGTCCCGCACCAGATCTGGATGCGTAGCTTGCCCTTGATGCCGGCGAGGTTCTTCCTGAGAAGTTCGAACGCGTCGTTGTCGATGTAGGCCTGCTTGTCGGGACCCAGGTAGTTGTTGGGGTACGTGTCCGGCTTGGTGGGGTCGAAGTTCTCGGCGGTCCGGGGTACGTTGCCGGCGAAGTTGAACAGCGAACAGAACAGGGTCGGGTATTTCATCGCGAGTCGGGTCGCGCCGCGGCCGCCCATGCTGTGTCCTTCGATGCATCGGCCCTTGCGATCGGCGATCGTGCGATAGTTGCCGTCTATGTGTGGAATCAACTCGCGGATGATCAGGGTCTCGCCCAGGAAGCGCCCGTCGTGGGAGTCCTTGAAGAAGGTACGCTTGCCGCCGTTGGGCATGACCGCGATCATCGGTGGCCAACGCCCGCCGCGTATTCCCGCATCGAGGACCGCGACCTCGTCGAAGCCGTGTAGTTCGTTGCCGTTGGCGCCATGCAGGTTGTAGATCACCGGGTAGCGCCCGTCGGCGTTGGTTTCGTAGCCGGGCGGGAGGTAGATGCAGTACCCCACGTCGGTTTCGTGCCCCTCGGAGTGGAACGTCCGATGTGCTACCCCGCGCGGCAAAGCGCCGGGGTTGGGCTTGTTGACCCAGACGGCGGAAGGGCCTTGTGACAGGGCGGACTCTGGTGGCTTCGGTGTGTCGGCACTCATGGCTGGGAAGAATGATAGACCGGCGCGCGGCGACACTCGCCTCACTTCTTCTGGCGTCCATGTGTCTCGCCGAACAACCGCCGTACCAGCACGGCATTTCCCTGTTGCACGAGTTGAAGTACCCCGCCGACTTCCCGCACTTCGACTACGCCAACCCGTCGGCGCCGAAAGGCGGCAGCCTGACCCTCTCGACGACCTGGCCGGTCCGAAATTTCTCGGGCGCCTGGGGCACCGGCGTTTCCAATGCCAGCGGCTTGGAGCGAACCATGGACCGGTTGTTCGTCCGCTCGGCAGACGAGCCCTCGGCCCTGTACGGTCTTCTGGTGGACGGCGTGGCGCTTTCCGAAGACAGGAAGTCGCTCTACCTCCGGTTGCACGAGGCGGCCCGCTGGCACGACGGCGTGCCCGTCACGACCCGGGATGTGAGCTTCTCCTACGACGTGATGGAGGACACGTCGCTGGCTGGAAAGGTCTACCTGCGTTCCTGGATCGAGTCGTTCGAGGTCGTGAACGACCGGGAACTGGTGATTCATCACCGCGACGTCTTCACCCATTCGAACCTGCTGGCATTGACCACGTTTCCCATGCGCCCGGCGCACTACTACGCCGACCGGGATCCGGGACAGGTGACGTTGGAGCCGCCGCTGGTCAGTGGTCCCTATCGCATCGCCGAGTTCAGTCGCAACTACGTGGCGTACGAACGCGTCCCCGACTATTGGGCCCGCGACCTCCCCGTCAACCTCGGACGCCACAACTTCGACGCGATCCGCTACGACGTGTACCGCGATGCCACGGTGGCGAGGGAGGCATTCCGCAAGGGACTTCTCGACATCTTTTTCGAGACCGACGTGCGCTACTGGCATACCGCATACGACACGCCGGCGCAGAACGCCCCTCGGTTGCTAAGGGACACGCGCCGGGTCGGCAAGGCCATTGGCCAGGAGCGCGCGCTGACCTTCAATCTCAACCGCGCGATGTTCCGTGACGCACGGGTCCGCGAGGCGCTGACGCTGGCCTTCGACTTCGAGTGGCAGAATCGCGTGTTCCACTACGACACCCAGTACCGGGCGCTGAGCTACTTCGCCGGCTCGCCGATGGCCGCCCGGGGATTGCCCACGGAGGAAGAGATCGCGTTGCTCGCCCCGTATCGCGATCAACTACCCGAGCGCGTGTTCACCGACGTGTTCCAGCTACCCGTGTCCTTCGGGCGGGGAGCCAATCGGGCGGCGCTTCAGCGAGCCCGGCAGCTCCTGGCCGATGCCGGGTGGACGCTCGTGGATGGACGACTGGAGAATCCGGACCGGGAGCCGTTCACCTTCGAGATCGCGACCCAGAATGCCTGGGCCAAGCGGTTGTTGCTTCCGTTTGTCGATTCGCTCGCGAGTCTTGGGATCGAAGCTCGCTTGCGGCTGCTCGACAACGTTACGGCGGTCAGATTCAAGCGCGAACGCCGATTCGACATGTACTTCCGGGGTCTCGACTTCCTGAACCCGCCCCTGGCCCAGTTGGTTACCTACTTCGGTTCGGCGAACGCGGAGGCGGGGATGGGCGGCAATCTGGCGGGAATTCGCGACCCGGTCGTCGACGACCTCGTCGAACTCGCCCAGCGGGCGCCGACCATGGCGGCCGCGACGACGATCTGTCGGGCGTTGGACCGCGTGCTGCTATGGGGCTTCTATCACATTCCTCTGAACATGCCGGAGGAGGAACGGTTCCTTTACTGGGACAAGTTCGGCCGCGCCGACGAAACCGTCGCGGCGTACGAATACCTCGATGGGGGCTTGGCGCGCGTCATCGACAGTTGGTGGAGGAGGGACGCTGGGCCCGACCACTGACGGATTCCGACCGGTGGTTGGCGTGCACGGTGGACGCCGAGAATTGGAACTGAGACACTGCGGCCAGGCGTTGACACCCCGTCGGCGAACTCATTAGATGATTCTCGGGGCAGTGGGCACGGCGACAATGACCAATATGGACGAGCTAGCGGACACCGTTTCAAAGGCACTGGTGCCTATTGGACAACGGCTTGCGCGCATCGAAAGACGGATCGAGAGCGTCGATCACCATCTGCGGAGCATTGAGCAACGGCTAACTAGCGTGCAGCAACGGGTGACGGGTGCCCAGGACCGCATCGACAACGTTCAAATGCGCCTCGACAACCTCGCCAATGACCTTGCGTCACGCGGCGAAGATGCCGGCCAGGAGACCGAGTAGACGCGAAACACCGCTAGAGGATGGATGTAGCGAAAGCGGCTGTACCGGCATGGGTGGGGTGTCCAACCGGACGCGAATCCGGGATCAGAACGCTTTGTCCGTTAGCCCGACTTCGTAGGCCTCCAGTCCACTCGTCAGGACGGTATCGATCAAGGTTCGAGACCCGGCCAGGTAGTTGGAGTGGCCGCTGTAAAGGGTCGCCAGGAACCACTGGCGTGCCACAGGCCAGACGATCTGCGGAACGTGCATGTCCCGTTCGAACGTGCACGGCTGTCGGAGCCATTCGGCGATGTCGCAGAAGCGTGCGCGCCAAACAAAGTAGCTCCAACCTCGAGTGGCGAGCCGTACATCGCTGTCCCAGCCGCTGCTCCCTCCCTCCCACTGCCCGGATAGGCAGCGGTCCTTCGGGTCGGTCTCACTGGAGAGTATCCGGAACAGCCGATCGGCAACAAACGGCTCGATGTTGCATTCACTGGGGCCCCAGCTCCAGGCTTGGTCCGCACTGGCGGCGCGATAACCGTCGCTGGGCCCGCAAATCTCCCCCGAGCCGGTGTCGTGGGTCATGCGCAGTCCATTCGCCTCGGCGATTTCGGAGTTTCGAACCGGTTTCGCCCAGACGTCCGGATCGTCGTCGCCGGGGTCGGATCTCTGGCGGACCGCTCCTTCGGTCCCTTCGGCGACGATCTTCCAGAAAGGATTCGGCAGCCGGACATAGGCCTCGAACCCGACCGGCAGAAAGTCTCCCACCGTCCAGCTCCCGCCGTTGATGACTATCCCGTCCACATCCGTCTGCTCCGCCCGGCGATAGAAAGCCGGCAACTCGCTCTTGCGCATCTCCCTGCGTAGCTCTCGCTCCGCTTGCCAGAGCCGGTACCGCATGAGCAGGTGATCCTTCAATGTCATGCGCTGAGACGGGCCCGCCATGTATACGATCGTCGACTCGTGCCGATGGGTACGCCTGCGAAAGCGCCACCAGTCGCGTCGGTATCCTCCCCGCCTCATCGCTCTCTTGTCCCCCAGCAGCGCCGACCGAGATCCATGATCGGCGCATGGCCGTCACCATTCAACGGCACTGACTTGGCATGCGGCGGCGCATGCTCCTGCGCCTAGGCTAGACTTCCTCGCCGCAACGACCTGCTATGGCCGGACCGCGATTGCGGCCGGGAAGACCGAACCAATGCTTGAACTGGGCGTGATCGCGGACGACCTCACGGGGGGCGTGAAGGTGGCCAGCCTCCTGGAGGAGGATGGCGTTCGATGCCCGGTGGTGACCTCCGTCGAGGCGTTGGAAGCGCTCGACGACGAGGTCCAGGCCGTGGTCGTGGGGCGGAAGCTGCTATCCCGGCCCGCCGATGAAGCTGTCGCCGATGCGATCCACAGCGCCGAGTCGCTTCTCGCGCGGGGTGCGAAACAGATCTACTACAAGTACAGCGCCCTGTTTTCGTCGACGGCACGGGGCAACATCGGCCCGGTCGCCGAGGCGCTGATGGAGCTCACCCAGACCGACCGCGTTCTGTTTTGTCCCGGGCGTCCCGAACGAGATGCCATGGTCTACCGGGGGCGGTTGTTCCTCGGCTCGAACATGCTGCACGAAACACCCAGGCGGTTTGATCCCGTGACCCCCATGACCAACTCGAACCTGGTGGAGGTGCTGCAATCCCAGAGTCGCCTCGAGGTGGGTCTCGTGGACCACGATACGATGCGGACGGGCAGGGCGGCCTGCGAACGCTTCCTCGCCGAGCAATCCGCAGCCGGCGTGCGGTTCTTTATTGTCGATGTCATCGATCCGCCCGATCTCGACCGTGTCGCGGACCTCGTTCGCCATTGCCCCTTGACCACTGGGTCTGACGACCTCCCCGTCGCGCTTTCGCGTGGTTGGCCGGAACGCAACATCGCCGAGCCACGGACGTTGTTGCCCCCCGCACCGGGTCACGCCGTGGTGATCTCGGGGAGTTGTACGCCGAAGACTTCTCGTCAGTTGTCCCGGTTCGAAGGTACGCGCCCGGTGTTCCGGGTCGACCTGGTGGAAGCGGCCCGCGACGAGGGTCTCCTCGATCGGGTCGTGGAGTGGGCCCGCGGCCGGTTGGCACGGGGTCCCCTGGGTATCGCCACCACCACGGACGCCCAAGGCGTCAAGCGCGCGCAGGCGGAACTGGGTCGGGAAGGCGCCTCGGCGCTCGCTGACGACCTGCTTGGCCGGGCGTCGCGTGAACTCTACGGGCTTGGCGTGCGCAAATTCGTCGTGGCCGGCGGCGAGACCTCCGGCGCGGTGATAAAGTCGTTGGGCTTGGAGCACCTCGAAGTCGGAGCGCACGACGATCTGCTGGGCGGATACTGTCACCGAGCCGGTGACGATCCGGTGTCGCTGGTCGTCAAGTCGGGCAGCGCCGGCGAAGACGACTTCATTGACAAGGCCCTCGAACGGATGTGGATGGCGGACGCCGCATCCGTCTGATCGCGACACAGGAGACCAAAGTGGCAGGTACCACCGACGAAGCCGAATTGCGCGAACAGTTGGTCGCGAGCTACAAACGGGTCGAAGCCATCGGCTTAAACGAGATGTCGTCCGGCAACTTGAGCGTCCGGTTCGGCAACGGGATGCTGATTTCCCCGAACGGTGCCCGTGCGGACACGATCACCGTGGACGCCGTCGTCGAGACGTCGTTCGACGGCCAATGGCGCGGCGCGGGGAAGCCGTCCTCCGAGTGGCGCATGCACGCGGCGATCTACGAGCAGCACGCCGATGCCCACGCCGTGGTGCATACCCATTCGGACTATTGCGTTGCCGTGGCAAGCCACCTGACGCCGTTGCCGGGATTCCACTACCTGGTCGGCGTGTTCGGCGGCGACGACGTGCCTTGCGTACCGTACTCCACCTTCGGGACACAGAGGCTCGCCGACGACGCGGCGGCGGCGCTCTGCGATCGAACGGCCTGCCTGCTCGGCAACCACGGCATGATCTGTCACGGGCCAACACTCAAGCGGGCCGTCAACCAGGCGCATCGCCTGGAGATCATGTGCCGTCAGTACGTCCTCGCGCGGCAGTTGGGCGAACCGGCGCGCCTAACGGACGCCGAGTGGCGGGAGTTCCACGGCAGGGACAAGGCGAGCATGTACGTCCAGAACGGCTGACGGGATCGAACGAGTGAAGCACCAGGCGGAGTTTCAAGAGCGCGTCGTCAGGTACGAGCGGCCGACGCATCACTATCTGTTTCTGATCGCCTCCGACGGGTCGATGCTGGCCCTCGACGACGTCGGTGCGCTCACGCTGTCCGACGAAGGCGACGACCGGGTGATCTGGGATCGGACGCCGGGCGGGGTCAGGCACGTGGCAACCGGGACGGAGGTGGCGGGCAACGTCGATGCCGAGAACTGTACGTTGCGCATGGGAACGGAGGATGTGCCCTTCCGGATCGGCCACGGCCCCGAGCACCTGCCGAGCGTCTACCTCGAGCACTTGAAGCGGGAAGGCTGGGTATGCCTGACCAGTCTCTTGACGCCGGAAATCGTGGACGGCCTGCAACGGGTCGCGTGTACCGACGCCTACGAACACCTGGAGCCGAACCGCGACAGTCCCCGGGTCTGCCAGCACAGTGCGGTCGGCCAGGCCATCTGCGAACCCATATCGCTCTGGCTGATCCGGCAGTACGTGGGAACGCGGAATCTCCACCTCGGACATCCGCCGAACCCCATGTCGCTGGCCCCCTACGACGGTAAACGCACGCAGGGGTGGCATGCGGACATTCCGTATATTCCGTCGGCCGGCGGGAATCCGGTGGCGGATCGGGGCGGCCCCATCAAGGCAGTTCAGCGCAATGTCTGCGTCTCCGACTTCAGGAAAGAGAACGGCGCCACGGCGTACAAGCTGGGCTCGCATCGGGCCGAGACGAACCCGCCGCCCGAGTGGAATCCCGCACGTCACGGCGCCGATCCGGCGACGCGGCCCTATAGCGGTCCCGAGGCCGATGTGGTCGAGGCCCCCGCAGGCAGCATCGTTCTCTACGACGCGAGGACCTGGCATCGTGCGGGGTTCAACCAGACGAAGCACAAACGCGGCGCGATGCTGATGTCGTTTCAGGTCGCCGACGTCATCCCCAAGAGAGATACGAGGCCCACCTGCGGGCGACTTCACGAGAGCCCGGTCTATGAGGAACTCGACCGCCGGCAGCAGCGGGAGATCACCGAACTCCTGATGAATCAGCCCGACGCCGCGTAGCGCGGGCAGCCGAACACCACCCAAGAGCACCGTTATGCAAGTAGGAATCATGTCGGGAACCTTCGCCCGACCGACACTCGGCGAGACGCTTGACGCGATCCTCGACCACGACATCCACCACGTTCAGTTCAACTGGGGTTCCGCCCACCCGTCCGGTCCGCTCCCCGAGGTGATCGACGCGATCTGTCCCGTGATCCGGGAAGAGACCGCCAAGCGCGACATCGTCATCGCCGCCGTGGCGGGGAATATCAACATGGCCGACACGAACCCCGAGAAACGCCAACAGGGGATCGACCGCCTGCGGATGGTGATCGGTGCCTGCGAATCCGTTGGCACGTCCGTGGTTGCGACCTGCACCGGTTCCCGCCATCCGGAGAGCATGTGGCGGCATCATCCCGACAACGCATCGCCCGAAGCGTGGCGTGACGTCTGCGCAACCCTGGAACAGGTGTTGCCGACGGCAGAGGCGGCCGGCGTGATGGTCGCTTTCGAACCGGAGATCAACAACGTCGCGAGCGATGCGAAGAGAAGCCGACGCCTGATCGACGAGATGGGTTCTCCGAACCTGAAGGTCGTGATGGACGCCGCCAACATCTTCGGCAAGGACGACCTGCCGCGCATGGCGGAGGTGCTCGACGAGGCGTTCGACCTGCTCGGCGACCACGTCGCCATCGCCCATGGCAAGGATCTCGATCACGGCGGTGACGCCGGGCACCTGGCGGCGGGTACCGGCAAGCTCGACTACGCCCGCTACGTGTCCCTGCTCTGCGGGTTGTCCTTCGATGTGCCGGTGATCCTGCACGGTCTGACCGAAGCCCAGGTGGACGACAGCGCCGGGATGCTCAGACGGCACGCGGCGGCCTATGAGGCGGCGAATCCGTGAAGGCGAAGGTCGCCCTTCTCGGGTGTGGCAATCCGGCCCGGAAATGGCACTTGCCGACGCTCAGCGAGCTGTCCCGGCGCGGCGAGATCGACTTCGTCGCCTTGTGCGACATGGACGAGCGGCTTGCCACCGAGAACGGCGCGAAGTACGGCGTGCCGCACTACACCGATGTCGAGGAGATGCTCGAGAAGCACAAGGACATCCTCGTGGTGGACATCGTCACCGGCGACCCGACGCACCACCTACTCGCCGGGCTAGTCGCGGAGCACGGCAAGCACGTCATGGTGGAGAAGCCAATGGCGCTGACCCTGCCGTGTTGCGACCACATCATCGACACCTGCCGTAGGAACGGCGTCCATTTCGAGGTGGCCGAGAACTACTTCCGGATGTCGAAACAGCGGATGATCGTGAAACTCGTCGAAGCGGGCGTCCTCGGCGACATCGTGCGGGTCTATTTCGTCGAACCCAAGCGCCAGGTTCCATTCGAGCCGACGGTCACCCACAACGGCTTGAGCCGCCCGATCTCGGGTTTCGGTCGAACGTCGGGCATGTGCATGGACATGGGCGCGCACCGGTTGTCCCAGTTGCGGCTGTACGTGCAGAGCGAGCCCACGCAGATCAGCGCGACCGTGCGGAAGTACATGTCGGATCCCAACCGGATCCATGAGGACTGGGCGCACGCGCTAATCGATTTCGGCAGCGGCGCGGTGGGGATCTACGAGACGTCCCGGCTCGGCGAGGCGCAGAAGTACTGCCAGATCACGGGGACGCTCGGCGGCATTTTGGACAACGACACCTTCGGACCCGAGATCCCGTTGCGACTGCGCCTTGGCGACGATTGGGAAGACATCCCGGTCGAAACCGAACGCCGCCGGATCGACGGCGTCGATGTCCTGCAGCGCATCGTCGTCCATGCCGACACCCAGATCGTCTACGAGAATCCGTTCCGGGACTACGCCATCGACGACTGGTCGGTTGGCCATGCATCCGAGATCATGTCGATCGCCAACGCGGCGCTCAACGACGAACCGGCGGAATATGGCATCGAAGGGCGCAAGGACGTCGAGATGGCCATGGCGATCTACGAGTCGTCCTTAAACGGCATGGCACCCGTTGCTTTGCCCTTAGCGGGGCTGACCACCTACGAGCAGATGGTGCACGAGGACTACCACGCGAAGTTCGGCCGACCGATCGGGCCTTTCTGGCAACCCTCGGCAAAGGGGGAGCGGACCGCCGTGGGCTAGGATGGCCCGGTTGGACTGGGAGAGTGACGTTGCAGCCGTTGACCGACGATCGGAAGCGGGATTTCGTCCAGAACGGCTTTCTGCATGTCGCGGATGTCGTGCCGCCTCGGCTGGTGGCCCGGGCCAGGCGCGCCATCAACAACTCCCTCGGCGCCGGGATCGACGCTGAGCAAATCGTTCGCTTCAACAACCAGACGTTCTGCCCCGAACTCGGGGACGATCCACGCTTGCTGCGCCTCGCGACGACGCCCGAGGTTTGGTCGCATGTGCGGGCCTTGCTCGGCGACCACCGGGTGGTTCGCCCGAAAGGGTGCCAGATCGCACTGCGGTTCCCGCTCCCCGAAGGCACACCGCGACAGGTCACGGGGGGACATATCGATGGTTACCACACGCCGAGAAACGGCGTGCCGGACGACGGCATTGTGCGGAGTTTCACCCTGCTGCTCGGTATCATGCTCAGCGATGTCCCCGCGCCCTTGAGCGGGAACTTCACGGCCTTGCCGGGAACGCACCGGCGCTTGGCGCACTACTTCCGCGATCACGGTGTCAACACCCTCGACGGCGGTAGCGTCGAGTCGCTGGGCCTGCGCCTGCCCAAACCGGTGCCGGTCACCGGCGAGGCGGGTGATATCGTTCTGGCCCACTACCAGATGGCCCATACGGTGTCGCCGAACCTGTCCGGGGACATCCGCTACATGTGCTTCTTCCGATTGTCGGTGCGCGGTTTAGCGAGTCACCGGGTCGAGTCCATGCTCGACATCTGGCGTGACTGGCCGGCGTTGCGCCCAGCCCCGTAGGGGCGGGCTTGTCCCCGCCCGCGCCGGACATTGACGTTGCCGCCGGAACGGGACGGGACAAGCCCGTCCCCTACGGAATATCCCGGCACGCCCGTAGGGGCGGGGCTTGTCCCCGCCCGCGCCGGGACGTTGTCGTTGCCGCGGGAGCGGGACGGGACAAGCCCGTCCCCTACGGAATATCCCGGCACGCCCGTAGGGGCGGGGCTTGTCCCCGCCCGCGCCGGGACGTTGTCGTTGCCGCGGGAGCGGGACGGGACAAGCCCGTCCCCTACGGAATATCCCGGCACGCCCGTAGGGGCGGGGCTTGTCCCCGCCCGCGCCGGGACGTTTGTCGTTGCCGCCGGAACGGGACGGGACAAGCCCGTCCCCTACGATCGCTCAGGTGGGGTTTCTTCTGACGCCCTCGCCTCTTCGCGCAGCCGCTGCAGTTCGGCCTGGTCCGCCTGAACCCTTTCCCAGATCGGACGGGTATGGTCGTGGGCCCCGTACGCGCTCGGCGGCATCAGCATGTCCCGCTGGTTATCGCTCAGTTCCCCGTAGCGATCGGCGTTGTAGTAGCAGGGGCTCCAGGCCACCGCGTGGGGGCAGTACTTGTAGAAGATCGTGCGTCGCTCACTGTTGCCCTTCCAGGGCACCGTGCCGTGGGCGCAGGCTTCCGTGAAGATGATCGCATCGCCAGCCTCGGCCGCCACCCGATCCACGCACTCCGGCATCTCCTCTTGGGTCTTGCTGGTCCGCCAGTCCGCCGGGAGCGGGAAGTTCACCTTGTGGCTGCCGGGTACGCAGGCGAATCCGCCATCGCCCGGTTGCACGGTGTTCAGTTCGAACGCAACCGCGACCAGGCCGTTGTAGATCCTGCCGTTGTTGTAGCGGTAGTAGCACTGACCGCCGTCCGACGGGCCGACCCGGTCCCTTTCCCCGCCGGCGCCTTGACCCCCGCCGTGCAGGAAGAGCTGCTTGAATTGACTGGCCGCGTTGTCGATCTTGATGTAGTCGTGGTCGAGTCGGTATTTCGAACCGAGCAGGGCCTCGAGATACGGCGCAATGCGGGGCAGGTCGATCAGGTCGATGTACGTACCACCCCACTCGATTAGCGATTTGGCCGAGAAGGCCCCGGATTCCCCTTCGGGATATCGGGTTCGGTCGGACCCGTATTGCTCTTTTCTCCCGGGCGACCGCTTTCCTCCCGGCGAGCGCCGCTCTTCGAGTCGATCGGAAAGATCCGCCACCTGTGCCGGCGTCAGCACGTTCTTGACGTGGAGGTAGCCACGCAGGTCGAACAGGTATTTCTCTTCGTCGTTCATGGGCAAGTGTCGTAACGGTTCGCCTTAATCGTGTTTGAACTCGCCGCCACAATCAACCGGACGGCGCACGGGGCGATGTAGACACTTCCCATTTTTGCCAAGACCCGTACGGACGCGCGCTCCTAGGCGACGTTGGAGGGAGCAATCTCCCAGGCCTCAAACGAATGCACATGGGCTTGCGCACCCCTTGAGAAAAGGCGGACGCCAACGCTATCGGCTCGCGCCGGGTAGATCCGCCGCGCAATGGCCTGCCGGCCGTTCGCGAATACCTCGACCACGGAGTGGTCAACGAAGACGCGGAGCTTCAACCGCTCGCCTTGCATCAGTTCGAGCGGCCCCGCCTCGACCGCCTTGGGTGTATCAAGCGGTCCCGACCTCCTGGTGTCGACCTTCAACAGTTGCTCCCGGGCGTCGTAGAAAATCGACGTCTCCTCCTGCGAGTCCGGGGAAACGCAGACCTTGACGCCGTATGCCGCGTCCTCGCCGCCATCCATCTCGACACGGAGCTCGAGGCTGTTGCCGCCGACGCCGTCGATGGTCACGTCGGTATCGGCGGACAATTCGAAGGCCGTCTTCGTGAAGGCCTCCTGGCGCAGGGCCTCGATCTCGTCGGGAACATCCATCCTGAGTTGGCCATCATCCCCGAGCGACAGGACGCGCGGCAGACTCAGGGTTCCGGACCAGCCATGCTGAGAACGTACGCCGAATTGCGGCTCATCCATGATCCAGGCCCACATGATCCGGCGGCCCTTGTCGTCAACGAGGCTCTCCGGCGCGAAGAACGAGTTGTCGACCCAGCTCATCTGCGCGTGGGACTCGGGGTGGAACTGTTCGTCCTTCCAAACGCCCAGGTAGTAGCGGCAGCCAAGACGGTGGCTGATGCACAGCAGAACGTCTCTGTCACCCAAGTTGAATAGATCGGCGCATGACACGTCCTCGTCGAGGGATACGCCTTCGACCCCGTGCGCGAACAGGTCGCCCACGTAGTTCCACTCGCCTTCCACAGCAGGCGCTTTCGCGACACCCGGGCGCCCACCGCCGAAGATCGCGTAGTAGGTGTCGCCCTCGAGCCACCCGAATGGGTCCCAAGACTTGTACCTGCCGTGGTGCAGATCGCCCTCTTCGGTCTTCGGCGTGATGGGGTTCGAGTCGAGCTTCTTCCACTCGTTCAGGTCATCGTCGAGGGCCACCGCCAAGGCGTTTCCCCGGCCCTTCTGGTGATAGCAGATCGTTGGCACACCATCCTGATTGATGAAGCAGTTGCCGCTGTACATGCCATCGAGCAGGCGGGTGGGATGGTGGATCCAGTGGAACAGGTCGGTACTGGACACGTGGCCCCAGTGGTCTGCCTTCCTGCCGAGCCGGGTGTCCTGGAAGATGTAGAACAGGTGGTAGCGGCCCTTCCAGTAGATGGCCCCGTTCGGGTCGAAGGGCATCGCGACGCCTTCCGGAACCACGAAGTGGTAGCCGGGCCGCGCCGGGTCGCTGAGAATGCTCTCCCGAAGGCTGCGGGCGCTCTCGGCGGTCTCGTGGCCCGATCGGGATCCGGTCACGGATTCGCATCGCCAGACGCCGTCCGGTTCCCGCTTCATCCGGATCTCGAACGCGCCGCCACCCGTCGGCGATCGCAGCGTCGCGGGATCGACGATCGCCGTGTCTTCGTCTACGGTCACCTTGGCGTCGTCCAGAACAAACCGCTTGGCGGCGTCGCGGCCCTGTTCGATCTCATCCTTGAAGTAGGCCAGCAGATCGGCTTTGGTCATGCCGGCGCTGTCGGCATAGCTCCGAGCGAAGAAAGCCACCTGGCCGTCGGCATCCCCGGCCTCGATCGCCGCGTTGTAGTTCCCGACGGCGGCCAACACCGCGTCCTCGGCACGCTTGCCTGAAGGCAGCTTCCTACTGGCGCCCATCTCCAAACTCCGAATCCATGCCCGCCGCACACTCTACAAGTGGCGTGTTAACGTCGCAGTAACCATACCGAACGTTCTTGCGTTCGTTGAGCCATGGACTCGATGAGGGAACATGCGAACTCTAATGATGACACTGGCGTCGCTCGTTGTTGCGACAGGGGCTAAAGGAGCAGAGTACGTGCTGGGCGTTGACTCACTACCGCAGGAGGGCGTGCCCAAGGGCACCGTGACGAACCACACTTGGGAAGGCAGTCGGGTCTATCCCGGGGCGACGCACGACTATTGGGTCTATGTGCCCGCCCAGTACACCGATGCCGAACCCGCGGCCGTGATGGTATTCCAGGACGGCCAGGGCTATGTCGGCCCTGAAGGGCCCGTGAGGGCGCCGACGGTTTTCGACAACCTGATCCACAAGGGCGAAATGCCGCTGACCATCGGCATCTTCATCAACCCCGGCAAACCCGAACAGGAGGTGGACCAGCGCAGCGCCCAGTACGTTCCGATTGACGATACCTACGCGCGCTTTCTGCTCGAAGAAATCCTCCCGGCGGTGGGCAAGGACTACAACCTCGTTGACGACGCACAAGGTCGGGCGATCTGCGGCATGAGCGACGGCGGGCTCGCCGCCTTCACCGCCGGCTGGCACCGGCCGGATGCCTTCAGCAAGGTCGTCAGCCACATCGGAAGCTACACCCGCCTTCGCGGTGGTTCCGAGTATCCCTATCTCATTCGCCGGACCCGCGACAACCCGAAACCGATCCGCGTCTTCATCCAGGGTGGCATGAACGACCTCAACCTCACGGAAGGGAGCTGGACGCTTGCGAATCTCAGCATGGCCTCCGCGCTGATGTTCTCCCGCTACGACCATCGCGTCGAAATCGGGGACGGCGGGCACGACATGTTCCACGGCGGCGCGATCTTCCCGGACACGATGCGCTGGCTTTGGCGCGACTATCCTGGGGTGAAAGGCGCGGACGATGCCCTTTCCTTCGATGCGGTGGTCGGTGAATGGGATGTCGTGACCAACGTTCTCGGCAAGGACCGCAACAGCGTGTTGACCATCACCGCGGACGACGGCGCGCTTGCCGCGACGATCAACGACGAGCAGCACGGCGAGATCCAAGCGACGGTCGTCGACTACGACGGCGGCGCACTGATCTACAAGTACGTCGAGCCGATACCCGAGTGGGTTTCGTCCAAGGACGGGGATTGGAAGGACGTCGAGTGGACCGGCAGGATGGCGGCTTGGGTGCGGGTCGCCGGCGACACCTTCGAAGGTGCAGTGGGTAGCGAAGACAAGCCTCTCGACTACTCGGTGAAAGGCCGCCGGCGCGCGAGCCGGGGCGACTGACCTGACACGCCGTCCGAACCTGCGCGGGCAACGAGACGATCGTAGGCGACGCCCTTGTGGCGTCCCGGGCTGATCAGTCGCCGAACTGCTGGATATGCGCCAACGTCTCGCGAAGCACGTCGGCTTCGGCTTCCTGGATCAACCAATGCCCGACGTCCAACTCCACCAATCGGTAGGGACCCTCCATCAACGGTGGCGTGGCGGTGACGCCGGGGCGGCCGATCGCGGAGTCCTGGTTGCCCCAGAGCAGCACGGTCGGCACCGAGATCTTGCCGACGGGTTTGCGGTCCGGGGTTATCCCGCCCCGATACCAGTTGAGCGCCCCGGTCATCGCGCCCGGTTGGCTGAGTACCCGCACGTACTCCTCCACCTGCTCGGGCGAGGACGCACTCCAGATATTCCGTAGGGCGGCGAAGTCGTTGGCGGAGAGTGCATCTTCCGCTGTCCCGACTTGCCGGAAGAACAGCATGTAGCCGCTGCGCTGGCGCTGCTCGGCGTTGTTGGCGATGGCCTCACCGAACGCATCGATGTGGGGAACGGAGAGGGCCGTCCAACTGATGAGCCGATCCGCGTGCCGCCCGGCCATATACCATCCGAGGCCCGCGCCGTGGTCGTGTCCGACGAGATGGAACCGTTCCTTTCCGAGTGCATCCGCCATGGCGAGAATGTCGCCCGCCATCGAGCCATGGCTGTAGTGCTCGGCTTCCGCAGGCCTGGCGCCGGGGCTGTAGCCCCTGAGATCCGGTGCCAACGCGGTGTAGCCGTTCGCCGCCAGGTGTTCGAGCAGCGGCAGCCACATGTGCGACGTCTCCGGGAAACCGTGCAGCAGGATGACGAGGTCCTCCCCGTCGCCCGCCCGGCGAACCTCGTAGGTGTAGTCGCCGGCCTTCATCTGGGTTTGCTCGATCGTCATTGGGGATGATCCTCCGTCCAGGTTTGCGCACCCCGCGAAGGCAAGGGCGAACGGCAATGCCGCCACGGTCAGAAGTGTCCGTGTCCGCAAGCTCATGACTCGAACACGGCCAGGTTGACTTGCCCATCGAGGCCCTCGGCGCGGTGCACGTGCGCCTCCTGGTATGCCGGCGATTGGCTCATCTGGATGAGCGAGCGTGCATTCGGGTAGCGCACTAGCGCCACGGCATCCCACTCGGCGCCGCCGATCAGCGTCGCCTGGCACTGTCCCGAGAAGATGATCTCGGCACCGACCTCTTTCAGGATGGTTTGCATCGCCTGGCCGTACTTGCCGTACTCCTGCGCGCCGTCGCCGTCCTTGAACTTGAGCAGGTTCACCATGACCACGGGCCGGTCCGGGAGCGCCAGGAACTGCTGGAGCTGCTCCGGCGTCGGACCCATTCGATTCAACTCCACAACTTCTGCGGCAGCAGCCGACTGTCCGCCAACGGTGGTTGCCAGGGCCGCCACGCCGGCAGCCGCACCCGTCTTGCGGATGAAATCCCGGCGCTCGTGATCCGGTTCGCTCATTGTTTCTCCCTCGTTGGCGGCGCGAAGCCCGCGAGCCTAGCCCGTCGATGGGGTCGAGACAACCGAAACTGCTGCGGGCAACGCACACGTGTCGCGTCCACGGATCGCGGTCGGCTAGGATGGCGGCTTGACCGGAGCCCGCCGAGGTCGCTGATCACCATGGCACGTACTGAAGAACGTCACGCGGTCGCCACTGCCGAGTCGCCCACCCGCGTCCCATCGGACGGATTCGGCGAGGTGCAGTCCCGTGCGGGTCGCCATGTCGTCGTGTTCCGCCGCCGATTTGGTCATGCACCCGCGCGCGTGTGGGCCGCCATTGCCGAACCGGCCGAGCGAGCGGACTGGGTTCCAGGCATGCGGTTCGAGCCGGTCCCCAATGGGCGGTTCGATATCTGGTTCGGCGATGAGTGCGAGGGTCCCGCCCATGTATCGGGCCGAATTGCGGTCTTCGACCTACCGAGGGCTCTCCAACTCGGGTCGATGCGTTTTGAACTGGCGCCGACCGCCGAAGGCTGCCTTCTCGAGTTCTCGGATGTCCTGTGGTTCGACGACTCGCGCTCCCGATTCGACTTCGCGAACGCGGTGCTTGCTGGTTGGCATCGCTTTCTCGACACGCTGGAGATCTGGCTGGACGAGGGCGTGTCTGCGCTGGACTTGCCGGAACCCGACTACTCGGCGATTGACGTGCCCGGTCGTGACAGCCTATGACAGTCACGGTAGCGCAGGATGCTATTGGCTCTCGACGCCGCGCAACGTCTCCAGCCGAACAACCCTTTCCCGGACCCCGGCGATTTCGTTTTGAATGGCGGCACTCTGCGTGCGCAACTCCTGCAGCGTCTCGCCGTGCAGCCGCTCCATGGTGCCGCGCAGGTCCGAGACTTGCTCGTTCAACAGTCCAAAACCCCCAAGGATCGTGACAAGGGCGAAGCTGCCAAGCCACTTGAACAACCGGAATTCGTCCTGACGGACAAAATCAGCGTGGCCCTGTCGATGGATCTCGTCGCTCGTGGCCAACGCCTCGGCATCCGTAGAACGCGAAGCCTCCAATGCGGCCAAACGAGCGCCCATCCGATCAAGCTCGTCTCGGGTGATCATCGAACAACACCATCCTGTCGGCAACAACTCTGCACCGAGAACGGGGCAAGGACAACGGGTAAGTGACTGTTTCCGGCCAAAAGTCGGGCGACTTTCGGGGGGCTGATATTGCGGCGACATCGAATCCAACTGCCACGTCCGCCCAATACCGAGCGCGCGCCGCGTCTCGGTGTTGTTGGGGCCACGTCACGTTCGAAGCCAAGGGTCGCGCACACTTCGAATTGGCGTTTGCCCGCGTTGGGCGAACATGGTATTCGACCCTCTGTTTGCCGGAGGGGTAGTCCCGCGTATTCATGGCAATGCAGCGCACACCGTTGTTGATGGCCCGTCTGATCGAGCGCGGTGCCGTGCTGTCGCCGGACACCGAGGTGGTCACGGCGACCGCGGAGGGAACGCGTCGGCAGACCAACCGGGACACGCTGCAACGGGCGCATCGGCTGGCGCATGCGCTCCGCGACGCCGGGGTCGGGATTGGCGACCGGGTCGGCGTATTCATGTGGAACGGCTCGCGCCACCTCGAGGCGTATTGGGCCATCGCCTGCATGGGCGCGGTGCTCCACAACCTGAACGTGCGTTTGCCCGGCCACGATCTCGACTACATCATCAACCACGCGCAGAGCAAGTTGATCATCGCCGATGCGGATCTGCTGCCGCTGCTCGAACCCTTGGCGGGGCGCTTGCCGAGTGTCGAGAAGATCGTGGTGGCGGTGGAGGAGGGGTCCGAGGACTGGTCCACGTCGTTGCCGGGGCCGGTCGACTACGAGGACTTCATCGCGCCCTGGCCCGAGGGCTTCGCTTGGCCGTCGCTCGACGAGAACGCGCCACTCGCACTCTGCTACACGAGCGGCACGACCGGGCGTCCGAAGGGAGTGGAATACGAGCACCGCTCCCAGTACCTGCACACCATGGCCATGTGCATGACCGACGCGATGGGCCTGTCCGCGACGGATACGGTATTCGGCGTGGTGCCCATGTTCCACGTCATGGGATGGGGTTTGCCTTGGGCCGCGCTGATGCTCGGCTGCAAGCAGGTGATGCCCCATCGCTTTACGAGCCCGGAGCGGCTCGTGCGCCTGATGGCGGACGAGGCGGTGACGCTCGCGACGGGCGTCCCCACCATCTGGCAGAACGTGCGAACCGCGTGCATGGCCCGTCCCGGCGCGCATGATCTGTCGAACCTCGCCCGCATCGTCAGCGGTGGATCCGCGGTGCCGCCGTCGCTCGCCCGTTGGTATTGGGAAGCGCTTGGCGTCGAGATGATCCAGGAGTGGGGAATGACCGAAACCAGCCCGCTGGCGACATTCTCCCGCCGTCGGTGGACCCCCTCGCGTACAAGGTCGGCGACGGCGCCGGACGAATACCTGGCCGAGGTTGCCAAGGCCGGGCAGGCGCTGCCGGGGTTGGAGGTTGAGATCGTCGACGAGGAATTCGCGCCACTCCCCCACGACGGGCAGCAGACCGGCGAGATCCTGGTTCGCGGACCGTGGGTGTGTGCGGACTACTACCGCGATCCGCAGCCCGGGAAGTTCCACGGCGATTGGCTCATCACCGGCGATGTGGGCCGGATCGACAACCGGGATTGCCTCGTGCTCGCGGACCGTTCGAAGGACCTCGTGCGATCGGGCGGCGAATGGATTTCCTCCGTCGATCTCGAGAACCACATCCTGGCGCTCGCCGGTGTGGCCCAGGCCTGCGTCGTGGCGCAATCACATCCCACCTGGGACGAACGTCCGGTGGCACTCGTGGTTCTAGACAGGGGTGCCGAACTCGCCGTGGACCAGGTGCTGGAGCACTGTTCGAACCGATTCGCCAAGTGGCAACTACCCGACGACGTACTCTTCGTCGAGTCGATTCCGCTGACCTCGACGGGCAAGATGGACAAGAAGGCCGTGCGTGCCGACCTCGCCGAGTCGGGCTATACGCTGCCCGGTCTGCGACAGGCCAGCCCCTAGTTCGATCCGGTCGCGTCGGCGGCCTCGAAGGCGTCCCGATCGATCTGGTCGTTCAGAAGACGCAGTTGCTCGAAGTCGATCAATTGCGCCTGCTCGCCGCGCACGGCGTGCGCGAGGAGATCCGGGCCACGTTCAGTGGGCATGGTCGGGGTGGAATCCGTGGCAGGGGCCTCGCTCTGCTTCGCATCGACCCACGCATCCGTTTCCGGAAGCTCGAGCCACTCGTCGCCCAAGAGGAATGCCAGGTCCCGGGTGCGCTGCACGGCCTGTCGCTCGACGATCTCTAAGGCCGTGGTGAAGAAATACACGCCGCTGGTGAGCGGGCCCAAGGCGAACATCCGCGGTTCACCCGCGACGACGCCCGGTCTGGACACCACTTGCCCGGTTTCGAAAACACAATCCACGCCACCGAAGCGGTGCGGAACCACGAGGCCGTTCGCCAGGAGATTGCGCATAAGCGGACTGTCTGCGTCCTCGATGCGATTGGCGGATCCCGTCGCGGCCACGAGGTGCCGACAGTCGATGCGGGATCCGTCTTCGAAGTTCGCCTGGAAGTTGCCCGTCGCGGCATCGAACCGGAACCCGGTGACGCCTCCGGCAACCGTTAGCTGGCCCGACTTCAACAGCGCGAGCATTCGTTCCGCGTTCTCGCGCGGAATCGACGCCCGGTAGGTCAGCCAGTCGTTCAGCCATTGGGAGGCCAGGATCTGCTTGTCTTCCTCCTCGAGGTGGTGCCACAGGAGATCGATGTTCCGGTTCGTCGCGTAGAGCACGGTCTGCCAGGGTCTCGCCTTGCCTTTGGCCAGCGCGATTTCGCGCTCGTAGTACTCCACGGGCGGCAGATCCTCCCTCATGATGGCGCCGAGGTCGACCGGGCGACCCGCCGCATGCTCGATCTCGGTGCCGAGCATTGCAGCGACATCCACCAGCCGTAGTTTGGCCTTGGCATGCACCAGCTTCTTCACGAGTTCGTCGCGTTCGAGATGCATGAACTCGTAGCGGCCCTGGTCCCCCCGCACGGCGGGCAGCCGACCGCCGCGCGAGACGCAGTGAATCTTGCCCTTGTGGCCTTGCCCGACCAGGCCCAGGACGACGTCGATGGCGCTTAGGCGGGTACCGATCACGCCGACCGAGGACTCCTTGGGAATCTCCCGGGTCAGCCGGGTGATGGGGTACGGTTGGTGGTAGTAGCGGTCGTGGTCCTGGTAGGCCTCGGTCTTGGCGCGATCGAGATGGCCGAGCGCGAGATAGACGTACCGAACCTCGACCTTGCCCGACTTCGTCCGCACCACGTAGTTGCCATCGCCGGCGTCGGGGGGCGTGATGTCGACCACCTCGTCTGTAATCACTTCGAGCCGCATTCCGCGTTCAGCGGCCTTGTGCGTGGCGTGTTGGACGAGGTCGGACAGGTACGACCCCACCACTGGCCGGGGCAGGTACGTGGTTGTGTCGAGTTGGCCCTCGCCCACGTAGGGCTGCCATTTCGCGGGATTGTCCCTGGCCCAGTCGAGGATGCCGAACTCACCCCCGAATGCCCGATCCACTGCGCCACAGGTGGTGTTCATCAGGTTGCTCGCGACATCGGGAGCGTAGGCGGCGCCGCCGATGCAGCCACGGGCGTCGATGAGGGCGAGGGACACCGTGGCAGTGCTCAGTCCGACCGGCAGCGCCTCGACGATCTTGTTGGCGAGGCAGACCCCCGTGGCGCCGCCACCAATGATCGCGATCGTGTAATGGCGTTCCATGATGGCGGCAGAGCGGCGGGGTTTCGGGAAGAGGCAACGTAGCAACCGGCGACGCGGGGGGCAAGCGTGTCCTGGGATCGACCGATGCCAACGGAATCCTGGTGTATGCTCGTGCCGCCGTGTTGCCTTGGAGTGTGCGCATCGTGCCAAGCGGCATTCCGGACGCGTCGTGGCGTACTCGTGTGCACCATGGGCGTGCGGCACGGGTGTTGCTCACGGCATTGGCTATTGCCCTCAGCGGCACCAGCCTATCGCGGGACGACATCCCCGCGGACCAGCTGCCGTCGGCTGGCACAAACGGCGCGAGCACGATTGTTGTCGACGAAGGTCGCCAGCGCGTGTGGAGCGTCAATTCCGACAGCGACACGGTCACGGTGATCGATGCCGCGAAGCTCCTGAGACTCGCCGAGACGTCGGTCGGCAAAAACCCGCGCACGCTCGCTATCGCACCGGATGGCACGGTCTGGGTTGTCAACCAGGGCGACGCGACCATCAGCCTGGTCGACGGCGGGACGGTGAGGGAACGGGCGCGGATCGCGCTGCCTTACGCGTCAAGGCCCTACGGGATTGCATTCAGCCCCCGCGGCGATGTCGCCTACGTGACCCTGCAGGCCACGGATCGTCTACTGGAGATCGTCGGGGATGGCACGGTGGAACGCGCCGTCGACGTGGGTCCGACGCCCCGGGGTGTCGCAGTCTCCGCAGACGGCAGACGGGTTTTTGTCACACGCTACATCTCCCCGGTGAACCACGGCGTGGTGACCGAGGTGGATGCCCGCTCGATGAAGATCGTCCGGCACTTCGAGCTTGCCGTCGATCCGGGTCCGGACAGTCCGGTCGGGGGCCGGGGCGTGCCGAACCACCTGGCGGCAATCGCCATCGCCCCGGACGGGCGGCACGCATGGATTCCCTCGAAGAAGGACAACACGGGGCGGGGGCTTCATCTCAGCGGTCAAGCGCTGACGTTCGAGTCGACGACCCGGGCCATCGTCTCGCAACTGGACCTAGGCGCCAATCGCGAGATCCTCGCCGCGCGCCGCGACCTCGATGATCGCGCGATGGCGGTGGCCGTGGCCTTCGACTCCCGGGGCGGACACGCATTCGTCGCGCTGCAGGGCAGCAACGCCGTGGACGTACTCGATGCCCGAACCGGTGCCCTGACGACGTCCATTTCGGACACCGGGTTCGCACCCCAAGGGCTTGCCGTCGATCGGCGCGGTCGCTTGTTCGTGCAGAACTTCCTGTCCCGCGACGTTGCCGTCTACGACGTTTCGGACGTTGCACCGGGCGCGGAGATTGCGCTGCTGGGACGGATCGCGACGATCGAGCGCGAACCCCTGCCTGAAGTCGTTCTGTTGGGCAAAAGAGTCTTCTACAACGCCGCCGACCCGCGCATGTCCCGGGACGGCTACGTCAGTTGCGCAGGCTGCCACATAGAAGGCGGCAGCGACGGGCGGGTCTGGGACTACAGTGATCGCGGCGTCCACGGCGGCGGGCTGCGGAACACCAAGTCGCTCCTGGGTCCCGCCGGAATGGCGCACGGTCCCCTGCATTGGCGCGCCGATATGGACGAGATACAGGACTTCGAGATCCTCGTGCGCACAACCTTGCAGGGGCGCGGATTCGTGAGCGATGCCGTGTTCGATGCCCGCCGCGCCGATTGGGTCTTTGGACCGTCGAACGCGGGTCTCAGTCCGGAGCTGGACGCGCTCGCGGCCTATCTCGCCACGTTCGACGGGGTGAATCCGAGTCCGCATCGCCATCGGGGCGGCGTGATGACCGAGGAGGCCCTTGCCGGTGAGCTCATCTTCTACTCTTCCGAGACGGGTTGTGCGACGTGCCACGCCGGCGCGCGGTTCACGGACAGTTCGTTGCAGCGGAAACCGGTCGGCGGATCGCGGGGGACGCACGCGTTGCCGTTTCCCATGCACGACGTGGGCACCCTGTCGAGGGCCGCCGGGGACTTCAGGCCGAACACGCTGCGGGCGCTGGACACGCCCACAATGAAAGGGGTTTGGGAGACACCGCCGTATCTGCACGACGGTTCCGCGGCCACGCTGATGGACGTCATCACCGTGCGCAACCCCGATGATCGGCATGGCCGCACGTCGCAGCTGACCCCGATGGAAAAGTCGCAACTGGTGGCGTACTTGGAACAGCTTGACGACATGGCGGTGGACACGTCGATCAACGTTGCGCCGCTTGATCCGGCGAATGCCGTGCCGGGGGTGTTGGGGTTCGAAGTCGCCGTGGGCGAGCGCGGCGGCGTCGGCGTGGAGAGCGTGACGGTGCGTCTCGAAGCATCGGGCGGGGCCGCCTCGACCGCTGCAATCTATGTCGACGAGAATGGCAACGGGCGAGTCGACGACGACGATTCGCTTGTTGGCCAGGAGACCCTCGAGGGATCTGGCACACAGACCATCACGTTTCCCACGACCGTGTTGATCGAAGCGGGGCATGCGGCGTTGTTGCTCGTGGCGGTTGACCGCAGCGCTGTCGTCCTGACCGATGTCGGTGCCCGGGGCCTCACCTCGAGGACACGCTCTCGGGTGATGGGCACGCCGCTGTAGGGGCGACCCATTTGGTCGCCCACGCAGGAAGCGGCGCGACGCCCGACGGATCTCTCTAGTAGATTCCCGGCACCAGCCGATAGCGCACCTTGCGGCGGTACTCGGTCCACAGCTCGCCGTACTTCCTGGCGCAGCGGCCGTCGTCGATCCGTTCGCGGACGATGAAGAACGCGGTCAGGTAGACGAAGTAGACCCACGTCCAGCCGTTGGCGAAGTGGCCGATGGCCAAGGCCATGCCGAGGGCTTCGAGGATCTCGCCGAGGTAGTTCGAGTGCCGGGACAGTCCCCAGAACCCGCTGACGAGCAGGGTTTTTCGGCCGTCGGAAACCGTCGCCGGTTTCATGAACCCGAGGAAGGCGCGTTCCGGCCAACGCTTGAACGCGTATTTCTGCAGGTTGGCGCCGCGGGTGATCACGCAGCCGACGAGGAACACGACCGCCGCACCGCCGAGCCACAGGACGTCGAACTGCGGGTCGATGTCCGGCGCGGGCAGTCCCGCGGTGCCCCACAGCACAACCGGGAACAGGCACGGATAGACTAGGATGCAGCCGACGATCAGCTTGAAGCCCACGCCTTCTTCGATGATGTCGAAGGTGTATAGCTGCACCCGCTCGAACAGGAAGTAGTCCGCCACGAACCACACCCACATCGCGGCGTGCAGCAGGATGCCGGGATTGAGGGCGTCGCCGAACTGCCCCACGTGGTAGGCCGCGGCCGCCAAGACGTTGAGGGCGAGCAGGATGCCGCCGAAGACGTACAGGAACATCTTCGCATCCACGTGGTCGCGGAACATGACGTTGCGGGAGCGGCCCTCGATCCACTGCACCCAGCTTGGCCGGTCGTCGGCGGGAGCGCGCAGGACCATCCAGATTGTGAGCACCACCGAGAGCGTCGTCGCACCGGCGATGGCGTGCCACTTGGCGCGCCAGAGCCAGTCCAGGGGCGCGAGCCACGCGACCGCCCAGATGGCGAGCGCGAAGGCGAAGACGAGGAGCCCGTTCAGGCGGTATCGACAGGGCGTTTGCGAGGTGTTGGGGTGGGCGTAGCCGAGCACGCGCCGTGCTGGCAATACGGCGTGGAGCACGAGCAGAAGAACGAAAACCGCCGTGGGCGTGAGAAATCCGGCGATGGTTTCCAGGTTGGTCATTTCACGGGCCTCTGTTCGTCTGCGTCGATGCGAATGCTACCTGTCCCATTGCCACGGCTGGTTCGCGGCGACGGTCGAGAGGTTGGTGAGGTGCCCGGTTTCCCGGTTCTCGAGCAGGCTCATCACCCGGATCGGCTGTTCCGAGGTCACGGTCAGCCGCCATTTGCCGGTACCGGTACCGAGTGCGCCGCTGAAGTCGTCGTGCCCAGCTTCCAGTTCCTGGCTGGAGAAAGAACGCGCAGTGCCGGCCGGGACGGTCAGGACCACGGTGCCAGTGGACGGACCCCCGGCGCTGTCGGTGCCCGAGATGCTGACCGAGGCATCCTGGGCACCGGTATTCAGGATCCGAAGGTGGCTCACCTGGTCGGTGTTCTTGCCGGGATTGAAGAACGCCACTTCGTAGGTGTCGGTCCCGGTGCGCCGCACGAAGTCGTGCATGCTGGTCAGGAACCCGTCGCTGGTGCGGCGAATGTAGGCCAGGACGTCGAGGTCGAGTTCGCTGCTCAACGTCAAGCGCCAGTCTCCTTGGCCGCTGCCGATACCGTCCGTCCAATCCGCACCCTCGCCGGTTTCGAGATGTTCGGAGTTGAAGTGCACGGACTGGTTCGCTTGCACAGGCAGAGTGAGGGCTTCGAAGTCCCCGTTCGTGTCGTCTTGGACGCGGATCTCGACGGATCCGTCGTTGTCGCCGCGATTGATGATCCGTACGAAACCCTGACGATCGTTGGCGTCGCCGTGCGCGGGAAACAGCGGGACGAAGTGCGTGGTCGACATGCCCTCGGTGGTCTTGTTGTCCGGCACGGTGGACAGGTTGGTCAAGTGCCCGGTTGGGCTCGCGAGCAGGCCCGCAACCAGGATGGGCTGATTCGACGCCACCACCAGGCGCCACTTTCCGGCGCCGGTGCCGAGTCCCTGCGCGTCGTTGAGACCCTCCCCGGATTCCAGGTCTGCGGCGGGGATAGAACGCGACGCCCGCCGGGCCAGCGTGAGCGCCGCCGCGTTCTCGCCTGACGCCCCTTGGCTGTCGATGCCCGTGATCGTGACGTCGGCGGCGTGGTCGCCGGGATTGACGAGGCGCAGCATGCTCACCTGGTTGATGTTGCGGCCCGGGTTGAAGATCGGCACGTCGTACCGGTATTCGTAGGATCGCTCCCCGTCGTCGTGGTCGACGACGGTCACGGGCCCGAGTAGGGGCGCCGTGTCGTGCAGGCTGGTGACGAAGCCGTCCTCGGTGCGCATGTAGGAAAGCACTTCCAGACCGTCGCCGCGAAGTTCGATGCGCCAATCGCCGGCACCGGCCCCGATGCTTCCGGACAGGCCCTTGTCCTCGTTGCCGTCTTCCAAATCGGCGGAGTTGAAGTGCCGGGCGTGGCCGGCTTCGAGGGCGAGTGTCACCGGTCCGTGACGTTGGCCGGCAGCGTTGAACGCTTCCATCTCGATGGTGGCCGTCGTCTCGCCATGATTGACGACCCGGGCGAAGCCTTGCCGCGTCTCATGGCTCTTGGGCGCGAACGTCGGAATGTGGGCGGTGTCGGCGCAGCCCGTGGGCGCCGTGTCGCCGTCCGGGGGGGTGTAGCGCACCCGGTAGATGCGCCCCCGGTGGTCGTCCGCAATGAGGAGGCTCCCGTCTTGGCCTACGACCACGTCGTTGGGTCTGCCGGTGCGGACTTGGGTCTGGTCGTTCAGCCAGTCTGCGAAGGACGCGTAAGCGGCACCGGAACCCCTCGGCGCGTCGCTGTCCGAAAAGCGGAGCACGCTGACCTGGTGTCCGACCCGGCCGTTGTAACGGTTCCACGAGCCGTGCTCGGCGATGAACATGGCCCCGCAGTAATGCGAAGGGAACTGGTCGCCGGTGTAGAAGGCGACGCCTAGGGCGGCGGAGTGCGCCTGGATTAGGTGTTCCGAACGCAGGTAGTCGCTAGCACTCTTGCTGCCGCCGAACTGCGGGTCCCGATAGTCGATGGGTTCGCCCGTACGATGGTCCTGGTGGAAGTAGGGAAAGCCGTAGTGGCCACCCGGGGTTTGCACGCGATTGATCTCGTCGGCAGGCAGGTCGTTCCCGGAGTGGTCGCGCCCGTTCTCCGAGAACCAGAGTTGGCCGGTCACCGGGTGCCAGGCCATGCCCACGGAATTGCGCACGCCGCGGGCATAGACGGTGGTTTCGCCGCTGTCCGGATCCATGCGCAGGATGGTCGAAAACCGCTCGTCGGAGCGTTCGCAGACGTTGCAGGGCGCACCGACCGGAACATAGAGGTAGCCGTCCGGACCGAAGACAAGGTACTTCCAGCCGTGCCAGTTGTCGTCCGGCAAGTCGTCGGCTACGACTTCCGGCGCGGGTTCGTCCCGGAACGTGTCCATGATGTTGGGGTAGCGCAGCACCCGATCACGCGCGGCGACGTAGAGGTCATTGCCCCGAAGTGCAACGCCGCTTGGGCAACGTAGAAATGTGTCCACGGTGACCACTTCCGCATCGCCATCGTCTCTCGGCACGACGGCATAGACGTTCGCGACTGGACCACGGTCACAGCTGGATGACGACCCAACGAACAGCGTGCCATCCGGCGCTTCGGCAATCTGACGCGCCAAGGGCACGTCGTCGGTAACAACCTCCAGCGTGAATCCTTCCTCGAGGAACGTGGTTTGGGCGTCGGCGTAGCCCGCGAGACCGGCCAGAAAAACGACAGCGGCCAGCAATCCGGTGTTTCGCATCGGGTCGTTTGCCATGGGACACCCACCTCGACCTGGTGGGTTGAACATACTCCGCATCCGACGGGGCAACAACGCCGCGAACGGTAGCGGATGCCGTCTACAATGTCCGTATGAACAACCGGCGAGATCTCGGCGCTTGGTGAGGCGCTACCAACTGCTAGTCGAGTTCGCGGCCCGGACACCGGTCCTGATCACCACGGCGGTGGTGGCGATTGCCTTGTTGGTTTTCGCGTTCCCGGCACTGCCCCTTGGCGGTGAACTGCTCGACGTCCGGTTTGGCTACTCGTATGCCGACGTGAACGCGGCCATGTCCGCCTACGGCGAACAGGGCCGGCGTGTCTACGTCTGGGCGAGCCTCACGTTGGACACGCTGCTGCCAATCGCCTACGGGGGGTTCCTGGCGGGCATGCTTTACCGGTTGCGGCCCCGGGACGGTCTCTGGACGTTGACCCTGCTCCCGTTGGCCGCCGGGTTGTTCGATCTCGGCGAGAACGCGCAGATCGTTGCGATGCTCATCGGCTACCCGGATGTGTCGTCGGGCCAGGTCGCGTTGGCGTCGGCGTTCACCCAGGCCAAGACCTGCGCGACTCTTGCCGCCATGGCGCTTGTCGTGGTGTTCGTGGTCTTGGCCCTCGGTCGTCGATGGACCCGACAACGGCACGGCTAGTCTGGCGGCGACGCATGGCACAAATGCCCCGGGCATCGGCCGCGCCGCCGAAGGCGATCATTCTCGACCTCGACGACACGATCCTCGACTCCGGCGAGGCGGATGTATCCTGGCGGCGGATCTGCGCCGAATTCGCCGGGAACTTCGACGGCGTGACGCCCGAGGGGTTCTTCGACGCGTTGATCGATGCCCGGGATTGGTTCTGGGATAACGACCGGCAGGCGCGGGAGGGCCGGTTGGACCTACTGGCGGCCCGTCGGACGATCTTCAAGCGGGCGCTCTCTTCGCTTGGGGTCGCAAGCCCCGAGCCGGCCCTGGTCGACGCGATGGCGAGGCGCTACACCGGGCTCCGGGAGGAGGCCGTTACGCCGTTCCGGGGTGCGTTGGCGGCCCTCGAACGGCTTCGCGGAAGCGGTGTCAGGCTTGCCCTGCTGACCAACGGCAGCACCGAAACGCAGTGGGGGAAGATCCGCCGATTCGGACTGACGGGTTTCTTCGACCACATCCAGGTGGAGGGCGACCTCGGCTTCGGCAAGCCGGATGCGCGCGCGTTTCGCTACGCGCTGGCCGCCCTGGACGTCGAGTCGGATGAGGCGTGGATGGTAGGCGACAACCTGCTGGCCGACATCGAGGGTGCGCAACGGGCGGGTATCTTCGCGGTCTGGATCGACGCCCACGGTAGCGGACTCGACACCCGCGACGGCGTCGCACCGGACCGGGTAGTGAAATCGCTCGACGAATTGCTGGAGACGCTTCCTCGCGATCAGTAGACGAGATTGCCGCCGAAGTCGGGCATGCGGCCGCCCTCGACGAGCGCGGTCCAGTCGGCCAGCTTGTCGCTCGGCCAGAACTTGGAGCAGAGTTCGAAGTACTCCAGGACCACGTCCTTTTCGCCCCGTTCGAGCAACTCCGCCGCGAGGCTCATATTCGGTCCGAAACTGCCAAGCGGGGCCGAGCCCTCGACCTTGCCGGCTTCCAGCAAGTGGTAGCTGGCTAGGGCGACGTCGTCCTCGACCAGGGCTAACCTGCCCAGAATGATGTTCGCCTTGTGGGTTCCCGATTCCCTCGAAAAAGGGCCCGGCTCGCTTTGCAGCACCGCTGTGGCGTGGGCGCGCGCATCGTCGTAGCGTTCGGCTAGGAAGGCGGCGGTCGCGAGTTCCCCCAGCAAGGATGTCCGCTCCATGTCGCTCTCGGCCACTTCGACAGCGCGCTCGAACTGCTCCAAGGCCATGGCGGCGCTTGCCGTTGCATCCGCCGGTGTCGTTTTGAACAGACCGGCCAGACCATCCGGGAGGTCGAGGTCGTCGACATCGATCCCCTCGGGCATCTTCAAACCCTTGCCTCCGAACATAGCCTCCCTGAGATACAGATGGCCCAGAAGCACCGGCCATCTGGAATTGCCGGGATCGAGCGATTGGACCTTCTGCAGTATTCCGACGACCAGTGCGCGATCCTGGCGGTCCGAGAGGAAGTTCGCCGCGTTGCCGTGGATCTTCACATTCTTCGGCTCTTCTTCGAGGTGGCCAATCCACGCGCGCTTGCCTTCGAGGTAGCCCTCGGCATTGTTGAACGGATCGATGGTGGCGAAGGGATACGCCAATACGTCGGCTCGCGGCGCGTTCGCGATCAACCAGAGCACGTGGCGGCTGTGAACGTCCCGTATAGCGGGATCCATGATCGACTTTCCCTTGTAGTAGACGACAATTTGGCTGCGGGCTTGGAGGTCGTTGGAATCGGCGTCGAGCCGGGCTTCCAACGCTTCGGCCTGTTCCGGCGTGAGTCTCATGCCCGCCATGACGTCGTCGTAGTCACGCGCCAAAGTCGGCCCTGTGCCGAGCAGGCCAAGGGTGAGCAAAAAGAGGGTCAACCAACGGTTCACGGATCACCTCCTAGCGTGGCGTCTCATGGAATACCGAGCCTGATCGGACCTTACGCCCCGGTGCGCCGCTTGTCACGACCGGGCGACTCCGGCCGAACTAGGGAGCGCCGTGCCATCAACTGTCATTAGACACCACCGCGATGAGCCCACGGGTAGCTCGACCAGGCTTGTTATATGATCCGCCGTCCAATCCAAGGAGGCGTGCCGCGCCGTAACGCCATGCAACGGACTTGCTTCTTGGTTGCCGTTGTCGCGGGCTGTATCGGGCTCGGCGCCGTGTGGTGGCTCGGCGTTGAGCGCAACGGCGCGACTGCAGACGAACCGGATCAGCAAACCCCGAGTGGTACTGCGGTCGAGGGCGAGATCCTGGCAACGGTTGTCACCGAGGTTGCCGCCTACGGCGGGTCAGACCCTGACCTGCCCCCGGTTCAGGCCGCGCCCCGACGCCTTGCCAACGCCTCCGCCGTTGCGGAAGCCGAAACGTCGACTCTCTCGCCTCCAGAGGGCTTCGCGTTCGTTGAACATCACGGCGAGATTCGCACGCACCGGTTTGAACCAAGCCAGGTCGAGATCGACCGGGCTGAGGACAACAGCCTCGACTGGCTGAATGCGGTGGACGCCGTACCGCGGCTCGTCGCCCAGGCCGAGGGGGCGAGTCGGGACTGGTCCTTCGGGTGGATCCGGCTGGGACCGGCGTCGCGCCTGGTTGATGTCGAAGACGACTTGGCGGCACTTGGGGTTGTCGTGGAGGGTTCCGCTGGTGCCCTGGTCCGGGCCCGATTGCCAGGTGCTTCGTCAAGTCTTGATGCCATCGGGGCATTGCCGTCCGTCGCCGGCATGGGTGCGCAGCCCCTCAACGCGAAACTGGCACGCTTCTTCGCCGAGCACGCGAAGGGCCAAGGTGCGTCGGAGGTCGTACCGGTATTCGTGACGCTGATGACCGACGACCCCGACGGTCGATGGCGAGGCGAACTGGAACGACTCGGCGCCGTGGTCGGTGGCTACGATGCGGATACCCGCGCCTACGTGGCAAACGTAGCCTACGGAAACCTCGAGACCGTCGCGGCGGCCGACTACGTGCAGTTCGTCGAACCGGTAGGCGTTGCTCGGGCCGCGCTCGACACGGCGGTACCGGGCATGGGGGCGGACGTCCTGCGGACCTACGACGGGGCGACGGGCAGTTTCACCGGCACGGCCGGCGCGGGCGTGCCGATCGCGGTCATGGATTCCGGTCTCAACGTCAACCACCCGGACATCGTGTCCAACCGGGACAGCATTTGTGGGGCGAACTTCATCACCCCGAGCCGAGTGGAGGACCAGGACTTGTGGGCCGACGAGCGTGGGCATGGCACCCACGTGACGGGAACGATTGTCGGCAACGGTGCCGGGGCACCCCACTATGCTGGCGTGGCCCCCTTGGTGGGCGACATCCGCATTGCCAAGGTTCTCAACCGTTTCGGGTTCGGGCCGTTCACGGCCATCAACGCAGGGATGGACTTCCTCTCCGAATCGTCCGAGTGTTCGGACGGCGGCTGGTCCTCGAACCCCGTCAAGCCGCTGGTCGTCAACATGAGCTTGAGCGCCAATGCGCTTGTCTACGAAGGTCGCGACCAATCCGCTCGCAAGCTCGACGCCGTGGTGTGGGGCCATAGGCAACTCTACGTCGTCGCACAGTCCAACGCCTCGATTCACGGCTTTTCAAACTACGGCGCGGCGAAGAACTCCCTGGCGGTCGGCGCGGTGCTGGACAGCGGCGAACTGGCGTCGTTCAGCAGTCATGGTCCGACGGCGGATGGACGTCTCGCACCCCAGGTTGTTGGTACCGGCGTCAGTGTTTTCTCGGCGTCTGGCGGCGGCAGTCCGGGGAGCTACCGGCGCTTGAGCGGCACCAGCATGGCATCGCCTGCGGTAGCGGGCGTGGCGACCCTGTTGATGGAGGCGGTGCCCGGGCACCAGGAGGAACCCGCCTTGGCACGAGCACGCCTGATGGCGAGCGCGATCAAGCCCGACGCGTGGCTCAAGGATCCCGGCGCTTTCCCGACCGACAACAGCGGTGGCCCGGGAGCGATGAACGCGAGGTTTGGCCTCGGAAAGGTCTCGGCGCCGACGAGCGTGCTTACCCGGGACCAGGACGACGGCTGGTCGAGCGGCAGCTTCACGGCGGCTTTCGCGGACGGCGAATACGCCTACCACGACATCGTGGTGCCGCAGGGAGCGAGCCGCCTGGACGTCGTGTTGACCTGGGACGAACCCCCCACCGACGTAGTCGCCAGCACGGTGCTGAACGACCTGGATCTGTGGCTCGACCAAGGCGGTGACTGCACCGTCGAGCCGTGTGGGGAACACTCGTCACAGTCGCGTCGGGACAACGTCGAATGGCTTATCGTCCAGGATCCGACGCCCGGAACCTGGCGTGCCAAGGTGGCCGCGACGCGTGTCTACACCGAGGCGCCCCGGGCCGCGTTGGCATGGACGGTGATCCGTGGCCCGTCCACGCCGGAACTCGCCATATCGGTCGACAACAGCCCCTTGAATACAGACGGCGAAGTCGCTTTGACGGTCACCGCGAACGGCTATGTCGCTGCCGGCGTGCGTCTCCATGTCGAGTGCCGGACCCTGGCCAGCCAGGCGGGCGACCAACCTGGGGAGATCGTGCCCTGCAATGCGTCGGGGAACTACCTGGTTGCCAATGCCGACGGGGTCGACCGACCTGCCGGCAGCCTAGACCCCGGGTGGTTCCTGTCGTTGGGCGACATCGCGGCGGGTGCGTCCCGAGTGGTCCGTTTCGACTATCCCTCGGGCGATGCGGCGGCACTGCACTTCACGGCCACGTCCTGGAACGCGACCGCCGCCTCGATCTCGGTCCCCATGAGCGCGGCCACGCCCGACGACGTGGCCGCCGTCGACGTTCCCGGCAACGACTCGTTCGCCGGGGCGGAAGTTCTCACGGATGCAGAGGGCAGCCGTCAAGTCGACATGCTCCATGCGAGCACCGAGCCGGGCGAGGCGGATTACACGCGGGGAGCCGGTCGACCGGCGGGCTCGGTCTGGTATCGATGGAAGGCCACGACCGCAGGCCCCGTCCACTTCGGCGCCGTTTTGGACGACGACTTCGCACTCAGGGCAATCCACGACCTCGATCGATGGGCAATGCGGATTGACGTCTACGTTGGGGATAGCTTGGCGGGCGTCCGAAAAGTTGCTTCTTCTCCCTGGGGCGCATCATTCTTTGCCCTGCCCGATACAGACTATGTCGTGCGCATTGCCACCGGGGACCGGGTGGGACCGGCCACGGTGTATTGGCAACGGGGGGAGCGGCCCGAGAACGACCGTTTCGATGCCGCCACGGCGATCAGCGGCGAGCAAGGCAGCGAAGTCGGTACCAACTTGGGCGCGACCCTCGACCCCGGTGAATATCACGGGGGGCTTGGTGCGACCGTCTGGTACAGCTGGACCGCGCCCGACGACGGGGCGTGGAAATTCCGTTCCGGCACGGGTCAGTTGAAGGTGCTGGCGTTCTCGGGGGGGGCCGTCAGCGAGGTTCGCCTTGTGTCGGGTTATCCCGATTCCTCCGCGGAGTTCCTGGCTCAGTCCGGCGAGACCTACCGAATCGCGATCGCCGCCGAGGACGCCTTCGCGGGCGGTAGCCGCTTCGACCTGTCCTGGTCGTCGGTGGAGCGCTCAGCGGGCAGCGACGATCTGGCCGGGGCTACGCAGTTGCCCGCCGAGGAGGCGGCATCGTGGTCTGCCTATGTCGACTCCGGGGCGACAGTTGAACCCGGCGAGCCCCTCGCTACCGGCGTTCGTACACGGTGGTGGTCTTGGACCGCCCCCGCGACCGGCGAATTTACCTGGCGGCTCACGGATTCGGCGGGCATGACGCTCACCGGGTTCTCGGGCGACTCGCTCGACACCTTGGAGTTGGTCGGTAGCGCACGGGCCACCGGCATCGAGTTCTCGTTCGGCGCCGAAGAAGACGAGACCTACCGGTTCGCCGTCGGGCTGGCGAACCGTCACGGCAGTGTTTTCACGCGTTCCTATGTACACGGCACCGTGGTCTTCGGTCCGACACCGTCGAACGACGCCTGGTCCGATGCCACCGCGCTCGCCGCCGCCAGCGGTACGGTCACGGGCTCCAATCTCTACGCCACCACGGAGCCCTACGAACGGACCTGGGACGTGGGCCACTCGTCGGTCTGGTGGACGTTCGAGGCGCCCGCCGACGGCTGGTACCGGTTCTGGGTCGACGAGACGAATCTGCCGTTCACGCTATCGGCGTATGTCCACGGGTCCGGGTCGGCTGGCCAGTTGGACATGATCGTCGCGAGTCGCCGGGGCGCTGGTCGTGTCGAGATCGCTATCCAGGTCGACGCCGGGGAGCGCTATGGGATTCGTCTCGGCACTTTCGGCAACGCGCAGGGCGCAGACTTCACGATGCACTGGGAGGAGACCGACGCGCCGAACCTACTGCGCTATGTGGGCCAATTCACGCCGAAGAGGGGGGAAGACGAGCTTGATCGACTGGGCCGCATGGCATTCGATTCGACAGGAAAAGCGCTCTATGTCGTGTCCCCGCATGGACTCTCCGTTCTGGGCCGCGACCCGGAGACCGGCATACTGACGGACAGCCAGTTGTTGTCCGGCGACCAGGCAAGCGCGGCCTTGTTATGGGACCGCGACAATGCTCGGCTACTGGTGTTCAAGGACTGCGAGGCAAGGGCATACGAGGCGGTCGACGGCACGTATCGCCGGCTGCGCGACGCCAGCACGCTGTCGGGCACCGGGACTTCGCCGTGCATCAACGGGCGTGTGTTCACCGACCCGGCGCGTACTTTCGTCTACGGCGTCAGCGGGCACCAGGGCATCAAGGTCTATGCCGTTGAGAGCGGCGACACGCTACGTCATGTCCAGACTTTCGAGCTGTCGTCGGTGCGAGATGCCGTGATCGCCAACGCGGGGGGACATGTCTTTGCGGTCGAAGACCATGTGCTCCATGTCCTGGAACGGGATGGGGAGACCGGTGAAATCGCGGAGACGGGCCGGGCATCGCTTGCCGATCAGGTCTTCTCGTTGGCGGTGAGCCACGACGACGTACAGGTGTTCACCTTCGGTCGGATCCCGGCGTTTGTACACGACCTGCAAGACCCGGCTGACCCGCGATTGGTGGGATATCTCACGCCGCCCACGCAATTCCCGCTCAACCTCAACTGCTCGCTATCCATCGCCCGGAACGATCGCAGCGCGGCCGACGCGTTCTGCGTGGACAGCGCCTACGCCGTGCAATGGGAATCGTCGACGAATGCGTTCCAGCTCGCGGACTTCGTGTCGAGTTGGCAAACGAATCGCTACCGTAAACTGCTGCCCGACTTCGATTGGCCCGGCGGCGTCGCGGCGAGCCCTGAGGGTCGGCACGCCTATGTCAGTACCGAACACCACGGCATCCTGATCTTCGAGCGCGTTGGCAACCCCCTCGTCGAGGTGGAACTGCCCGGCGAGGGCGGCTATGTGCGGCTGGCGGCGCTCAAGGTGTCCGCGGGACGGGTTGACCTCGGCACGCTGTCATCCGCCAACTGCATCGACATCCAAGACTTGACGGTTGACGGAATCCTCTACGACGTGGACGCCTCGAAGTGGCAGAGACGGACTGACGCGAACGGAACGTGGGCGGATATCGCCGGTACCGACCAAAGCGGCAAGATCTGCTCGTACACGCCGACCGCGACCGGCCAGTACCGTTTAGCGGTCGACATGGAGATCGACACAGAAGCGGGCAAGTACGCCAGCAACGTGCTGGACTACGAGGCGGAATGACCGGCCACCGACCGTTGCGGGTTGCCGGGCGGGTGCCCCGTCGAGGCAATCTTGCGGTCGCCCGTGTGGCCGACGGGGCAACGGGAGGGACACCCGTCCCCAACGCATCCGCGCTCCCGGGATGGGAACTCTCGTCGGAAATGCGCGTTAAACTCTCGCCATGGAAACCGATAACGGTGGCCTGACGCCCTTGGCGCGCGCCGAGGCGCTGGTGCCGAAAATCGCCGCCGCCGCGGAGGAGATCGACGCCCACCGCGAGTTGCCGGCGGCGCTTGCCGACGCGATGAAGACAGCGGGCTTGTTCCGGCTCCTGGTGCCGCGCTCGGTGGGCGGCGAAGAGATGGACTGGGTTGAGTACCTGGATGTGGTACGCACCGTCGCCTACGCCGATGGCAGCACCGGCTGGTGCTTCAACCAGGGTGCGGTCTTCGCCACGACCTGTTGCCGCGCACCCGTGGCTCTTGCCGAAGAGGTGTGGGGAGATCCGCGCACGGTGATCGGCAACGGTCCGCCCCAGGGCAGCGTCGACCTCGAGCAGGTCAAGGACGGGTTCCGCCTCAGCGGTCGCTGGATGTTCTCGAGCGGTTGCCGGCACGCCAACTGGATCGCGGCGGTCTCCGGCGGGCGCGGCGAGCCGCCGCGACTGCATTTGCTACCCCGCGACGACGTGGAGTTCCTGGACGTGTGGCAGGTCAGTGGCTTGCGCGGCACCGGCAGTTTCAGCTTCCGCGTCGAGAACCTCTTCGTCCCCGACGGCCACACCATGCGCCTGGACGTGCCGCCCCGGGAATCCGGTCCGATCTACGTGATTCCCCAGGGTCTGCTGTTCGCCTGCGGATTCGGCTGCGTGGCCCTGGGTGTCTCCCGCGCGGCACTCGATACCACCATCGAACTCGCCAGCGACAAGCGACCCCGGTTCGGTTCCCGCCCGCTGTGCGAGGATCCCGTGATCCAGCAGCAGATCGGCAAGGCCGAGGCCAGGTGGCAGGCCGCCAAGGCGTTGCTCTACGAGTCGGCTGGGAGCGTCTGGACGTCCGTGTCGGCCACCGGGAAGATCACCATGGCCGAGCGTATTCAGCTACGAATGGCGGGCACGCACGCCATCCGCGAATCCGCTGGGGTCGTCGACATCGCCTACAACCTAAGCGGGTCGACGGCGATCTTCCACGACCGCGCCATCCAGCGGCGTTTCCAGGACGCCCACGTGATCACCCAGCAGGTGCAGGGACGCGAAGCGCATTACGAGACCGCGGGACAGTATTTTCTCGGGCTGGATCCCAAGGGCGTGATCTAGGGCGGGACGCCACAAGGTCGCCCCCTACCGGGCCGTCGCTTGAACACCGCTCTGCATTGGTCAACCCGTGAGGGGTGATGGCTTACAACGCCCGTATCAAGATTAGGCGGAGCGTTCGCGGTCATGCGGAGGCCAACGGGGCGCAGCCTGGACAGAACATCGCCCCGTACGATCTGGCCGGCGAGGTTGCGGTGACGGTAGGAGATCGGCGGAAGGGAACATCGCCCGTTTCAAATCCAGGGACCGAGTTGCGTTTTTCCACCCTTCGCCCACCGCGCCTCCGGTTTGTTTGGGACCGGCGCCGTGGACGAAGCGTGGAAAACGCGCCGGCGCTGCAGAGGGGTCGGAAGCAGCAGAACCGGAGCGCTCGCGGCTGGGGCGAGCGGCTCGGCGCCGGGCTTGGCAGGGAGCGTTTTCCACGGGCTGTCCACGGCCGCGGTCCCCCAGATGAATACAGCGGCGGTGGGCAGGCGGTGGGAAACGCGGGGCCGGGTCGTCGGAAACGGTC
>JAPPAV010000061.1 GCA_026705345.1 Gammaproteobacteria bacterium
GAGGCCTACTTCGTGCAACTTACCGGCTTAGCTAGTGAGCCGGCACACCAAGCTCAACTCGATGCACCCCTGTGGTATTGTCCGTTTGGGCGTGCTTCGCGCCTGACCTCAGCCGGCCTTCCCCAGCAGGGCCGATTCACGAGGTAAAGGGGGCGTGTGTCCTCGAAGCGTCATCGTCGACCCGCCTTGGCGGGCTCGCTGGGGAGTCCGAACCAAGGCGTGATGGGGAGACCGATGACCGTACGCAATTCGCTCGAACGTCTGATTCGCGCCCGCATGCGCAAGGCGGGCAAAGAGCGCCGCTGCTCGCCGCTTGACACGCCGACTGGCGATCCGCAAGCTTCCGCCCGATGGACGTTGCAAGTTCGGGCCTCATTTCCGCCACGTCGCCGGTGTCTCACGGCGATGGGGGTGGTGTCTGCGCGGACGGTAGGTCAACGGAAATCTAGCCTAGAAAACCTTTCAGACGGGCCCCTCGCAAGCGAGGGTTCCCGTGTGTGGTCCCCTCGGTTGTCCGCCCGGGGAGTGACCATGTATCAGAACAACGACGCACGAGCGGCCCGTTTGCCGGCCGCGCAGCGCTGCGACAATGCGCTATTGCCCTCGGGGTACGCACGCCGCTCGTTCGTCCACGCCAGCGGACTGGCAGCCGCGCTTTGCCGCTGGGCACGCCCAATTCCAAACTTGGGCACTGCTAGACTGCGGCCACGCGCCTACGCGATGAGGGCGCGATCATCGTCCCTTCTCTTGGCGTTGCTACTGTCTACGGCATACGCAGGGCAATCGGACAACCACCCGCAGGGTCACGCCACGCGGCTTTCCCAGGTGCCGACACTGGATGGGAACGTGGTGGACGATCCAGCCTGGAACGGCCTCCGGCCCTTCACCGGGTTCAGGCAACTGAGGCCCGACAACGGCGCGCCGGCGTCCCAGCGCACCGAGGTTTTCTTCGGCTTCACGGAGAACGCGCTCCATGTCGGCCTGATCTGCCACGAAACCGACCCCGCCGCCATCACCGTCTCCAACGACGGTGTCCAGTCGGACTCGTTCTCCATGGTCCTCGACACCTTCGGCACCGGCCTGGCCGGCATGGTGTTCGGCACCAATCCGGTCGGCGCGGAGTACGACGGCCAGGTGGCCGACGGCTTCGCGGACTGGAACTGGAGCACGCTTTGGGAGGTGCGCACGCGTATACATGACACGGGCTGGAGCGCCGAGTTCGCCATCCCCTTCCAGTCGTTGCGCTACGGCGCCGGCGACGTGCAGTCGTGGCGGGTCAACTTCGCCCGCGTGATCCGGCGTAGCAACGAGATCTCCTACTGGGCGCCGGTGCCCCGCCAATTCAACATGTTCCGGCTGTCCCTCGCCGGAGAGATCGACGGAATCCACGTGCCGCCACAGCGTCGGAACCTCGAAGTCACGCCGTATGCGCTCGGCAGGATGAACCGAGGTGGTCATCAGGGTGGCGTGCAACACGACGACGACTTCGGCATCGACGCCAAGTACTCGATCACGCCGGGCCTCACGCTCGACCTGACCTACAACACGGACTTCGCGCAGGTGGAGTCGGACCGCCAGCAGGTCAATCTGGGGCGCTTCAGCCTGTTCTTCCCGGAGACGCGACCGTTCTTTCTGGAGAACGCGGGTTCCTTCGAGGTGGGCTATCCCGGGACCCAGCTGTTCCACTCCCGACGCATTGGGATCGCCGGCGACGGTCGGCGGCTGCCGATCCACGGCGGCGTGCGTGTCTCGGGGAAGGTCGGCACCGCAACCAATCTCGGTTTCCTGCACATGCGCGCGGAGGCGGAAGACGCGACCGATCGCGACGACTTCACGGTGGCTCGGCTGAGCCGGGATCTCGCCAATCGTTCGTCGGTGGGGTTCATCGCGACCGACCGTCGCGACCCCGGGTCGGGCAGACAGACCTACGGCCTCGACGGCAGCCTAGGTATTGGCGCAAACGGGCAGGTACGCGCCCTGGCTGCGCGAACCCGCACGCCTGGCGTCGATGCCGACGACCATGCCGCCTCGTTCTACGGCGCCTACAACTCGGCCGAGTGGACGCTCAACGCGAGCTATGCCGAGATCGGCGCAGGCTTCGATCCGGCCGTAGGCTTCGTGGGCCGACGCGACTTCCGCAGCGTGGGGACGTTCGCGATGCGAACATTTCTGGACGAGGAGACATTGCGCCAGTGGCGGCCCACCGTGGCCTACCAGGGATACTGGGACTTCGACGGCTACTACGAGAGCGGCAACCTCCACGTCGAAAGCTGGTGGGTCTGGAAGAGCGGTGCGGACTTGTGGCCGGCCGTGAATTTCTCCCGCGAGGGCGTCAAGCATCCGTTCACCATCGCCGGGGAAATCGTCCCGGCGGGGGACTACGAAACCCGCAACTTCGAGGTGGGCGTCAGTTCGGCACCCAGCAGGACCTGGAGCGGCGGCGCGCACCTCGTGACCGGCGGCTTCTACAACGGCAAGCGCCACGCCATGTCGCCCTACATCAACTACCGAAGGGACGAGTCCTTCAGCGCCTGGGCGGGTTGGGACCACAACACCATCGAACTCGGCAGCGAGGACGGGTCGTTCAGCGTCAACCTAGCCCGGGCGGGCTTTTCCTATTCGTTCACCCCGAAGGTCAACCTACGCGCGCTGATCCAGTACAACGACGCCGACGACGTGTTCGCGGCAAACGTCCGGTTCTCCTGGCTGCGCTCCGCGAACGCGGGCCTGTACGTGGTCTACAACGAGATCGATGCCCGTAGCGGCCTAGGAAAACCGGAGCGAGAACTGGTGCTGAAATACAGCCACATCATCGACGTTTTCTAGGCTAACCCTCAATCTGCCGCGATCGGGAGGTCGGGCAGCACCGCCACAGCCGGTCGGACCCGATGCGCTGGACGTCGGGGGCCATGAACGTGCGGCGGAGCGATCCCGGTCCGGTGCTCAGGCGGTGGACGGCCATGCGCGGATGGATGCGCCAGCGAACAGCAAATCAGTGACGGATCCGGGCTGGCATCTTGACTACATCGAACTGTTCTACAACCGAAAGCGACGACACTCGTCGCTAAGCTACATGAGCCCGATCATTCTTGAAGAGCGGGTCTATGTTCACTAGACCGTGTCCCAAAAACTGGGGAAGGCCACACTGTCCCGGTTTTGCCCCACGAGCATCTCGTTGCTCGCGCGGCAGGGCAAGGTCGGGCACTTCGAGTGGGCATGTCCAGCGAGCGGCAACATCAATACTCTACTTGACTAGCCCAATCGCACGTAATAGGACTTCGATGACGAGATTCGACCATCGATCATGGACTAACAAGCCGGAGGGGATATGAGCCCGATCAGTTGGGTGACCGCAGGAATCACGGTAAGTGCCTTCGCACTTGTGGCCAGCCAGGCGAATGCCAACGAAGCATGCGCCGACCTCGCCTCGTTCACGCTGCAAGATGTGCGGATCAAAACGACGGAACAGGTGGACGACGGTACCCCGCACTGCAAGGTCGCGGGCGTCATAGAAAAGGAGATCAACTTCGAGCTGCTGCTGCCCGACGATTGGAATGGCCGCTTCATGATGGGCGGGGGCGGCGCTTACGTCGGCTCGATTCAGAACCAGGCGCTCGCCTACGGCTCGGGACCCGGAGCGCTCGAACGCGGCTATGCAACGGTCGGCACCGACACGGGCCACGTCAGCTCGATGGTCGACGGCAGTTGGGCATTGAACAACGTCGAGCGACAAGAGAACTTCGGCCATCGCGCCGTCCATCTCACCGCCGTAACCGCCAAAGCGATCATCGAGCGTTACTACGCGCGTGCGCCGGAATACTCGTATTTCGTGGGCTGCTCGCGCGGCGGCGGCCAGGCGATGATGGAGACCCAGCGCTATCCAGAAGACTTCGACGGGCTTGTCGCCGGCGCACCCGCCTACGACTGGACCGGATTCAGGGGCGGGCAAATTCGGACCCTGCAAACGATGCTTCCCGATGGAGACACGAAAGGCCCCGTTTTGACTGATGCGAATCTGGAACTTCTGGGTACGACGATCATTGCCGCGTGCGATGCGCGCGACGGGATTGCCGATGGCATTCTGACCGATCCGCGCGATTGTCCGTTCGAGCCGGACGACCTCAAGAAATGCGAAGGCAATGCACGCGCCGATTGCGTGACGAGGAAGCAACTCGCCGCGATCAAGGCGATCTACGATGCGCCGAGCATCAACGGCCGACGGATCTTTGCGGGCTTTCCCTACGGTGGCGAGCACAATCCTCGCGGCTGGGAAGCATGGATGGTCAGCCCCGACGGGTTGAGCCCCAGCTTTGCGTTCGCCATCGACTTCTACCGGAACTTCGTCTTCAGCGATCCGCATTGGGACTACACGCACTACGATTTCGCGAATTGGAAGCAAGACGTTGCGAAGGTCAGCGCGATGCTCGATGCCACCAGCACCGATCTGTCCGGGTTCAAGAAGCGCGACGGAAGGATCATCTTCTGGACCGGATGGTCCGATCATCTGATCACTGCGCTCGGAACCGTTGACTACTACGACAAGTTGACCGCAGCCGATCCCGACACCGACGAATACTCGAGACTCTACATGTTGCCGGGCATGTTCCACTGTGCCGGCGGACCCGCACCGGACCGGACAGACTGGCTCGAAGCAATTCGCGCCTGGGTCGAGGACGGCAAGGCGCCTGAACGACTCGTATCGCTGCAGCTCGACGAAAGCGGCAAGGTGTCCAGAACCCGACCGATCTGCCCCTATCCGAAGATCGCGTCGTACCGGGGCAAGGGAGACCCAGACGACGAAGCGAGCTTCGCGTGTAGGTAGACAGCTCCCACAGTACTACGCCCTGCTGCGGTTACGCCCCCTAAAGGGTCGGGACCTGATCAACGCAGGCCAGACGGTCAGGCGCGCGCTTCACTGGTTAGCGCGCACCGAATCGCCGCGTCACTTCCATGCCCACCTGGCGCGCCGGGCCCCAGCTGCCGTATCTCGCGCCGACCCCGGAAGATCCCAGGATGTAGAGGATGTACGCCTCGTTGGTCGCGTTCCGGGCGAACAGACGCGCTGCCCACGTCCGATCCTCGCTCTCCCAGTTGGCGTTCAGGTTTACCACCGTGTAGGCGGCCTGCGAGTCCAGCTTGTTCTTGAACTCCCGGAAGTACGTGCGAGACCGGTACGCCGCGTCGGCACGCAGCGTCGCCCGCCCGCCCCACCGCACCGGGGTGGTATACGCGACCCCCAGATTAATGCTGGTTTTCGGCGCATTGTTGAGCGGGTTCCCCTTGTTGTTCTGAAAGCCCAGCTCGGCCTGCAGGCCATCGAGATTGATGAAGTCGCCATACTCGGTGTCCAGTAGCGTGACAGCCCCGGACACCATCCAGTTCTCGGTCAGGGTGGACGACAGTTCCAGTTCGAGGCCGCGTACCTCCGCATCGCCCGCATTGCGCGTGACCGGGCTGATGCCGATTATCTGAGACACTTGGAAGTCTGAGTAGTCGTAATAGAAGGCGGCCGCACTCAGCGTGGTGCTCCCGCCGAACGTCGCCTTGTAACCCAGCTCGAAGGCATTGACGGTTTCCGGTTCGTAGGGGACGTTGCATTCGACTGCGGCGACCCCGCCCGCCTTGTAGCCTTCCGTGTAGGAGACATAGACGTTACCGTTGTCGTTGACGTCGTACTGACCCGCAACCCTGATCGTCGTCGCACCCCAGTCCAGTTGCTCGGCCTTGTCGCAGAACGGGATGGTGACCCCGAATAGCGGTAAACGACCCTCGTTGACGTGATACTCGTCAATCTCGTCTTCCGTGCGGCGCACGCCTGCGCTGACACGCGCACGGTCGGTGACCTCCCAGGTCGCGTCGAGGAACCAGGACAAGGAATCCGTGTCCATTATTGGTTGCGAGAAGACGAACTGGCTCGGCACGGGAAAACCAAACACGGGCATCGCGTTGTTGAAGACGATATGTCGGTCCCACTCTTCCCGCAGGTAGAAGGCGCCCAGAACCCAATCCAGGGCGTCGCTGCTGCCGAGGACGTTGATCTCCTGGGTGAACGTGTCGATGGTCGACTCGTCCCAGATGTCGAAGAGGGGCACATCCGTGAGGTCCCGGTCGGCCTCGACGAAGTCGTCGAAGTCCTGCTGCGAAGTGATGGACTTGAGCGTTGCCCACCCCATGTCCCACTCGAGGGTCAGCCCAACTAGCTCGAACTCGCGGTCCGAATCGTTCTTGGGGTTGACGTGGGTCTTGAACGGCTCGAAGGTTTTGGCCGCGGCGACGAGTTGGGGAGTCCCCCCCGCCACGGCGAGTGCCGGATCGAATGTGACCCAGCTCAGGTGCTCGTGCGGACCCTTGATCGTGCTCCTGACGTACACAAGGTCCACGGAGACCGCCTCAGTGGGTTCGGCAGCCAGCTTGAGCCGAACGTTGCCGGACTCGCCCCGCATCAGGTCTTTCGCGCCGGGCACCAGGTTTTCGACCCAGCCCTCGCCGCGGTCTATGCGATCCGCGGAGATCCGGAATGCCACCCGGTCGCCGATCGGCCCACTGTAGATCGCCTCGATCTTGGCTTCGTCGTACTGCGCGTAACCGATGCGCAGCATCCCTTCGGCCTCTCGGGTAGGCGCGGCCGAAATGAAGTTGACCGCTCCGCCGTTCGAGTTGCGCCCGTAGAGAGTCCCCTGGGGCCCGCGCAGCACCTCTATGCGCGCGAGATCCAGTTGATAGAGGTGCGCCGTGGAACTCCTCGACTGGTAGATGCCATCGAGGCTGACCGCCACGCCAGGCTGCCTGTTGAACTCGCTAATGCTGCGGATGGTGATTTTCTGGTTGCCGAGCTGCGGCCCGAAGTGCAGGCTCGGGACCGCGAACTGGATGTCGTACATGTCCTTGATGCCTCTCGCATCGAGGTCCTCCGCGCCGAGCGCGCTGAGCGAGCCGGCGACATCCTGGACCGACTGCGAACGCTTGTTGGCGGTGACGACGATCTCTTCGATCAGATCGTCCTGGGCTGGCTCCGCAGCTGCTACGTCGGCCACGCCGGAAGTGGCGAATACAGCCGCGGCGCCGGCCGCGCCCAAGCGTTTGAGGAGCTGTGCTTTCTTATTCAAATTCATGATACTCACCTCGATCGGCTGTTGGTCGGCCGCAATGCTCAGCATCATAGAACGGCGAGTCGTGCCCGTCGACCTGGGACGGTCGCGCCCGGACATCGGCGGGCGGGTGGCCGGCCTGTCACGGGGTACGTCGCTTTCCGGAGCCCCATCTCGGCCTTGTACCATTGCGGCGCGGGCGCGCATCCCTGCCGTCGAGTGACGGGCTTGCCGGGCCGGAACGCCGCGCGAGACATTGTGCGAGGCCTCACCTCTCGCTAACGACGGTGGCGCCTCGGCTACAGTAGACTGTCGGTGCCCAGAGACAAATGAGTCAGATATGTCTATCTCACTATATGAAGCCAGCGTAGGTCGTTTTCTGCAGACCCTCGGTGCAGTATCAGATTATCTCGACAAGAGTCGATCCCACTGCAAAGAAAACAACATCGACCTGAACGAGATAGTCGAGACTCGCCTCTATCCGGACATGCTGCCGTTTCGCTTTCAGCTGATCCAGGTTGCAAGCCTCTCCTTGGGTGCGATCAATGGCGCGCGGGCAGGCGCATATTTGCCGGGCCCACCTGCGGAGGACCTTGACTACCAGGCACTGCAGGATCTTGTGGCCGAGGCGCGATCAGGTTTGCAGCAGCTCACCGCCGAGGAGGTAAACGGACTGGCCGGAAAAGAAGTACTTACGCCCTGGTGGACCTTTACCGCCGAAGGCTTTCTGATGTCGTTCTCGATACCGAGTTTTTATTTCCATGCCACCACGGCTTATGACATTCTGCGAACAAAGGGTGTGCCGGTCGGCAAGCTGGATTTCCTGGGTCAGCTGGACATCAAGACTTAAGGTCGCCGCTCGTGTTTCTCGACCTGGTGTCCGATTTCAAAGGATCCCCCCGACGTTTGGCGGTTTATCATTCCGGCCAACTGGTATCGTCCAGCGATCCTCATGACCGTACAATGATCACTGTTTCGGAAACTGCCTGTCCATAGCGGCCAGCAAATCCCTGCAACGCGATTCAAGCATGCTACGTGTGTGCGTACCGTCACAAGAAACGTAAAATTCGTCAGTCAATATCGCATTCATGACTTGGGTGCCAACCGTTTCTGCTGGAACTGCCATGGCTGAAATCATGTTGGCCACATCTTTGGACACTCTTTCCTTGAGTGCTTGAACAATAGGCGTATCTGCAAGATGAGGACAAAGTACCGTTTTCCGTTGCCACAAGTGAGCAGTCTTCGGGTGCCATTGACAGCTTGGAAGATTCTCGGTGGCGATGGCGTGGATGGTTAGTCCACGCGGGCACGCGCTGGGGCTAGGTTCGACCCGCCCCCGCCGGACCGCTCTCGGAGACCTATTCCACCATCGAAATCGAAGGTTCCTCGCCAACTGGCTGTTCTTCTACGGTCACCGGCCTAGGCCGGTTTGAGGCAGGCTCGAGAGCCGGCCAAAACCGCCCCAAAAAAGTCTAGAACGACTATGGCGGAGAGGGAGGGATTCGAACCCTCGATGGGCTATCAACCCATACACACTTTCCAGGCGTGCTCCTTCGGCCGCTCGGACACCTCTCCGGAAGGTCGATGGAGGTGGCGTACCAGCCGCACCCCGGCACCCGAATCCGCTACGACCGCTGCTCCCTTCCGGGCCTGACGGGGTTGGCAACGGTTCGCCGCGAGGGGGCCGATACGGCCACCATCGACTCGACGACTTCAGGCGGCGATGCTAATGGGTTTAGCGGCGGATTGACAGACGCGGCCGTCGGACCGACACCTCCCCTGCCGGTCTATTGCCTAGGCAATCGAACCGTCGGCGCTCTGGATCGCTCTGTCGAACGAAACGGATTGATGTCGATCCCGCCGCGGCGCAAGAACCGTGCGTCGACGGTCAGTTCGGTGGCATCGGTGGCTCCCTGCAAGTCCACGAAAATTCGCTCGATGGCCACTTCGTGAAAGTCTGCTGTGTCCCGGTAGGAAACGAGGTAACGGAGCACGGAAGCACGGTCGAGCAGACGGCCCCGGTAGGCGATGGCGACCGAGCCCCAGTCCGGCTGGCCGGTGACTGGGCAGACGCTCCGAAACAGATGCGTGTGAATGGCATCGCGTCCGATGTTCCCGGTGGCGGCAAGGAGATCCGGCGATCGTTCGCCGCAATCCACTGAGACCGGCAGATCATCCAGGCAGAAGGTCGCGAAGTCACCGAAAGGTTGGGCATCGTCCAGGTTTCGTACGATGACCTCCACCGCCGAACCCGTCTGGCGCGCCAGGTCGTCCTCGATAGCGGAGCGGACGGCTGTGGAGTCCTGGAAACGCGATCCGCCAAGTCCGCCTAGGTACAACTTGAGCGATTTGCTCTCGACGATCCGCGGCGAGTCCGCGCCGACGCGGAGAGTCATGAAGCCAACGCGCGGCAAACCCGCTGGCGTGAGCCAGGCGAGTTCGTAGCAATTCCAGACGTCTTCGCCTAGGAAAGGCAGCGGGTCGCCGATGCCGATTGCCTGCCGGGCCGCGCGTCGCTCGACCGTTCGGAGTACCGACGGGTCATAGCTACCGGGAAAGGCGGTCCGGCGTCCCAGTGGAAGGTCGTCGTTCATTCGTCCGTGGCCATCGCCGCGTCTGCGACGACACGGATCCGCGTCAGCCGCCCAGCATCCGTTCGCGCCGATTGGCGCGCATGAACGCGAGGCCGATGATCAGCGCGATCAGGATGGGAACGCCGATGCGGTTTTGAACCGTCATGGCGAGGATCACCTCCGGGTCAGGGCTCTGTACCGCTAGCGGGTTCCAGAACGGCGATGCGCGGATGCCGCCGTTGACGAGGACCAGGAGGTCGAACAGCAACACCGCGGCGGTGGCCATGGCACCCGCGACTTCGCTGCGGAACAGGGCGGCGAACGCCATCGAGAGCACCAGGTAGAAGATCGCGCCCTGCAAGGCGCCGTAGATGGCGACAAAGTCGAACTTCACGAACAGGAAGTAGGTGACCAGGGCCAGGAGCACCTGGGCGGCAATCAGGATCAGCACGGACGCGGCGAGCTTTGCCCACCAGACGCGCTGGCAGCCCCCGGGGACGGTGTAGGCGATCTCGAGGCTTCTTCCGTCCATTTCGCCGGCGATGATGCGCAGTCCCAGGATGACCGCAAGAACCGCCAGGGGAATGCCCATCAGGCCGACCTGCGCGTTGGCTGGCTCGAACGGCCCCGAGGGGTTGATCAGGGTTGCGAGCGCCCGCGCCGCAAGCCACACCAGCGGAAGGAAGATGAGCAGCCAGACCCAGTGACCCGCGATGGCGAGTCCGGCGAGCCGAAACAGCTCGAGTTGCCCCCGGAGGCGGCGCAGTCGACTGCTCATCTCGCCGCCTCCAAGTCGCGCTCGACGTGCGACCGGCCTCGGGTGATCAACCAGAGGTAGCCGTCCTGTAGTTGCGCTTCAAGCCGCGTGGCGTCGGCGGTGGGCGCGACCGCGGCCAGGATCCGCCGCACGTTGCCGCCATCGAGCGTCGGCGTCTCCTCGGCCAGGATCGCGCCGTCGGGAAGTTCGAAGGGTTCGTCGGGCCCGAACCGGCATTCCCACACCCTTCCCCGGGCCGCGCTGGCGAGGTCGGTCGGCGCCCCGTCAAAGACGAGGCGACCGGTGGACAGTACCAGCACGCGATCGCAGGCGACGGCGACATCCTCGACGACGTGCGTCGAGAACAGCACGATCCGGTCCCGGGCGAGCCTTCCCAACAGATTGCGGAAGCGGATGCGTTCGCGCGGGTCGAGGCCGACCGTCGGCTCGTCGACGATGATCACCGAAGGCAGGCGCAGCAGCGTTCGGGCCACCGCGACCCGCTGGCGCATCCCGCCGGAGAGCGTCTTGATCTTGTCGCCCGCTTTTTCGGCCAGACCCACCTCCGCGAGGAGGCTCTCGACGCGTTCGCGGCGAATCTCCACGGGCAGTTCGTAGAGCGCGGCGAAGTAGGCAAGGTATTCGCGAGGGGAGAGACCGCCCGGCAGGCCGGCGTCCTGGGGCAGGTAGCCCACCCATCGCGCCAGCACCCGCTGGATCTTGGTGAGACGGACGCCGCCCAGGTTGATCACGCCCCGGGTTGGATCGAGGATGCCGGCGAGCTGTCGCAGAAGCGTGGTCTTGCCGGCCCCATTGGGACCTAGGATGCCGACCATGCCGCGCTCGATACGGAAGGTCACTTCGGTGAGGGCGAGCACCGGTTCGATGGGCAGATCGAAGCCACCGACCCGACGCGCAAGGCGACGCAGCAGCGTGCGGGGATGCCGGAACGGGCCCGACGTCGCGCGTTCGCCGATCTGGCCGCGTTGCTGGCGCACGGCGCTATGGCGAATGACCTGGCCAACGAGAAGCAGGACACCGGCGAGAATCGGCAGCAGCGGAACGACCTGGGTTTCCCTGCCCTGCCACAGCGGTATGACGATCGTCCAGGCGACGAAAGCGCCGACAACGCCCCAGGGCAGAAATACGCGGAACGCCCCCTCCGCCCACCCCGGTCTCGCGTCGTCCTCCTCCGGTCGACGCGCGCGTCGAATCTCGGATCCCAACCGCGCCAGGAACGCCGCCGCCAGCAGCCAAAGGACCAGCCTCCAGCCCGCGCTCTGTACTTGGGAGGACAGGAGGAGCGGTGCCGCGGTGAGGATCAGGTACGGTCCAAACCGTCCCATGGCATCGCGCCAATCGAACTTCGAGTGGGCCACCGCGCCGCCTTCGCGCCGGATCCGGTCGGTGAAATCCCGGGGTGCGCGGATCGCCCGGCGGATCGGTCCGGGCATGCCGTAGACCTTCTTCAGGTTGCGCACGTCGAGCAAAGGCGGGCCCCCGGCCGTCTCGAGCTCGGCCAATTCGGGGCGCCGAAACGCCAACACGATGATGATGAGCAAGGCGCCGAGGATCAGCCAGAACGTGATGAACAGCCATGTCAGGGATTCCACCGTCTCGGTCTGGTAGAGCCAGACCGTCGAACCGATGGTGGCAGTCAAAAGGGCGACGACGAGCCACGGCCCGACCCGGCCGAACAGCTGGTCGAGACGCTGGAGGAACAGGTAGCAGACCGGCACCACCAGGAGGTTCAGCAAGGTCGCAGTCAAGAGGCCGCCGATGATCACCGTGGCGAAGGGCGGCCAGATCTCGTTGGCCCGGCCGGTGGAGAGTGCCAGGGGACAAAGCGCGGCGATGGTCGTGGCGGTGGTCATCACGATAGGGCGCGTGCGTTCGCGCACCGACGCGAGGGCTGCTGCGCCCGTCGACCAGCCTTTCCTGACCCGATGCTGCATGCGGTCGACGAGGAGGATGGCCGGATTGATGGCCAGTCCCGCCAGCACGAACAGGCCGACTATCGCGACCGGCTGCATGGGCGTGTCCGTCAGGATCATCAGCCAGGCAGAACCGATACTGGCCAGCAATACCGACGTCAACAGGACCAGCCACGGTAAAGTCAGGGACTCGAAGGTGACCGCAAGAACCAGCAACACCAAGAGGCCCGCCCACAAGGCGTACTCGGCTCCGGTGGATATTGCCTCGTTGTCCTCCTGGACCTCCACCGCGTAGCCGTGCGGTCTTGGTGCGGAACGAACGGCCGTGGCGATCGTCTCGTCGAGGGTGTCGCGGGCGGGTCCCGATTCCGGTGCCGACGCGTCGAGCCGGTAGTAGACGCTCGTTTCACGGCGCCCGTTGTGATGCACGATGGCCGCAGGCGGCGGCATTTGCCGAATCGACGCGAGCGCCGAGACCGTCGCCACACCCGATTCCGTGTGCACCCTGAGTCGGCGCAGGTCCTTCAACCCGTCGGGTTCACGTCCATTGACGCGCTCGACGAAGACCGGGATCTCACGACCCGACGGCAACACGTAGCGGCCCGCGTTCCATCCACCGAGACCTGCAAACCGCAGGCCCGGCAGCACCTCGTCCACGGTGAGTTCGAACGCCTCGAATCCGCGGCGGTCCGGTTCCACCCAGATCTCCTGGGACCCACGCGGCACGGACTGCCACGCGCGCTCCACTTGGTCCACGGCCTCCAGGCGGATGACGAGATCGTCAGCCAAGCGCTCGAGAACCCGGCTCTCGGGGCCCGAAATCAGGATTTCGTCCGCGCCGCCGCCCGCGAACTGCTGGCCTCCTCCGCCGCGACCCTCGACACCTTTCCGACCGCCCCGTTCCTCGCCCGGCCGGGACACGTCGATGCCCCTGGTCCGCTCCGCCGCGTCGTCGACCACCCTGCGCACTCGCGACACGGTGAGATCCGGAGGACGTTCGTCCAGGTCCACCAGGTCGACCCGCATCATCGCGCCTTCCTGGTTGATGTCCGACGTGACGGTGTCGACCCCCTCGATGGCCATGGCCGCCTGCTCCAGCTCCGCGACGGCTTCGGCCACCGCTTCGATCGATCCGGTTCCCCTGAGGGCCTGAGCACTGAAGGCGACGCTGTCCGCGTATTCCGGATCCGGGGGTGCCTGGTTCGAGATGGCGACGGGCACCGCGAACAGAACGGTGGCGACGATGGCAATCCCCGTGCCGGTCAGCCAGGCGGACGGCCTGCGCATGGCGTTGCCGACAAGGCCGCCGAACAGGATGCGTAGCGGGTCGGGCGCACGCTGACCGCTGGCTTTCGCACGGGCCTCCCGTTGCCGGGCCACGGCACGCAGCGCTGCTGGGGCAGCTAGCCGATGGGTCAGCACGGGCACCAACCCGACGGCAACGAGCATGGACGCCCCCAACGGCAGCAGGAACGCAGGGATGAACTCGCCAAGTATCGACCGCATGTCCACCGGCAGGTCCATGATGCCGGCGGGCAGCATCACGATGGCAGTCGTCGCCGTGGCCGCCGCAATGGCGCGAAGGGTCCGTTGCAGGCCAATGCGCGCCGCCTGGGCGGGATCGACCCCGCGTTCGAGGCGCCGCAGCACCGCCTCGTAGACGACGATGCTGTTGTCGATCAGGAGGCCAACGGACAACCACAGGCCGCCCAATGTGAATATGTTCAACGACAGCCCCAGCAGGTAGAGCAATGCCAACGCACCCAGCAGACTGACCGGAACGGCGACCCCCACCACGGCCACGGCGCGCCACTGGCGCAGGAAGAGGAACAGGACGGCAAGCGCGATGAGGTACCCCGACAGGCCCAGGCGGGCCAACCGGCCCAGTTGCTCCTCGATGTCTTCGGCGGGGTCGTTGCCAATGACGAGATCGACCCCCATTGGCGCGGTCTCTTCCCTGAGTTCGTCCACCTTTGCCCGGAGTTCCCGGCCCAGACGCACCAGATTCGCGGTCTGTTCCTTGAAGACGACGATGCCGACGGCCTCTTCACCGTTGACGCGGAACGACGACTGCCATGGCGCGAAGCCGAGCGAAATGTCGCTGACGTGCTTGAGCAGTACGGGGCGGTCCTGCGTTATGCGGGTTTCCTCGAACGCCATCAGGCTCGATGGCCGGCCGTCGACGATGATCTCCAGCCGCCCGGCCTCGGACTCCAGGTTGCCGACATGGCGCATGTTGCCCGCCCGCCGGGACACCGCCTCGATGACCTGGGCCGGGGTGACGCCCGTCGCCGCAGCCCGTGCGAGGTCGACGCTGACGATCAATCGACGCCCCGATCCGCCCGTCGCGTTGGCCTCGCCGACGCCGGATACCGCCGCGAGACGTGGCGCGAGGAGCTGGTCCGTGAGGTCGAAGAGCGTGTCCCGGTCCGCATCGCCCAGGACGTGGATTTCCATCACCAGGCTACCGTAGCGGGCGGTGCCGGATTCCATCGAACGGACCACCACGGCAGTGCCGTTGGGCTGGCCACGCTGGATGTCGGACGCGACGCGCCGAAGTTCGAGTTCACGCACTTTCATGTTCGTGCGCGGCGCGAAGCGCACACGGTAGTCGCCCGCGCCGCCTTGCACCCGTCCCCAGCTCTCCACGATATCGGGCATCGCGGAGACCCGGGCATGCAGGGGTAGGAGGATCTCGCGCTCGACGACCTCCTGTTCGCTGTTCGGGCGATAGAAATCGACGAAGAGCGTGTCGCCTTCCACCGGCGGGAAGAGTTCCAGCGGTATTCGCTCGTAGGCCACGACGCCGAGCACGACGAAGCCCACGAAGATCATGCTCACCGCCATGGGGCGGCGTACAGGTAGGTCGAGGAGACTCATGGACGACCCGGCACCCGTCGGAACGCTTGACGAGAACCCGTCGGGGCGACCCTTGTGGTCGCCCGTGCCGAACGCGCCGGCTCACCTGGCAACGGGACGGGACAAGCCCGTCCCCTACGGCTCCGTTGCTCCTTGCACGTCAGCGGCGCGGCCTCAGGATGGCAGCGGTCACGGAACACCGGAGCGAAGGCTCGGGGTCGCACCACAGCGCTACGAGGCCGTTTCCGCGCGAATGCCCGATGGGTCAACGATCGCCTCCCCGGTTCCACGCGATGCGGTCGAGTACGAGATAGAGGCACGGCAGGACGAGCAACGAACCCAGCGTGGACGCGACGATGCCGCCGATGATCGTGAGTGCCATGGGTGCCCGGAGTTGAGCCCCCTCCCCGCCCGCGACGACGAGCGGTGCCAAGGCCAGCGCCGTGGTCAGGGTCGTCATCACGATGGGTCTAAGGCGGATACCGGCAGCCCCAGCCAAGGCCGAGACGCGGTCCTGCCCTTCGGCCATGAGCTGTCGGGCGGTGGCCAGAAGCAAGACCGCATCGTTAACGGCAATCCCCGATAGCACGATGAGCCCAAGCATGGCCATGACACCGATCGGCTGCCCGCCCGGCACTAGGGCCACGGCGACGCCGACCAGCGCCAGCGGCACGGCGGCGAGCACCGTGATCGGTTGCAGGAGCGACTCGAAGGTGCCCGCCAGCACCATGAGCACCAGCACCAGCGCCAGAATGCCGGCAAGGCGCAGTTCGTCGAAAGTCTGCGCGCGTTCCTCTTCCTGGCCGCGCAGGCGCAGGTGCGTGCCCGGCGGGATGGGCGCATCGGCAATGGCGTCGGTGACGGCGGCCACGGCCTCGGCCTGGGTGAAGCCGTCGGCCAGCTGCGCGGTAATCTGCGCGACCCGCCGCTGGTCCCGCCGGAAGACTTCCCGGGCACCCTCGGTCTCCTCGAACCGGGCGACTTCGCCCAGCGCGACCGGACGCCCCCCGGCACTCAGGAACTCCACGTCGGCCAACTGATCGCGGCGGGGTGACGGCAGACGCACGTTGACCACGCGCTCCTCGTCGCCGAGGGAGATTCGGGTAACCTCCAGGCCGTCGAGATTCGCCGCCAATACCTGCGTCACGGTATTGAGATCGATGCCCAGCGCATCGGCCATCGCCGGGTCGAGATTCACGCGCAATTCCCTAGGTCCGCCCTCGAAGGACGACTTGACGTTCCAGAGAGCGGCGAGGCCCGCCAAGCGGCCTTTGATCTCTTCGGCGCCCCGGCGCAGGTCGTCCAGCGACTCGCCAGCGATCTCCACGACGATGGGCGGCCCGCTTGCGCCCAGCGCGTCGGTGAGTGCCGAACGGGCGATCTCCCACTGGACCTCCGTCTCGGGCAACGCATCGAGTTCGGGGGCGAGCCACGCGGCCACCTGGCGCCCCGTCGGGCCCTCGACGGTCATTCGGGCGATGACCCGGGCGGTGTTCTCCTCGGTCAACTCGCTACGGATCGAACGACCGTCCTCCGGGAGCCGGCCCACCTCCGAGAGGGTCGCGGCAAGGGTCCCGCCATCCGCCACGGTACCGCCGCCGGCTTGGGCAATGAGGTTCTCCACGCCGGCCGCCGCCCGTGCCGTGGACTCCACCCGTTGGGCTGCGGGGCCGACAAGGCGCACGGAGAACTGGCGCGGATCCGAGGGGGCTAGGAGTTCGGTGCCGAGTTGAAGGAGAAAGCCGACAGCCACGGCAACGATGCCGGTCGCCAACAGCACCACCGTAGCGGGTCGGCGCAGGAGCTTTCCGACGAAGCTTTCCAACGTCGTCCGTGCTCTGGAAGCCGCCCGTTCGGTGACCATGCCCGAACGCGAAGCCCGGGGCAGGAACCAGCGACCCAAGGCCGGGATCAGGAAAACTGCCACGGCGAGGGATGCCAAGAGCGAGACGACGACGGTGAAGGCGATGCCGTCGATCAGCCGTGCCGCCAGTCCTTCGACGAACAGCACCGGGAGGAACACCACGCAGGTCGTCAGCGTGCTGGCGGTGATGGCGCCCGCGACCTGCCCGGTCCCTCTCGACGCGGCAAGTTCGGGGCTATCGCCGAGTCCCAGTCGACGATACATCGACTCGACCACCACGATGGCGTTGTCGACCAGCATGCCGGCCCCCAAGGCAAGGCCGCCAAGCGTAACAATGTTCAAGCTGTGTTCCGCGAAGTTCATGGCGAACAGGGCGGCGAGGATGGACACCGGGACGGCGGCGGTCACGATCAGCGTTGCCCCGGCGGAGCGCAGGAAGAGAGCCAACACGAGCACCGCCAAGGCGACGCCGGCGCCGGCTGCGATCTTTAGGTCGTCCAGCGCGTCGGTGACCAGCTTGGCGTCGTCCGCGATCTCCCGCACGTCCACGCCCGGGAGATCGTCGCCGAGTCCTTCCAAGGCCTCTCGGACCTCGGTGGAGACCTCCACCGTGTTGGCCCCCGCTTCCTTGTAGACGGCGACGCCGACGCCTTCGACGCCGTCCACCAGCACCAGGTGGTCGATCTCGGCGTCCACGGTCTCCACGGTGGCAAGGTCCGAGACGCGCACAGCCTTGCTGGCCCCGTTGGGATCGGTCGTGTAGCGGACCACGGCGTCCGCGACGTCCTGGGCGTTCCGATAGCGTGCCACGCCGCGAACCTGGAACACCTGATCGCCTTCCTCCAATGTTCCCGCTTCGATGTCCACGTTCTGGGCACCCACCCGAACGCGGAGCATATTGAGCGACACGTCGAACGCGTCGAGACGGTAGCGGTCAGCCGAGACGCGGATCTCGATTTCGCGACCGCCGGTCACGCGCGCCTCGGCGACGCCGGCGAGTTGCTCGAGCGCGGGCGCGACCTGCCGGCGGGCCAATTGCCGAAGTTCGGCAAGATCGGGCTGTCCGGATGGCGCGACGAGGCCCAGCGTCAGAATCGGCGACTGGCGCGGGTCGAAGCGGCGCACCAGGACCTCGTCCACCTCCGGGTCACCCTCGATGCCACCCACGGCCTTCTGCACATCCACCAGGGCGAGGTCAAGGTCGGCGTCCCAATCGAAGGTCACGGTGGTGACGAGCCGCCCGGTGCGCGCCACCTGGAAGACCTTGCGGCTGCCCCGGACGGTGGTCAGCATCCGCTCCACGTTCTGGCCGTAGATGCGCTCCATCTCGGTCGGCGGCCGGTTGCCGGACCGGATGGACACGACGACGGTGGGGCTCTGCAGGTCGGGCAGCAGGTCCACCGGCAACTCGCGCCAGGAGAGACCGCCGACCAGGGCCACGGCCACGGCGACCACCGTGACTGCCACCGGTCGGCGAGCGGCGAACGCGGCAGCGGACTCGAATGCCGACACGCTGGTGTTGCTCTACGGCCTAGGTGGTCGGTGGCCCGGGGAACCGGGCGCTCAGGTCCCGACCACCCGGATCCGGGCCCCGTCGGTCAAGGTCTCGATGCCCCGCACCGCGACCCGGTCGCCTTCGCCGACGCCCTCGAGAATCTGGACCTTGTCGTCGTCGCCCAAACCCAACCGGAGATCCCGGCGGCTGACCCGCTGGCCATCGAGGACGAACGCCACCGACCTCCCGGCCCGGTTGGCGATGGCTTCCCGGGGGACCACGACGACGTCCGGGCGTTGCTCCACCACCACGATCACTTCCACGAACATGCCGGGCCGCAGCAGCCGTTGGTCGTTGGCCACAACCACTTCGGCGCGGAACGTGTGTTTGTTGGGATCGAGCACCGGCGACAAGCGGATCACCTCGCCTGTGAACGACTCCTCGAAGGCGTAGTGGCGGATTCGCGCCACGAGGCCCACTTCGACGCGGGCGAGTTCCGGCCCGATTAGGTCGATATCGGCGACCAGTTCGTCGAGCGGCGCGATCTCCGCGACCGTGAACCCGGCGCGGACCAGCTGTCCGTCCGCCTGCGGGCGACCGTCGGTATCCCTGGCGAGGCGGAGAATGGTGCCGTCGATCGGCGAGGTCAGCGTCGCCTTCGCCGCGTCAAGCGTGCTGCGTTCGAAATTGTAAAGCGCGGTCTCGTAGCGCTCCTCGGCCTGCTGGAGTTCCTCTTCGTGGGCGATGTTCGCGGCGTGCAGTTCGCGGCGCCGCTCAAGCTGGGCTTCCGCTGCTTGCAGGGCTTGTCGAGTGGTTTCGAGCCGGGCGTGCAGGCGGGCGTCCTCGCCCGTGACCCGGGCGACGACGTCCCCCGCCGAGACGCGCATCCCCTCGGCCAGTCGCCGGCGGTCCGCGTTCCGGGCGATCTGCAGCAACCCCGGTGTCTCGATGTCGAGAGTGACGATTCCCATCGGACGCAGGTTGCCCGTCGCGACCACGAGATCCTCGACCGTCCCGGTGCCCACGTCCTCGACTTCCACCGCAATGCGGAACTCCGTGTCGGGAGCGGACATGGGCGGTGCGCAGCCGCTTGCCGCCGCCAGCACGCCGATCGCCGTCGCCATCGGCGTTATTGCATTGATCCGTTGCTTCATCGTTCCTCCACAGGGCGCCAGCGTACCGCATCCGCCACGACCAGCGACCCTGAGGTCGCGTTGGACACCACCAGGCTGACGTCTCCGGCCGGCAACGAGAACTCGCCGAGATCGTTCCAGCCGATGGATGCCGTGGCCGCGTCGAATTCCACCGGCATTTCTTCCCCGTCGGCGATGATCTTCAGGTCGAAGGTCCCCTTCTTCTGGGCCAAGATCCCGGTTTGGATCTGCACCCTGAACCCGCTGCCCCCCGGGGCGTTGTTCGGCCGCGCCACTTCGGGAAGGTAGTAGCTGATGCGCCAACGACCGGCTTGCGGCAATTGCGTCTCGAAGCGCGCCGACGCGCCGCCGTTACCCGGAAAGCTGCTCGCGACGGTATGCCGGTACCGGCCCCAGGTCCCCGCGGATTCCATGCGCATCCAACCACCCGTTGGGGGTGTGAACGGATTGTGGGCGGGCAAACCCTGATCGATGTCCAGGTCTCCCGTCCACCAGCGCGCCTCCGGGGCGTACCGCGCTTCGTCGTCCGGCGTGGCGTAGACGATCGAGAATCCCGGGTCGAGGTCGTCCACGACGATGCCGGGTTCCGGCGGCGGTCGCCATTGGCTTTCCCGGCTGCCGTTGAAGGGCTCGGCCCCGGCAGCCTCCTCCGGGTCGACCTCCGGGACTTCGACGCGGAAGTCGTTGCGATTCAAGGAAAGGTAGGGCGCGATCCAGACTTCACCGGGCGGCGCATCGACCACGAGTCCGACTTCCACGGACGCTTCGCCGCCGACGCGGATCGGATCGGTCCAGGACCGGATCGGCTCTTCGGACTCCGACACCACGCCGAGACGAACCAGGCCGGGCGTCGGCTCGCCGTTGTGGACCTGGGCGCGGACCTGGTAGCGCGGCTCGCCCCGCTCGCCATCGGCGAGGCGCGTGATCTCTGCGGCGGAAGCGACAAAGCCCGGCAACTGGGCGTCGCCCAGCCAGTCGCCAAGCAGCGAGTCCAGATCCGCGCCGGTCTCGGCGGCGATCGCCCGGAAATCCTCCGCCGTGAAGTTCGAGCCGGCGTAGCGGCGCCGGAGTTCGGCGAGGAAACGCCCCGCGGTGCCGCGGCCCAGGCCGTCGACGATCGACTTCGCCACGGCCGGCGCCTTGAGGGAAAGCACATCCAGGGCGCCGATCCCGTCTTCCGAAGGATCCAGCGTCGCGAGAGGCGCGCCCAACGCACGGCTCCACACCGACGCGCGCTTCGGCGTCTCGGTGGCGCCGACGGATAGCGAGAGGGCACCGCCGCCGCCGAAGAATCCGGCCATCAACTGACCCATCGTTTCGTTCATGCCCGAGACCGTGGCAAAGACGCGGGGCGAGAAGTACTCGCCAATGCCCCGGTTGTAGAGCAGTCTCGCCGCCAGCTCGTGGCAGACGTAGTCGAGCGCGATCGCTCCCTCGCCACGGGCACCCGTCTGGAACTTGAAGAAGTTCCGGGTTACGGCGTCCTCCAGTTTGCCGCCGCTGAAGTCGTTGGCGAAGAACCGTTCGAGCATCGCGACTTTGAGTCTTCCGACCTCGCGACCGGCGTCGTCGCCCTCGGGGAAATCGCCGAACCGCCGCACGATGTTCAAGGCAGTGTCCAGACGCGCAGTCGGCAGCCCGTACTCGCGCAACAGCATGATGCCCGGAAGCGCCTGCACGGTGTCCATCCGCCAGCCGCCGCCGAATACGCGCAGCCGCGCGGGAACTTCCACCAGGCTCAGGCCGCCGTACGGATAGGTGAGTCCCGCCTTCGCGGCGTCGGCCAAGACCTCCTCGATGCGTTCCCTAAGCGCGTCAGAGGAGTCGGCGTACTGCGAAAGGTACGAGCCGTGTCCGGGATACAACAGCAACTCGAACCCGAGCTCGCCGACCGTGAGGGCGCGGCGTTCGAACCGCGACGCCAACAGCGCGACCTCGGGCACGGGTGCTTCGGGTGCGAACCGGAAACGCCCGGATCCAACGTCCTGTCGCCGTCCCGGACCCGCCACCAGCCACTCCGGTGGAACCTCGACCTCGAGCTCCACCGTGAAGAAGTCGCGTCCGTAGCGCACCGGGTCGTCTCCGCCCGTGGCCGCCCCCGGCAACGGCATCCAGCTCACGGTGGGCATGAGCGCGACGAAACGCGGGTCGAACACGGCCGCTTGGGTGCCCAGAAGAACGGCGTTGCCCTGCTCGCCCTGCACGAGGTCCATGTCGAGTTCGCTGTCGAGGTATCCGAATTCCGCATCCGGGACACCGGCGGCGGCAATGGCCATTTCAACGCGCTCGCCCGCTGCCAGCGACTCGGGCAGTGGCACACGCAGGATTCCCAGGTCGTGCGCGGCGTCCGCCGGCACCCCATCCAGCCGAAGCTCCGCCACGTCGAACCCCGGATTGAAGCTGAACAGCAACTCGTCCAACGGCTCCACCGCAGTGAGCCCGTAGACGAGGTCGAGACCGATACGCCTGCCCGGATCGATGGCAACGCTTCCGCGCACGAACTCGACGTCGGCACGGGGCTCGGCCTGAACCGCAGCCTGGGCATCGATCCACTGCATCCGCTGCCCGCGGGCGTTCATCGCGTCGACTACGATGCTTCCGATTCCCACCACGGCGAATCCCGCCAAGGCAGCGGCAATCCCCACGCGGCGCCCGAGGCCCGAGCCGTCGCCGCGCGGGTGCGCCGCCGCGGCGAGCACGATGAACGCCGCCGCCAGCATCAACATGCACAACCGCTGGAGAAGCAGGGTTCCGTCCGCGAAGACCGGCAGCACGTCGGATCCGGTGGCTAGGTATGCCTGGAAGCTTACGAGCGCCGGGGCCAGGTAGAACGGCGTCTCCCACGTGGCCCAGATGTACAGCCCGAACAAGGCCAGCCCGGCAAGCGCCACGATCAACCGGTTCCGGATGGTCACGGCCAAGAGCACCACCACCGATCCCCAGAACACCAGGGCCGGCACCGCATCGAGGATCAGGAAGCTCGTGAGCGTCACCGGCTCCAGGGTGTCGCCGCCCCACCAGCCGAACGCCTTCGCCATGGCACCGATCCCCTGGATCAGGCCCATGACGAGGGCGACGGTGAGCCAGAGTATGAAGACCAGCCCTGTGAGGCGGCCGGCGAGCAGGCCGATCGTACCGATGGGCCGCGCGTCGAGCACTTCGGCAATGCGCTCCCGCTGATCGCGGGACCGGACATCGAATGCAAGAAAGACCATCCCCACGACCAGCACGATTACCATCATCATGCCGATGGCGGTGACCAGAACCCGAGGCCCGAAGGAACCGAGTGTGGACGCGAAGCCGGACAGGGCGTGCATGAACGCGTACTGCAGATAGGTGAGGATCCCGAGGAGCGCGGTCAGGAAGACGAAGACCCATGTTCGCGCCAGCCGCCGCGCGGCGCGCATTTCCGCCAGGGCGACGGCGAGGAACTCCTGAACGGGACTCCGACTGGCTGTTCTTGGGGTCATGGCCGCTCCTCCCTACTCCTTATTTGACGGCCAGCAGACTATCCGCCGGGCCTGGGGGCGATGCATCCAGTGCCGTTCCGGCCACGGGACGCCAGCGAACCGCGTCGGCCAGCACGAAGTCGCCGGACGAGCGGTTGGACACGACCAGACGCACGGGACCCTCGGGCAGATCAAACCGACCCAGGTCGTTCCAGCCGTTTACGGCTCCCGACGCATCGAAGGCCACTGCGAGCTGTTCGCCGTCCCCGAATTCCAGCGCCATGTCGTAGTCGCCGAGCGCGGCGTGCACCCGAAGCTCGCCTTTGCGTTGCGGGACGAACGGCATGTGGTAGTCGAGACGCCACTCGCCCGCCCCCGGCAGTTCGGTCGTGAACACCGCCTTGGAATGCCCGTCCGCGGCACCCGCACGCGCCACCGTGTGCCGGTAGCGTCCCCAACTCGAGGGCAGGTCCTGGCGGCGCCACTCGCCGTCGAACCGGGCACCGGCCCGGCCCGACGACGACAGGTAGTTCGGAATCCCGTGGTCCATCTCGCCGGTCAATCGTCGGGGCTGGAACGAGATGTTGCCGATGCGGAAGCCGCTGCGGCGGGCGCTACGCTCCACGACGAAGCCCGCATCGAGATCGTCGATCACGATACCGAGCGGCGGCGGCGGTTCCCAGTCGATCGGCCGCGAGCCGGTGAATTCCTCTCCGGGTTCGTCAGCGGTCTTCAACGCAAGCTGGACCTCGCCGCGGTTCAATGACAGGTACGGCGCCATCCACACCTGGATCACCGGACTCGTCGTCACTAGCGAGATTTCCTTCGACGAATGGCCCGCTAGGCGCACCGGTTCGGTGAACATCGCGCCGGGTCCCTTCATCCTGCGCCAGCGCGCCGTTGCATAGCGCAGCCGCACCAGACCCGGCACCGGTTCGTCGTTGCGGATGTGGACCCGGGTCTCGAAGCGCGGCCGACCGAGCGCGGTATCGGGCAGGCGCGCGGTCCTCGCCGGCGACGCCATGAAACCGGGGAGTCCGGCGTCGTTCAGCCAGTCACCGAGCAGCGGCCTCAAGTCCACGCCGGCCAGGACGGCCGCCGCATAGAACGCATCCAGATCGTAGCTGCCACGGCGCCGCAGTTCGCCAAGCAGCGCACCTGTCCGCTCAGGTCCCAGAGCGTCGAAGATGGAACGCGCCACGGCACCACCCCGGAGCGCCAGTACATCCAATACGCCCACCGGGTCGGCGCCGGGATCCAAGCCAGCGAGCGATGTGCCGAGTGCCAAGTCCCAAACGGCCGGCCGGTTCGCCACCGCGTCGCGGATGCCGTGTTGCCCACCGTCGATGCCAAATGCCTTCGACGTCGCGAGCGTGATCCGATTCAGCGACGTACCACCATCCGGCGTGAACACATGGGCGGAGAAAAAGCCCGGCCTGCCGCTCAGCACCAGGTCGGCCAGTTCCTCCACGACGAACTCCAAGGCAGTGGCCGCCATGCCTTCGGCCGAAACACCCGCTTGAAACCGCACGAGATTCCGCTCCAAGCCGACGAAAGGATCACCGCCTGCGTAGTCATTTCTAAAATAACGCTCTAACGCATTGATTTTGAATCTTACACCTCCCGCGCGGTCGACTCTTTTCTTGGCGCGCTGAAACGCGAAGTCGAACCGTGCCGTGGGAAAGCCGCGTTCGTTCAGCAACATGATTCCCGGCAGCGCCTGCACGGTGTCCATGCGCCAGCCGCCACCGCAGCGACGCAGGGTCGCCGGCACCTCGACGACGCTGAGGCCGCGGTAGGGGTACTCGAGGCCAGCGCTCGTCGCCTCGCCGAACAGTTCCTCCAGGCGATCCCCGAGCGGCTCGATGGCATCCTCGAACACCGCCAGGCTGTCGAGATGTTCGGGGCTCATCAGGACCTCGAGTTCGACGCCGGCCACCTCCATGGCCCGCCGTTCGAACCTCGACGCGATCAATGCCACCGACGGAACCGGCGAACGGGGGTTGAAGCGGAACTGGGCGTCTCCCGCCGCTTGGCGCAGTCCGGGACCGGCCACCAGCCACCCGGCGGGCACCTCGACAGCCAGGTCCACGGTGTAGCGGTCCCGTTCGGACCTTCCCGGATCCTCCAAGCCGACATTTGCGCCGGGACGGGGAAGCCAGTGCACGCCGGGCAATAGCGCCACGTAGTCAGCGTCGTAGATGGAAGCGTCGCGGCCGAGGTACAGCGGCGCATTGCGTCGGCCGGTGCTGTCCATGGCGAAGTCGAAGGCACTGTCGAGGTAGGCAAACCCCGGATCGGGGACGCCGTTGGCGCGCAGTTGAAGTTCGAAACTGCCGTCGCTGACCGGCGGTTCGAAGCGCATCAGGCCGTCGCGATGCACGACCGCCGTCGGTTCACCGTTGACTCGCACGTCACGGATCGTCATGCCGGGGTTGAAGCTCATCGCCAGTTCCCCGCTGGCGCGGGATTCAGCAGAGGCGACGAGGCGCATCGCCACGTCGATGGCGAGTTCGCGGCCCGGATCGATGTGTACGGTACCGGCAATGTGCTCGATGTCCGCCATCGCCCGGGTCGACGCCTCCTGGTGCACGGCCAGCCAGCGCTCACGTGTCTCGACGCCGTCTCTTGCGTCCAGGAAAAGCCCGGCAATTGCCGCCGCGCCGCCGCCGATCAGCACCACCGCCACGGCAAGACGGGCTTGCGGTCGGCTGTCCGGACGCGGGTGAAGCGCCGCCGCGGCGAAGAGCACGCCGACGGCGGCGACGACGAGGGCAAGCCGATGCAAGGCCGTCGCAGGTTCGGCGACCCGCGGCAAGAGGTCGGATACCAGGTTGCCGAACACCGTCGGACCCGCCAGGTGCGACAGGTAGAGCGGCAGCGACTGGGACCACAATGCCCAAGTCGCCAGCAGACCGAGTGCCGCGACGGCAACGAGCAAGCGGTTGCGAAACAGGATCGCTAGCAGCACGACCACCGAGACCCACGCCAGGAACATGGGCAAAGCGTCGACGAACAGGAAGGTCACGAGCGACGTGAACTGCACCGGTTCCGTCGGCGCGCCCAGCGCAGCGCCCACACTCCCCACGAGCTGAACGAGCGCGACGAGTGCCAGCGCCGCCAAGCAAGCGGTGGCCACCAAGCCGATGACCCGTCCCGAGAGCAACTCGACATTGGAGACCGGTCGTGTGTCGAGGACCTCGACCATGCGATCGCGCCGGTCCCGCGCCCGGACGTCGAAAGCGAGGAAGATCACGCCGAACAGGAACGCCAAGAGCAACGGCATGCCCACACTCGACATGATGAACCGGGGCGCGGGGAGATCCGTCACCGGCGAGATCCAACCGTCCTGGGCATGCTGCACCCCGGTCCCGACGAAGAACAACAACGACACCCCGACGGCCAGCAGGCCGAAACCCCAGGTACGGACCTGGCGCCGGGCCGAGCGCATTTCGGCTAGGGCCACGGCCCACACGGCAGCGTAGGTCGAAAATCGCACGATTTGGCTACTACCTGTTGGTCGCTGTGGGAACGCGCTAGGCGGTATCAGGCGTCGCCCTCCCCGCCGGTGCCGGCCTCCGCCGGTGATTCGTCATCCTGCCGGGCCGCTTCGGATCGACCGCGCGCCGCCATGAACGCCAGATAGGCCTCCTCCAAGGTCGGCGCGTCCACCGGGCTCGCGCCGTCCGGCATGCCGTTGGCACTGACCCCCCGCAAGGTGATCTCGGTGCCCGTCACGGCTCGCGAGACGATTTCGTATTCGCCTTCGATCCGCTCGGCGGCCGCCGCATCGCCGGAGACCTCGAACACCCGGCCGACCGCGCGCTGCAGCAGATTCTCCGGGGTGCCCTGGAACTCCACGCGGCCGCCGTCCAGCAACGCCATTTCGCGGCAGCCGCCGCCCAAGTCGGCCACGATGTGCGTCGAAAGCAGGATCGTGCGGTCCCGACCCAGTTGGTTCATGAGCTGCCGGAAACGCATCCGCTCCTCGGGATCGAGGCCCACCGTCGGCTCGTCGACGATCAGCACCTGCGGTTCGTGGACGAGGGCCTGTGCCACGCCGAGGCGGCGCACCATGCCCCCGGACAGCTTCTTCACCTTGCGATCCGCGACCCCGTCCAATCCCACCATCTCCAGCGTCTCCGCCACCCGGCGGCGCCGCTCCTTGCGCTCCGAGAGGCCTGACAGGCGCGCCAAGGTATCGAGAACCTCCTCCGTGCGATGATGCCGCCAAGCGCCGAACTCCTGGGGCAGGTAGCCGATCAGTTCCCTCACCTCCCGGCGTTGTTGGGTCACGTCGTAGCCGTGGACCTTGGCGGTGCCCGCCGTCGGTACCAGCAACGTGCAGATGATTCGCATCAGCGTGCTCTTGCCAGCGCCGTTTGGGCCAAGCAGGCCGAAGAGGCCGGTTCCGAGGGCCAGATCAACGCCGTCGAGAGCGGTGTGGCCCCCCTTGTAGGTGTGTCCGAGGCCCCTTGCCTCGATCACGGGATCGCCGGTACTCGGCACTGCGGATTCGACCATCGTCGTGGTTCCTTGACTTGAGTTTCGGGAGGACCCTTTATGCCAGACGGCTGACAGGCCGGGGGCTTAACAGTCGATCAATATTTCAGCAATTTGGCGGGATCGAGCGCGAAGCGTTGGCGACAGACATTAGGACATATTATGTCTGCCGTCAATGGCCGTGGCGCGAGCCCACATGCGCTCGAGCAAGTCGGTTGCCTCCGCCAGCCTATGCGGCCACGTACGCGGACCCGCCGCGATAGAGCGGTTTCATGCCATCGCGGATGACGTTTGCCAACCCCGGCACGCCCTTCAGCTTGTAGCCGGGCAATCCGGTGTTCAGGCGTTGCATCTCCAGGTTGCCCGTATTGAAAACGAAGTCGCTTCGAACGCCCCGCCAAGCCTCCATGGACTCGTCGGGCTCCGGTACCCTTCCACCGCTCTCATCCGCCGCCGTCGCGAGAAACTTGACCTCCGCGTCCAGTTGGCCGGTACGGTCCTTGCCACTCTTGCAGTTGAACAAAGGCGTCTCGCCCATCAGGTGACCGACAAGCGCAAGCCGCGACACCATCTTGAACGGATCTCCGCCTCCAGACCGGTAGTCGTTGCTCGCCCAAATGGCCTTGGCCTGCCGGGCCGCACTGTCGAGGGACTCGATGCGTTTATTGAGGGATGCCAGTTGCGCGCGCTGCGTCGCCGCTTCTTCGTCCAGATCGCTGGTGTCCTCACCGTCCCGCATCGCGGCATAGTCTTCGAGGTCGTCCACCTCTGCGGCGATCTGCTCCGCTTCGCGGCGCATGACGAACAGCCGGTCTCCGACATCGCCACCCAACTCGCCGACGTTCGCCTCGCCGAACAGCCGCTGCAGTTGCGGGTTGTTTCTTTCCATCGCGAAACCCCAGCCCATCAGGTTCCGCCAGCCCGGCGTCTGCGATGGAATGGAGACCGGGCCGACCCGCGCGCGACCCACGGCGCCGGCATTGACGCCGAAGTTGAACTGCCGAAGCTGCACGTTGACCTTCACCGTCTGCAGCGCCCCGTCGTCGTCTCGCACGCGCAGCTCCACGGGGTTGCCCGCCGCCAGGTGGCGCAGCGCTTGGGTTTGGTGGTTCAGCATCGTCCGTTCGTCGCTTCGCGCACTGCCGGCGAGATTCCTCAACGAATCAGGCGTAAGCACGGAAATTGACGAAAGGGCGACGTCGACCGTGTTCCCCTCCAGCGCGTCCTGGAGCTTCTCCGGATCGGCCACAAGGGCCGCCACCGCCATCTCCGAAGCCATCTGCCTGCTCGCCTGCCCCCGCATGGTCTCGGCGGCCCGTTGCGCGGCCTTGGGGTCGGACCGGATCAGTGCCAACTGCTCCTCCACATAGGCTTCCCGGGCACCAGCGGCAGCCCCTTGCGGCGCCAGCAGGTCGCCGATCATCGTTCGCAGGTTGGCGTCGGGCAGGCTCGCGAGATACTCCCCATCGATGTCGTAGGCGTCGAGTACGCCGTGGCGTAGCCCCGAAAACAAGACCTCTCCCGAGCTGTTGGTCAAGGTCGTCTGCGCCAGGTTGGGAACATGCTTGTACTGGGTCCGATCGGAACAGTTGATGCCGTTCGACGGATAGTTCTCCGCGAAATGCGCCGCGAACGCCCTGCCGGGCAGGATGCGGCTATCCACGGCCACGCTACGGCCCGGGTCATCGGGCATCGACGTGCGAACCCGGTTCGTGACCTCGTCCCAGGGCTGGTTGTTGATCACCTGGTTCTTCGCGGATTGGAACAGACGCTTCAGATCCGGCGTCCTCGCGTTCGCCTCGCCCAGCCGGAATCGGATGAACTCCTGCAGCATCCTCGACTGGCCGACCTTTGGATGCGCCACGGGCAACTGGGCCCCGGTGTTTCGCCATTGCGTCCGCAACGCCCCGATATCCCGACCGCTGCCGGCGCCGCTTTTCTGCAGCGGCACCGGCGTGTCCCAAAGCTCCTTCCCCGCGAGGGCCAGCCTGCCATCGCCCGGGATCTCCAGGCGGTCGCCGGCGGCGTCCTTCACGTTGATCAGGAGATCCCGGTGTTGTTCGAGGTCGGCCACAAGACGGTCCCTGACCGCGGGATCCACGTCCTGAAGGCCGCGGGCGACGGCAACCGCGGCTTCGGCGTCGAGCAGGTGGGCGTTACAGCGATCCTCGCGGCTGACCGGGTCGTCCGGGGAAGCCTCGTCGAGGTCGTAAAGGCAGGTCAGATCCGCGAGGTCCATGTGTCGGTCGGCGATCCGCGTCTGCAACGCCTGGAAGAACGCGCGGGTCTGTGGAGTGAGGCTGCCGCTTGCGCGAAGGTCGGCTTCCCGGCCCGCCAACCAGGACTGCACCACGGTCAGGTTGTGTTTGTTCGAGCCGATCAGGGAATTTACTTCCTGCCGCTCGGACTCGGTCAGCTTGCCGCCCGGAGCGTCCAGTTTGCCCAGCAATGTCGCAACCCTTCCGATGTCCTGATCCAGTTGTTGCGAATAGACGAGAGCGGTTTGCAGGTCGTCCTTCAACTCGGTGGGTATCGTGCCGCCTTGAAGACCGTTTACGAGGTACACGCCGAGGCCGTTCAGATTGCCCAGGCCAGATGGCGCGGGGGTCTCGTAGATTGCGTGTGGGTTTTCGTAGATGTGATCCCGGGCCGGGTCAGGAGCAACCTCGTAGTGTGGTTCGTCGCCACCGACCTCCCCCGGCGCCGACTCCTCGAGGGGTGATTCCGATGGAGGTAACTCGTAGTCGTGCTCGTCGTCCCGTGACAACTGCGGGTCGAACTCGTAGTGCGGCTCCTCGACCTCCGGTTCCTGCGGGCCGAACTCGTAGTGTGGCTCCTCGTCCGTCGGGTCCTGCGGGCCGAACTCGTAGTGCGGCTCCTCGGTTGGCGATTCCGATGGGGCGACGTCGCCGTGAGGATCCGCCGACGGGGTCCGCGTACGCAGGTCGATCCGCTCGTAGACGTGCTCGGGCGTGTCCGTGGCCAACAGGCTCTGATAGACGCCCTCGGATTCCGTGCGCAGGCCGGGCAGAAACCGCTCGGGCAGGGGCGGCGCGACGGCGACCGCTCGGGCGCCTAGACCCGGCCTCTGTCCCCTCCCGGCCAAGCGCAGAGCGGCCTCGCCAATCGGGCGTCCCCACTGCCCCTCATGCCGCCTGGCAGTTTGGATACTCACTCTGCGATTGCGCAAGCCTCCCGCCGGTCGTGCCGGTAGTTGCGGCGGACGCAGCGCGTCGTAGCCGGAGGTCCTCGACGGCGACGATCCATGTTCAATTTCCGGCATGAGTGAGCTCCCCGATGTTGCAACGACTACCGCAGGCCGATGCTTGTGGATGGACGTGTTTGCGACCTAGTCAGCAAGTGCATGTTACCCGAACGCCCTCGTCGGCTCAGGATCGTACGGCAATCGGTGCCCGCAGCGTGGCAAACCTGCCCGAATTGGAACGTGTGGCGGTTCCGAGTGGGTTATGTCGTGGCTACTCATCCGCCAAGCCCGATCATTGTGGTTTTTCGACGGGTTAAGACGCACATATGGCGTCCCCTAGGGGACTCGAACCCCTGTTGCCGGGATGAAAACCCGGAGTCCTAGGCCACTAGACGAAGGGGACGGTGGCGGGAAGGGCGCGGATTCTAGGTGGTCGGCGTTCGCTCCGCAATAGCTCCCGCCCGTTCCGCCTGTGCCGTCGCCCAATCGGTGGCGCTGCCTCGGCAAGACGCCGCGGATCGGCCTGCCCAACCCCGCCGCCCCAACGCGCTCGCGAGTGCGTGCCTTCAAGGAGCAGATTCAGGCACTTGCCCATCTGCAGCCTGAGCGAGCACCAAGGGCGCGCAAGGTACCTAGCGCGTCTCGCGAGTACGCGAGCCGTCCAAGAGCGATTCGCAGCGCCTTGCATGAAACTTGGTTCAAATGCGCAGACAGGCGCCCGTCAAGAACGCTAGCCTGCCTTGAACCGGTCGAAGAACACCTTCCCAGCAACACGCTTGAATAGACTGCCCGTGGTCAGGCCGAGTTCAATGCACGCGGCCAATGGAAGGTGGTCGAAGCACCAACGGGCCGACTGCTTCCAGGCATCGCCCCGGTAGGCCGCGGACACGACATCGCCGGGATTCGGGGCGTTGCCATCCAGGTAGTCGGCGATCGCATCAGCCGCCAACCTGCCGAACCGATAGCTCCTGTGAATGCCCCCGGCGGTCAGCGGCGAGACCATGCCCGCTGCATCCCCGATGAGCAAAACCCCGTCGCCGTGGAACCGTGTCAACAACCCGTTGATCGGAATCATGCCGCCCCGTTTGTCGACGACGCGGGCGCCGCGCAAGCTGAATCGCGCGTCCAGGTGTTCGACGAATCCCGCGATGTCCGGCCTATGCGATTGGTTCACCGCAAGACCAACCTGGGTGACGCCGAGCCCCGGGACCACCCAGCCGATGTATCCGGGTGCTCGGCGAGGATCCACGAAGCAATGCAGGCAATCGCCGGCGCGTTCGATCGGCTCGTATTCCCACTCGACGCCCTTGAGCAGGCGCGTGTTCCGATCCAGCCCCGCGGCCTGCGCAACCTTCGAATGCGCCCCGTCAGCCCCGACCAGGAAACGGCCGCCGACCCCGTGGCCGTCGAGGACGATATGCTCGCCACTCCTTGTCAGTCCGACGAATTCGCTGCCGAACCGAACCTCGGCGCCGGCGCAGCGGGTCTCGTCGGCCAGGAACTCCATCAGTTTCGGCGTGTCGGTGGCGAGGAAGTAGTAGCCGTTGCGGCCCAGTTCCACGTGGCGATGGCTGGGTGCATAGAGCCGAACGCGGTCTATCTCGCGCACCAGCGGTGTCGGCACGGCCCATTCCATTTGCGCTTCCTTGACGAGTATTCCCGTGGTGTGGACGTACCGGCCCGGCGACGGCTGCTGATCGATCACCAGGACGGAAAGCCCTCGCTCCGCCGCACGCTTGGCGCAAGCCAGACCGGCGAACCCGGCACCGACGACCACGAGGTCGCGCTTGTCATTCATGCCCAATTCGACCGTCGAACAGTCACAGGATGGACCGACCCGTCAGCGGCCCCCGGCGTCGATCAGGGCGAACATGCGCCGTCCACGGATCGAACCAGCGCGGCGGCCCCAATCCGTTGTCGGGCGAAGTGGTAGGCGGTACGTCCACTGCGTACGCCACGGGCCAACGCCCACCGCAACGCGTCCTGCCGGGTGCTCTCGTCCCAGCAAGCGGTGATGCCCTGATCCGCGGCAAGCCGCTCGAACCAGTGCCGGGCAACGCGTAGATACCCGTCCTGCCGGAACGGGTAGAAGGACAACCACAAGCCGAAACGGTCCGACAGCGAGATCTTCTCCTCGACGGCTTCGGCTTCGTGTAGTTCGCCCTCCACGTGGCGGGCGCTCGTGTTGTCCGACATGTGTTCGGGTAGCAGGTGCCGGCGGTTGGACGTCGCGTAGACGACGACGTTCTCGGACTGCGTGAACACCGAACCCTCGAGCGCGCTCTTCAACGCCTTGTACGACGCGTCGTCGGCCTCGAAGGACAGGTCGTCGCAAATCAGCACGAAACGGTAGGGTTCGCTGTCCAATCGCGCGACGATGGTCGCGATGTCGGTGAGCGCCTCCTTGTCAACTTCGACGAGTCGGAGGCCATCCGTCGCGTAACGATTCAGCAGGGCATGCACCAAGGACGACTTGCCCGTGCCGCGCGCCCCCCAAAGCAGCGCGTTGTTGGCGGGGAAGCCGTGCACGAACTGCTCGGTGTTGGCCACGAGCTGCGCCTTCTGGTCGTCGATACCGAGGAGATCCTTAAGCTCGATCCGATCCAGATGACCCAACGGAACAAGCACGCCGCCCAGCGGCCCGCTTCGCCATCGCGCCGCCCGGTGACCCGACCAGTCGACACCCTCCTTTCCCGGCAGCAGATCCAGCAACCGCTCCAAGGCTTCCCTGGCCAGGTCAACCAGGCTCCCCGTGCTCTTTGTGGTTGGTTCCATCGACCCGGATTTTGCCAGTAAACTCACGTCGCGTTTCGCCGAAACATCGCAAATGGGGGCTTACCCGTGGCCATAGGTTTCCTGGCGTACCTCGCGGCGATCGCGGTCATAGCCGGCTACGCGCTGATGCGCACCAAGACCGCCGGCGACTACGTGATCGGCGGCCGTTCCCTGCCACCCTCCGTGGCTGGCCTGTCCGCCGGGGCGTCCGACATGAGCGGCTGGCTGCTGCTCGGACTGCCCGGTGCCGTGTTCTTGGCTGGTCTTGGTGAAGGCTGGATCATCCTCGGTCTCGCCTGCGGGGCATGGGGCAGCTGGCGGTTGGTCGCACCCCGCCTGCGCGCGTTCACGGAGCAACTCGACGGGGCGGTGACGCTACCCCAGTTCTTCTCCCGGCGCGTCGCGTCCCGAACGGGCCTGCCCGGCATCGTCGCCACTCTCTTGATCCTGTTCTTTTTCGCAATCTATACCGCAGCCAGCTTTGTCGCCGGGGCCCGGCTGTTCGAGGTGACCATCGGCATGGACTACGAGGTCGCGTTGGCGATCGGCGTGGCGGTAGTGCTTGTCTACACGATGCTTGGCGGATTCCTCGCGGTGAGCTGGACCGACTTCTTCCAGGCGCTCCTCATGATGTCCGCCCTCGTGGTCGTTGCGGTGCTGGCGTTCGCCAACGCGCCGAGCCTGGCGGGCACGGTGAAGCCGATCGGCGCGATCGCCGTCGTCAGCGCATTGGCATGGGGCCTCGGCTACTTCGGCCAGCCCCATTTCCTAGCCCGGTTCATGGCGATAAACCGGGTCGAATCCGTGCCCCGGGCGCGTCGGATCAATCTGGTCTGGATGGTCGTGGCCAGCACGGCGGCGGTGGGCGTTGGTGCTGGTGGAGAGGCCTATTTCGGCGGCGTGCTCGAAGACCCGGAAACCGTGTTCATCGCGTTGTCGAGGGAGCTGCTCGCCCCATGGATGGCCGGGATCGTCGTCGCCGGCATCCTGGCGGCTGTGATGAGCACCGTGGATTCCCAGCTTCTCGTTGCGTCCACGGCCCTGGTCGAGGATGTCGTACGGCCTATTTGGCGGGGCCTCAACGAACGTTGGATGTTGACGCTTAGCCGAATCTCCGTGGTCGTTGTCGCCGGGATCGGCGCGTGGATCGCAATGGACCCCGCTAGCCGGGTATTCGAACTCGCCGCGTACGCGTGGGCTGGGCTAGGAGCAAGCTTCGGACCGGTCGCCCTCGCCTGCGTCCTGTGGCGGCGAACCACGGAAGCAGGTGTCGTCGCCGGCATGCTCACCGGTGGCATCGTGACAGTTGTTTGGAAGGCACTGAGCGGCGGTCCCTGGGGCTTGTTCGACCTCTACGAAATCGTTCCCGCCTTTGCCGCTGGCGGCATTGCGATTGTCCTGGTGAGCCTGATTGGCGGCGAAACCGGCAAACGAGCCACCGCGGTGTTCGATCGTCTCACGGGGTAGCTTCAGGCGACGGGAGTGGGCGACGCGAGGGACAACGCCGCCAGACGGCCCGCTACCTAGCTGTCAGGGCCTAGGCCCTCTCCCCTACCAGTCTTCAAGCGCGGTTCCATCCTCGGGCGGCATGCGCACCACGCTCTCGCCGAAGTTTCCGAGAATCGGGTTGATCATGCCGTGCTTGACGGCGAGGAGCGCAAGCTCGACATCGCTTGAGACGTTGAGCTTGTCGAAGATTCGATACCGGTAGCTGTTCACGGTCTTGGGGGAGAGATGCAAGTTGGCGGATATGTCGTTGACCCGCTGGCAGTTGATGACCATCAGCGTCACCTGTAGCTCGCGGCTCGAAAGATTGTCGAAGGGCGAATCCACCGGATCGTCCAGAGTCCGGAAGGCGAGATGCTGGGCGATGTCAGAACTGACGAAACGCTTGCCCGCGTAGGCCCTCTTGATCGCCGCCACGACCTCCTGCGGCGACCCGCGCTTGGTGACGAAGCCACACGCCCCTGCCCGCAATGCCTGCGTCGGATAGGGAGCGTCCCAAGCCGATGACAGCATGACGATCTGCGTCCCGGTCTCCATCTTCAGAATGCGCCGAGCCGCCTCCAGTCCGCCGATTCCCGGCATCACGATCTCCAGAGAGACGACGTGGGGATTGAGTCTACGCGCTAAGTCGACGGCTTCCTCGCCGCTGTCCGCCTCGGCGACAACGTCGATGGCCCGCACGTCGCGCAACAGACGTTTGATGCCTGCCCGAAACAGACTTTGGTCGTCGGCAATAATCGTTCTTATCATCGTACTGCGTGGGGATTCACGAGCGACAGAACATAGGAAGCGGCCTACGGTCACGCAAGGTGGCGAGTCACTTTCCCGCTTCAAATCACCGAGCAATCCCCTCGGTGATATCGCCATAGTAGCACCCGTTCAGAGCATGGCAACCACGCGGGGCTACCGACACCCACCGGTGGCGATCCGCCGTCAGCGTTCATTACCATCGCGGCATTCGCGCGGAAGAGACCGCAATGTCAGATCGACTACTCGGCAAACGGGTGCTTGTCACCCAAGCATCGGACTACATGGGACCGGCCACGGTGGAACTGTTCGAGGCAGAAGGCGCATCTGTAGTCGCGGACAACCAACCGCTCGACGATGCCGACACCTGCCGCGAGTTGGTCGCCCGGTCCGGCCGAGTGGATGTCCTCATCGCCAACCTTGCATCCCCCAACTTTAGCGGTACGGAAGTCACCGCTCTCGACGACACGGACTGGCATACGCCGTTCTCGCTGCTCGTGGATCCCCTCCACTTTCTCACCCAGGCGGTGCTCCCGCAGATGATCGAGCGCGGAGCAGGAAAGATCGTCGTCTACGGCAGCGCCACGGCATTGCGGGGTCTCAAGACCGTGTCGGCCTACTCGGCGGCACGGGCCGCACAGGTTGGCTACGTGCAGGCGGTCGGTGTCGAGGTCGCACCGCACAACGTGCAGATCAACCTGATCGCGCAGAACTACGTGGAGAACCGAGAGTACTATCCACCCGAGTTGATGCAGAAGGAGTCGTTCGTGGCCTCGCTGAAACGACAGGTGCCCGCAGGTCGACTGGGCACGGGTTTCGAAGACGCCGCCTTCGCCCTGTTTCTCGCCTCGGACGAGAGCGGCTTCTTCGCCGGCCAAGCCTTTCCCTTCGCGGGAGGATGGGTACAGCGATGACCCTCGTTGCCTCGACGCCGTTGGGTCCCGCCCTCGCGGTGACGTTCATGCTTGGATCCGCCGTCGCCTTGGCGAACCCCGCCGAACACTACGCCGCCCGCTGCGCCGCATGCCACGACGCGCCACCCGACGACAAGACGCCCGCTGTCGACGCCGTCAAACGCATGAACAGCGTGCGGGTCCGGCATGCCTTGACACGAGGCAACATGCACCAGCATGTCGAGGACTTGAGCCGACCCCAGGTCGAGGCGCTGATCGATCACCTCGTCGGGGATCAGGCAACGTTGATTCCCGACAGCGCGTACTGCGGGCAGAAGGCCGCAACTGCACCGAAGATCGCGCGATGGGGCTACGACGAGCGCAACACGCGGTGGCAACGCGATACCTCGATCAATGCCGACAACGTCGATACGCTGCGGCTGAAGTGGGCATTTGCGGTGCCGAACGTGTCCCAGATGCGGTCCCAACCCGCCGTGTCGGGCGACACCGTGTTCCTGCCCACCACGGGAGGCGAGCTGTACGCCCTCGCCCGCGATAGCGGTTGCATCAAGTGGCAGTATGACGCGGACCGACCGCTACGCACCGCCGTCACGCTCGGCCGCATCGGCGACAAAGGTGTCTTGTTCGTCGGCGACCAGGGAACGTCGATCCACGCCATCGACGCCGCGACCGGCGAGTTGATCTGGCAGCGCCATGTCGCCGTGTTCGAAGCATCCATGGCAACCGGCGCACCGGTGCAATACCGCGACCGCCTGTACGTGCCGATCTCCTCCATCGACGTGGCACTTGCGATGCGTCCAACCTACGAATGCTGCAAGTCGCACGGCGCCGTTCGCGCCCTCGATGCCGCGACCGGCAAGATCCTCTGGACCGCGCACATGACCGAGGATGCCAAACCGACCTACAAGAACAGCCTGGGCGTGCAGATGTGGGGCCCCTCTGGCGCCCCGGTTTGGACCACGCCGGCCATCGACGCCAAGCGCGGCGTGCTCTATGTCGGCACCGGGGAGAACACGTCGTCCCCGGCCACCGGCATGTCCGACGCGATCGTCGCCATCGCCCTGGCGGACGGTGCAATCCGCTGGCACTTCCAGGGCACGGCGAACGACGCCTTCAACATGGCCTGCGGACGCCGGGCAGGGCCGAACTGCCCGAAGGAAAACGGGCCCGATTTCGACTTCGGCGCGTCGGTGATTCTCACCAAGGACACCCAGGGCAGGGACATCCTCCTGGCTGGACAGAAATCCGGCGACGTCTACGCCCTCGATCCGGATCGCGACGGCGCGCTCCGCTGGCAGCGGCGGATCGGTCCGGGCAGCGCCTTGGGCGGCGTGCATTGGGGGATAGCGACGGACGAGGCCCACGTCTACGTGCCGATCGCGGATCCGCCCACCCTCGGTGCCCGGGGAAGTCCTGGCGTCTGGGCACTGAAGATCGACGACGGCACCGATGTCTGGAGTTACCCAGCAGGCCGCGGCTGCGAACTCACCGGTTTCCCTCGGCGCGGCGCACCGTGGCCGGACTGCCCGTTCCACTTCGCATTCTCGGCGGCGGTGAGCATCGCCGGCGACGTGGTTCTGGCCGGCGCATTGGACGGTCGCGTATTCGCATTCGACCGGCGCGACGGCGCCATCCGCTGGCAGTTCGCCACCAAACGGAGCTTCGAAGCCGTCAACGGCATCGACGGCCAGGGCGGCGCCATCGACAATCCGGGTGTCTTGGCCGTGGACGACCTCGTCTTCGTCACATCCGGTTACGGCATGTTCGGGCAGATGCCGGGCAACGTGCTCCTGGTGTTCCAATTGGACGCGTCCCAGTCCGCGTCCGAGGGGCAATCCCAACACCAAGAGCCGGAACGAGGCGGCTAGCCCTCACCGAACATGCCACAGAGGTCGGCGCCGCCCGAATGGGCACTGAAATCTGCCGTCGCCCGGCTCGCCACCCTCGATGGGGAGAGACCCCACCTGGTTCCCGTGGTGTTCTGCGAACTGGACGGCGTTCTCTTCATCCCCGTCGACGGCAAGCCAAAGTCCGGGGCGCGGTTGAAGCGGCTGAGGAACATCGAGCGCAACCCCGCAGTCGCCGTCCTGGTCGACCGGTACTCGGACGACTGGTCCGAGCTGTGCTGGACGCGAATCGACGGCCGCGCGGAGATCGTCGCTACCCACGACGGGATTCGAGCGGCACTTGAGGCCAAGTATCCACAGTATGAGCACGTCGAGATTGGCACGACGGCGATTCGGGTCACAATCGAAGGCGTCACGTCCTGGTCAGCCGAGGGACCGCGTTGAGCGACCCTGACGATGCGTAGATCCGTTCACCCACTCCGGCTCCTCGCGGTCCCCGGCATCGTCGCCGCAAGTCTTTGCGTCTCATGCGGCGGCGGCGGCGGTGGCGGGTCCACACCGCCGCCCACGCCGCCGGCACCGCCTCCACCATCCCCACCCCCGCCCGGTCCCGGATCCTCAATGACCGTGCGGTTCACCGACGTGACCCCGGAATCCGGCATTCGCTATCAACACGCCTACGTCAACCCAACGCCGAACTCGGAGACCGAAGAGTTCGGCGGCGGGGTCGCGGCCGGCGACTACGACGGCGACGGCTTGGTGGATCTCTTCGTACTGCGCGGCGACGTCGGCAACAACCTCCTGTACCGGAACCTGGGCGACAACGTCTTTCGCGACATGTCGCACGAGGCCGGCGTCGCCTACACCAAGACAAACGGCGAGAACCACCGTCACAGCGGGCCGGCTTTCGCCGACATGGACGGCGATGGCGACCTGGACCTGTTTGTCGGCGGCATCGAGCACGACCCGTCGTTCCTTTTCCGAAACAACGGCGACGGCACGTTCTCGGACGCGACGCGCGGATCCGGCATCGACACGATCGCCTCCAAGCAGACCCTCTCGGCCGGCTTCGGAGACTACGACCTCGACGGCGATCTCGACATGTTCCTGACCCATTGGGGAACCCCGCGGGAAGCCGGTGCGAGTGTGAACACCGAGCACCTTTGGCGGAACGACACGACCGACGAGGGCATTCGATTCACCGACGTCAGCCTCGTATCGGGCATCGCCGAGGAGATCATCGAACCCGACCCGGTGGGCTCGTCCCATGGTGGAGACTTCGACTACACGTTCACGCCGACCTTCGCGCGCATCACCGACGACCGCTATCCCGACCTCGTCATCGCGGCCGACTTCCTGACCTCCCGCTACTTCGTGAACAACGGGGACGGGACCTTCAGAAACGAAACAGACCCGGACGTGATCGTCGACCGCAACGGCATGGGGTCGGCGGTGGGCGACTACGACGGCGATGGCGACCTCGACTGGTTCGTCAGTTCCATCTGGGCCGTTCCCGACTCCCTCGGCCGACAGACGTTCGAACTCGGCAACCGGCTCTACAACAACCACGGCGGGCTGTTCTCCGACGTGACGGAGGCGGCCGGGGTCCACGACGGCGGCTGGGGCTGGGGTTCGTGCTTCGCCGACTTCGACAACGACGGCGACCTCGACATCTACCACACCAACGGCTGGCTGGAGCCCTTCGAGCCGAGCAACTTCCACGAGGACAAAAGCCGATTCTTCCACTCACAGGGCGACGGCACCTTCACCGAACGGGCCGCATCAGCCGGCATCGCCGATGCGGAGTTGGGTCACGGCATCGTCTGCGCGGACTTCGACGACGACGGCGACGTCGACATCTTCCAGGCCCACCTGAACGAAGTGAACTCGGCAACGCTTTGGCGCAACGACACGCCGAGCCGGAACTATCTCAAGGTGAAGCTCAACGGACGACCGCCGAACACCGAGGCGGCCGGTGCACGGATCCGGGTAACGGTCGACGGAACCGAGCAGCTTCGCGAGATACACATCGGCAGCAATTTCACTTCACAGAATCCCGCCGTTCAGATATTCGGACTGGACGATGCAACCGTAGTCGACACGCTCGCGGTGGAGTGGCCCGACGGACTGAGGACCGACATGGTCGACGTGGAACAAGGCCAAACGCTGACCATCGACCACCCGGAGCTCTGACCATCGAGCAACGCCTGACGAGCTGCCAAAGGTATCGAGAATACGAGTATGCTCGGGCAACGCAGGCCGCATACTTGGGGAGGTGAGCTTGGCAAAGCCGAAGTCTGATAGCGGCAAGCTGCGGTGGACGTTGATTGGCGCTTTGGTGGTGTTCGTCGCAATGGCGGACTGGTACGCCGACGGCCTGGGTCCCCGAGTGATACTGGGCACGGCGACCTTGAACCTCACGTCGGAACCCGATGCGGCCCGGGTGTTTCTGGACGGCGAGTTCGTTGGGCGAACGCCGCTTGTGGACCAGACCGTGCGACCAAGGGCAACGGTCGTGCGGATGGAGCATCGGTTCCATGACGCCGTTGCACGCAGCGTGAGTCCGGGCCGCAGCGAGGTGGTCGATCTGCATATCGAATTCCCGCCCGCCCTCGGCAGTCTGGAGATCGTGACCAATCCTCGCGGTGCCACGGTCCTAGTGGACGGCGAGGAGATTGACCAGGTGTCCCCTATCCTCTTGTCGCCCCATCCAACGGGCGCGGTCGAGGTCACCGCATCGATCCATGGACGGGAGACCAAGACCGAACTGGTCGAGGTGCTTCCACGCCAGGCCACGGAGCTCTCCATTGAATTGGAACGCGTGGCGATGAGCGAGATCTATGTCGCGCGCACACCCTCCGATCTCGAACTCAAGATCGGCGACCAGCGCTACGAACCGGGGATGACGCTGCCGATCGGCGCCTACAAGCTGAGCGCCGAGCGGTCGGGCTACGCGCCCGTTGAGAAGACGGTGGAATTCACGCGGGGACGCAACGATCACTCGGTCAGGCTCGTGCGGCTGCAAGGCGCGCTGTCGTTGTCGGTCAGTCCGCCGAATGCCGCGGTCGAGGTGTCCTATCCCGAAGGTGCGGGTTGGCGAAAGCTGCCCTACAAGGAAGGGATGCGCATCCCCACGGGACCGGTGACCGTGCGGGCGACGGCACTCGGCCACCGCAGCTACGAGCAGCGGATGACCATGGCTGCGAAACCGCTGTCCCATGCCATCCGTTTGGAGCCATACGATGTACGACCCGGAAGACGTTTTCGCGACAGCCTCGCATCGGGCGGCGAAGGCCCGCTTCTCGTGGTGATTGGGGCGGGTACCTTTCGTATGGGTTCCACCGGCGGTTCGGCGGACGAAACACCGGTGCGTACCGTCGACGTCGCCCAGCCGTTCGCCATCGGCGTGTTCGAAACGACGCGTGGCGACTACGACCGGTTTCGAGTGGCCCAAGGGTTGCCAGAAGCCACATCAAGCTCAGCGGACGGCGACGACTCGCTGCCGCCGGAGTCCCTGGCTCGACTTCCCGTTACCCGTTTGAGCTGGCGGAACTCGAAGGACTACGTCGCCTGGCTCAGCAAGGAAACGGGTCACCGTTACCGGCTGCCGAGCGAGGCGGAGTGGGAGTACGTGGCCCGGGCCGGGTCGACCGGTCGCTACTACTTCGGCGCTGACCCGACCATGCTCTGCGCCCATGCCAACATCGCCGATAGCACCTACGCGATCACCTATCCGAAACCGGGCGTTGCCGCCTGTTCCGACGGTGCGCTACGAGTCGCCGTCGTGGGAGGTCGGTCGGTTAATCCGTTCGGAGTCCACGACATTCTGGGCAATGTCGAGGAATGGGTCGCGGACTGCTGGCGGGACAACTACAAGGGCGCACCGCCAGATCAGAGCGCGAGGAACGGTGACTGCCCTGCGCACGTCTTGCGCGGCGGTGCATGGGACTCGCTTCCCCACGAATCGACCGTGAGTGTCCGGTCGACCAGCACTCGTGGCAGCTCCACACGGGGCGTACGAGTGGTCCGGGAATTGTAGGAATCTGTCGACGCTCGCCCTGCCCGCTGGATCGCCGATCGCGGCACGCCAGCGTTCATTGGCCACCGTTCACGCGGCCACGCTGTACCGTCCCGTTCCGCCAGCCGCAAGCGACCTGAGGGCATCCAAACAGCCGTGGCGCGTCGTCAGACCTCGCCGTCGAGCAATTCGCCAAGCTTCTCGAGCAGGCCCTCGCCGCGCACGTTCCTGGCTAGGATGACGCCATCGGAATCGACTAGGACGTTCATCGGAATCGCGAGTACCCCGAACTGGGCGGGGATCGGGCTGTCGTAGGCCATGAAGTCGCAGGTATTGATCCAGGTGATGCCGTCCTCCGTGGAGGCGTCCTCCCAATCCTCCCGGTTGTCGTCCAGCGAGAACGCGAAGATGTCGAAACCCCGCTCGCCGAATTGTTGGATTGCGGTCTTCAAGGTCGGCACCTCAGCCCGGCAGGGTCCGCACCAGGACGCCCAAAGCTCGATCAGCACGACATCGTTCTTGGCAAGCGAGTCTTGGAGGCGATGGGTCTCGCCGTCGAGCCCGACTGCCGAGAAATCCGTGACGGTGCTGCCAACCTGCACGATTTGGGCGGTCTCCCGCATGCGGATGCCCGTTTCGGTTCGCGCCCGCAACGCGGTGACGGTCGAGGTGGGTAGCTCGGCGCTCGACTGCAATTGGTCCAAGCGCTTTAGTGCCTCGGTACCGCCAAGCCCGCCCATCTCGATCGCGAACAGGCTGGCCAGCGGATCGTCGTCCGACAAGGCGACCCTCCGCAAGGCGCCGCCCCGAATCCGGTTGAGTTCGTTGTAGAGCCGAATGGCCTCCTCGGTCAATGCCTCCCGCTCGGGTCCCTCCTCGAGATCGGCCTTTGCCGCCATGACCTCGGCATAGTCTTCGAGTACTTCGCCGTATTCCTCTGTGTCCCGCCACACGGCGACCACGCGCTGATTGTAAGGTCCGCCGTCCGCCGAGAGCCCGGCCACCGGTCCCGCGTAGCCAATGCGGATCTCGCCAGGTTCAAGAACGAACTGCACGCTACCCTTGGAGTTGCCTTCGTCATCCTTGGCCGACAGCGAAACGCGTCCCATGTCGGTCACCTGGCCCTCCAGACGGAAACGACCATCGAGAATGGGTGCACGGGCCACGTCGACGCTCGACCCAAGTACGGCAGTCGAACGGGTCAGAACGACTTCGCCTTGTTCGACGGCATCGCCCAAATCGCCCACGATCACGTAGTCTGCTGCGCGAGCACCCACGCTCATCGCCAGCACTCCCGCGACCGTCAGGCCGACGCGCAGTACGAAGGTCCCCCGAATCGCTGAACGGAGCCACCCCGCCCGGAACCTGGGTGCCGGGCAGGGATGGACCGTGGACGTCACCGGTGTCTACAGCCTAGAGAGACAACGACTTGTGGAGGGTCAGGCGATAGGATCGCCCTTGGGTCCACTCGAAGAACGGGTTGATGCTGTACTCCGTGGTGCGCTCGGGGTCGCCTTCGGCAAGTCCCCGATTGGTCTGGGAGTTGGTCGCGAAGGCGTCGGTCACGTTGTTGACCGTGAAGGTCGCACGCAGGCCGTCCATCCAGCTCGGGGCGTTGAAGAACGTGTCCTGGCCGAAATCGTAGACGACGACCAAGTCCATGATCGTCGCGGGTCGGGTGGTAAAGACGTATCCGTCGGTGCCGCCGGACCGGATCGTGCTGGTGGAACCGGCCGCCTGTCCGTCGACGCTCAACGAGAAACCCCCGCGCCGCCAGGAAACCCGAGCGTAGCTCTGGTACGCCGGGACTGGCGGCAGGAAGGCGTCCCGACTGTAGCTGACGTCGTCCCTTACCTTGAGGGCGCTTTGGACCTCGTCGATAGCCGCATCCGCCTGCACATCGAATTTCCTCGTGATCCCGCGTCGGACGGTCACCGAGAAATCACCGACATCGGTGGGCAACTCGTAGCCCAACTCCAAGTCCGCTCCGGAGCGCTCGACACGCCCCACATTGACCCAGCGATCATCCCTGATGTAGATGTCCTCCTCGGGGATGTAGAGCACGTTGCTCGGCAGGTTGTTGGGGTCGATGCCCGTCAGGGAGCTGAAATAGGCGATCCGATCCACCGCTACGGTGTCACTCCATGCCGCCTTCAGCGACAACCCGGCTACGGGGGTCCACTCCGCCGAAAGGCTCACCGTGTCGGCCGTCTCCGGCAAGAGCTTGTCGTTGCCGCCGGTGTGGATGAACACGTTGTTGTGGGTCTGCGTCCGTCCTTGCGAATCAGGTCCGGTGAAATACAGACCCCGAAACGCAGCGGCCGGCTGCCGTTCCAGCGTCCGGCTGATCAATTGATTCATCTGCGGGGCCACGAAGGACGTGTGGGCATTCGCCTTCAATACGAGGACGTCGGTCGGCGCATAGGCGAAGCCCGCGCTCCAGGTGAATTCGGCGCCCGGATCCGCAGGGTTGTCCGTGCCCGCCTCGCCAGACGCGGACTCCCGGTATTCCACGTCGACGTTGGAATAGGAGTCGTAGCGACCGGATAGCGTCAGCGTCAGGCTCTCGATGCCGGGTTTGGCGTTCCGACTGCGTATCAGGGGAACGGAGCCTTCGAAAAACGCCGAGTGGGTGTCGCGACCGATGCGCGTGTTGAAGGCTGCCGCATTCACCGGCGAATCGCCCGAGCAACCCAGTGCGCTGCAGGTGCTCGAGTGGAACTCGGACATCGTGTCGATGACATCCTGCCGGAAGTTGTAGCCGCCCACCAAGGCGATGACGCCACCACCGACTTCGAACAGCTCGCCGCGTACCTGGGCCTCGAACTGGGTCTGTTGGTTCGTAGACGCAGTGTTCAAGCCGGGAGATATGTAGCCGGACAGATCGCCGAAAGGACTGATCGGGTCCGCCGGTGGTCCAAGGACTCTACAGCTCGAGGCAAAGAAGCCGCGGGGTGGGCTGTAGGCGTAGCTCGTGCCGCCATTTGGTTCGACTGCTGCGCTGCACTCGTCCTCCGTGATGCCCGAAATCGTGGTGATGAGGAGTGGGGTGGTGCCGTCGCTGTTCATGCCGGTGCGCAATGTGCCACTGTCCAGCACGTTGATCCGCTGGGCATCGACTTCCTCCTGGGAGCGGCTGAACTCCGCCTGCCATCGCCAACCGCTCGTACCGAGAACGCCGTCCGCACCGAGTCGGGTGTACAGGTCTTCCTTTTCCCCCTCGAAATACCTTGCCGGCGCATTCAGAATCTGGGCTTGTGCGGTCACCCGCCTGCCGAACGGATTGAACGGATTGCCTGCGTGAAGAAAGTTGCTGTAGGTACTCAAACCATTGTTGGCATTCGACTCCTTTTGCGTATAGCGGAGAGTGCCGTGCAGCGCGACGACGTCCGAGAGATCGTAGTCGATTCCGAGGTTGATCGAATTGTGGCGCTGCTCCGGGCGTAGGCTGTAGCCAACCTCCGCGTCCTCGCCCCAATTGGGGGGACCGAAGATCTCGATGCTGTTGAGATCGTCGCCGGGCTGGAAGCCGCTTGGCAACGTGAGGTCGGACTGGCAAACGGCTCGCCTCTGGTCGACGGCGTCAAGCGCGTTGTACTCGCTGAGCGTGATGACTTGACCGTCGAGCACGTACACGACCGCCTTGGTCGCGTCGCAGAGTTGGTCGAAGAAGTAGCTGTAGATGCGCACCTGGGGTCCCGGAAGCCCGTTCTTCTGGACGCCGTCGTCGCGATTGGCGTGAATGATGGTGTCACGGGACGACGCATCGAGCCCGGAGTCGTAGAAGTGCTCGAAGCCCACCACGGCGCGCGCCCCGCGCCAGGCGAAGCCCGTGGAGATGCTCGCGCGGGTCTCGTCGTATCCAGCCTTGGCCGGGCGACCGTGGTCGATGCTGACTTCGATACCCTGGTAGTCCTTGCGCGTGATGATGTTCACAACGCCGCCAACCGCGTCGGAGCCGTAGATGGCAGAAGCCCCGTCGAGCAGCACCTCGACACGATCGACCATCGACAGCGGGATCGTGGAGATGTCGGTGACGCCGCCTAGAATGCCGCTGTAGCCGATCCGCCGTCCATCCACCAGGATCAGGGTCGATTCGCTGCCGAGACCACGCAGATTAACGGTGGAGGCCCCGGTGACGTTCTCGATGCCGTTTAGTTCCGAGCCGTAGGTCTCGTTGGTGCCGTTGACGTTCTGCGGTAGTTGACGCAGCAACCGCGGCAGCGTCAGTTCGCCGGAGGCCTCGATGGCGTCCCGGTCCAGGATTATTACATCGCGGGACAATTCGGAAGGCGTGCGCGCCAGCCGACTGCCGGTAACGACGACGACTTCGACCTGTTGTTCCGCCTCGTCGTCTGCGTCGTCTGCGTCGTCGGCTTCCTGCGCGACAACCGGGTAGGCGAGACCGGCGGCCGCCAAGGCGGCAATCGCGAAACGGGAGCGCGAGAGCGTGCCTCCCGCACGGCAGCCCCCAAAGAGCATGAATGTTTCCATGATTCTGTCCCCTATATGCATATTTCAAATTGTAATGAGAGAGTACCAGATGAGGTCGGCAGGTATCTGTACGTCGATCCCCGACTCAGTTCAGCAACTCCTCGAGTTTCTCATCGAGCTTATGGCCTCGCAGGTCCTTGGCGACGATGTCGCCGGTACCCGAGTCCACCAGGTAGTTCTTCGGAACCCCCGTGACGTTGTAGGCGGTGGGCGCTTCCGCCTCCGGACCCATGCCAAGGTTGATCCATGGCAGATCCTCCTCGTCCGACGCCTCCTCCCAGGCTTCGCGATCGTCGTCGATCGTGAAGGAAACGATCTCGAAACCCTTTTCTCGGAAACGGTCGTAGGCCTCCTTCATATGCGGTATCTCGACGCGGCACGGACCGCACCAGGACGCCCAGAACTCCAGCAGCACCAGGCGGCTGTCAGCGCGGACGTCGGCCAGACTCACGGCGTCGCCTTCGAGCGTGTCGGCCGTGAAGTCGCGGATATCCGCCCCGATGGCGAAGCGCTTGCGTTCCTCGGCGCGCTTGGCGGCCCCTTCCTCCGCCCTGGCGAGCCGCTCGACCACCCAGGGATCCCCGGGCGTCAACTCGGCCAGTCCGCGCAGGGCGTCGAGCATCCACGGACCCGAGAGCCACGTCGTCTCGATCGTCAGCCGTCGAACCATGGGATCGGGGTGCGTTGTGGCAATGTGGGCCCGCCCTTCCGACTCGAGCGACAACACCTTGTTCTGTGCCTCGGCGGCGAGATCGAGTCGGCGCCTCTTGTCCTCCTCCGACTCGCCGTCTACCGGTGTGTATAGCCGTGCCTGGTCGGCTTGTGCCGCCTTGTAGTCGTCGGAGAGGCGCCACGTGTTGTAGACGGCGTCGTTGTACGCGCCGCCTTCGATTGCAAAGCGCCCGCGATTCGACATCGTGAGTTTGAGTTCGCCTGCCTCCAGGATGAATCCGTTGCCCTTGACGGGTGCCATGCGGTGACCTTCGGGAGACACGGCGTTGAGGACGTAGAAGTAGACCCTTCGAGGATCATCGGCGACTGCCTCCAACCGAAATCTGCCGTCCGGACCGATCGGTGCCTTGGCCACGATGTCGAGGGTCGATTCAATGGACGGCGGTTTGTCCCCGGGCTTCGCGACGGCCGTCGCCGCGGTCATCATCGACCCCCGGCCGGCTGGCTTGGGATTCCACACGACGAAATCCCCGTTGGTGTAGAGCGCGGAAACATCGCCGTCAAGCACCATGACCGGCGGCTCGTCGGCCAGTGCCGGCGCCGCAGCTAGCAGCGCCAAAAGCAAGCCCGGTGCCCAACTGCGCATATGCACGGCCCTACAGAGCCTTGGTTGGTGCCGGACTGTGACCCCCCGCCACGTCGATTGGAACTGGAAACCGACTCATGACCATGTCAAAACCTTGCATAAACGTTACCAAAACCTTATCAGACAACTCGGCGGCGCAGGCGTCGCTCGCCGTGTGGAGCGCCACCGGCCCGTGTCCCGCGTCCTCGTCAACGCTGTTGGCTCCGTCGCTAGGCTGGTAGGATGCCCAACGTCACAGGGGGTTTTGGGGCGACCAGCTTGACCGATCAGCACAGTATCAGGCACGACTGGGAACTCGAGGAGATCCTCGGTCTATTCCAGCAGCCGTTGAACGACCTCCTGTATCGGGCGCAGTCCGTCCACCGCCGCTACCATCCGGCAAACGAGGTCCAGATCAGCACGCTGCTCAGCATCAAGACCGGCGGTTGCCCCGAGGACTGCAAGTACTGCCCGCAAAGCGTGCACTACGACACCGGTCTGGATGCCCACAACCTGCTAGCCGTGGACGACGTCGTGGATGCGGCCCGCAAGGCCCGCGATGCCGGCGCGACAAGGTTCTGCATGGGTGCCGCCTGGCGCAATCCCACGAATTCACAGACCGGCAGGGTGGGCGAGTTGATCGAGGCCGTGAAGGATCTCGGCATGGAGACCTGCGCGACGCTCGGCATGCTGACGCCGTCCCAGGCGCAGACCCTCGCCGCGGCAGGGCTCGACTACTACAACCACAACCTCGACACGTCGCCGGACTACTACGGCCAGATCATCACCTCCCGGAGCTACCAGGACCGACTGGATACGTTGGCCAATGTCCGCGATGCCGGCATCAACGTCTGCTGCGGGGGCATCGTCGGCATGGGCGAGACCCGGGAAGACCGCGCCGGGTTGCTGCGCCAACTCGCGAACCTTCCGGATCATCCCGAGTCCGTCCCCATCAACAACCTCGTCCAGGTCGAAGGCACGCCCCTGCACGGCGTCGAGCCACTCCCGCCCCTCGAACTCGCCCGTTGCATCGCCGTAGCGCGCGTCCTGATGCCCGAGTCCGTTATCCGTCTGTCTGCGGGCCGCACGGAACTCAGCGACGAGGCACAGGCGCTCTGCTTCATGGCCGGCGCGGGGTCGATCTTCTGCGGCGATCAACTGCTGACCACGCCCAACCCCAGCTTCGACGACGACATGGAGATGTTCGACGACCTGGGGCTCACCCGCCGCGACGCGCCCGTCACCGGGAGCCTGTGACTTTGATCAAGCTCCGGACACCTCGGGGTTGCCGCCTTGGTGGCGTCTGGTTGCGTTGCTGACGTTCAGTTGCCCCGGTTGCTGTACTTCGACGACATTCCCGACGACTACCACTGTGTGGTGGGAACCTGGCAACTGGACGCCGACGACGTCGTCGCCTTTGCCCGAACCTGGGACCCGCGTCCGCTGCATACCGACACTGCCGTGGCCGAACGTTCGCCCTTCGGGACGTTGATCGCCTCGTCGGCACATTTGTTCGCCATCGTCACGCTGCTGTTCGCCCGCCACGACGATGAGATCCAGGTCCTCGCGATGCTCGGCAAGGACAAGCTGCGACTTCCCAGTCCCGCACGGGCGGGTACGACATTGACCTACGAGACACGCTGTACCGGCAAGCGCGTCTCGGCAAGCCGCCCCGATGCGGGCATCGTCGCCCTGGCAGATACCGTGACCGACAACGACGGCCACGTAGTCTTGACTCAGGAGGTCACGCTGATGGTCTCCCGGCGGACATGAGCGCCACCACCGCCACGCCGCCTGCGGCCTCCGGGGAACTGCCTGCGGCCATCCAACAGCTACTGTCGGCACAGGGCTTCTATTCCCCCATCGAGCTGCTGTTGGCTACCAACCGTCTCGCCTACGACGACTACCAGGCCTGGCGGCGGGGAGATCATCAGACTCTGGACGACCTCTTTCCGGACGGCGTCGATGCCGCTCGGTCGTTCCTCGACGATGCCGCGACCTGGGTGCGGGGACTCCATCTGGATGCCGAGACGGTGCCCCTGCTCGGCACGGAAACGGTTGGTGGGATCGAACTCACGGCATCCGCCAATGCGCACTTGGACGACCTGCTCCACACCGAATACCGGCGCGACGTCGATCGCGAACAGCCCGATCTGTTTCTGGACGACACCCAGGCAGAGGCGCAGAACCGACTAGCCGATGCCATCGTGTCGCGGGATGCCGCGGCTTCCGGCGAGATGCTTCGGCGACTCGCCGCCCTCGACATCGGGCACTGGGCGATCAGCCATGCCATGACGCTGATCGAGGCGTTGCAGGCCGCACGGCCGACCGGGACCGATGGGGCCCGCGACCGCCTCGACGAGGTTGAGAATCGCTGGCTCCCGGCGGCATCCGCCTTGCTGCGTTCCGATGCCCGCGACTTTCTCAGTCCGTTGTGGAGGGACGTGGGCCGGGCGTTCGAAGGTCACCCCTTCGAACCGGACGACGCGCGGGCCCACGCGAGTTGGGCCTACCTCCACGGACTGGACTGGAGTGGCGTCAAGCGCACCGTCCTCGGAGAACCAGCCTGGCAGACCGAACCCATGCTGCAAGTGCGGCTCGCCCATGCGCAATGGCGACTTGGCGAGCGGCGGTATGCGATCCGGACGTGGTTCGCCTTGTGTTGGCACGCGCCGGGGCATTTCGCCGAGAGCATTGAGTCGGCGACTTTCCCCAGTTCGACGCTCCAACGCGCCTGGACCGATGCCCACGCGCAGGATCTGGATCCGCCGTTCACCGCGCCCTGGTTTCCGGCCTGGATGGTGATCGTGCATCCCGGAACCGCCCGGGAGGCGGGATCTGCCGGCGGGCCAAGCGAACCCGAACAAGCCTTCGACCACCTCGTCGCGCTCCGCCGCGGCCACAGCGACCGCGAGGACCTCGACCATCGCCGTGCGCTGAAGGATCTTCACCCCGACCTGCTCAATCGCTATTTGGCGTCCATCGGGGAGTGACCGTCGTGCGGGCGCCCTGCCTGGCGCGTTGGGCGTTTCGCTGAGGAAAACTCCTGCGCGGGTTGGCCCAAGGCCGCGGGTGGGGGAACGAGCTATTCGCGTAGCAGCAGTGTCGCGCCGACGTAGATCTGTCGTGGCATGCCAGGGAAGTACCGGAAGCTACCGAATGCGAAATCAGCACGGTCGGCATAGGCCGCGTCGAGCACGTTGAGGAGCCGTGCAAACAGTCTCACGCGCGGGGTTACCTGCCAGTCGCCACGCCAATTCACGAGCGCGTGGCCGCCATAGCGAGCCGTATTGGCCGCGTTGATGAAGTGCGATCCGATGTAGGTCACCTCCAACTCCGAGGTCTGCGAGGCGCCCGACCACCGCCAGTGCGCGCTGCCCAACCAACGCGGCGCCGTGTCGACATCGTTGCCGTCGACGATGCGCTCGCCCCGACCGGCGTCCCGGGTGAATGCGTAGCGGTGCCGGCCCCAAGTGCCCGCAATCTCCAAGGTATGCCGCCCGCTACGCCAGGCGAGGTCCGCTTCGATGCCCGTTGCATCAGTTGCACCGTCGCTGACATTGAAGCCGTTGGCGTCGCGGAAAATCAGGTCGCGAGTCGTCTCGACGTAGACCGCGACATCGAAGTCCAACGATCCCAGGGATCCGCGCGCGCCCGTTTCCAACGACCGCAGGCGCTCGCTGTCCAAGTCGGCGACCGTTTGCCCACTCTGCAGGCGGTACAGCTCCGTAGTCTGCGGCGGGCGGAAACCGAGTCCCGCCACCGCGTAGACCATCCCGGGTCCCGTCGACCATTGGACACCCAATCGACCTGCGATATTCGTGTATGCGTCGTCGCGATCCGCCGGCCGCGTATACAGGCAACCGCCAAAGCCGCACGGCGTGCCGTCGTCGCGGGTATTGCCGACAAGGTGATGGTTCTCGTAGTCGTAGCTGTTGCGCTCGACCCGCGCGCTGGCGACGAGCTCGACATCCGGCGCGAGATCCAAACCCAAGTCGCCGTACGCCGCCAGCGTCGCCCCGGCCACGTCGAAGTCGTAGTGTGTGCCAGCGGGTCGCGTCGCCACGAGAAACGCGGACCCCTGCGTCGGTCCGTTCTGGCGTTCCGAAAGCGTTGCCCGGAACAGTTCGGCCACGGCACCGGCGGCCCACCGCCGAGTTTGGCCGCCGTCGAAGCGCAGTGCCATGCCGGCGCTCGACTGGGCGTTCTTCTCCAAGGGTTGTCCGGGAAGGAAATGTTGCAGAAACGCCATCGAGGAGCGGCGTACGTAGGGCGTCACCGCAACGGCACGCGCGTCGGCTAGCGTCCGTTTCCAGGTGCTCGCGGTACGCATCGACCAGGCATCCCGATACGCCTCCGGGTTCGGATTCGATGTACGCGCTGACGAGTCGTAGGCCCGGAAACCCCGCACGAATCCACCGGTTTCCTGGTTCAGCAGTGTCGCCGAGACCGTGTTCGTGACATTCCAATCCCCCGTCTTCGTGGCGAACCCTAGGTAGCCCTTCTGCTGGCCGTAAC
>JAPPAV010000095.1 GCA_026705345.1 Gammaproteobacteria bacterium
CGTGCATCCACGTGCTCTGGCTGGCGAAGGGCGACTACATGGACGCGGCGCTCTACGGTGGGGTGCTTGCCCTGTTACTCGGCGAGCGGGTCGCTCGTTACACTATGACGCGGCGGCGGCGGAGGGGCGCATGAAGGACGGCGGGTACTGGCGGGCGAACCTGCGGCTGGTGGCGGGCTGTCTCGCCGTCTGGTTCCTCGTCTCCTTCGGCTGCGGCATCCTCTTCGTCGACCTGCTCAACGAGATCCCCCTGGGCGGCTTTCGCCTGGGATTCTGGTTCGCCCAGCAGGGCAGCATCTACGTCTTTCTCGTACTGATCTTCTTCTACGCCTGGCGGATGGGGCGCCTCGACCAGGAACATGGCGTCGAGGAACTGGCCGAGGAACAAGAAGAAGACTAATGGACCTGACCACGCTGACCTACCTGGTCGTCGGGGCCTCGTTCGCCCTCTACATCGGCATCGCCTTCTGGTCGAAGGCCCAGGGCACGGGCGACTTCTACGTCGCCGGCAAGCACGTCCACCCCGTCGCCAACGGCATGGCCACGGCCGCGGACTGGATGTCCGCCGCGTCGTTCATCTCGATGGCGGGACTGATCGCCTTCCTCGGCTACGACGGCTCTGTCTACCTGATGGGCTGGACCGGCGGCTACGTGCTGCTGGCGCTGCTCCTCGCCCCGTACCTGCGCAAGTTTGGCAAGTACACGGTCCCGGAGTTCATCGGCGAGCGCTACTACTCCCGGACGGCACGCGTCGTCGCGGTGATCTGTCTCATCATCATCTCGTTCACGTACGTCGCGGGACAGATGCGCGGCGTTGGGATCGTCTTCTCGCGCTTCCTGGGGGTGGACATCACCACGGGGCTCCTGGTCGGCATGGGCATCGTGTTCTTCTACGCGGTGCTCGGCGGCATGAAGGGCATCACGTATACGCAGGTCGCCCAGTACTGCGTGCTGATCTTCGCGTACACCGTCCCTGCCGTGTTCGTCTCCCTCCAGGTCACCGGTGTCGCGATCCCGCAGATCGCCTTCGGCAGCACCGTCGCCGACGGCGGCGCCTGGCTGCTGACCACGCTCGACGGAATCGTCACGGATCTCGGTTTCCCCGCCTACACGGACGGCACCAAAAGCGGTATCGACGTCTTTTTCATCACGTTGGCCCTCATGATCGGCACCGCCGGTCTCCCGCACGTGGTGGTGCGGTTCTTCACCGTACCGCGGGTGCGCGACGCACGCATCTCCGCGGGCTACGCGCTGCTCTTCATCGCGATCCTCTACACGACTGCGCCGGGCGTGGGCGCGATCGCGCGGCTCAACCTGACCACCACGATGCAGACCGGCCCTGTCGGCGCGGCCGATGGCAACCTGGTCTACGAAGAGCGCCCGCAGTGGTTCCGGACCTGGGAGGAGACGGGCCTCCTGTCCTTCACGGACCACAACGCCGACGGCCGCATCCAGTACTACAACGACGCGAATCCCGAGTTCGCGGCGCGCGCGGCGGAGTACGGCTGGAAGGGCAACGAGTTGACGGTGGACCGGGACATCATCGTCCTTGCGAACCCGGAGATCGCGGGGTTGCCGAACTGGGTGGTCGCCCTCGTCGCGGCCGGCGGGATCGCCGCGGCGCTCTCCACGGCGGCGGGACTGCTTCTCGTGATCTCGGCGGCCATCTCCCACGACATCGCCAAGGGGGTGCTGACACCCAACATCTCGGAGAAACGGGAGTTGCTCACCGGGCGCATCAGCGCGGGCGTCGCGGTCCTGATGGCGGGATATCTCGGCTACGATCCGCCCGGTTTCGTCGCCCAGGTGGTGGCGTTTGCGTTTGGCATCGCGGCGGCGTCCCTGTTTCCAGCGATCCTGCTCGGCATCTTCAGCCGGCGCGTGAACCGCGAGGGGGCGATCGCGGGCATGCTGGTCGGGCTCGTGTTCACCGTGTCCTACATCGTGTACTTCAAGTTCGGCGTCGACGCTGCCACCGGCAACAATCCCGCGAGCTGGCTGTTCGGAATCTCCCCCGAAGGCATCGGCGCGCTGGGGGCGATGCTGAACCTGGCGGTGGCGTGGTCGGTCAGCGCGTTGACGGCGCGACCGCCGGAGGATGTCCGCGAACTGGTGGAGCGCATCCGCACGCCGCGGTAACGGCGCGTCCGTTTACGGCGTATGGGTCTGGACGACGCCCTCGTTCATCGACCCCGAGCGGAACCCCGTGAGATCGAGCGCGACGAAGCGATAGCCGCAGGCCTTTACGCGCTCGACGATCGCGTCGCGCCGGAGCACTGCCGCCTCGAACTCCTCGGGCACGATCTCGAGGCGGGCCACGTCCCCGTGGTGCCGTACCCGGAACTGGGAAAAACCGAGCGTCAGCAGGACGCTCTCGGCCCGCTCGATCTGGCGCAGCATGCCCTCGTCGATGGCCGTCCCGTACGGCACGCGGCTCGACAGGCACGCGGACTGGGGTTTCTGCGCGTTGTCGAGGCCGAGATGGGCCGCGAGCACACGGATGTCGGCCTTGTGGAAACCGGTTTCGACCAGGGGCGAGCGCACCTCGAAGTCCTCGGCGGCCATCAGTCCGGGGCGGTGGTCACCCGGTGAACGTGCGAGGCACGCCGTCCGAACGCGGGCGTCAGGTTCAGTCACGCAGGAGATCGTTGATGCCGGTCTTCGAGCGCGTACGTTCGTCGACCTGCTTCACGATGACCGCGCAATAGAGATTGACGCCGTTCCTGGACGGCATCGATCCGGCGACAACCACGGAATATGGCGGAACTTCTCCGTACAGGACCTCGCCTGTATCCCGCACGACGATCTTCGTGGACTGGCCGATGAAGACGCCCATGCCGAGAACCGAGCCTTCGCGGACGATGACCCCTTCCACCACCTCCGAACGGGCGCCGACAAAGCAATTGTCCTCGATGATCGTCGGCCCTGCCTGCAGGGGTTCAAGAACGCCACCGATGCCGACGCCGCCCGAAAGATGGACATTCTTTCCGATCTGTGCACAGGAGCCGACCGTCGCCCAGGTGTCCACCATCGTGCCTTCGTCAACATAGGCGCCGAGATTGACGAAGGACGGCATCAGAACGACGCCCGGCGCGATGTAGGCGGACCTGCGCACGACGCAATTGGGCACGGCACGAAAGCCGGCCGCCCTCCACCTGTTGTCGTTCCAGCCTTTCCACTTGCTGTCGACCTTGTCCCACCAGGCGGCGCCTTGCGGGCTGCCTTCCTGCAGTTCCATGTCCTTGAGGCGGAAGCCAAGGAGCACGGCCTTCTTGGCCCACTGGTTGACGTGCCAGGTGCCATCGTCCCGGCGTTCGGCGACGCGAAGCCTGCCTGCATCCAGCGCGTTCAGCGTGTCCTCGATCGCGTCACGGGCTTCGCCGGTCGTCGAGGGCGCTATCTCGTCGCGAACGTTCCAGGCAGCTTCGATCGCGGCTTCGAGCTGGGCGTTGGACATCTGAATACCTCGCATGGCTGATGTCGGCGACATAGCTTCTGGCCAGGAAGAGGGCAACGACACTTTCTTCACCTGTCGCCCGGCAGTTTCGACGAAATGCGCACGCCGCCGATGCCGGCCAGGTTCGGTCCGCCGAACAGGCGCATGTGCTCGACCTTGGGGCAACGATCCTGCACCACGATCAGCCCGCGCGCCCGCGCCTTTTCCGCCGCAGCTTCGTGGCGCACGCCGTATTGCATCCAGACGCACTTGAGGCCGGGCATCAGGTGAGCAAGCGCCTCG
>JAPPAV010000031.1 GCA_026705345.1 Gammaproteobacteria bacterium
CTTGCTGCCCAGAGCGGCGATCAGCGCCGCGCCGAGCAAGGGGACGGCGATGGCGTGCCACTGGGGCACGGGCGGACACGGGAGTTCCGAATACGGACAAGACAGGATTCGCGGACACACGCGACTTCCGTCCTACAAGGCGGTAGGAGATCCGCCCGCTAGCGACATCGTCGGACCATCAACGCCTAGCCGATTTTTCCCGGTTGCCGCCCGAAGCCACAGGTTCAACGCGTTTGGCACGGATCGGCTGAGCACACCGACCACACACACACGCACAGCGCGGGAACCTGCGGAGGCGGGCGGTTTTCGCCGCCCATCCATGTACCGATTGCAGGTTGAGGTCGGGCACGACCGGTCGCCGGTAATCAAGGCTCACACGTAGGGGTCTGTCGCCGGTCAACTCGGTGGATGAGGTGGGAGACGCGGCCCCTCCGCCAAACGGAGCCTCCTAGTCAACGGTTGCCGTTGTCCCGCCGCTTCGCCGCCCGGGCGGCGTCGATCTCGATCTTCATCTTGTGGATTCCGAGCGATTCCTTGACGTCTTCCGGGACCGGCGACCGAAGCGCCGGAATACGTTGGTATTCCCCTCTCTCCATGGCCAGGCGCAACGTGCGCGTGGTCTTCGGCGTGGAGTAGGTGGCGATCTCGGTGAGTCCCGACGAGTAGAAGCCCATCCGCTGGAGCAGCTTGTCCGAAGCGTTGGCGAGCACGTCCGGGTCCACCGTCAACTGCCAGTTCTCCTGCTGGCGCAGCCAGGGCTTCACGTTGGAGTTGGTCATGATGTAGCGCCACTCGTCGGTGTGGTTGACGCCGGTGCCGTGTAGCAGGCGCCCGTCCATCAACACGACCGTGCCGCCCTTGGCTTCGACGTTGATGGCTGGCGGCAGGGGACCGACTTCCTCCCCCGGACGTACCGACGAGACCAGGCGGTGGCTGGTGGGGATGACCAGCGTGCCGCCGTTCACCTCGTTCATGTCCTGCATGATGTAGACGGTGTTGACCAGTATCGGCGCGCCGGGAGTCTGGATGGGGTGGATCGCGCCGGAATCCTGGTGCAGATTCTGGGGGTAGCTGCCGGGACGGGCGATGTTGGAGGCGAACGAATAGGCATAGTGGCCGCGGCCGAGAAGCTCGTTGTTGAGCTGCTCGATGAGCGGGCCGCCCTGGACCCACTCGGGGCTGAACTCGATGCACTTGGCGAAGCAGTCGCCCTTGTTGACCAGCGTCCACATGATGTGGAAGTGCGGGCTCATGTCGGCGAGGCCGCACTCCCGTTCCGCCTCCGCCTGCTCCTCCAGGCGGTTTCGCATGTACGTGACCTGCCGTTCGCTCATGGCGTCTTCGATCAGACAGAAGCCGTACTTCTGGAGGTCTCGCCGAGCCTGGTTGATGTCCTTGGTCTCCCGGGGCAGGTCGTTGAACTGCTGCCAGTAGTTGTGCTTGCGCGCCACCGTCGTGTCGTAGTACGGGGTGCCATTCAACCCGCCGCCCTCGGCGCTCCGTCCCGCGTCGAACAGGGGACACGTGAACCGCTCGGTGAGGGAACCGTCGGGGCGCATGGCGGGCACGCCGTTGCCGCCCACCGGCGGTTTGAGCCAGGGATTGTTCTTGTGCATGGAGCGAAACGGCTCGCCGGATGCGAACCACTGGGCGTCGGTCATCCTCGAGTCGTCGTCGGACAGCGCGGCCACGTTCTCGGCAAGGAACTCGGCCGGGATGGGGTCGTCGGGTACGTCCGGTTCGGAAGCTGCCATGGCTCGTTCGTTCGGCGTGGACTGTCGCGAAGTCTACCAAGAGGCAAGCGGGAGCGTTGATCATCGGCAGCCTTGCCGCACTGACATTCGCCTTGAGGCGGGGCTATGATTGCAGTGCGCCTACCTGCGGGAGCGATCATGCGGAATTTGACGCTTGCTGTTCTGTGCCTGGCCGCTGCCTCGAATGCGACTGCCGCCGAGGAGACGACCTCGGCCCACCTCTACCAGGCGGTCGTGCGAGTGGGGGCGGATGTGGATCTCGTGCGCGAGGTAATGGGCCGGCCCGAGTCGACCACCGATCCGTGGATCGTCGTCCAGGCGGAACCGAGGCACGTTTTCTACCAGGCGCTCACGTTGTTGCGTAAAGCCAATCGGCTGGCGGCCGAGTTGGTGGACGAGAGACGGGCGGGACTGCTCCCCGTTGCCGAGGGAGAGATCCAGCCCGCGCTCGTCCTCGACGTCATCGAACGGGCCGCCGCCCAGATCGACGCCGTACGCGGCGAATTGGGCATTACCTACCGGGCCGAGATGCCGGAACTCGAAGCTGACCGCGGACCGTCGGACGTCCTGCGCGAGATCGTCCAGGTCAGCCGGCAGTTGAACCACCTCATCGATCGACGCTTCAACCCGGAGGATGTCTACGGGCGGTTGGAGCTGGCGGCAACCTACGTAGCGGGTGCCTTGACCCGGGACGAGGCCGTGCCGGAATACGGCGAACTGCCTCCGTTCGAGTCCGGCAAGGTGCCGGCGGACGTGTACCGGCGTGTTCTCGAGTGCTTGGAACTGGCGACCGTGGTCGGCGAACGGCGGGGCGTCGACGTGTTGAAACTGAACCTGCGTCGCGAACTGCGCCGCCGCGACATCGCGCCGGCCGATGTCTACGACCTGGCTACCACGCTGCTGTCCGAGGTTGCCTACCTCACCTTGGTCCTCGATGCCAAGGATGTCGACTCGCCGCCGATCGAACGGCCGAAGCACATCTTCCCGTCGCACGTCTACCGGATCGCCGGCATGCTGCAGGACGAACTGGCGCGCCTGGAAGCCCGGAACTAGCCTTTGCACGAATTCTGGATGCGCGAAGCGCTGGCCCTCGCGCGACAGGCGGGTGCCCGGGGCGAAGTGCCTGTTGGTGCAGTCGTGGTCGTCGACGGCGAGTGCGTCGGTCGCGGTCGGAACCGTCCGATCGCGATGGTGGATCCCACCGCCCATGCCGAAATGGAAGCGCTACGCATGGCGGGGCGAGCCGTGGGGAACTACCGCCTGCCGGGGGCCGCGCTGTACGTGACGGTTGAACCGTGCGCCATGTGCGCCGGCGCCATGGTGCATGCCCGGATCGAAAACCTCGTGTACGGCGCCGCCGAGCCCAAGTCCGGTGCCGTGACGAGTACCGCACGACTGTTCGAGTCACCGGGAGTCAACCACCGTGTCGGGGTGACCGCCGGCGTTCTCGCGGACGAGTGCGCGCAGTTGCTGATCGACTTCTTCGGGGCTCGTCGGGGTTCCTGACAACGGCCAAGGTAACGGCTGCGCGGTTCGACGCCGTATAATGGTGCCGCTCATGCCGTCCCGCATCGAGATTCTGACCGGCCCCCCCGCGTTATCTCGTGCGCGACTCGCCGCAAAGCTCACCGAACTCCAGCGGCTCGATGCCGGCGTTGAAGCCGTGTTCGCCGAGTACGTGCATTTCCTGGTTCTTGGCGACGACTCGGCAGGTACCGGTCGGGACACGGCCGATGCGCTTCTGACCTACGGACCTCGTCGAGACCTGCCCGCACGGGTTGGCGAGCCGTTCTGTGTCGTTGCCCCGAGGCCGGGCACGGTTTCGCCCTGGTCCAGCAAGGCCACGGACATCTTCGAGCGCTGCGGTCTGGATGCCGTGGTTCGGGTCGAGCGGGGGGTCCGGTGGTATGTGGCAGGCGATGTCGCGCGTGC
>JAPPAV010000090.1 GCA_026705345.1 Gammaproteobacteria bacterium
GTAGACGCGCTCGTGCAGAGCGCCTTGGGCATCGCGCCAACCCTTGACCACCTGCACGCGGTCCAGGTTGGCGCCATCGGGGTCCTTGACGGCGTGGATCAGGAATCGGGGCGCTTGGCCCGGCTCGGGGCCTGTCAGGTCACCGCCCATGGGCACACCCTTGCGGTACCCGATGGCGGCGAAGTCGGGTCGGTCGGCGTCGGTCTCGGTGTAGTCCCAGCCGCCGAAGAAGCGCAGCCCGATGCGCGGACCGGTGGTCGCGTAGACCTCGCGGCGCTTGAATGCCGCGAACAGCGCCGCCCGGGTATTGGCTTCGGCCCAGACGGCGGCGTAGCCGGAAGCCGCGTAGTCCGGCTGGGCCAACGCCCGGTATGGGTTCGGTTCGTAGCCCGCGAACTTGCCCCAGTAGTTGCCGTCGTCGGCGGTGGCGAGGCCGTTGTGGGAGTCGCTGCTGCCGATCACGCCGAACTTGAACGGATTGACCCCGACATCGGCCGCAACATCCAGGCCTCGTTTGAGCGCGGGACGGACGTAGGAACCGGCGACCCGGGCGTCGGAAGGGTCGTCCGTGATGCCGGGACGCTCGAAGGTCTCGAAGTCCGCGAACGGGTCGTCGGGCGACGCCAGCGGATGGGTCTCGCTGTCGCCCTTGATCTGCGTCACCTCTACGACGGGTTCCCGGTCGGCGCGCAGGGTGGCGTAGGCCGCCGTCATGGCAGCACCGTCGAAAGTCACGTCGCTGAAGGTCCCGCCGCGGCTCAAGTTGCTGTTGTGCGGAATCGCGATGACGCCGCTCCCCGTGCGGGCCTCGTATTCGGCGAGGTAGACCCACAGGTCCTCGGGGTTGGGACTGTCATATCCGGAGAAGGGCAGCACCTGCCGGGTTTGCTCGGGATCCCCGGCGAACAAGACGTTGCGATGCAGCACGGGGGCGGTGTATTCGTATCCGACGAAGGTGGTGAACGTTCCGGGATCGTTGTGGCGTTCGGCGGCCTCGATGACGGCATGCCAGACCTCCCGCCTGAAGGCGTCGTCGATGCCGTAGTCGCCGCTCCATGCCGCCTTCCCCGCCATCATCTCCTTGGAGAGGACATCGAAAACGCCGGGATCCTCGGCGTTTACGACCGCGGCAGCCGATGGAACATCCGCGTAGAACCTGGCCCACCTCTGGCCGTCCTCCGTCGCCAGCAACCCCTCGTCGCCGCCCACGAGCCGGGGAAGGATGCCGACGTTCTCGGCGTGGTCGGAGATCATGAGGAAGTCCAATGGGCGGCGCAGCCTAGCGCGCTTGCCCCCGGTCGAGAGGACCTCCTCGCCCTTCGCGAACCGGTAGGCCTCCTCGGGCGTGGCTCGCGTACCCAGGCCGAAGGCGTCGGCGGACAGGTACGTGTGCACATGGGTGTCGCCCCAGTACACGGTGTCGGGATAGATGTGGCGGACGGTTGGCGCATAGGTGTCTTCGGCACCGATGCCGACGGCCGCGAGACCGCCGGCGACCACCAGGGCGTGGACGGCTCTGCGGTACGACGCCACGCGCCGGGGTGCTAGGGAGGGATTCTCTCTCGGCATGGCGTTGCTGGTGTAGGCGATGGGGACACTGTAGCGCTTAGGCCACCCGGGCGGGGAGGGGCCGTGACGGAGTTAACCCAATTCGAGCGTTGGTGTGGTGGCAAACTAGGCGTCTCGGCAAGAACGGACCGACCATGCCAAAGGCACTGAAAGACCCGCTCGGACACTTCCTGTTGCTGGGGCTCGCCCTGTTCGCGCTCTTCGCCTGGGTGACCAGGGACGACGCATCGAGCGACGACAGGGTCATCGAGGTGGATCGCCCGGCGCTTCTTACCCACATCCAATACCACGCGCGTGCCTTTTCCCCGGATGTCGCGGCTGCCCATCTCGATGGGATGTCGGACGCTGAACTCGACAGGATCGTCGACTCGTTCGTGCGGGAGGAAGCGCTCTACCGGGAAGCGCTCAGCCTCGGCATGGACCAGACCGACCACGTCATCAAGCACCGGCTGGTGCAGTCCATCGAGTTCATCACGGACGACCTGGCATTGCGCACCACCGCGGTGTCGAACGACGAGCTCGAGACCTACTTCGAGGCGAACCGGGAACGCTACCGGATCGAACCGACGGTCACCTTCACCCATGTGTTCTTCAACAGCGAGCGGCACGGAGTGCAGGAAGCTCGGAACCTCGCGGACGAGAAACTCACCGAACTCAACCGGGACCGCGTGCCGTTCACCGACGCGCCGGGCCACGGCGACCGCTTCCTGTACCTCGTCAACTACGTGGAGCGCACCGAGGACCTCGTTGCCAGCCACTTCGGCGACGAGATGGCCGGTGCGGTCTTTGCGCTTGTCGCCGACGATGCCAACTGGGTCGGGCCTTTGACATCCCGCTACGGTCAGCACCTGTTGCTCTTGACCGGCGCCACCGTGGAACGCAACCCGGAACTTGCCGAGGTTGAGGCGCGGGTTCGGGCCGACGCCGAGCGCGAGACGGCCGAAATGCGCCGCGACGCAGCCATCGACACCCTGGTCGGCACCTATGAAGTCCGCCGCCAAACGATTCGCAACCCGCCGGAGCCGAGCGGATGAGCTTGGCGCGCATAGCGAGTCTCCTCGCGCTTGTCGGCGCCTGCGCGGTGCAGGCCCACGACGTCCGTCCGAACACGGTGCGGATCGTGGAGACCGCCGAGCATGTCTACAGCGTGGCGTGGAAGGTCCCGGTAAGCGTGGCGGTGGACTCGCTGCCGTACCCGAGGTTGCCGCCAGACTGCACATCGGGCGAGGCACCGACATGGCGGTCGACGGGCGGCGCGTACCTCGGCCAGCAAACGTATCGATGCGCCAGCGGCCTAGCCGGCCGAACCGTCGGCATCGCCTATCCCGGCATCAATCCGTCCCTGCGCACGATCTACACCGTCGCGCTCGGCAACGGGACGGAGCACATTCGCATACTGGGCCCCGACGAGGACGAGTGGATGGTTCCGGCAACGCCCGAGCCGTTCGCCGTTGCCCTCGAATACACCTGGCACGGCGTCGTGCACATCTGGATCGGCGTCGACCACCTGCTGTTCGTCGCCTGCCTGATGTTCATCGCCCGCACGCCGCGCCGGCTGCTGCTGACCATCACCGGGTTCACCGTGGCGCATTCGATCACGCTGGCCTTGTCGGCTCTCGAGCTCGTGCGTGTGCCGACGCCGCCCGTGGAGGCGACAATCGCTCTGAGCGTGGTGTTCCTCGCTTGGGAGATTGCCCGCAACCGCCCGGAGTCGCTGACGCATCGGCTGCCGGTGGTGGTGTCGGTGGCGTTCGGGCTGCTGCACGGGTTCGGCTTCGCGACCGTGCTGCGCGAAGTCGGCCTGCCGTCCACCGAACTGCCCGTCGCACTGCTGTTCTTCAATGTCGGGGTCGAGATCGGCCAGATCCTGTTCGTGGCGGCGCTGTTCGCCGGCTACGCGCTGTTGCGTGTCCTGATGCGGCAATCGACCGATGGGAACGGTCGCCACGCGCTGCGCCTGGCCGTCCCGGCAAGCTACGTCATCGGCACGGTGGCGAGTTTCTGGATGATCGAGCGCATCGCTGGCTTTTGGGGATGACGATCAGCCGCCGGCGTCGAAGGGCAGGACACGCCGCAGGTAGTCGTCGAAGAGTGGAACGGTAAAGGCGGTGTCGCCATGGGCGGGACTGTAGACCATGCCCTTGGCGATGAGTTTCGCCCTGGTCGGCGCAACCGCTCGCACGGACCGGCCAAGCGTCTCCGCCACGTCTCCGGATCGATGCGGCCCGCCGCCCCGTTCGGCCATGGCTCGGAGATAGCGCTTCTCAGAGGGCGTTAGCCGATCGAACCGCGCTCGGAAGAAGCTGGCGTCCAACTCGGCCGTCGCTTCCTGGCTTGCCACTTCCACGTCGACCAGGGTGACCGGTGAAGAAGCAGCGCAGTCCCAACAGTGTTTGCCCCACTCCTGCAGGAAGTACGCGTAGCAGACCGTTTCCCGGAGCACCATTGACAGGGCATCCGGTTGGAATGCCACACCGAGGCGTTTTGCAGGCGCTTCAATTGCCAAACGGGCCGCATCCTCAGCCAGCGGGCCGATTTCTGGGAACGAGAAGAGTCGCTCCGCATAGGACTTGGCCGATGCCGTACGGGCAACGAGTTGGGGAAGGCCGGCACCGACCAGCACGACGGGCAACTGCCGCTGGGCGGCGCGGTGAAGGGCGGCGATGAGCGCGGCCAACTCGGACTCGTCGACGTATTGGAGTTCGTCGACGAACAGCGCCACTGCGGTGTCCTGCGTGCGAGCGGCCTCCCCGACTGACTCCAGCAGTGCCGTCAAGTCCGCAGCAAAGTTGCCGCTGTCCGCGAGGCCGGGTTCGGGTGCCACGTCCAGACTGATGTTGATGTCGTCGTTGCCGATCTTGACTGCGCCGACAAAACCAGCCAGGGCCCTCAACGATCGGCGAACGGCTTGGTTTGCCGCCGCCCGGCGGCTGAGTCGAACGAGGGCGGCGTGCAACGGCGCCGCAAGTAGCGCGGGCAGCCGTAGACCTTCGGGCGCCTCGAGTTCGATCGTGGTGAAGCCGCGACAACGGGCGTCTTGGCAGATCCGATTCAGCAATACCGTCTTGCCGACTCCCCGCAGTCCGACCATGAGCACGCTCTTTGCGGCTAGGCCACGCCGGATGCGGTCGAGCGTGATGGCGGTCGACTCGATCAACTCGTCGCGACCAGCCAGTTCGGGCGGTGGAGTGCCGGCGCCCGGGGCGTAGGGGTTGTTTCTGGGGTCCATTTCAACCGAAGTTAACCAAGGTTAGCGTCAAACGCAAACTTTCGGTGGGGCTCCATTTCAATCAAAGTTATCCCAGGTTATCGAAAACGGCTAACTTCACGCGCCCGAAGGGTGCCCGTTGGACTTCTATGCCGTCACGGACTCGCAAACCGAAACGGCGATAATCGTTCGGCCAACTACTCTCAGGGTGGGACGGACTCAAGTGGAAATCGCGGAACTCGAGCCGGCGGCGCGGCTCAAGACCCTGGTCGCCGACGACCCGGGCGCCATCGACCGTTACCTGGCGACGCTCTCGGGCGCGGACGTGGTGCGTGCCATGTTCCGCCTCGAGTCGGCCGAACGCCACGCCATCCTGGTGGCAGTGGAGCCGGAGACGGCGGCGGAGTTCATCGAGGACGTGCCCGACGAGGTCGCCGCCGACCTGATCGAAGCCCTGCCGGTGGACCAGGCGGCGTCCATCGTCACGGCGTTGCCGAGCCACGAACGGGCGGACGTACTGGCCGAGGTCGAAGACGAGGACATGGATCGCATCCTCGGTGCGATGGCCCCGGAGTCGGCGCGGGAAGCCCGCGAACTACTGAGCTACCCGCCCGAGTCGGCCGGTGGCCTGATGGTGCGCCAGTACCTGGGGTTCCCGGCACCCGCCACCGCCCGGGAGGTTCTGATGGAACTCACATCCGGTGTTCGCGACCTCTCCCGGGTCCTGCTCCAATACGCCTACGTAGTCGAATCGGACGGGTTTCTTGCGGGCGTGGTGCGGACCCGCGACCTCGTGGCGGCTTCACCCGGAGCGATGATCGGCGCGCTAATGAGCCGTCCTACGGCTGTCAACGCCGAGGCGGACTTGGCGACGGTCGACGCCTGCCTCGAGGAGTCGGAGGTGCTGTCGTTGCCGGTGACCGACGATGCCGGCCGGATGCTCGGCGTCGTCGAGCGGGAACACGTCGACGACGCCCTCGTCGAGCGCGCCACCGACGACCACCTGAAGTCCCAAGGCATCGTCGGTGGCGAAGAGTTGCGCAGCATGCCGCTGGCCAAGCGCTCCGGCCGGCGTTTGTCGTGGCTGTCCGTCAACATCGTCCTGAACATGATCTCGGTGAGCGTGATCGCGTTCTTCGAGGAGACGCTCGCGGCGGTGATCGCACTCGCCGTGTTCCTGCCCATCGTGTCGGATATGAGCGGCTGTTCGGGAAACCAGGCCGTGGCGGTGAGCATGCGCGAGTTGACGCTGGGCGTTGTGAGTCCGCGCGATACGCTCCGGGTGTGGTGGCAGGAGGCCAAGGTGGGTGTATTGAACGGCCTTGCCCTCGGCGTGCTGCTTGGCATTGCGGCGTGGTTGTGGAAGGGCAATCCCGCCTTGGGTGCCGTTGTTGCGGCGGCGCTGGCCGTCAACACCGTGGTCGCGGTCTCCATCGGCGGCACCGTGCCGTTGTTGCTGAAACGCCTCGGTGCCGATCCCGCGGTAGCGTCGGGCCCGGTGTTGACCACGGTCACCGACATGTGCGGATTCTTCCTGGTGCTCGGAATCGCGACGCTCGCGCTGGGGTGGTTGTAACGACCGCAGCTACGCCACCCGGTACACCGGTGAAAAGTCCCGCACCTCGCTGATCGTCAAGACACGATGCACGGTCGCGCCGTTCCAGCAATACCGGTATAGGGTGTCACGAGATGGAATCGACACGGCGTTTGGCCGAAATACGCCGACGCACTCGCCTCCCTGGCGCCTAGCACTCGGGTACAAGAACCCCCAAGCGGCCGCGTGTCGACGTTCGCGACCGTACGCCTGGCAGATGGGCCAGGTCTCCAGCGACGGTTGGCGAAGATGCCCGAAGTCCGCGCCGCGCAGATCTTCCAGCGGTTTGTCTACCACGCCCACGTAGCCTTGCATGTCGAATTCGAAGGGAGCCTCGTGGGTAGCTCGGAGGTGGCGCTCGGAGTGGAATACGGTCTCCGCAATGGCGGTTTCGCGGTCGAGACCCGCGTAGAGCATACCGTAGGAGCCGTCGCTGAACCGACTGGGTTGGCCCAGGGCGGCAAAGGGAGCCATTCGCACCGCCGCGCCGGATTGCCGAGGAGGCGGCCGCTGAGAAGTCGAAAGGCGCGTTGAAGAGACGAGTGTGTCGTCGGCTATCGCCGCGACCTCCCGGGCCGCCTCGCGGTCATCGGGGCTCGAGAACATCTCCGGAAGTGGCTGGTGATCGTTGTTGACGCGCACGAGCCGAGTCCACCGGCGATGAATCACTCCCAGATCGAGCGGAGGAGCCAGTTGCTCAGGCATTCCAAGACTCGAGCAATCGCCGAACTTGATATAGATGCTCGACGCGCCCGAACAGCATGACCTCGAGTGCGGATCGACCGCCGAAGGCTTCGTTCGGGCGCTTCACCCAGGAATTGGCCCGATCTGGAACGGGGAGAAGGACATGTGTCGCCTCCCTGATGCCGATGAGAACGCTGATCCGCTCCAGGGTGTCGTGGGGAAGGTGCGCAACGTGTCCGGATCGCCAGCGGTAGAACGTCCGTTCGCTGGGGTTGCCGAGGAGGGTGATCTGTTGCTGGCGACTCAACCCCCACTCGGTGGCGAGCCGGAAGAACATCTTGGTGGCCACGGCGTTCGTGCGGGATCGGTCGCCGATGTCCGCTCGCATCTTTGATGAGTTGGCCGCCACTAGTTTGCCATTTCAAGGTAGTTGTGTTCATCTTCTGCCATTTGGCGCACCTAGTGCAAGCGGCAAGCGGCCCGGATGTGGCTACAAGCTGCGGTTCGTCGTGTAACAATCACGGGACTGGCTCCTGGGCTGAATCGACATGACCAATACCTCCCGACGCACCGTGATCGCCATGTCCGGCAAGGTGTTGCTGGCGCTTGCCGCCTCCGGGCCCATCGCCCGCGCCGTCCTGGCCGGGGAATCGGAGTCCGTGAGTTGGGAACGATTTCTCGAGTTGTGCCACGAGCTATCCAAATCGCAGTTTGTCCCGAGCTGGAATCAAGACACCTACACGAGGGAAGTCGAGGGGCTTGTGCGACGGTTGAAACTGGATGACCGCAAGATCGTCGAGTACATCGATCGCTACCAGAACCTGAACCTGGACTTTCCCGAAATCCGCAGGATGTACCACGAGCGTCAGTTCCAGGTTTCGCTGCTGGACTTCGAGCCTGGCGAAGAGATCCCGCTGCACGATCATCCGGACATGACCGGCGTGGTCTATTGCACGACGGGCCGGATCGTTGTCGACCACTACGACAAGCTCACAGAGACCGCCGAGAACGGCAATCCCCTGCTGAGATTCGAGCGTCATCTCGAGATGACCGCCGGGGACACCGCCACGCTCACCGCGACGAGGGGCAACATCCACGTGCTGAATGCGTTGCGGTTCACCCGCATGATCGATGTGTTCACCCCGCCCTACGACCGCGACCGCGTGAGACGATCGAGGTACTACGACATGGACTCGACCCCCTACCTCGGTCGCGATGGCGTATTCGAAGCCGAAGCGTCCGTCAGCCCCGTCTAGCGTTCTTGAGGCGGCGAAGGGGACAGAGCCATCGCGCTGTGTCGGTTGTTCCCATGGCGTCGGTTCGAAGGCGCGGGACGGGACAAGCCCGTCCCCTACGGACCGCCCCGGTACGCGGCGGAGCCCCGTAGGGGCGGGGCTTGTCCCCGCCCGCATCGTCGCGGCGTGGCAGAGGCGTTGACGACACAGGGCGGGTGAAGTAAACAGGTATCGATGACCTATTGTCTGGCGATACGCGTCGACGAGGGCCTCGTGTTCGCCTCGGACTCGCGTACCAACGCCGGGGCGGACCACATCAGCACCTTCAGCAAGATGCACCGCTTCGGTGGCGAGGGCGAGCGGACGCTGACATTGCTGTCGTCCGGCAATCTGGCCACCAGCCAGGGCGTGGTCAGGCGAATCCGGCGCGACATTCGCTCCTCCGCCCGAACCAACCTCACGAACGTGGAAGATCTGCAAGCCGCAGCCGAGTACGTGGGCGGGGTCAGCATCGAGGAACAGGAGAAGCACCGCGGCGTGCGGCCGGGCGCCAGCACGGAGGAGTTTGTGCCGGAAGCGTCTTTCATCCTGGGCGGCCAGATCCGGGGGGGCCGGCCCGGCATCGAGCAGATCTATCCGGAGGGGAATTTCGTTCGGGCATCGGCCTCCACGCCGTACCTGCAGATCGGCGAGGTCAAGTACGGCAAACCGATCCTCGACCGCATCATCACCCGTCGTACGACGCTGGATGCCGCCATGAAGTGTGCATTGGTATCCATGGACTCGACGATGCGCAGCAACGCGACGGTTGGGCCACCGGTGGAATACCACGTCTACCGCGCCGACACGTTCTCCCCCGGAACCCACCACCTGCTCGAGGAGGACGACGAGTACCTGCTTGGCCTGCGCAGAATGTGGGCGGAGAACATCCGCACGGCTTTCGAGAACCTGCCGAGCGCACCCGTCGCTCGGCAAGACGAGACAACGGTACAGATTCCCCGACGCATCCGTTGAAGTTGCGACCCCCGTGAGCATAGCGCGCAGAAGTTCCGCGTTAGAGGAACTTCCAACGCGCCCGACAGGGCGCGCCCGCGCCTTGACGTGACCGTCGAATCCGACAAACTCTCTCGAACAAGACGCAAAGGGCGTGGATTGAGATGATCAAGGCATTTGCGAGCCGCCTCGTGCGGAGCGTGATAGAGAGCATCGGCGCTGCGACGCCGTTGCCGTTTCGGGCGGTGTTTCCCAACGGCATGGAAATCACCGGCGGTCGCGGCGAGCCCGAGGTGACCATTCGCATCAAGTCGGTGCGCGCCGCGCTCAGGACCGTGATATTCGGCCATGTGGGTTTCCTCGAGTCCTACTTCGACGGCGAGATCGATCTCGAAGGGGACCTGCGCAAGATCATGGCCATCGGCTTTTCGTCCGGTTTCGACGAGTCGAGCGGGATGCTCGTCAAGATTCGCAACCGCTGGCACGGCCTCCGGTTCAACAACCGTACCGGCGCCAGCCCCAAGGAAAACGCGCGATTCCACTATGGGCTTGGGGCAGAGTTCTACTCCAAGATGCTCGACGATCCCTACCTCATGTACACGTGCGCCTACTACCAGCAGCCCGAACAAACCATCCTTGAGGCCCAGATCGCCAAGATGGAACACGTCGCGCGCAAGGTACGCCTCGAACCCGGCGAGCGGGTCATCGACATGGGCTGCGGTTTCGGTGGCTTCATGTTCTACGCGGCCGAGGAGCACGGTGTGCACGTCACGGGAGTCAACACCACCACCGAGCAGGCGGACTGGGTCAAGGCGAAGATTGCCGCCAAGGGCCTGGAGAACCAAATCACCATGCACGAGGCGGATGTCCGCCAAGGCTTCGGTGTATACGACAAGGTGGTCTCCATCGGCGTTCTGGAACATGCGGGCCGCCACCAGTTGCGCGACCTGATTCGGGCCCACGCGAATGCGCTGAAACCCGGCGGGCTGGGGCTCATCCACTTCATCGGCCATGTCGGGGACCGGGATACCGACTTCTTCATCCGAAAGTACATATTCCCCGGGGGTTGGATCCCCAGCCTCTCGAAGGCGATCGATGCCATGGAAGCCGAGGGACTCGAGATTCTCGATGTCGAAAACCTGCGTCGGCACTACGCCCTGACACTGGACGCGTGGACCGAGAAGTTCGACGCCAACTGGGAAACAATCCGGGCCATGGATACCGACCGTTTCGATGAACGGTTCCTGCGCATTTGGCGGACGTACCTGATCGGTTGCGCGGAGATGTTCCGGTCGGCGAATAGCCAGACCAACCTGTTCCAGGTCCTGTTCAGCAAGGGCAACGTCGACACCGAGTCCTACCCGATGACGCTTGAACACCTTTACGAGGAAGAGCCCTCAGCCGGGGAGCGCGAGGGGCTTGCCCCTCGCAAAGAAGAACCCCGCCGTTCGGCCGGGGAATCTTCGGCGCCGCGGGCAGCCGGATGATCGACGCCGGCGAATCGAACGCCGCCGCCGACCACGATCGTCGAGCCCGGGCATTCGCGGATGCCCTAGCCCGGGCTTGCGCGCAGGACGGCACTGAACGGACGCTCGACAAGCCGTTGTCGAACCTGTTCCGAGACCGCGCGGTCAAGGAGCAAGGGCTACCCGCGGGCGAATTGGTCCATGTGCTGGATGTGGATGCGGGTGCGGGCTGGGCCGATGTGGAAGGCATGATTCCCTACGACGCGCTCGTCGACGCCACCTTGCCCCACGGGGTTATGCCGCGGGTCGTACCGCAGCTCAAGTCCATTACGGTCGGCGGCGCGGTGGCGGGCATCGGCATCGAGGCCACGTCGTTCCGTCACGGACTGGTCCACGAAACCGTCGTCGAAATGGACGTGGCCCTTCCGGACGGGCGGATCGTCACGTGTACGCGCGACAACGAGCATGCCGGCCTCTTCGCCGGTATGCCGAATAGCTACGGCACCTTGGGCTACGCCACCCGACTGCGTATCGAGACGATGCCGGTGAAGGACCGCGTCGAGGTTCGCCACCGACGATTCGCCGACCGCCGCGAGTTCTTCAACGCGCTCGAGGCGGCCTACGACGACGACATCGACTTCCTCGACGGCGTGGCGTTCGCCGCCGACGATCTCGTGCTGACCACCGGGCGGTTCGTCGACACGGCCGAGCGTACGAGCGACTACACATTCGAAGACATCTACTACCAGTCGTTGCGTACGCGCGAGAAGGACTACCTTACGGCCCGGGACTACATCTGGCGGTGGGACACCGATTGGTTCTGGTGCTCCAAGAACCTCGGTGCTCAGCATCCCTTCGTTCGCCGGCTATTGGGACACGAACGCTTGGGGTCCCGGTTCTACCAGCGCGTCATGCGCTGGAACAGCCGTTGGCGTCTGCTTGAGATCGCGGAACGGCTCGGCGGCTATCGCCGGGAATCGGTCATCCAGGATGTCGACCTGCCGTTGGCGACGGCGCCGGACTTCCTCCAACTGTTCATCCGCGAGATCGGTATCCTGCCGGTATGGGTCTGTCCGGTCCGCAACCGGTCCGGGGCGTCGTCACCGTTGTTTCCCGCACCGGCCGACCGGTACGTGAACTTTGGATTCTGGGACACCCTGCGCTTCCAAATCGGCTATCCCCATGGGCACTTCAACCGCATCGTTGAAGACGCCGTAACCGACTTGGGGGGCATCAAGTCGCTTTACTCGTCCTCGTTCTATCCTGAACGGGAATTCCATCGCATCTACGGCGGTGACGCGTACCGGGAGCTGAAGGAGACGTACGATCCCCAGGGCGCACTGGGCGAGCTCTACGAGAAGTGCGTGCGTGCGCGTTGAATCCCGAGGGCTATTTCCCCGGCTTCGGCGCGTAGTAAAGCGCGATGCAGGTGAGAATCTGCCAAGCCAGGTGTCCCACGACGTACTCATCGGTCAGTTCGTTGAGCCATTCAACGCAGACAGCCGCGCCGCCGAGGCCCCCGGCCGTGCAGAGCGCGGCGAAGGAAACGGGCGAGAAGCGTAGCGTCCCCAACGTCATAACCAGGCATCCGAGGCCCGCAGCGGTCACCACGCCGGCCAGCGCCGTGGTTGCGACGCAGCTGTCCAGGGGGCTGGCGTATATCGTGAAGTTCACGCCGATCCAGTAGCTGACCGCCCCGGCCAACGCGAATATTGCCGCGCGGGCACCGCTGGACGTGGACGGAAGGTACCGGTACAGGACCAGGGCGGCGTATATGGATCCCGTCGCCCACATGGCCAACCATTCGTGCAGGTCTCCCCACGCCGTCGGCAATGGCGTCGCCCCGTCGCCGTTTGTCGCGTCGACCAAGATGTACCATGCCGCTGTCGACACGACCGCGAGAAGTACGCACTGATCTAGGCCAGCGCGTTCCAACGTTCTGACGTACCGGTCGAGCATTCCGGATCCGAGCGTTTGGTCGCGAACCCAATCTGCGCCAAGTACGGGGTCAAGTCAACGCGCGAGCCGACCCAATCCGTGCTTCAGCCGCCGCGAGACGGTCAGACTGCTAGAATCCGCTGACTCCGGTTCTGGGTTAGGTATGGACAACCCGTCGATTTTCGAAGTCGAACTGCCGTCGTTCCAGGACGACGTCGTCGAACGGTCCAGGCAGGTTCCCGTCGTGCTGCTGTTCTGGACGGAACAGGTGGCACCCGCCGCGGAAACCAAGGCGACCCTCACGCGATTGGCGCACCAGTACCAGGGCAAGTTCGCGCTGGCACTGTCCGACATCGCGAAGGACCAGACCCTGGCCCAGCAACTGCGCGTACAGGGCATCCCCAGCATTCGGGTCGTCAAGGACGGTCAGCTTGCCGATCAGATGGAAGGTCCCCAGGGCGAGAACGTCTTGCGCCAACTCGTCGACCGCTTGACGCAATCGCCCGCCGACGCGCTCAAGTCGCAGCTAGGTCACTATCTCGACATCGAGGACTACGACGGAGCCCTCGCCGTTCTCAAGGAGGCGATCGCCGCGGAGCCCAACAACGCGGGGTTCAAGGTCGAGTGGGCCGACGTGCTGTTGTTGAGAGGCGACGTCGATGGCGGTCGCACCGTGCTGGGCACCATTGGGGAGGAGGCGGATGAACGCGAACGTCCCGCAACCCGTTTGGAGATTCTCGAGGAGGCGGCGGGAATGGGAAGTCTTCGGGATGCGCTGGCGCAAACCGAGGCGGACGGTAAAGACCTCGACGCGCGTTACCGGGCCGCCGTTCTGCTTGCGTCGGAACGTCGCTACGAGGAGGCGTTGGAGGAGGCCATGGCTATTCTCCGGCAGGATCGAACGTACCGGGAGGACGTCGGACGCCTGACGATGATCCGCATCATGGCGCTGATGGGGAAGGGGTCGGAGGTTGCCAAACGCTACCGTCGCCGGATGTTCAATTTCCTTCATTGAACCGAAACAATTGGGCTGCGTTGTTAGCGCCCACTAACCTAGTGGCCGAGTCGTTATGCACATGCGAACCGAGGGTTGTGGCACGACCGGTTGGCGCCTGCCTCACTTGGTGTCGGCGGTAAGTTGCTCGATAAATAATTGAAAATAAAGGATTATTTTGTCTATCTTGGTGGAAACGATCGGGTTTTGGGGATTGCCGGGGACACTGACGCCACCGGAGGGGAGAAGTTATCCCAAAAGTTATCCACAGGCTGGATGTGATGATGGAACCGAATGAGCACCCTGAAATCGACACGAAGATCGCGGAGTACGAATCCCGTGGCGCAGGCCAAGCCATGCTCGGTTTGGCGGACATCGACGGCGTACTGCGCGGCAAGTACGTGGGCCTCGACAAGCTCAAGAGCCTGTTCGTCAAGGGCGGCGGGTTCTGCGACTGCGTATTCGGCTGGGACGTGGACGATCAACTCTACGACGGGGGGGCGGTCACGGGGTGGCACACCGGGTTCCCGGATGCTCGCTACCGGTTGCTCGTGGACAGTGAGCGCACCCTGCCGGAGTCGGGAGTCCCCTATTTCATCGGCGAGTTCGCCGCACAGGACGGCGGCGACCACGCCGTATGTCCCCGCACGCTGTTGCGGCGGGTCCTAGCCCGGGCGAGTAGTGCCGGACTCTTGGCGAAGGCCGGTTTCGAGTACGAACTGTTCGTGTTCGACGAGGATCCCGATAGCGTCCGCGACAAGGGCTTCCGCGACCTGCAACCCCTGACACCGGGCAACTTCGGCTACTCGGTGCTGCGCGCCTCGGCCAACTCGGAGATCTTTCGGGGGCTCATGGACTACTGCACCGATCTCCGCCTGCCCTTGGAGGGGCTGCACTGCGAAACGGGACCGGGTGTTTGGGAGGCGGCGCTCGCCGCGGCCGAGGGCATGGAGGCTGCCGACCGGGCAACGTTGTTCAAGACATTCTCGAAGGGTTTTTTCACGAAGCGTGGCGCGATGGCGACATTCATGGCCAAGTGGTCCATGAACTATCCGGGTCAAAGCGGGCACTACCACTTCTCCTTGCTGGACGAGGAGGGGGTCAACGTGTTTGCCGACCCCGGTTCCACAGACGTTCCGGATCGCGCCCGTTGGGCGCTCGGTGGCCTGATTCGCTACGTGCCCGAGTTCCTGCCGATGCTGGCGCCCACCATCAACAGCTTCACCCGCCTCGTCAAGGGCGCGTGGGCACCGACCGCGGCGACATGGGGTATCGACAACCGGACTGCGGCGTTCCGGTTCATTCCCGGCGATGAGAAGAGCCAGCATATCGAGTGTCGCGTGGGGGGAGCCGACGGCAATCCGTACCTGGCCTCGGCAGCGACCATCGGGGCGGCCATCCTGGGTATCGAACAACGGATCGAGCCGCCCGACGGCGTTTCGGGCAACGCCTACGATGTGGAAGACGGCCTCCCGGCCGAGTGGCGGTTCGCCCCGACGCTTCGGGACGCGGCGATTCGACTTGGCGGGTCGCGGCCTGCACGGGAACTTTTCGGCGACGTGTTCGTCGATCACTATGTGGAAACAAGACTTTGGGAGTCCCGGGAGTACGAACGCCACGTCAACGACTGGCAGCTTGCCCGCTACCTAGAGATCATCTAGCAGGTCGGGGAAGTTCGTTGCGTCTAGGGATCCTGCAGGCCGATCACGTGGATCCCGAGTGCCGCGCTCGCTTCGGCGACTACGCGGACATGTTTACCGTCGCGCTGGGCGACGCGTTGGATTCCCGCACGTCGTTCGAGTTCTTCGATGTTCGCCGGGGTCACTATCCCGACGGTGTCGGCGACTGTGACGGCTACCTGATCACCGGCAGCCGGGCCAGCGTCTACGACGACGAACCATGGATAGCCCGGCTCAAGGATTTCGTTCGGGAGCTGAACGAGACCCGGTCCAAGACGGTGGGCATCTGCTTTGGGCACCAGTTGGTCGCGGCATCCTTGGGCGGCGTAGTCGACCGGGCGAAGGTGGGCTGGGGTGTCGGCGTGCATACGTGGGACATCGTCGACGACGAGCCCTGGCTGCGCCCCCGGCTCCGCGAGATCCGCCTCTTGGCAAGCCATCAGGACCAGGTTGACGTGTTGCCCCGGGGTGCCAGGTTGCTTGCGGCGAGCAACTTCTGCCCGAACGCCGCCTTCGCGATCGAGAACCACGTATTCGCAGTGCAGGGACATCCCGAGTTCACCCGGGACTACGCCAGGTTTCTGATGTGCCGACGGCGCGAGGCGTTGGGCGGTGCCTTCGGCCCCGGCGTGCGGTCATTGGACGAGCCGACGGACGAAGCCGTCGTCGCGCAGTGGATTGCCGCCTTCCTGGCGGCGTAACTACCCTACCGTTGGGAGGCGGCGGCCCGTTACGCCGTGTGGTCGATCTCGTTCTGCGCCGGCAGCAGGATCCACGCCACGAGGTAGGCGGCGACCACGATCTTCGGGGACAGGACGGCGAGAATGACGAGGCCGGCGCGCAGGAACTTCGGGTCGATGCTGAGCGTGCGGCCGAATCCCGCGCAGACGCCGCCGAACCAACCGCTGTGCGTATCGCGGGCCAACCGGTTTCGGATCCGATCAAAGCTGGACATTGCCGTTGCGCTCCAGGGTCTGGTCAATGCCCGCGACCGGGACCGGGGTTCGTGCCCAGCAATGCTGGGACGTTTCGGTTTCGGGCTGCTCGACGACCTCGTTTGCCAGGTGGGCATCGTGAGTCGTCGGCTTCTCTTCGCCATCGGCGAATAGGCCGAAACCCGCCATGACAATGACGAGCAGCGCGATTGCGCCAAGCGTCGCTCTCGGGGTACTGATGCGTGAGATTCTGGTCACGATGTTCTCAACTGTTGTTCTCAGAAAATGAGGGTTCTCTACCGGTTTTCAAGAGACGTGCCAACATAAATTTTCTTACAACCGGTTGATTTGAAAGACATCGGTAAAGTAAGTTCAATCGATGGGCCAACTTCCTTGGTGGTTTTGGCCACGAGGGCTGGCGAATTTCGCCGCGCCGCTCGGTATTCGATAGACTCCGCCGCCACACCCACTGAACCACTTGCGAGGACCTGATCCCATGGCCATGCAACATACGCCGCTCGTCATGTCGCGACTCATCGACCGGGGCGCCACGGTGGCACCGGACGTCGAGGTCGTCACGGCGACCCAGGGCGGCCCCCGGCGCCAGTCCCTGGCCCAAACCCGGGACCGGGCGCACCAGTTGGCGCACGCGCTCTACGACTACGGCATCCGGCCCGGCGATCGCATCGGCACCTTTATGTGGAACGGCTCGCGTCACCTGGAGGCCTACCATGCCGCTGCGGGCATGGGTGCGGTTCTGCATACCATCAACCTTCGCCTATCGCCGGATGATCTCGCCTACATCATCGGCCATGCCCAGGACCGGCTGATCATTGCCGACGCCGACACGTTGCCGATCCTCGAGTCGCTCAAAGGCCGCCTTCCGTCCGTGGAGCTAGTCGTGGTTGCCGTGGAGGAGGGATTCGAGGACTGGACGACCGGCGTTGCGCCGGCCGCGGACTACGAGGAATTCATCGCCGGCAAGCCCAGGCGTTACGAGTGGCCGGACCTCGACGAGAACGCCCCCCTCGGGCTTTGCTACACCAGCGGAACCACCGGCAATCCGAAAGGCGTCGAGTACGAACATCGCTCCCAGTATCTGCACACCATGGCGCAGTGCATGACCGACTCCATGGGTCTCTCGGCCACGGACACGGTGTGCGGCGTGGTGCCGATGTTCCACGCCATGGGCTGGGGCGTTCCCTGGTCGGCGCTGATGCTCGGCTGCAAGCAGGTGCTGCCGCACCGGTTCATGGATCCGGAGCGGCTTGTGGAACTCATGGCGCGGGAGAAGGTGAGCCTTTCGGCCGCGGTGCCTACCATCTGGCAGGGCGTGAAGGCGGTCATCGAAGCGAATCCCGACGCCTACGACCTTTCGTCGCTTTCTAGGCTCACCTGCGGCGGTTCCGCACCGCCGAAGTCCTTGATCCGCTGGTACCACGATGCACTGGGCGTGGAGATGATCCAGGGTTGGGGACTCACCGAGACCAGTCCGCTGGCGACGTTGTCCCGCCGGCTCATGAAGCACAAGCACCCGTCGCTGTCCCTGGACGAGCAGTTGGAGAACGTCGGCAAGGCGGGCCAGCTCATGCCGGGTCTCGAAGTCGGTATCTTCGACGAGGACTTCAACCGCCTGCCCCACGACGGCGAGACCGTGGGCGAGATACTCATACGCGGCCCCTGGATCTGCTCCGCGTACTACGAGGATCCGCGACCTGAGCGCTTTCACGGCGACTGGCTGATCACCGGCGACGTCGGCACGATCGACCCGGAGGAGTACCTCATCATCGCCGACCGCTCCAAGGATCTCGTCAAAAGCGGCGGCGAGTGGATCTCGTCGGTGGACCTCGAGAACCACATCGTCGCCCTCGACGGCATCGCCCAGGCCTGCGTCGTCGCGCAGCCGCATCCCAAGTGGGACGAACGCCCGGTGGCGCTCATCGTCCTCACCGACGGGGCCGAGGTGTCGCCCGATGCGATCCTCGAACATTGCACTGGCCGCTTCGCCAAATGGCAGTTGCCCGACGACGTGCTTTTCGTGGACAGCGTTCCGCTGACCTCCACGGGCAAGATGGACAAGAAGGTGGTGCGTGCCGACCTCGCGGGGAAGGGCTACGTGTTGCCGGATTTGCGGTAGGGACAAACGTTGGGGAGAACGTGGTGAAGGCCCTGCCGTGGTACGGCGTCGGGGACACCCTTGTGGTGTCCCGTCCTAGTCGAACCTCGGCGTCGCCGGGTGGCAACGGGCCCCACAAGGGTCGCCCCTACCGGGCGAACTCGAGCGCGACGCCCATGGGCACGTCGTGCAGCCTACCGTCGACGTAGGCCAGGTTGCCGTTGACGAACGTATGCGTGATCCGGGAACGGAACGTGAATCCCCGAAACGGGCTCCAGCCGCACTTGGCGTGCACGGGTTCTTCGTCGACCACGGTGTGCGCGTCCGGGTCGATGACCGTGAGGTCGGCCCAATAGCCCTCTCGGATGTAGCCCCGTTCGGCGATCTCGAACAGAGTGGCCGGGGCATGGGCGGTCTTCTGAACGACCTGTTCGATGGTGAACTCCCCGGCCTTGACGTGCTCGACGAGACTCAACAGGGCATGCTGGACCAGAGGTAGACCAGCAGGCGCGTCGATAAACGGGGCGGCTTTCTCCTCTGCAGTGTGAGGCGCATGATCGGTGGCGATGACATCGATGCGGTCCTCGACGACGGCGTGCCGCAGCGCGAGTTGATCGGCCCGGGTCTTCACCGCCGGGTTGCACTTCAAGTCGTTTCCGAGGGGTCCGTACCAGCTGTCGTTGAAGAACAGGTGATGGACGCAGGCTTCCGCCGTGATCCGTTTTCCCGAGATCGGTCCAGGTTCGAACAGGTCCATTTCCCGCGCGGTGGTCAAATGCAGGACGTGCAGCCGGCTGCCGTGGCGTTTGGCCAGCGAGACGGCGAGGGAGGATGACTTGTAGCAGGCTTCCTCCGATCGGATCTCTGGGTGTTTTTCGATGGGGACCGCGTCGCCGAACTCGGCGCGTGCAGCTGCCTCGTTGGCGAGGATGGTGGGGGTGTCCTCGCAGTGTGTGGCAATGACGAGCGGGCAGGATGCGAAGATGCCCTCCAGCGTGTCGGGATCGTCGACCAGCATGTCGCCGGTGGAAGCGCCCATGAAGACCTTGACCCCGCAGGCCTTGGTGACGTCCACGGCCTTGATGGCCTCCAGGTTGTCGTTGGTGGCGCCGAAGTAGAAGCCAAAGTTCGCCAGCGAACGACCGGCCGCCCGGGTGTGCTTGTCGAGCAACGCGCCGGGGGTGACCGTCTGCGGCACGCAGTTCGGCATCTCCAAGTAGCTAGTGGTACCGCCCGCGACGGCGGCCCGGGACTCCGTTGCGATGTTTGCCTTGTGCTCGAACCCCGGTTCGCGAAAGTGCACCTGGTCGTCGATCATCCCGGGCAGCAGCCAGGCACCGCCGAGGTCGATTTCCCGGGCACCGGGCTTCGTAGTACCGGTGCCAATGCGTTCGATGCGGCCGTCGTGAATCACGACATCGGCCTCGAAACTGCGGCCTTCATTGACGACGGCGGCGTTCCTCAATATCCACGATGCCACGGCGACTCCCACTTAAGGCGTGAACCCCGATTATAGGGTTGCCGGGTACCGTTGAGGCCGTTCGCCTGACACGGATAATGTAACGGCATGGATCTGCGCTACGTTGCCGTCTTCGTCTGGGTCTTCAGTTGGCTCGGCATGTTCGTCGCCTACGCGGCCTCGGCGGCCGGCGGCCATCTGGAGGCGTGCGTGCCGCACATCTCGGGTTGTGCCAGCATCAGCGCCAGCGGCCGCTACGGCTGGGGCTACTTCATCTTCAAAGCGTTGATGATCCCCGCAGGGGTTTTCTTCGCGGTGTACTGGATGCTGTGCGAGCGCTGGCTCGACGCCTGTGGGGACACGCGTATCGGTTGGCGCCGTGCGCTGCTCGTGGTGGGTATTGTCGGTGCGGCTTCGTTCGTGCTCTATGCGACCTTCCTGGGACACGAAGGCGACTTGTACCGTGCGCTGCGCCGCTACGGCACCATCGTCTTCTTCGGTTTCACCTACGTCGCCCAGCTGATCCTGGTCTACCGGGCGCAGGCGTTGTTCGGCAAGACCGTGCTCGTCAGAACCAAGGTGGCTCTCTGCGTGTTCATGTTGGCCGAGGGACTCGCGCTGGAAGCGTTCACCTATTTCATCGACAACGACGCATGGCTCGAGAGCATGACCGAATGGCATGCCGCAACGGCACTCTCGTTCTACCCCTTCGTGACTTGGCTACTATGGCGCAAGACCGGGTTCGTCGTTGACTTCGGTCGCGCACAAGGCTAGCGCGTACTCGCGAGTACGTGAAGCCGAAGACCCGGGACATGGGGGCATCGGCACCGCCTAGCGATCCAAGCCGGCCGCCGCCCGGTATTGTTCGGCCCGTTCCTCGTCGTGGTCCTCGAAGTGCCCGGCAAGGACGTAGGCGGCGCGTGTTCTCGACTCCGCGTCTTCGATCCGGGCGTACAGGTCTTCCGCGAGCGCCGCATCCGCAAGCGATGCGTCGTGCTCGACCAGCTGGACGATGGCGACCCGAGTGGCGGCGTCGCGTTCAGGTCCCGGCGGCACCTCGTCGATGAAGGCGACCGCTGCCGAGGGATCGACCGCCACCCACGCGGCGACGGGCGAAGACATCAGCGATAGGAACTCAGCTCCGGGTCCCAGCAGATAGCGGGCCGCGCGTTCCGGATCGGACTGGGACCAGCCGTGAAGGATTCCTTCCATGGCTTGGGTACGGGCCTGCGCGTCGCGTATGCCGGCGAACAGGTCCAGTGCAACGGTCGGCGAGTGGTTGGCGAGTGAATACATGAGAGGGCCGACCGACTGCCGGCGGGTCTCGACGCCTTGCGACCACAGCCAGGCGAAAGCGCCCCGTGCGTCCTGCCGTGCGAGGGGGTGGAGGACATGCGCGATGTGGCGCTCGCGAAGTTCATCGGGGGTCGTGTCGAGCCAAGAGGCGGCGGCCTGTGGGTCGTCGCCCGCCCACCGCACGAGCACGCCGCGCAGCGCGCGCCGCAGCGGTTCACCGGCGAGGTCCGAAGACGCCAACCAGGTCGCGGCGGCTCCGGGATCCCGTCCCGCCCAGATCGATGACAGCTCCCAGTAGAGGGCCTCGGCGACTTCCGCGTCGTCGACCTCGGCGACAGCCTTGATCGCCGCCTCTGGGTCGCGCCGAGCCCAGGCCAAGAGCGTGACGGCGATGACCCGCCGCTTGCCAGTGGCATCGAGGCCGGTGGCGAGTTGGAGTGCTTGGCGGGGCGAGGTCTGGGCGAGGAACTCCGCGGCCTCCGCCAGGAGTGTGTCGCGTTGGGGGGATGCCGGCTCGGCCAGCGCCCACGCGATGGCAGCGTCCCGGTCCGCATCCATCCAGTGGCGCATCAGCGCCGTGCGCAAATATCTGGCAGTTGTCTGATCCGGCATCGCGGCAACTGCTGCCATCGCTGCGTGCGGGTCGCGGTCGATCCACTCGTTAGCGATCCGCCGAAGCACGGCGTTCTGTTCCTGTCCCGCCGACATCTGCGCCAGCGCATCTCGCCAAGCGAGGGCTGGATCCGAGCGCATGGTTGTCTCCGCACGCAGCCGGCCGAGGACCGGCTCGATGGAGAAACGCGCCGCGATTGCGCGTTGTTCGACGGTGGGAAGGTCGTCGCGGGCGATCAGCACGGCAATGGCGGCGTCTCGACGCTGCCGATCGGGCAACGTTTCCGCTTTGTCCAGGGCGCCGTCGTGGTCGATCTCCGCCCAGTGTTCCAAGACTGTTTGAACGTAGCGTTCCTGATCGGGCCCCCCGCGCGCCAGAACATCGGCCAACGCGCGTTCCGGGTCGAGTTCGACAAAGCGGGAGTAGATGATGGTCCTTGCTGCGGTGGCGTCGTGACTGCTCGGCAGTGTCCCGGCCTCGGCGAGCAGGCGTTCGAGCGACGGGATGTCGGCATCGGCTAGGAGTTCGTAGAGGGCTGCAGTCTGCCGGAAGTTGCCGGGCAGGCGCAGGGTATCGTCTAGCGTGGTTGCCACCGCAACATCCGTGTCGAGGCGTGCCGGCGCAGGCGAGTCCGGAGCGGTTGCCCGGACAGGTGGGGGCGCGTCGACGGGCAGAGTTACCCAGGCCAGAACCAGGCCGATAGCCACCCCTGCGGCCAGACCTGCAAAGCCAATCAGTATCCGAGTCGCCATGGCGGTGTCCGCCTAGACGATCCGGCTACCGGTTTTGCCCCAGTACTCGTCCTTCAACAGCCGCTTGTAGAGCTTGCCGGTGGGTAGGCGCGGCAGTTCGTCGCGGAAGTCCACGCTCTTCGGGCACTTGTAGTGCGCGATGTGCTCGCGGGCGTAGGCGATCAGTTCGGTTTCGAGGCCGGCGTCAGCCGCCACGCCCTCCACCGGCTGGACGACGGCCTTAACCTCCTCGCCCATCTCCGGGTTCGGCACGCCGATCACGGCGACGTCCATGACCTTCGGATGCACGATCAGTGCGTCCTCGATCTCCTGGGGATAGATGTTGACGCCACCGGAGATGATCATGAACGTGGCGCGGTCGGTTAGGTAGAGGAAGCCCTCTTCGTCGACGTAGCCGACGTCACCGAGCTTCGACCAGTTGGCATGGTGGGGATGCTGTGCCTCCAGGGTCTTCTCGGGATCCTTCAGATACTCGAAGGGCATCTCCGGCAGCTCGAAGTAGATGATGCCCGGCTCCCCGGCGGGAAGCTCGGTGCCGTCCTCGTCGCAGATGTGGATCACGCCCATCAGCGGGCGACCGACCGTGCCGGGGTGGGCGAGCCATTCGTCCGGCGTGCAGTGCGTGAAGCCGTTCAGCTCCGTGCCGGCGTAGTACTCGTAGAGGATTGGCCCCCACCAGTCCAGCATCTGCCGTTTCACTTCCTGGGAAATGGGTGCGGCCGCGTGGATGGCCACCTTGTGGGACGTGAGGTCGAAGCCGCTTCGGTCTGCTTCGGGAAGTTTCAGCATGCGAGTGAACATGGTCGGCACCCACTGGCTGTGGGTGACCTTGTGGTCCTCGATGGCCTGGAGCGCGTGGACGGGGTCGAATCGGGGCATCACGACCGCCGTACCGCCCAATGTCTGTACGATCTGGCAGAACCCTAGCGGAGCGGCATGGTAGAGCGGGGCGGGCGAGAGGTAGACGGCATCCTGGTCGACTCCCCACACCATGTTCAGCAGACCAACCGTCTCGCCGGGTTCGGTGATGGACGTCTCGGGCAACGGCCGCAGGATGCCCTTGGGTCGGCCCGTCGTGCCGGAGCTGTACAGCATGAATCCGCCGGCGGGTTCCTCGTCGAGGGGTTCGGCTGGGTAGGCGGCGATGGCATCCTCGAAGTCGTCGAAACCGTCGACGGTGCCGTCGACCATCAGGTAGGTTTCGCAGTTGGGTGCGTACGCCGATACCTCGCCTGCGACATCGGCCACGCCCAGGGAGGCGACGAGTACCGACGACTCGGAGTTGTCCACGATGTAGCCGGCTTCTTCGGTGGTGAGATAGCGGTTCACGGTGGTGAGATAGAGGCCGGAACGAAGTGCAGCCCAGACCACGTCGAAGTAGACGAGGTGGTTCTCCATGAAGATGCTGACGTGGTCGCCGCGCCGCAGCCCCCGGTCCCAGAAGAACTGCGCGAGCCGGTTCGAGCGGTCGTTCAATTCGCCGAACGTACGCACCGCCCCCGTGCCCGTTTCGACTGCCGCTGCCTTGTCCGGGAATACCGTCGCCCAATGTCCTGGATACATCGACCGCCCCTTGACTCAGATTCCTTGAGGCGAGGCTAACAGCGGCGCACTGGTGGCGGCAATTGGCGCCAGGGCACGGGAGGGCTTGCCGCGTGCAGAGCAATTCCGACAAACTCGGACTACAGGACCGACGGGGACTAGCCATGAAGACGGTACACGACGTGATGCAGCACAAGCTGCGCGGCGGGGGCAACGGCGATGTGTTCTCCATCGCGCCGATCGCGAGCGTCTACGAGGCAATCGAGATGATGTCGGACTGCCACGTGGGCGCATTGCCGGTCATGATCGACGACAAGCTGGTGGGCATCGTTTCCGAGCGCGACTACGCACGCAAGGTCATCCTCAAGGACAAGTCATCCAAGCAGACCCGGGTCTCGGAGATCATGACGAGGGAAGTCATCACCGTGGCGCCACGCGATAGGGTGTCGGCGTGCGTCGACCTGATGACCAATCATCACATCCGGCACCTGGTCGTCGTGGAGGAGGGCGTGGTCACGGGCATGCTGTCGCTGCGCGACCTCTTCAACGAGATCATCGACGAGCAGTCGGAGACGATCGGCCAACTCGAGGGCTATATTCGGGGCGGGCAGTAAGGGACGGAACCAAGCACCGTTGGAGAGCGCTACTTCCGAGGGACGTAGATCAGCTGGCCATCCCGCACTTCCAGTTTGCCGAAGGGATCGTTGTCGCTGCCGCAATGGGGATTCCAGCCGGATTCCACCTCCACCAGGTAGTCGTTCGGCGGGCCACCATCGACTAGCGTTCGAACCCCGTGCGGACCAATCGTGTCTCCGCGGCCAGTTCGTCCTACGACTGGGTCAGCGCGAACGTCGTTCCCGGGTTGCCCACGAGTTCTAGCTGGCACCGGTTCCAGCCGCCGGCGACCTTGTACTTGACGTCGGGCTGGAACCGGAAGAACACGTAGCCCGTCCAACAACGTAGTTTGATCTCGGCGATGTCGCCTTGGACGGCGTCGATTGAGAATTCGTCCTTGAACAGGTGGTAGCTCCACGAGGTATTCTCGCCGAAGTCGCCCGGCACGGTATAGGCACGGTCGTCCGCGCGGAGCGCTTCGAGTTGGTCGACCACGGTTTGCAGCGCCTCGATCACCGGCTCCTCCAGGTTCATCACCTTCAGCATGCGGTACGTGCGAACGGCTCTCTCGTAGTCGCCTGTTTCGACCAACAGCATGAACCGCGCCCGTTGGCAGTTCACCAGCAACTCCTCGGGCAAATTCTTTTCTGCGAATTCCTGCGCGACGGCCCGGTCCAAGGCGTGCAATTGCTGATGCTTGTCGCCCCACTTCTGGTAGTAGTTGAACTTCGCGATATGCAGGTAGGCATCCTCGTAGAGATTGAGCCGGGTGCCTTTTTCGAGGGACGCCACGTACTCTTCGGCTTGTTCGCGATCCCCCTCTGCAATGGCGCGCATGGCGTGCTTGTAGAGTCTGAGGAACCAGGCACCGGCACCTTTCGATCCCCCTTCGAGCGCGAAGACGTACTGCTGCGATGCTCCGGCATCGGCGGGCTGCCCGTCGATCCGGGCGGGTTCGAAAGTCGACTTCTTCAAAGCGCGGATGGCCGCCATCTCGAAGAGGGGGTCGCCCATGGATCGGGACACCGAGATCTCGTAGGCCTTGCCTTGGGGGTCCACCATGAACTCCAGTCGAACCCAGCCTTCGCGGTTCTTCACAAGCGCTTGACGGGGATAGACGGGAGTCGCCAGTTCCTTGCGATGGGGCGGCACGTAGAGGTCAAGCGCAACTGCCTCCTCGTGGACCTCGGAAGCGCTATCGACTTCGGTCTCGGACGCCCGGATGTGCGAAGTGCAAAGGGCAAGCCCGAGTCCGATGGCGCAGATCTGCGCGGGGTAATGGCAGGACATGCGCATCGTGGGCACCGTTGGCCGCTTGGGACAGGAACTCTACCAAGTATCGACGTACGGGCGCTTCTTTCCCGTACGCGGCGGTACCGGCGGCAGGCACTTCATGCCGCTGGCGATGAATGCCCGGGTATCCGCCGGATCGATGACGTAGCGGGCGCCAGAGTTGATGGCCCGGGCCGACTCGTAGCCCTGGGCGACCCGCCGCTCGTAGGCGGCCTTGCGCTCCTCGGGATCCTCGATCGCCGCCAATTCCCGGCGGGCCGAGAGTTTCACGGCCCCGTCGATGTTCATGCCGGCGAACTCGGCGGTTGGCCATGCCACCGTAAGGAACGGGACGGAGGAGGCGCCGCCGATCATCGCCTGCACGCCGAGACCGTAGGCCTTGCGCACCATGATCCCGAACATCGGCGCGGTGCAGTTGGCGCCGATGTTGAAAAGCCGGACCGAGTGACGCACCAGCGCCGTCCGCTCGTGGTCCGGCCCCACCATGATTCCCGGACAGTCCATGAACACGACGACGGGGATATCGAAGGCGTCGCACAGTTGGAAGAACCTCGCACCCTTGTCCGCGCCGGGACTGTCCACCGCGCCGGCCAGGTGCGCGGAATTGTTGGCGACCACCCCCATCGGCTGGCCCTCGACGCGGATGAAGGCGGTGATGACGCCGATGCCGAACTCCTTGCGGATCTCGAGCACCGAACCCTCGTCGGCCAGCGTTTCGATGATGTCGCGCATCTCGTAAGCCCGCACGCGGTTCTCCGGAATAATGTGTCGCATGCGGCGCTGATCCGGCGATTCCCAGTCGCAGACCGGCCCCTGGAAATAGGACAGGTACTGCTTGACGGCACGGACCGCGGCCGCATCGTCCTCGACCACGATGTCGACGTCGCCGTTCTCCACCTGGAACGTCATCGAGCCCAGATCCGCCGCGGTGTGGGAACCCATGCCGCTCGCTTCGACCACGGCCGGCCCGTTGCAGCCGATGGTCGAGTTCTCGGTGGCGATGATGACGTCGCAGCAGGCCAAGAGCGCGGCGTTCCCCGCGAAGCAGTCCCCGGTACTGACGCCGACCAGCGGCACCAGCCCGGAGAGCTTGGCGAAGTCCGTGAAGACGCTGGCGTCCATGCCGACGCCGCCGACATTGCCGTAGGGTTGTCCCTCGCCCTCCGAGAACAGCACGAGAGGCACGCGCCAGTCGTGTACCAGTTCGTGCACCTGTTCCTGGCGATAGTGGCCGTGGGTATAGGAGGCCACAGGGTAGTTGCTGTGCACGACGGCCACCCGAGCGCGTTCCTCGCCGAGCAGGTCGGCGTTGACGCTCCCGAATCCCATGATCGTGCCGCCGTCCACCGACCCGGCCGCCGGCGGGCCGAACTCCCGGAACGACCCGTTGTCCAGCAGGTCGTCGAGGTTCTCCCGGGCGGTGCGTCGGCCTTTCCCGTGCAGCGTGTCTACCGCGTCTGCGCGCGATACGTCGAGTGTTCTCTCGATCCAGTCGTTGACTTCCGTGAGGTCGCCGCGGATCAGATCGAGGTCCATCCCGGCATCGGCGCCGATGGCACCGCCTTCGACTTCCGTCTCGTGGATGAACACGATTGGATAGCCCTCGCGTACGACATCGCCTTGCGCCATTGAGACGGCGCAGACGACGCCGTTGCGGTCGGCGCGGATGTCGTGCTGCAGCTTCATGGCCTCGACCACGGCGACCGCCTGGCCGACGCGGACCTCGTCGCCGACGGCTACGTCGATCCCGACGATGGTGCCCTGCATCGGCGCCACCAGTCCCACGGATCCCTCCGGGCCGACTGCCTGTTCCGCCTGTGTTGCGATGACCGCCTGTGGTTCGTACCCGGTAGGTGTGACGAATCGGCGCGGGTCGCTGGCGGCGGCGAGGCCCGCCATGTGCTCGTCGACGAACCGGGTGTGGACGTTGCCGGCGACGAAGTCGGGATGGCTCAGGATGGCCTGCAGGAAGGCGATGTTGGTCTCGACCCCCTCGATGCGGAACTCGCTGAGCGCGCGCGAGGTCCGCGCCACGGCGTCGGAAAAGTCGTTCGACGGCGAATGCCCGACCACCTTGGCGAGCAGCGAGTCGAAGGCGAGGCTGGTCTCGTAGCCGGCGTAGCCGAAGCCGTCGGTGCGCACGCCCGGCCCGCTCGGCGCCTCGTAGGCGAGAAGCGTGCCGGCAGCCGGCAGAATGGCGCCGTCGGCGCGCACCGTCTCCATGCACACCCGGGCCTGCACCGCATAGCCGCGCGTGTCGATCTTGTCGAGGCCAAGCTCCGCGATCGTCGCGCCCCGGGCCAGCTGCAGCTGCGCCCGGACGATGTCTACCCCCGTGACCTCCTCGGTCACGGTGTGTTCGACCTGCAGCCGCGCGTTCGTCTCGATGAAGGCGAACGACGCCTCGCCGGAGACGTCGAGGAGGAACTCGAACGTCCCGGCATTGCGGTAGCCGACGCTGCCGGCGAACCGCACCGCGGCGTCGACAATCGCCTCGCGCAGTTCGTCCGCGAGCCCGGGCGCCGGCGCCACCTCGACGATCTTTTGGGAGTGCCGCTGGACGCTGCACTCGCGCTCGCCGAGATGGGCGATGGCGCCCTCGGCGTCGCCGAGGATCTGCACCTCGACGTGGCGCGCCCGCCCGATGAACTCCTCGACGTAGAGGTCGCCGTTGCCGAACGCGGCCAGCGCCTCCGCCCGGCAGCGCTCGTAGGTCGCCGCCACCTCGCCGGCGTGGGCGACCCGGCGCGAGCCGCGGCCGCCGCCGCCGCCCACCGCCTTGATCATCATGCCGCGGCCCTCGCCAAGGACGTCGAAGAACGCCGCCGCCTCGTCGACGGACACGGGATGGTCGATGCCGCGGATGACCGGCACCCCGTTGTCGGCCGCCGCGGCCCGGGCCCGCGTCTTGTCGCCGAACAGCTCGAGGGTCTCGATGCGCGGTCCGACGAAGGTCACCCCCGCCGCGGCAGAGCGCCGGGCGAGTTCGGCGTTCTCCGCCAGGAAGCCGTAGCCGGGATGCAGCGCGTCGCAGCCGGTGTCCACGGCGGCCGCGACGATCTGGTCGATGTCGAGGTACGCCGCCGCGCCGATGCCGTCGAGGGTCACCGCCTCGTCGGCCTTGCCGCTGTGCAGCGAGCCGGCGTCGTCCGCCGGCGCCACCGCCACCGTCGGCACGCCGAGTTCCGCCGCCGCCCGCATGATGCGGATGGCGATCTCGCCTCGGTTCGCCACCAAGAGCTTCACGCGTTTGTCTCCAACCACGTGGAAAGCCCGTCGGGGCGACCCAAACGCGCCCGGCAGGGCGCGCGGTCGCCCGCGCATTCGGCGTGGAGGTGCCGGCTCGGGCGGGGACAAGCCCCGCCCCTACGGCGCATCGCCAACGTGGGTGTCAAACTCCTCCCCATACCGCTACCAGGTATCCACGTTGGGTCGTTTCTTTTGGGTACGCGGCGCGGGTTTCGGGATGCTCTCGAGCCCTTGCGCGATCCAGGCGCGGGTGTCCGCGGGATCGATGACATCGTCGATGCCGTAGTTGGTGCCGCCGGAGTTGACGGCGCTCGCCCGCTCCACGTGGGCATCGATCAGACGTTCGTAGATGGCCTGCCGCTCGTCCTCGTCGTCGACGGCATGAAGCTCCTCGCCGAACATCAACCTGACCCGGCCGTCGATGGTCATGTCCGCGAACTCGGCGCTGGGCCAGGCAACGGTGAAGAACGGTTCCAGCGAGCTGCCGCCGCACATGGCGCGGACTCCCATGCCGTAGGCCTTCCGTATCACCACGCCGAACATCGGCGTGGTCATGTTGGCGCCGGTGACGAACAGCCGGCCGCAGTGCCGGAGCAGCGCGGTGCGTTCGTATTCCGGGCCGGGCGCGATGCCGGGACAGTCCATCAGCGACAGCACGGGGATGTCGAAGGTGTCGCAGAGCTGGAGGAAGCGGGCACCCTTGTCCGCGGCATCGCTGTCGATGGCGCCGGACAGGTGCTTCGGGTTGTTCGCGATCAGTCCTAGGGGTTTGCCTTCGATGCGGATGAAGGCCGTGATGATGCCCACCCCGAAGGCTTCGCGGATCTCGAGGATGGAGTCCTTGTCCACGAGCGTTTCGATGACTTCGCGCATGTCGTAGAGCTCGTTTCGGTCCTCCGGGACGATGCTGCGAAGGCGGCGTTGATCGGGCGCGTTCCAGTGCTGGACCGGACCTTGGAAGTAGGACAGGTATTTCTTCGTGGCATCGATTGCTGTCTCGTCATCCTTGACGAGGATGTCGACCACGCCGTTGGGCACCTGGAACGACATCGGGCCGACTTCCTCGGGCGTATAGATGCCGAGGCCTCCGCCCTCGATCATGGCGGGTCCGCCGAGGCCGATGGTGGAGTTCTCCGCAGCGATGATGACGTCGCAGGACGCCAGCATGACCGTGTTGCCCGCGAAGCAGCGCCCCGAATTCACGCCGACCAGGGGGACGAGACCGCTGAGTTCGCAGAGTTTCGTGAACGTGTAGGAGTCCACGGGAACCCCGCCGCCACCGCGTCCGGCCACGTCCACCGAGCCGGCCCGGGACCGCGGAGGGGCGTCCCCGGGGTTGCGAAGTCCGGCCTCAACGGCAATGTCCCTGGCCTCGGCCCGCTCGCCGCCGCTGATGCCGGGCCGGCCGCCGCCGCCCTCGGCGAACAGCACCAGGGGCAGCCGATATCGCCCGGCGAGTTCGTAGATCCGATCTTGCTTGTAGTGCCCTCGGCCACCTTGGGTGCCGGCCACGACCATGTAGTCGTAGTGGACGGCGACGGCGCGTGACCGATCCGCTTCGAACAGATCCCCGTTGATATGGCCGATGCCCATGACGAGGCCGTCGGCCTGGGTGGTCTCCCGGAGCCATTGCTGCTTCTGCCAGCTTGCCGCGGTCACTAGGGGTCCGTATTCCCGGAACGTGCCGTCCATCAAGTGCTCGATGTTCTGCCGCGGGCTGCGTTGCTGTTTCGCATGCCTTCTGGCGATCTTCTCGGACCGGAAGTCGTCCTCGATGTAGGCACGCCGCTCGTCGACCTGCGCAAGGTCGCTTCGGCGGGCGTCGAGATCCGTTTCGGCGGCGGGTTCGGCCCAGTTGCCCTCGACCCCCGATTCGCTGATCAGGACCAGCGGGTCGCCGACGCGGACCCGGTCACCGGATGTGACGAAGACCGCATCGACCGTGCTGCCCTGTTCCGCGCGCACGACGTGATCGAGTTCCAGCGAATTGATCGTAACCATGGGTTGGCCCGCGAGCACCTCGTCGCCTTCGGCGACGTCGACGGACATGACCGCGCCGGGAACAGAGGCCGGCAGCGTGAACGGTCCGGTCGGCTCGGGCTTGTCCTGCTCGGCTTCCTGTGACTTCACCTGGGTGTCGTGCTTGAAGAGAGCGAGTGGGTCTTGGGCATCCTCGACCCGTGCACCGGCATAGCCATCCTCGGTTCTCGCCGAATCGTGGCCCGCTGGCGTGACGAACCGGCGTTGGTCGCCGGCGGCGGCGAGGTCGGCCATGTGTTCGTCGACGAACCGGGTGTGCACCTTGCCGGCGGCGAAGTCGGGATGGCCTAGGATGGCCTGCAGCAAGGCGATGTTGGTCTCGACGCCCTCGATGCGGAACTCGCTGAGCGCGCGCGAGGTCCGCCCGACGGCATCTGTGAAGTCGTCCGACGGCGAATGCCCGACCACCTTGGCGAGCAGCGAGTCGAAGGAAAGGCTGGTCTCGTAGCCGGCGTAGCCGAAGCCGTCGGTGCGCACACCCGGCCCGCTCGGCGCCTCGTAGGCGAGGAGCGTGCCGGCAGAGGGCAGGATGGTGCCGTCCCCGCGCACCGTCTCCATGCACACCCGGGCCTGAACCGCATAGCCGCGCGTGTCGATCTTGTCGAGCCCGAGTTCCGCAATCGTCGCGCCCCGGGCCAGCTTCAGCTGCGCCTGCACGATGTCCACGCCGGTTACTTCCTCCGTCACGGTGTGCTCGACCTGCAGCCGCGCGTTGGTCTCGATGAACGCGAACGACCCGTTCCCCGCCTCGCCGGAGACGTCGAGGAGGAACTCGAACGTGCCGGCGTTGCGGTAGCCGACACTGCCGGCGAACCGCACCGCGGCGTCGACGATCGCCTCGCGCAGTTCGTCCGCGAGCCCGGGCGCCGGCGCCACCTCGACGATCTTCTGAAAGTGCCGCTGCACGCTGCACTCGCGCTCGCCGAGGTGGGCGATGCCGCCCGCGGCGTCCCCGAGGATCTGCACCTCCACGTGCCGCGCCCGCCCGATGAACTCCTCCACGTACAGATCGCCGTTGCCGAACGCGGCCAGCGCCTCGGCCCGGCAGCGCTCGTAGGTCGCCGCCACCTCGTCGGCGTGGGCCACCCGGCGCGAGCCGCGGCCCCCGCCGCCGCCCACCGCCTTGACCATCATGCCTCGGCCGTCGGTTAGGGAATCGAGGAACGCCGCCGCCTCGTCCACGGACACCGGATGGTCGATGCCGCGGATCACCGGCACGCCCGTGTCGGCTGCCGCCGCGCGGGCCCGCGCCTTGTCGCCGAACAGCTCGAGGGTCTCCACGCACGGACCCACGAAGGTCACCCCGGCCGCGGCAGAGCGCCGGGCGAGTTCGGCGTTCTCCGCCAGGAAGCCGTAGCCGGGATGCAGCGCGTCGCAGCCGGTGTCCACGGCGGCCGCGACGATCTGGTCGATGTCGAGGTACGCCGCCGCGCCGGTGCCGTCGAGTGTCACCGCCTCGTCCGCCTTGCCGGTGTGCAGCGAGCCGGCGTCGTCCGCCGGCGCCACCGCCACCGTGGGCACGCCGAGCTCCGCTGCGGCCCGCATGATGCGGATCGCGATCTCGCCGCGGTTCGCCACCAGGAGTTTCATTGTGTCCCCGCTTCAAACACGTCCTAGTCCCTCGCCTTCTCCGGCACGTCACGCCATACCCACTTGCCGGCCGCTTCGGTGAGGACATTGAACGCGTCGTCGGTGGTCTGGAACACCCGCCCGCTTAGCCACTCGTCGACCGCAACGTGTTCGAGTTGGTCGCGAACTGGCCCCTTGATCTCGCAGAGATGCATCGCGACGCCCCGGCGGGCGAGGCGATGAGTCAGGCGCTGGAGCATTTCGAGCCCGGTGGTATCGATGAAGTTGACGGCGCTCATGATGATAAGCAGGTGTTCGACCGCCTGCCCACCGTCGGAATCCCCGTCCTCGGGCATGCCCTCGGGATTGTCGACCAGTTCCGCGAGACGGCTCTCCAACGTGTCGGCGTTGGCGAAGTAGAAGCTCTCATCGACCCGGGCCGCTACCAGGTGTGGCCAGGTGCGGACCTCGTAGCGCTTGACGTTGCGAAAGTGGGGCGTGTCGCCGAGTCTGCCCACGACGGCGATGTGCGGCCGTGCGGAGCCGCGCATGAAAAGCACGACCGAAATACCGACACCGATCAGCAACCCGGCTTCCACGCCCGCGAGCAAAACGCCGGCAAAGGTTGCGAAGTGGGTCAGGACATCGCCCCGATAGAAGCGCCAGTCGCGGACCACGGAACGGAAGTCGGCAAGTTCGTAAACGGCTACGATGACGACGGCGGCGAGGACCGCGTGCGGTAGATTCGCGAACAGGGGCATCAGCCAGAGCAGCGTCAGGACGATGATGACCGCGCAGACCAGGGCGCTCGCCGGTGTCCGGGCGCCCGACGCGTAGTTTACGCTTGATCGCGAAAAACTCCCGGCCACCGGATAGGCACCCGACAGCGATGCGCCGATGTTGGCCGCGCCGAGGGCCAGCAGTTCCTGGTGGCTGTCGATTCGCCGTCGTTGGCGGGCGGCCAGCGTCTTGCCGATGGAGTAGCTCTCGACGAAGGCTACGAGGGCGATGAGCACCGCGTTGGGCGCGAGATCCCACCACAACCGTGCGTCGAGTAGTGGCAGCGTGAACTCCGGCAATCCGGCGGGAACGCTTCCCACCACACCGACATCGAGTCCGAAGCCGGCGACGACGGCGGTGCCGAGGACGGTGACCAACACCGGGCCGGTGCGGCCGAGCGCGTGGCGAACATCCCCGTCACCCGCAACTCTAGCGCCGGATCGCACCAAGGCAGGCCCCCACCTGCGTACAGCCGCCATCAGAAGCAGACTTCCGACGCCGAGCGCGATGGCAGTGGGATTGACCTCCCCGACGGACCGGACAAGCAGGGCCATGCGATCCAAGGCACCATCGTCCAGCCGCGAAGTCGTTGCGATCCCGGTGAGCGGGGCGAGTTGACTGATGATGATGACGACCGCCGCCCCGTTCACGAATCCCGAAATCACCGGATGGCTCAGCAGGTTGACGATACCGCCCACCTGCAGCGCCCGAAGGAGGATCAGGATCAGGCCGACCTGGAGACTCAACACGGTCGTGATGCCCAAGTAGGCGTCGGAATAGGCGGCGGCATGCTGACCGACGGTCGATGCGACCATGAGCGCGGCGATCGCGACGGGCCCGACGATCAACTGCCGGGATGAACTCAACAGCGCGTGGATCACCATCGGGGCGAGACAGGCGTAAAGGCCCGCTTGGGCAGGCAGGCCGGCAAGCAACGCGTAGGCGACGGCTTGCGGGACGGTGAGCATACCGACGGCCACCCCGGCCACGACGTCGTGGGGCAGGTCCTCGCGTCGGTACGAGCGCGCCACCTCGATGATGGGTAGGTAGTTCGACAGGTCCTTGATGCCGTCCCCCATGGCGCGCCCGTTCAGCTTGGCGGGTGGCGGACGTTACCGCTCGCCCGAACAAGACCGCCATTGTAGCCGCACGGCACTCGGCGGCCGGGGAAGGATCGTAGGGGACGGGCTTGTCCCGTCCCGCGCGTTGCGGCAAGCGGCCGGGATCCGTCTAGGCGTATCCCGGGGGCGGCGTGAATCCCCCAAGTTCCCGGGCCATCAGCCGCGCGAATTCGATGGTCGTGTGGTCCTTGAACTCGCCGCTCACCGCCTGCAGGCCGATGGGCAGGCCGCCCTTGGACAGACCGGTTGGAAACACCGTGCTGGGCAGATGGGCGACGGTGACGAGGCCCGACCAGAAGACCTGCTGGAAGTAGTCCTGGCTCTCGTTGTCGACGATGAGATGCCGGCCGAAGTATTCGCCGTGATCGTGGGCGAAGGCGTCGGTGGCCATCTGCGGACACAGGAGGATGTCCCAGTCCTCGAAGAAGGCCTGCCACGCCTTGCGCAGTTCGTAGCGATGATTGCTGTAGAGCAGCCATTCGCCGTGTTCCTGGACGCCGAAGCGCACCACAGTGCCGGCAAGGCTGTCGTCCACCAACCCTTGGGCGCGCGCTTGGCGCAGCCCGACTTTCTCTTCCTCGGACAGGGTGGCCGCGATCACGCCCCAGAGTAGGCTCGTATAGGCCTCGAAACTCCGTTCGATATCGATCGCCGGTAGCGCGTTGTCGGATACGGTCGCGCCGAGGCGCGCGAGCAGATCGCCGACGTGCTGGACACGGTCGGCCATCTCCGCCGCCACCGGGGCGAAATCATGGTTGGGAAGAATCGCGACTCTGAAGTCGCCCAAGCAGGCCTTGTCCGGTCGTGGAAGATTCAACTGCCACCCGTTGCCGTCCGTGCGGCCGGGTCCGGCAACGATGTCGAGAGTCAGCGCCAAGTCCTCGGCGCAGCGGGCCATGGGGCCAACCACCGCGATGTCGGCAGGGGCGAGGACACCCGGCAGCGCGTGCCCCTCGTCGCTGACGATGCCCCAGGTCGGCTTGTGGCCGTAGATGCCGCAAAAGTGGGCGGGATTGCGAATGGAACCGCCGATGTCGGAACCCGCTTCGAGGCCGGTCAGGCCTGCGGCCAGTGCTGCTGCCGACCCGCCGGATGAACCGCCGGGCGTACGCGTCAGATCCCAGGGATTGTTGGTGGTTCCGTAGATCACATTGAAACTCTGGAAGTCCGCCAGATTGAGCGGAACGTTGGTCTTGCCGAAGAAGACGGCGCCCGCAGCCTTCAGGCGGCGAACCGAGTCGGCGTCCTGCGTGGCGACATTGTCGCGGAACTCGGGAATGCCCCAGGTCGTCGGCAGCCCTTCAACGTCATAGGCTTCCTTGATCGTCATCGGTACGCCGTGGAGCGGCCCGACATCGTCGCCGCGGGCGAGCGCCGCATCGGCCGCCTTCGCCGCCTCCCGGCCGCGCTCGAAATCCCGGACCACGACGGCATTGATGTCGCCGTCGTAGCGTTCGACCCGATCGATGTACTGGTCGGTGACTTCGAGGGCGCTGACCGCCTTGCTCCGGATGGCGGCGGCGATGTCGGTGGCCGTGGCGAATGGATCTGTCATGTTCCGTCCCGGCGGGCTTGCAGGCGATGGTCCCCGACCGGGATTATAGGGTCGTTGCGTGCTGGTCGAACGAACCATTGGGAGGAGCCCGTGCCTAGAGGAATTGCCATCGCTTTGGTGCTGCTGACGACTGCCGCCGCCGCCGAATACCCGGACCCCGAACGATTCCGCGCGGCGATCGACGCCTTCCTCGCGGCGGACGCGGAGTCACCGCCGCCGAAGGGCGCGGTCGTCGCCACCGGCAGCTCCAGCATGCGCGGGTGGCACGGCCGCATCGCCGAGGACTTGGCCCCGCTCACCATCATCCCGCGCGGCTTCGGCGGCAGCAATATGAAGGACGTTCGCCACTTCCTCGACGAACTCGTGCTACGCCACGAACCGCGTGCCGTGTTGCTCTACGAAGGCGACAACGATGCCGCTGCAGGCGCGACGCCGGAGGAGATCCTGACCCACTTCGACGCCATCTCCGCGGGCATCCACGAGGCATTGCCGCGGACCCGGATCTACATCCTGGCGGTGAAGCCGAGCATCCGCCGCTGGAACCTCTGGGACACCATGTCGGCCACCAACGCCATGCTTGCCGACCGGGCCGCGAAGGATGCGCGCCTCACCTTCATCGACATCGCGACCCCGATGCTCGGCGAAGACGGCAAGCCGCTGCCGGAGATTTTCGTCGCCGACAACCTGCACATGAACGGCGCCGGCTACGACATCTGGCGGGACGCCGTGCGCCCGATCCTCGTGGACGCGGAAGTGGGCCACGAGGTCATGGACCAGGACTGAGACGCAATATGGCGTGAGGAATCCCTGCGCTTGGTGTAGCCTCGAATCGACCATGCGGCACCGAAACTCGACTCGAGTGGGAGCCTTTTGCCGCAGCAAACTAGAGGGGGAGGCGATATGGACTCAAGAGCCGCCGTGGCCAGGGCAGCGGGCGAGCCGCTGGAAGTGGATACCGTGCAGTTGGAAGGGCCCCGCGAAGGTGAGGTGATGGTGGAGATCAAGGCCACCGGCATCTGTCACACCGACGAGTACACACTTTCCGGCTCCGACCCGGAGGGTCTGTTCCCGGCCATCCTGGGTCACGAGGGCGCGGGGGTCGTCGTCGAAGTGGGAACGGGGGTCGAGGGTCTATCGGTGGGCGATCACGTCATCCCCCTGTACACGCCGGAATGCCGGCAGTGCAAGTTCTGCACCTCCGGCAAGACCAATCTCTGCGGTGCCATCCGCGCGACCCAGGGCCAGGGCCTGATGCCGGACGGTACGTCCAGATTCTCCCAGGGCGGCGAGACGATCCTGCACTACATGGGCACGTCGACCTTCTCCAATTTCACGGTGCTGCCCGAGATCGCGGTGGCCAAAATCCGCGAGGACGCCCCGTTCGACAAGGTCTGCTACATCGGCTGCGGCGTGACCACCGGGCTCGGTGCCGTGATGAACACCGCCAAGGTGGAACCGGGTTCCAACGTCGCGGTGTTCGGTTTGGGCGGCATCGGGCTCAACGTCATCCAGGGCGCGAGACTGGTGGGCGCGGACCGAATCATCGGGGTCGACGTCAATCCGGGCAAACGCACGCTGGCCGAACAGTTCGGCATGACCGACTTCGTCAATCCCACCGAGGTCGACAACGTGACCGACGCCATCGTCGACATGACCGACGGCGGCGTGGACTACTCCTTCGAGTGCATCGGCAACGTCGACGTCATGCGCCAGGCGCTGGAATGCTGCCACAAGGGCTGGGGCGAGAGCATCATCATCGGCGTCGCGGGCGCCGGCCAGGAGATCGCCACGCGTCCGTTCCAACTCGTCACCGGTCGGGTCTGGCGCGGTACGGCCTTCGGGGGCGCCAAGGGCCGCACCGACGTCCCGAAGATCGTCGACTGGTACATGGACGGCAAGATCAACATCGACGACCTGATCACCCACACCATGCCGCTCGGCGACATCAACAACGCCTTCGACCTCATGCACGCGGGGGAGTCGATTCGCTCGGTGGTGGTCTATTGAGCGGATATCCGCGCTCGGAATAGGGCAGCAACGGAGCTGCCATTTTGTCGTCGGGTCGATCTGCCGCATAGGCTCGTAGGGGCGGGGCTTGTCCCCGCCCGCGTCGGCCGCCAGTTTCTGCCCTGCAGATGCCTAGGAATCCGAGACACCGGAACGGTTGATAGTCGGGTATTTCTACGATCCTGACGAGGCCTTGGTTGGCCCCCCACTTCGACCGTTTCGCGATGGCCCGACCCGCGTCGAGCATGCGATCGAGGTTTTTCCGATGTGTCGGGTGGTAGAAGACTTCGAACGATCCTTCGTCGCGGACCTCGCGTCGGATCGCGTAGTGGCCAGAATGGATGGTCGTGAACGGCGAAATCGGACCTTGCGATTCGTACTCGAAAAAGCTCCAACCGTTCTCCTTCCAGGCCCGGACCAGGGTTCCCGCGGTCACGGCGACCTGGTCGAGCGAGGTGCCGAGCCGCGCCCGGTACGCAACCGGGGAGGCGGTCCGGAACGGGTGTGGCCCGATCGCACAACCGAGGGCGGGTACGACGTCGGCGGTGCTGACGATAGTGCCGTTCTCAACAAGCCGCGGCGTACTGTGCATGTCCGCCAGGCCGATCACGGTCCACCTGAGATCGAACTCGATCATGAGTGTCTCCTTGGGCTCGAGCGGACGGTTCAGGCGGTAGCGGTGGCATCCGGTCGTCTCGTCGATGCCCTCCATCTCGCCCGTCGTGGTCAACGCCACGACTTCCAGCGCCCTCGGAATGCCAAAGTGCAGGTTCGGAATCGGTACGTTGTGCCTGTTGACCACGATCGCCGTGCCGCGGCTTGCGAGGAACCGTTCCAGAGGACTGATCACGATGTCGAGATCAAGCCGCGAATAGTCCGGCTGCGGCGGGTCGCCCGGTGTATTGCCGACGGCTTCGACCGGTGCGCCAATGCTTGCGTTGTGGAAAATCCACCCACCGCTGACTGCCCAGGCGACCGCAGCGGTCCAGACGACCGCGAAGGCGTTTGGTCCGAGGGACCGCTGCGCCGGTCCCCTGCCCTTGGCTGATCGCCACCCGGCGGCCCAGCGACCAGCGGCTAGCAGGAGGATGCAACAACCCGTCCAGTAGATGCCGGTCGCGACTAGGGATCCCAGGAACGGACCGTGCCCGTTCATCCCGGATGCGGGATGAATCGGTGCGCCGAATCGCAGCAAAGGATGGTCAAAGCCGAGGTTTGTGGCGATCCAGACGATGGCGGTGACGCCCATGGATAGCCACTTTCGGTCGAGAATCGCCTGCATCGCTACCGCGAGCAGGGCCAGATGAACCGTGCTTACGCCTAGGTTGGCGTAGAGCCCTGAGACGTACAGCGGTAAGTCTAGCGGGGCGGTGCCACGCCAGAGTTGCACGGCGACGGTGATCCCGCCGGCAGCCGTCAACATTGCGGCGGCAACGAGTGCGGTCGCGAACGCCTTGGCCGCTATTCCCCTGCCGCAGCGTGCCAACGGTGGCTGACAACCGAGATAGACCGCGACGATCCATAGCGCAAACGCGAAGTTCGCGCAGACTATGTCCAGCGCGACGAAGGTCGGTAGCCAGTCGGTGGTGACGAGCAAGAGCCCGGCCAGCAGGTTGGCGATCCCGAGGCCGAGAACAATCCAACAGGCAGGTTGCTTCGAAGCGGCGCAAATCTCGTTGCCGACCAACGCCGCAAGGGTTTGCATCACGGCCAGCCAGTGTCGTTTCGGATGTTGCGTCGCCATGCTGCCGCATTTTGCCGCGGCTCCCGCCGGGCGCGCTGTCCGCGGGCGATAGGCTTACGGGCTGTTGCGACCTTCCCTTGCGCTGTCCCGGGCGTTTCGTGCCACCCAGGCAATCAGCAACAGCACGGGAATGCCGATAACCGCCGTGCCGACGAAGAATGCCGGGTAGCCGACCGCGTCGACGATCGTACCCGCATAGCCGGAGAGCAGTTTCGGGAACAACGTCATCAGCGAACTGAAGATCGCGTACTGCATGGCCGTGAACGAGATGCTGGTGAGGCCCGACAGGTAGGCGATGAAGGCCGCGCCGGCGAGGCCGGTTGAGAGGTTGTCGGCGGCGACTACGAAGTAGAGCATTGGCACCTGCCCGGGCGATGTCGCGAGGGCAACAAACAGCAGGTTGGTGGCGGCCGCCAGGACCGCGCCCAGCATCAGTACGCGCATCACCCCGAACTTGACCGCAAGCCACCCGCCGAGGAAACCGCCGAGGATGGTCATCCAGAGTCCGAATACCTTCGCGGCGGTCGCGATAGTCTCCTTCGTGTAGCCCATGTCGATGTAGAAGACGTTTGCGATCGCGCCGAGGACCATGTCGGAGACGCGATAGAAGCCGACCAGCAGCAGCACGACGAACGCGGGCCGCCCATACCGGGCGAAGAAGTCGGCTACCGGGGCGACGTACGTGTCCTGGACCATCTCCCGCTGGACGACGCCGGTAGCCACGGCCAGACGTGCGACCGCGAGTGCCACCACGACGGCGATTCCGAGCCGGGCGGCTTGGCAGATGAATCCGGGCAAACCGCCGGGGAGACCGGCGTCCGTCAGCCACTTGGTGGTGAGTTCCACGGTCCCGCCAAGGGACACGAACGCGACGACGAAACTGGTCGCGATCAAGGCGAATAGCAAGAGGAACCGAGCGTAGTCGACGGTGCTGTGGAGGTAGGAGGACACTTGGCGACGGACCGGTTCGGCAACCACCAGCGTTGTCACGACGCCGAGGAGCATGGCGGCCGACATGCACAGATAGGTGTATTTCCAGGCGTCGTGTGAGTATTGCTCTGCTGTCGTCCCGAACCCCGAAGCGAGATAGAGCGCCACCGCACCGGCCACGAGCATGCCGCAACGATAGCCGGCTTGGTAGGCGGCGGCCAGCATCGCCTGCATGGGCTCCTCGGCGGCTTCGATCCGGTAGGCGTCGATGACGATGTCCTGGGTTGCGGAGGAGAAACCCAGTGCCACGGCGGCGAGGGCCATGATGGCCAGTCCACCGGACGCGGTGGGATCGGTGAACCCCATCCATGCGATTGCGCCCATGACGGCAATCTGGGCGACGAGCATCCATCCTCGGCGTTGCCCGAGATACCGGGTTAGGAAGGGTACCGGTAGCTTGTCGACCAGCGGTGCCCAGACGAACTTGAAGGAGTATCCGAGCGCGGCCCAAGCGAAGTAGGTGACCGCTGCCCGCTCTACGCCGGCTTCCGTCAGCCAAATCGACAGGGTCCCGAATATGAGCAGGTAGGGGAGTCCCGCGGAAAACCCTAGGAACAGAAGGGCGGCGACCTGGGGATGCAGGTAGGCGGCGAAGGCTGCACGGGAAGACGCCCCGGTTGCTCCGACGGCACCTGGTGCGACGTCCACGGGCTTACCCTAGAACGCCGGGCTGGTAGCGAAGATCAGTGGTGCCCGAGCGTGTCCGCGGGCGATAGCGCGACCGGGGCGACCTCCGCGCCGAAGTACACGACCCGGGTGAGCCAAGTGTAGTCCGACTCCCAGGCCATCAGCCCGACGAGCACCAAGAGTACTCCCGGTGGCAACAGCAGCGCGTAGATCAGTGCCAGCCGTTCCCACTTCAAGTGCATGAAGACGGCGACGATGTAGCCGGCCTTTAGGAACATGAAGACGAGTATCAGCGCCCAGCGCAGTTCCATGGTGCCGACGTCGTAGCCGACCTGGAAGAAGTCGATGAGGTAGGAGCCCGCGCTGATGACGAACAACAGCCCCCAGATCCAGAAGTAAAGGGCGAGCGGATGCTGCTGGCCGACGTCCGATGACACGTGACTTACCTCAAGCTACCAAAGATAGAAGAACGCGAAGATGAACACCCAGACGAGGTCGACGAAGTGCCAGTAGAGGCCCGTGATTTCGACGATCTCGAAGTTGGTGTTGTCGTAGTAGCCCCGCCAGACGCGGTAGGAAATGATGATGAGGTACACCACGCCTGCGGACACGTGCAGGCCGTGGAAGCCCGTGATCATGAAGAAGCAAGAGCCGAACTGGGCGGCACCCCAGTCGTTCCCCCAGGGTCGAACGCCCTCTTGAATCAGCTTGGTCCACTCGAACGCCTGCATGCCGACGAACACGGCGCCGAAGAACGCCGTGGCGAGCATGAAGATGACCGCCTTCTTCTTGTCCCGCCGGTAGCCGTAGTTCACCGCCAGCGCCATGGTGCCGCTCGACGTGATGAGGTCGAAGGTCATGATGGCGATCAAGAGCAGCGGTACGGTGGTGCCGAAAAGGGTGAGCGAGAACACCTCGCTGGGGTTCGGCCACGCCTCCGCGGTGGTCGCCCGGACGGTCATGTAGCTCGTCAGGAAGATCGAGAAGATGAACGTGTCCGAGAGTAGGAAGATCCACATCATCGCCTTGCCCCAGGGCACGCCCTTGAAGGTGGTGATGTCCGAGGACCAGTCCTCGGCGATCGACTTGAGGCCGGTGGATTCCGCCGTTGCTTCGGCCATTGAGGTTCCTTAGCTCCTGTCTCGTCTGTTTGGCTAGGCTTGCGCCTTGCGCGGTACGTCCTGCGGGATGAAGTCCTTTTCCTCGCCCGGCACGCTGTAGTCGTACGCCCAGCGATGCACGGTGGGAAGCGACTCGCCCCAGTTGCCGTGCACGGGCGGGGTCTGCGGGGTGCGCCACTCCAGGCTGTTCGCCTCCCAGGGGTTGTCGCCCGCCTCCCTGCCGCGCCGATAGCTGACGATCAGGTTGTAGATGAACAGGAACTGCGCGATGCCGACGATGTACGCCGTGATCGTGATGCTCTGGTTCAGGATATCCATGCTCTGCGTCAGGATCGCCGACTCGCCGACGTTGTACTCGTAGTAGCGCCGGGGGATCGCCAGGAAGTGCATCGGGAAGTAGATGGCGTAGGTGCCGATGAAGGTGATCCAGAAGTGAATCCGGCCGATGGTGTCGTTGAGCATCCGCCCGGTGATCTTGGGATACCAGTGGTAGATGCCGCCGAAGATCACGAGGATCGGCGCGACGCCCATCACCATGTGGAAGTGGGCGACCACGAAGTAGGTGTCCGACAGGGGCACGTCGACGATCACGTTGCCGAGGAACAGTCCGGTGAGCCCGCCGACCACGAAGGTGAGCACGAAGGCGATGGCGAACAGCATCGGCACCGTGAAGCGGATGTTGGCCCGCCACAGGGTGAGGGTCCAGTTGTACACCTTGATGGCGGTCGGCACCGCGATGATCAGCGTCGTGGTGGCGAAGAAGAACCCGAAGTAGGGGTGCATCCCGGCCACGTACATGTGGTGCGCCCAGACGATGAACGACAGTCCGCCGATGGCGACGATGGCCCAGACCATCAGCCGGTAGCCGAAGATGTTCTTGCGGGCATGCACCGAGATGAGGTCGGAGACGACGCCGAACGCGGGCAGCGCGACGATGTAGACCTCCGGATGGCCGAAGAACCAGAACAGATGCTGGAACAGCAGCGGGCTGCCGCCCTGGTAGTCCTCGCCCGCGTCGAAGGCGGAGTTGATCGCCGGCATGAAGAAACTGGTGCCGATCAGGTTGTCGAGCGTCATCATGATTGCACTGACGAACAGCGCAGGGAATGCCAGGAGGCCTAGGACCGTGGCCATGCCGATGCCCCAGATGGACAGCGGCATGCGCATCATCGTCATGCCCCGGGTACGGGCCTGCAGGATGGTGGTGATGTAGTTGAGGCCGCCCATGGTGAAGGCGACGATGAACACCGCCAGCGACGCCAGCATGGTCAGGATGCCCCAGTCGGCCCCCGGCGTACCGCTCAGGATGGCCTGGGGCGGGTAGAGCGTCCAGCCGGCGCCGGTTGGACCTCCCAGTGTGCCGGGAAAGAGATAGCCGGCCATCAGGATGAGTACGCTGGCGAGATACACGTGGTAGCTGATCATGTTGACGAACGGGAACACCATGTCCCGGGCGCCCAGCATGAGCGGCACGAGGTAGTTGCCGAAGCTGCCGAGCAGGAACGCTGTCAGCAGGTAGATCACCATGATCATGCCGTGCATGGTGACCGACTGGTAGTAGATATCCGGCGTGATCCACTCGACCGCGCCCGGGAACCCGATCTGCGTGCGCATGATCCAGGACAGGACCAGTGCCACGAGTCCCACCGCGACCGCGGTGATCCCGTACTGGACCGCGATCACCTTGTGGTCCTGGCTGAACCAGTACTTGGTGATCCAGGAGTGTGGATCGTGAAGCGGGATGGCTTCCTGATACGGTATTTCTGCCTGTGCCATCGGTCTCTCCGTAAGGGGTCCGAGCCTTTAAGGGTCTAGTCTACGTCAATGTCCGTTCGGCCACCGCCGGTCACGGGCCGACAGGGGCGTCTGCGGGCGCGTCGACGGACTCCTTCAAGAGCGCGACCAAGGCTTGGATCTCGTCTTCGGTCACGGTCTCCTCGTCGTAGGCGATCATGGCCGGCGAGAACCCCTCGACGATCTTGAGGGCGGGTTCGCGGATCGATTCGACGAAATACGCCTCGTCCACCGTAGCGGTGGTGCCATCCGCCAGTTGTCGCGTGGTATTCCACAGGTTCAACCAGGAGGGCCCCACCACGGCCGATCCATCCAGCGAGTGGCACGCGTTGCAGCCTTCCGCCGCCCAGATTTCCCGACCGCGTTTCGCTTCCGGACTCATCGCATCGAGCGCGGTGGCCGCCTGCACGTCCGCCCAAGTAGGCTGCGTGCCGAGCCAGGATCGGAAGTCCTCCTGGGTATCGACTTTCACCCAGCCGCGCATGGTGTAGTGGCCCCTGCCGCAGAGTTCGGCGCAGACGACTTCGTACGGCTGGTCCTGAATGCGCGTTGGTGTGAACCAGAAATAGGTGATCATCCCCGGCACGGCATCCATCTTGGCGCGGAACTCCGGCACCCAGAAGTCGTGCAGCACGTCGTTCGAGCGCAGGAGGACCTTGTAGGCCTGGTCGACGGGGAGATGCAGCGTGTTGCCCTGTACGAGCACGTCGTCGTCGCCGTTGGGGTCCGCCATGTTCATGCCGAAGCTGTTGTCCGCGTCGATGTTGTCGACGTGGACGGTGCCGAACTTGCCGTCCTCGCCGGGGAAGCGGAACGCCCAGCCCCACTGCTTGGACAGCACCTCGACCTCCTGCACGTCGTCGGGCGGATTGACGAAGTCGTTCCAGACGATGAGCCCCGGTGCCAGCATGGCCACCACGCCGATCGTGGTGACGATGGTCAACCACCACTCCAGTTTCGGGTTCTCCGGCTCGTAGTCGGCGCGGGCGTCGGCGCGGTAGCGGAATTTCCACGTCGTGTAGACCATGAACAGGCCGATCACGACGAACACGATGCCGCAGATCCAGAAGGTGAGTATCACCGTGAAGTCGATGTAGCCCCAGTTGGAGGCGATCTCCGTGAACTGCCACGGGCTGAAGAACGACAACAGCACCGAGACGATGACGATGATGAGGAGAAAGATCGCTACCGCCATGTTGCCCCTGTCCTGGCTTGAGTGTTGCTATTAAGGCCGCGCACGGCAGACGTCACACACACCCGCCGTATCCAGCGGGGTGCAACCGCGCCTTGACGGGCGCGCCCTGCTCCGTTGTTCAGCACCGTGGTTGACTGCTTCCCTCAAAACGATCCTCCCGCCGATCGTTGTAGAGGATCCGGGAAGACGGCGGGAATTGTCCGACAAAGCCGACGTTGGTTCAAGCGCCGGTCATGTCCGCGTCGTACACTGATCCGCTTTGTTTGAATCGGCGGACGCCACAATGCCCGCGATTTCCCGCAGGCTAGTTGCCGAGGCCCTCGGTACGCTGCTGCTGCTCGCCACGGTGATCGGTTCCGGCATCATGGCCGAGAATCTCGCCGGCGGGAACGACGCCGTGGCCCTGCTCGGCAACACGCTTGCCACCGGCGCGATCCTGGCGGTGTTGATCACCACGCTAGCGCCCCTCTCGGGCGCCCATTTCAATCCAGCCGTCACCGTGGCTTTCCTGATACGCCGGGAGATCGACGCCAAGACCGCGGCGGCCTACGTGGGCGTTCAGGTCCTCGGTGGCCTCGCGGGTGCCGTGCTGGCGCATGCCATGTTCGACGTGGACCTGTTGCAGATCTCGACAAAGGCGCGAACCGGGATGGGTCAATGGCTCGCGGAAGGTGTCGCAACCTTCGGCCTGATCGCGACTATTCTCGCAACCTTGAAGGCACGGCCGACGGCGGTTGCCGCCATGGTCGGCCTCTACATCAGCGCCGGCTATTGGTTCACCGCGTCCACTTCCTTCGCCAATCCGGCGGTGACCATTGCCCGGTCGTTCACGGATACGTTCAGCGGCATAGCACCGGCCGACGCGCCGGCGTTCATCGCCGCCCAGTTCGTGGGCGCCGCGGCCGCCACCGGTCTGATGGCATGGCTGCTCGGCGGAAAACGGCGAGACACTTGACGCCTTTGCCAACGACGGTGAAGACGACGGGTCGTAGGGGCGGGGGTTGTCCCCGCCCGGGGGGGAAACGGGACGGAGAGCGTCGCCCGTGGGCCCTCTCGTCAGGTGTTAACATCCTGCCTCTAACCAAGGAGGACCACCATGAAACACGGTCGATTCGCCCTGCTGGGCGTTCTTTTGGGCTTTGCCCTTGGCGCAAATGCCGGCGAACTCAAGGTCGGCGACAAGGCTCCCGACTTCAATCTCGAGTCGACCCACGGCGGCACCTACCAACTCGGCGACAAGCCGGTGGTGCTTGCCTGGTTCCCGAAGGCGTACACCCAGGGTTGCACGGTCGAGTGCCAGTCTCTGGTCGAGAAGGGCCACCTGATCGAGGCGTTCGACGTCGACTACTTCATGGTCAGCTGCGATCCCATCGAGGACAACAAGGGGTTCGCGGCGAAACACCACGCCGAGTTCCCCATGCTGTCGGATCCCACCAAGGAGGTCGCCAAGGCCTACGGCGTGCTGAACGAAGGCTGGGGCGTGCCCAACCGGCACAACTTCTACATCGGCGCCGACGGCATCATTCTCGCCATCGACCGCAAGGTCAACGTGGCCACCGCTGCGGAGGACATCGCCGCTCGGTTGGCCGAACTGCAAATCCCGAAGGTCGCCAAGGAAGCGGCGGAAACCGCGAGCGACACCTGATCGGTCGACGGCGGACGCATGTCCGCCGTCTTGGACCCGCGCAGCACTAGGAGAACGCCATGAAGGCCGTCATGGTCATGTACGACTCGCTGAACCGGCACATGCTGCCGAACTACGGCTGCGACTGGACCCTGGCGCCCAACTTCGTCCGGCTCGGCGAACGCGCGGTCACCTTCGACAACCACTACGTGGGCTCCATGCCCTGCATGCCTGCCCGTCGCGAACTGCACACCGGTCGGCACAATTTCCTGCACCGCTCCTGGGGGCCGTTCGAGCCCTTCGACGACTCGACTTTCACGATCCTCAAGCAGAACGGCGTCTACACCCACCTGGTCTCGGACCACTACCACTATTGGGAGGACGGCGGCGCCACCTATCACCATCGCTATTCGAGTTGGGTGAACGTGCGTGGCCAGGAGGGCGATGCGTGGAAGGGCGAGGTCGCGGACCCTGAGATCCCGGAGCACCACGGCCGGATCGTGCGCCAGGACTGGATCAACCGGAAGTACATGGACCAGGAGCACCTGACGCCGCAGGCGCGGACCTTCGCCGAGGGCCTCGAGTTCCTCGAGACCAACCGCGACCAGGACAACTGGTACCTGCAGATCGAAACCTTCGATCCCCATGAGCCGTTCTTCACGTTGAAGCAATGGAAGGACCGCTACAACTACGAATGGGACGGGCCTCATTTCGACTGGCCGTTATACGAACGGGTGAGCGAGGATCCGGATGCCGTCGAGTACCTTCGCTACCAGTACGCCGCGCTATTGACCCAGTGCGACCACTACCTGGGCCGTGTCATCGACTTCATGGACGAGCACGACATGTGGCGCGACACCATGCTGCTGGTGGTCACCGACCACGGCTTCCTGCTCGGCGAGCACGACTGGTGGGGCAAGGCGCGCATGCCCTGGTACAACGAGACCGCGCACATCCCGTTCTTCTGCTGGGATCCGCGCACCGGGGTCAAGGGCGTCCGGCGGCGTAGCCTCACCACCACGATCGACGTCGGCCCGACCCTGCTCGAC
>JAPPAV010000001.1 GCA_026705345.1 Gammaproteobacteria bacterium
GGGATCGCTGCCAAGGCTGCACGGTTCAGGCCTCGCGCACCACGACCAGGCAGGTGATGTCGTCCGATTGAGGCGCGTTTCCGGAAAACGCGTGCACGGCCTCAAAGATCGCATCGCTCACGGCGCGTGCGCTTTTCGGCTGTCGGTCCGCGAAGATGGCCCGCAGGCGCGACTCGCCGAACTGCTCGTCCGCGAGGTTCATGGCCTCGGTGACGCCGTCGGTGTACAGAACGGCGATGTCGCCGGGCTCCAGCGTCACCACATCCTGCCGATACGAAATCCCGGGCATGATCCCGAGAACGAGATTCTCCGCGCTCGGCAGCAAGGTCGACGATCCTCCCGGGTGGATTATCAGCGGCGGGTTGTGCCCGCCGTTGGCGTAGCGCAGCGTCCCGGTTTGAGGATCGAGCACCGCATGGAGCAGCGTGACGAAGTGTTGTGCCGGGTTGTCCGCTTCGAGCAGCGTGTTGACCTCCGCGAGAACATCGGCCGGATCGGAAGTGTCACCGACCGAGCCCTTCATCAGCGTGCGGCTCGACATCATGAACAGAGCGGCCGGCACGCCCTTGCCGGATACGTCTGCGATCGTAAGACCGATGCGCCCTTCCCCGAAGTCGTTCACGTCGAAGAAATCCCCGCCGATTTCCCGGGCGGGTTCCATGTTCCCGAACACCTGGTAGCCCGGCGTCTCCGGAAAGACCGTGGGCAGGATGGATTGCTGCATCCGGCTGGCGACTTCGAGTTCGCGCTGCAGGGCGACCAGCCGGTCGCGAGTACCGAGGGCGTCGCGCAGCAGTTCCAGGTGTTTCAGCGTCCTCTTGATGGTGAGCCTGAAATCGTCGAAATCTATGGGCTTGACGAGGAAATCGAAAGCGCCCCGGTTCATCGCCGTACGAATGTTGGCTATATCGTCGTAAGCCGATACGATGACGGCGCGGAGGTTCGGGTCGACCTTCGGGATCTGGTCGAGCAGCGTCAATCCATCCATGCCGGGCATGTTGATGTCCGACAGCACCATTTCGATCTCGCGGTCAGCCTGGAGGCGCTCCAATGCCTCGTGGCCATCTTGTGCGAAAGTAAAATCGTAGATTCCCTTTCGTAATTCGCGGCGCATGCGCTGCCGCACCAGGAGCGCAAAATCGGGCTCGTCGTCGACGAGCAGAATCTTTCGCGCCTTGGTGCTCATCGCGCCGCTCCGGTCATGCCTCGACGCGAGTCGCGGTCAACGCACACCCGCAAACTCGAAGGTCACCCGGCACCCATCCGTCAGATTGTCGAACTCCACCAGCATCGCGACCGACCGCGGTGTCGGTGCGGCGATGCGGTCGATGGTCCAGGACCCGGTCTTATCGTCCGACGACTGGTACGATCCCGAGGCAGCGAATTCCGCCCACCCGTCCACGACAGTGCCGGTGAGTTCCAGAACTCTTCCGTAAAAGCTGTCGAAGGTCATCTCCAGCGCCGCACCGTCACCGGTGGCGACCGTCAATTCGGTCGTATCCACCAATGGAATGCTGCCGAGGCACTCTGGCGAGCCGCGTACGACCATGCTCTTGCCCACGAACGCATGGCCAAGTCGCTGGGCGTCTTCCCGCGGCAGTAGGGGGCTCACGTCCGCCAGCGCCCACTCGATCCCGAAGGACGTCTCCACTCGCGCGCCCTCCGCGGTGACCTCCACCGACTCCCGGCGCGTGTCGACGATGCGGTCCCCGCGGCTCACTTCCACGAGGATGTCGTACTGGCCGACCAGCAACCCCTCGAACCGGGCAATGGACTCGTCGCGGCCGAGAGCGACCGTGCTCGTCTGCCCGTGTCCGAGGGCTTGAACGGTGACGCCAACCTCGTTCAAGCCGAACGTCCCGGAGGCCGCACCGCCCTCCACGAGCCCGGCGAACTCAAGCGTCGACTGACAGGACCGGGTGCGGTCGTCGAATGCGATCACGGCCAGGATGGCTTCAGGCGTGGGCGCGGTCAGGTGCGTCAGCGACCAGCCGCCCGACTGGCCGCCGGACGACTCGAACACGCCCGCGGCGGTCAACGGTGTTGCCCCGGGGTCGATCCGGCCCGACAACCGCAGCGTGTCGCGCTGAAAGTTCTCGATCGTTAAGTCCATCCGCTCGCCGTCCGTCGACAGGTGCAACTCCGAACGGACGGGGACGCCCGTTTCTGCGGCCGTACAGGTGCCCGATCCGACGCTCGCCGTGCCGAGGTAGCTGCGCTCAAGCGACGTCTCGATTCCGGATTCAACCACTAGGTCGGCGCGCAGGTAGTCGATCTGCAGCGTGACGTCGCCCGGGGTGTCGGTCACATCCACGAAGTAGGCGTACGATCCGATTTCGTGGCCGCCGCTGTTCACCGTTGCCGACAGGTCGTAGCGCCCGAACTCCAGGGCCTCGAATTGCACCAGCCGCTCGCCTTTCACCAGTTCGGCGAAGTGGCTATCGTTCGCACTCTGGACCGCCACCGTCGCGGTCGCCCCTTCCGGCATCTGGGCATCCGTCTGAGCGTGCAGGCGCACGATCAGCTCACCGCTCGGCGGCTCGACTGCCACCGGCTCGACAGCCGGTGGCCGCTCCGGCGACGCCTCAGGCACCTCGACCGCCGGAGGCGGCGTTTCCACCACTTCGACCGATTCGCACCCCGCCGCAGCCACGAGCGACGCGCATGCCGCCAGTGAAATACCCGCACGGCCGGTTACGCCGTTCAGTACCGATGCATACACCATTTTTTCCTTTGCCAAGACTGGCTCTTCGTTGTTGTGATGTATCGTAAATCAAGTTTAAGGGGCGCTCTGTCTTGCGGCAAGTTGTTGTGAGTACGGCATGGGCAAGGCTGCATCCAACCGAGCCAAGCTATCCATGGCGCTCGCTTTTGTGCGAAGATCGCAAGGACCGGATGCGCCACGCGTCATGTCGTCCGCGGGCCGCGAGGCGCAATCGGACCGTGAAATAACAAGCCGTGCCCGGGGCATGCCGGGCAGGGACAAACGAGCAGACCAGGGTGCGATGATCCGGTTGCCAGATTCCGTGTATCCCGCACGGCTCCTCCAGAAACTGCGTGGGGCCGCCCATTTGAAGGAGTATGCGGACGGCCTCTACAGGCGCGCCGCCGGCTGGGCTGCATCTCAGGAGTGGATCCGGCATGCCACCCGCACGCTCGCCCGCCTCTCGGTGCAACTCAATGCCGGCATCGGCGCGGCCGTCGCGCTCACATTCGTCGCGAGCCTCGTGGCCTGGCTGGCGTTCGACCGCGTAGGCTGGCAATGCCCGCCTAGCCGACCAGGCTGTCACCGCCGCCGGGGGCCAGA
>JAPPAV010000078.1 GCA_026705345.1 Gammaproteobacteria bacterium
CTCTCACCAATGACTCGGGTGAGCGGCTCATCCTGACGTTCGTCCTACGCAACGTGGAAGAGCGGCGAATCGTCACCCAGTTCGTCGATCAGTTGCACAAGTTGGGGGCCAAGACGCGCTTGAGGCTGGTGGATGCCGCGCACTACGTCAACATCATGAAGGATTTCGATTTCGACTTTTCCTTCGGCCAGCTTGGCGTCGCGAACCCGGCTGGGATCGAGATTATCTCGTATTGGCATTCGAGCAACGCCATGCTGCCGCGAACCCGGAACCTCTCGGGCATAGCGAGCGAGGCCGCCGACGAAATGATCCTCAAGGTCCTGAACGCTCGGACCAGGGAGCAGCTGACCGCCGCGCAGCGGGCGCTCGACCGGATCCTGTTGTGGAACTTCCTCACCATCCCGCTGATCGCGGTGGAGGGTCCCAAGGTGGTCTACTGGAACAAGTTCGGCCGCCCCCCGGCCGATGCCGAATTCCGCACGAGTTTCCCATCGGCCTGGTGGTACGACGAGGGCAAGGCGGCCCGGATTCCCAACGCCGGACTGAACTCGCCGTAGGGGCGACCCTTGTGGTCGCCCGTCCCGAACACACCGCGGTCGCGACGGCAACGAGACGGCATTGGGGCGCTACGGGCTTCTTGTTCCGTCTCACCGTCGGCGGGCTTTGGGGTAGCATCCACCGCTACGGTTGCATTGGGAGGGGATGCAATGAAGTCGTTTCGTCCTTGGGTGCGGACCCTGGTCCTGCTTCCGGCCATCGCGTTCATGGTGACCGCATGTATCAAGGACACCGTCGATGTAGAAACGTCCACGGAGACGGCAGAGGAAGCACGTCCCTCGGGTTGGGTTGACGAAGCGCGGGTCATCGCTGCGGGGGACGCCGAACCGGGAAGCTGGCTCGCCCATGGCCAGACCTACGACGAACTGCGGTTCTCAGCCCTTACCCAGATCAACCGGGACACCGTGGGGATACTTGGCCTGGCCTGGGTCAAGAACCTCGACATTCCCCATCGTCTGCAGGCGACGCCCTTGGTGATCGACGGCGTCATGTACTTCACGGACTCGTGGAGCGTCGCCTACGCCGTGGACGCCAAGACCGGCGAGGAGATCTGGCGCTTCGACCCGGGGACCGACCGGGGTTCGGCGCGCTACTCCTGCTGCGGCGGACCGGCGAACCGTGGTGTGGCCGCCTACCGGGGCAAGCTCTACTTTGCGACCTTCGACGCCCGGCTCGTCGCTCTCGACCAGGCTACCGGGGAGAAGGTCTGGGACGTCGATACCACCCACTACCCGACCCACAATCCCTACACCATCACCGGCGCACCCCGGGCGGTTCACGGCAAGGTGTTCATCGGCCAGAGCAGTTCCGAGTTCGGGCTCCGTGGGCACCTCTCGGCCTACGACGCACAGACGGGCGAACTCGCTTGGCGATTCTTCACCGTTCCCGGCGATCCCTCCAAGCCCTTCGAACATCCGGAACTCGAGGAAGCCGCCAAGACCTGGGGGGGCGAGTGGTGGAAGCTAGGCGGCGGCGGAACCGTCTGGCATTCCATCGTCTACGACGCGAAGTTCGATCAGCTCCTGTTCGGCACCGGAAACGGTGCCCCCTGGCCACGCAAGATCCGCTCCCCCGGCGGCGGCGACAACCTGTTCCTCGGCGGCGTCATGTCGGTGAACCCGGTGACGGGCCGCATGAACTGGTTCTTCCAGATGACGCCAGCCGACAATTGGGACTTCAACGCGTGCCAGGACATCGCGCTCCTTGACATGGAGATCGACGGCAAGGTCCGATCCGTGCTGCTGCAGGGACCGAAGAACGGCTTCTTCTACGTGCTCGACCGCGAAAACGGCGAACTGCTGCGCGCCAATCCCTACGTGCGCCTGAACTGGGCGACGCATATCGACAGGGAGACCGGGCGTCCGGTCGAGAACCCGGAGATGGCCTACGACGAGAAGGCGCAATGGGTGCTGCCGAGCAACGCCGGCGGCCACAGTTGGCAAGCGATGGCCGTGGACCCTGACCGCGGCATCGCCTATCTGCCGGTCCAGGACATGGCGGCCTGGTACGGCCTGCCGCAGTCGTTCCTCGAAACCGGCGAGTTCGAACTCGATCCCAACCGCATGAGCCTGGGGGTGGATATGCGTCCCCACGAAGGCGCGCCGCCGCGGCCGGAGGCAAGCGGCTACCTGAAGGCGTTCGACCCGTTGACCGGGGAGGAGGTGTGGAGCGTCGAGCGCGACACGCCGTACAACGGTGGGGCCTTGGCGACGGCCGGCGGCTTGGTTTTCCAAGGCGATGCCGCTGGCCAACTCGCCGCCTACGATGCCGACGACGGAGCATTGCTCTGGGAATACGACACCCAGGGCAACACGCCTGCCTCGCCCATCACGTATGCAATCGACGGCGAACAGTACCTGGCGGTTCTGGTCGGTCGCGCCTGGCAGCGCGAGGAAAGCGACGGTCGGGTGATGGTGTTCAAGCTCGGTGCGGAAGCGGGCGAGGTGACCGCGGAACAGATTGGGGCGGCCGACATCCCGGAGCCGCCGCCGCTCACCGCGAGCGAGGAGGACATCGGGCGCGGCGAACTCCTCTACAACCGCACCTGCGTTGGTTGCCACGGCATCGGTGCGGTGGCGACCATCAATGCCGATCTGCGCATGATGAGCGGGGAAACCCACGAGCGCTTCCAGGACATCGTCCGGGGCGGCGTGTTCGCGGACAAGGGGATGCTGTCCTTCGCCGCCGCCGTCACCGCCGAGGAGGCGGAGTTGATCCGGCAATACGTCATTTCGCAGGCGCTGAAGGCGCGGGCGGCACCGGCGGAGGAAGGCGAGAGGAGGCGCCGCCGGAATTGAGCGAACTCGTCAGCCGGCCAACATCCAGGCCATGCCGATGATCGCGATGGCGGTCCAGGCGAAGAACCGTTGCGCCCGCGGACCGGACAGGTGCAGCCTCGTCCGCGCGACGTAGAGGCCGATCAGGAATCCCGCTACCAGCCCGGTGAGGTGTGCCACGACGTCGGTGTTTTCGCCCCCGGTGCCGGTGTAGGCGAAGAACGCGATCGCAGCGAACACCGGCGCGAACCGGCGCTGCCACCGGGCCTGGCGGAAGTAGCCGCTTCGCCAGAAGAACGCGCCGCCGAGGCCCACCGCCGCGAAAGTCGCCGTGGACGCGCCGATGGACATGAAGAACTCGGGACGCACGAGGACGTTCAAGGCGTTGCCGAGCGTCCCGCCGAGGACGATGCAAAGCCAGGCCAGGCCCGATCCGAAGTACCGCCCCGCAAGCAGGCCGAACACCGCACCGAACAGCGAGTTCGCCACGATATGCGCGAGGTCGGCGTGCAATGTAAGTGCCGTGACCAGGCGCCAGAGTTCGCCCGACATCACCGAAGCAACGTGCAGGCGCCCGTCCGTGCGCCAATCCCAGCCGAACAGCTCCGCGCCTTCGGCGAGCATCACGAACCAGATCACGCCCAGGTAGGCCGCGACGCCCCACCAGCCGCTGTCGACCCGGATGGGGAAGGCGGGCGCTGGCTGGCTGACGTTCTCCCGCTCGTAGGCGGCGATCTCCTCCCGGCCGTGGGCGAGATCCTCGAACGCGACCAGCAGGCGCCAGTCGCCGTCGATGAGATCGATCCGGCTCTCGATGCCTCGGGCCGTCAACACCAGCGCGAAGGTCCGCAGGTCGCGTCGTTCGCGAGCAGAGCGCAGCGCCACCCAGTCCACGTTCTCGGCCATGCGACCATGGTGACACATCCCCGGTGAGTGCAACGACTCCACGCGGACTCGGATGGTTGACGAGTCGACCCTCAACCTGTTTAAACGAACCCGACTACCAACGAAAACAAACGACTAGGCTCGCGGCGTGGGGAGGCGCCACCTTATTGATGCGATGAAGGAGGCACGGGCGCTTCCCTTTTGGGGAAGAGGGGACGCGCCGCCGCAAGCCGAGAGGCCAAGAGACCCCGACCAACGCAACTTCGGCGCCATCGTCAGGATCTTCGCGCGGACATGGCCGTACCTGCTGCCCCACATCATCGGGTACTGGCGCGAGATCCCGGGGAATCGCGACGCACGGGACCTAGCGGAAAGCGGCCCTGGGCAGGCAACGTCCGAAGCGGGTTGGAGTTTCCGTCACGTTCCGCCCTTGGTGACGGTGTTGACCGCGATGGGGCCGCTCACAGGCTGGCTCCCGTTCGGGAAGGATTGGCCACACGAGGTGCTGTTAGTTGCGACGGCCCTGATGGCGATCCTCACTTGGGCGCTGCTATTCGTGAAGGGCCGGGCCTATCTCGGCGTATCCGTCGTCCTCACGCTCATCGGAACAGGAGCACTCCTGTTCGCGGTCTTTGCGGTGGCCGGTTTTGCCGACAACCTGTCTGTCGGACTCGTTGCTCTGGGCTGCGTCTGCATATGGGTGTTGCAGTACCGGGTCGACGGCGGAAGGCTGCGCCTGCGCGTCCGCCTGGGCAGCCACCTCGTCTACTACTTCGCGCTGGTCTGGGCACTTACCCTGCTGACCATGGTCATCGCCCTCTTTTCCGTGGATCTGATCAGCCAATCCATCCTGCAGGCCGAGCCACTGACACCTTTCCTCGCGGACTTCATCGGCCGGCCGGAGTTGTCCGTTGGCGGCGCGGCAGGGACGCTCGAACCGCCAGGCGACGGCGCCCCGGCGAATGTCGATCTGGAATTGCTCACCACCGAACAGAGGCACAGCCTGAAGTGGGTCTACGCCGTCTTCATGGTCGTTTCCTGGCTCGCGTTGGTCCCGTCGGCGATGTTCCTGCCCTACTACTACATCTTCATCATGCAGCGGGTGAACCAGGATCTGCGGATGGCCTTGCTCGACCGCTGGCACAGGCTCTCCATTCGCTATCACAGCGATCACCGGGTGGGCGATTCGGTCTATCGCATCTACCAGGACAGCGCCCAGGTTACCGCCGTCATCGGCACGATCACCCAGGCGGCGCAATTGCTGATCACGTATGTGATCGGGGTTGTATTCCTCGGTGCGCTCGACCCCATTCTCGGCACGATGGCGGCGAGCGTCGTGCTGCTCGCCATTCTCTGGGGACGCTGGTACTCGCCACGGATGCGCGAAAGGTCCTTGGCCTCCAGGGAGGCGAACTCCGACTTCACGTCGCGAGTTCAGGAGTCCTTCGCCGCGATTCGCATCGTCAAGGCCTACGGGGCCGGAGAGGCCGAGCAAGAGCGCCTCGTGCGGGACTCCCTAACGGCGTTCAACGCGTCCTATCGTGTCCGCACCCTGATGGCCATCATCGGCATCGTGACGTTTACCCTCGCCGCCGCCGCCTTATTGGGCGCGCAGCTCCTGATGGCGGTCTGGGCCCAGGGAACCCGCGAGGTCTTTGCCGCGGTCCTCGTCGCTCTGGTCGGCTTGAGTTTCGTGAAATGGAATCTGGCCGCCTACAACTGGGCCCAGGACCAGCTTGGCGCGTCGAGCGAGTCCGTGCACAGCCTGGTGACGCTCTGGGCCCAGGCCCAGGACATGGCCATGGGCCTGGATCGGGTCTTCGACATCCTCGCCATCGAACCGGAAGTCGAGAACGATCCGGACGCGATCCCGATGCCGCCGCTAACGCACGAGATCCGGTTCTGCCACGTGGGTTTTGCCTACGAACCGGGCCGCCCGGTTCTGCGCGACGTCAGTTTCGCCGTCGAACCGGGTACGGTGACGGCCATTGTCGGTCCCACGGGGTCCGGCAAGAGCAGCTTGATGAGCCTCTTGTCGAGGCTCTTCGATCCGGACTCGGGAAGCATATCCATCGACGGCATCGAGCTCAGCAAACTGGATGTGGACAGCCTGCGCCGCAACGTTTCCGTCGCCTTGCAGGAGAACGTGCTCTTTGGAATGTCCGTGCGGGACAACATCCGCTACGTCGTCCCCGATGCAAGCGATCAGGTGGTTCGCCGGGCGGCACATGTGGCCTGCGTGGACGAGTACATCGCCGGACTTCCACAAGGCCTGGACACGGTGTTGAGCGACCGGGGCGGCAAGTTGTCCACGGGACAGCGCCAGCGTTTGTCCATCGCGCGGGCGGTGGTAAAGGACGCGCCAATCCTGATCCTTGATGAACCGACCGCCGCCCTCGACGCTTATACCGAGCATCGCGTTCTCGAACGGTTGTCCGGGTGGGGAGCAGGCCGGGCCATCTTCCTGATCACGCATCGAATCTCGACCATCCGGCAGGCGGATCGGATTCTGTATCTCGACGAGGGCGCGGTCGTGGAGAACGGATCCCACGACGAACTTATGCAGATCGAGGACGGCCGCTACAGGAATCTCGTCGAAACCGAGGCGAGATTGACACGATCCAACGAGACGGACGACTCGGCGTCGGTGTTGAAGCCGGAAAGCGGCGACCGATGAGGCGTAGGGGATCGCAAGCCTCGAGGACGCCGCTACGGGAGGGGGAGCGACGGCTCGACCAACTGGCGAGTCCCCTCGATGTCCACACCGACATCTCGTTTCGGGGAACGCTGGGCGTATTCCTGCGGGTCATTGCCTACTTCGGTCTCTTCAAGGCCCGCATCATCGCCAAGTTGATTTTCATCAGCCTGGAACTGGCTTTCAGACTAATGATCGTTGTATGGCCGGCGAAAATTGTGGTCGACCACGTGATCCTGGGCCAACCCATCGCCGAGGGCATTTCCGGTTTCCCGGCCTATTTCGCGCCGTTCCTGCGGTTCCTGGACGGTGCCGGTCCGGTGGAGATCATGTTGTGGATAACGCTGCTCGGCGCATTGATGGTCATTGTGTTCGGATCGGCGGCGAGCCGCGGATGGGCTAGGTCGCGAGCCCATGCCTCCATGGCCCAGGGGCACGACATCGCCACTCAGACTGAAAACGAGGCGAACCGGGCCGGCAGCCAGATGGGCGGCATTCTGGGTTTTGTCGACTTCCGAGTGCACCTCCGGCTCAGCCAGTCGTTAAACCATCTTCTCAGAACACAGTTGGCAGGACGCATCCAAGAGCTGCCGATGACCACCTTGGACGACCAGCGGATCGGCGACAGCGTCTACCGCGTCCTTTACGACACCACGAGTGCCACGTTGCTTCTAGAGGGCCTGACGCTGGGCTTGTACTCGGGCATTCTCGGCGTGGTGATCAGCCTCTACATGATGGTCACCAACTACGGCAACGCGCCCGAAGTCATCGTGGTGGGCCTGTCGGCATTTCCCATCACCCTTCTGCTCGTACTCCCCCTTGCCCGTGTCGCGCGGCGAAGGAGCCAGGCCAGTCGCGCCGCAGGTTCCAGTACCACCAGCAACATCGAGGAAGGGATGAGCAACGTGCTCGCGGTGCAAAGCCTCGGGGGGAATCAGCGGGAGGGACGGCGATTCAGCCGGGCGAGTCGGGAGTCCTTCAAGCGCTTTCGTACGGAGTCCTTGGTCATCCTCTCCTACGACCAACTCTACAGCCTGTCGTTGATGCTCGGACAGGTGGTGTTCTTCATCGTGATGGCAGGGCGCGTAATCGACGGCACGTTTACCGCCGGGGACTATTTCGTCGTCTTGGTCTACTTCTTCCAGATCTACGCGACGGCCGGCGCCTGGGGCCACATGTACACCGAATGGCAGCGGAACATCGCGGGTATGCGCAGGGTTTTCTTCTTGATGGATCTGCAGACCGAGAAGACACGCGATGGCGTCGAACTGCCGACAATCTCGGACGGCATCGCCATGGACAACGTGGGTCTGACCTACCCGGACGGACGCCGCGCACTTCGCAACATCAACCTCAAAGCCCGCATCGGAGAGATCATCGCCCTCGTCGGACCAACCGGGGCAGGCAAGACGAGCCTCGCTTATATGGCACCGGCTTTTGTTAAGGCGACGGAGGGCACGGTGTCGATCGGTGGTGTCGACCTCAAGGATGTCTCGGTCGCGAGCCTCCGAGAACAGGTTTCCTACGTATTCCAGGAAACCCAGCTATTCTCGGATTCGATCCTCACGAACATCCGCTACGGAAAAAAGGACGCGTCGTTGCACGAGGTCGAACACGTGGCGCGCATCGCGGGCGCCCACGAGTTCATCATGGCGCTCCCCGACGGCTATGAAACCGAACTCGGCACGGTCACCAGCAAGTTGTCCGTTGGGCAGAAACAACGGATCGCCATCGCCCGTGGACTATTGCGCGATGCCCGCATCCTGATACTGGACGAGCCGACCTCCGCGCTGGACCCCGAAACCGAGGCGTACCTCGTCGACACGCTTCACGAGGCGGCCAAGGACAAGCTCGTCATCATCATCGCCCACCGCCTGTCGACCATCGTTAACGCGGACCGAATCTACTTCCTGCAGGAAGGTGAAATCATGGAAGTGGGCTCGCACGAGGAACTGATGGCGATACCCGATGGCCACTACCGGGACTTTGTCACGCTACAGGCCGGGGGCGGGGTGATCGAAACCTAGGGGCGACCCTAACGCGTCCGTAGGGCCCGCGGGCCCGCAACCAACGGCTGAGGGACGGCGCGGGACGGGACAAGCCCGTCCCCTACGGACTGCCCCGTGACGCGACGGAATTCCCCGTAGGGGCGGGGCTTGTCCCCGCCCGCGCCACCCGGTCGCACGGCGGAAACCCCGTAGGGGCGGGGCTTGTCCCCGCCCGAGCCAAAAGCACATTGTCGTTGCCGCGGGAGCGGGACGGGACAAGCCCGTCCCCTTCAATGGAACAAATCCGCAACCCGTTGAATCGCCTGAAGATTCGTAGGGGCGACCCTTGTGGTCGCCCGCTTCGGGATTGCGGTTTCGCCGTGCACGGGACGGGACAAGCCCGTCCCCCACGGTCGTTCCCCTAGGCCACCGTTTGTGTCCCCTACATCCTCCAGCTGATGACTGCGCCGATTCGCCGGGGATCGGACAGTGTTCCCAATGGCGGATAGAGCCAGTTTGCGCCACCGTTCTGCGGGATGTATGCCACGAGGCCGATCTCGTCCATGACGTTCTGGATGAAGGCTGTTGCCGTCACATTCCCATCGGGAGCGGTCCACGTGGCGCGCAGGTCAAGGCGGTTGTAGGCACGCATGATTTGCGAATCGAGATTCTGCGCATAGGGGTACCTTTCGCCCGTGTAGTTCAACCAGCCCGACCACTGGAACGTACCCGGAACGCCGTCGAAGGAATTCTCGTAGGCCACCGTAATGGCAGCTTTGTGCGTGGGCTGCTGAGGCAGCTTGCTCCCGGTCCAGACCTTGGGTAGCTGATAGGGGCCGGTGACTTGCTGGCCCGTTTCCTCGTCGATATAGGTCCATGGCGCCACCGTCGGATTGGGATCGGCAAAGGTCTGGGCCTCGAAGGGGCCAAGATCGGAACCGAGATAGGTGTAGAAGCCGCCAATCTTCAATTGCTCGGTGACGTAGTAGTGGCCTTCCACCTCGAAGCCCCAGATCTTGGTGTCAGGTATGTTCGTGGTGAACTCCAGAATCGGGGAGGAGGCGGTCGGCTCCAGGCACGGTCCGGTAATCCCGCCTCCACATATGGAGAGACGGGGGTCCATGCTGGCGACGATCTGGTAGTCCTCGTAGTCCTGGAAGAAACCGGCGGCGCGCATGTTCAGTCGCTGGTCCAGGAACAGCCCTTTGACGCCGAGCTCGTAGTTGACGAGCGTCTCTTTCTTGATTTCGGGATTGTAGCCGCTGGAGTCGTTGAATCCGCCGGCCCGGTAGCCGGTCGAGAGGCGCCCGTAGATCATGCGGTTGTCGGTCGGCTTGTACTCGACGCCGACGTTCCAGATGGGGTGGCTCCAACTGGGGCGTTGCTCGGCGCCGAGCGTCTGGGTGGGTTTCGCCGACGTGGCGTATTGAGCTACGACCGGATTCCCGCCGTAGTACGTCTCGAACTTCGACCACCAGATGAACTGGACTGTTCGCCACTTCGTGTCCTCGGTGTAGCGTACGCCACCGGAGAGTGACCACTGCTCGCTGTAGTCGTAGGTCACGTGGGCGAAGTAGGCTTGGGTTTCCGAGGCGGAATCCGTGCCGAAATACCACATCTGGGTATGGTCGGAACCGGTCGCACAGGAAAACTCGGTGCCTTCGTAGTCGGCCCAGGAACCGGCGAAGTCGTTGACGCAGGTGTCGTAGGTGTCGGCCATGCGCCATTCATGGGAAAAGCCGTCCGCCGAGACCGCCCAGAGATTGGTGCCCTCGTGCTCGTAGTAGCCTGCGATGAAATTGAACTTGCCGTCGAAGTTCGAGATCAACTGGATCTCGTGCGAAGCATCCTCCATCAGGAACGGCGAGACGTTGCGCCGGTCGTCGTATACCCCGTTCGGCACCGAGGGCCCCGTCTGATTGGTAAGGTCCAAGTCGCGGGAGCCAAACTGATCGGTGGTGTTGTCGCCGTAGGTGTACTGCAGCACCAAGCCGTCGATGATTTCGACGTCGATGTTTATGGTCCAGGCATCTCTCGTGACGTTCTTGATGCCCGGACGGTTCAGGTTCACCTCGTTCTTCAGCTCGTCGCAGAGGTTGGCGATGACGCCGCCGCAATCCTCCACTGCGGGCGCTGGTTCCGTATAGCCATACCAGATGTTCTCCGGTTCATCGAAGGTCCCCTCGCAGAAGTACGGCACGCCGTTGATGGTGCCCGTCAAGGTGTTCTCGGTGATGTCGTTGAACGCGTCGGCGGCAAAGTTCGCGGCGCCATCGCAGATCCAGGGCCGATCCCTTGGTGGATCGAAGAGGCTCAAGTTCGTTCTCGGTACGCCGGTGTCGCGCGTGTGGGCATAGCGCACGTTCACATCGAACCGATCCCACTGGAAGCGCAACTGGGGCGAGTAGGACACCTCGTCGGGTACGTCGTAGTCGCCGCCCAAGCCGATGTTCTTCTGGGCGCCGTCGCCCGTGTAGAGACCCCAGGTGAGTCGAAACATCAAGGGGCCAAACAGCTTCCCGCCGAAAGCGAGGTTGTAACGCTGGGTGGCCTGGTCGGTAAACTCGCCCAACACCTGGGCGTCCCATTCGGCCGACGGTTTCCTGGTTATGTAGCTGATGGACCCGGCGATGGAGTTCTTTCCGTTGAGCGTCCCCTGGGGACCGCGTGCCACCTCCACCCGTTCGACGTCGAACAGGTTTGGGGCAACACCGGTCGCGGTGCGGCTGTAGACGCCGTCCACGTAGGTGGCGACGCCCATGTCCATGTGGTTCGCGCCCGCCACCCGCGTGCCGATCCCCCGAATGACCGTGCCCTGGCCGGTCTGTTCCTCGCTGTACCCGAACTGCAGCCCGGGGGTGAGCGCCTCGAGATCCTGTTCGTCGACGATCCCGAGCTCTTCGATCGCGGAGGAGTCGAACGCGCTGATCGTCAACGGAACTTCGTTGATGTTCTCCGCGCGCCGCTCAGCGGTGACCACGATCACTTCGATCAAATCGTCCTGCTCCGACTCCTGCCCGTGGACCTGAATGAAGCCGCCGAAGGCCAGAAAGGTACCGGCCAACAACAGCAGGGCGTGTCTCCCCTTCATCATCGATTACCCTCAAATCGTGTGCCTAGACTCTGCGTAGATCGCGAACGCGATCTCGCCCAATAGCAACGTTGAATTGTCCGCCAACGGCTTGTCAAGGCGTGTCGATGGCAAGCCGGTTCGGAGATACCCCCATTTGATCCGGCAACGCCTCGCCGAGCGCCGGTCGAGTAAGATGGCGCGTTTTGACTGAGCGGAGCACCGCATGAACAGCGTCGAGTACGTCGCCAAGATTCTCAAGGAGGAGGGTGTCACCTGGATGTCCTGCTACCCGTCCAATCCGATGATCGAGGCGGTGGCGAAGGAGGGTATCCGACCCGTGGCGTTCCGCCACGAGCGGGGTGCGGTGATGGCGGCGGACGGCTATTCCCGGCTCTCCGACCGCAAACGCTTCGGCGTCGTTGCGGTGCAATCACAGGCCGGCGCCGAGAACTCCGTTGGCGGGCTTGCCCAAGCCAACGCCGACAACGTGCCGATCCTCGCGCTGCCCGGCGGCAATCCGTTGGACATGCTGTTCGTGAGACCCAATTTCTTCGCGGCGAGAACCTGGGAACGCGTCCTCAAGCGCGCCGAAGTCATCACCCGGGCGGATCAGACCGGCAACATCATGCGTCGGGCGTTCCACGCACTGCGTTCCGGCAGGCCGGGACCGGTCCTCGTGGAGATGCCCGGCGATGTGTGCGGGCAGCCCGTTCCCGACAACGCGCCCGCCTATGCATCGCCCAGTCCAGCACTCTATGCGCCTTCGGCCGGTGCTGTTTCAGACGCCGCGAAAAAACTCGTCGCAGCCGAAGAGCCGCTGATCTGGGCCGGTGCGGGCGTGATGTCCGCCGACGCCACCGGGGAACTCCGGACCCTCGCGGACCTGCTCGACGTGCCGGTGTACACGTCGATGCCCGGCAAATCCGCGTTCGACGAACGCCACCCGCTGTCGGTGGGGGCGGGCGGATCGACGGTCGCGGGACCGGCCCGGCAGTGGCTCGATGCCTGCGACGTGCTGTTCGCGGTGGGTACTTCGCTGACCGCGACGCCCTACGGCCAGCGCTTCTCCCGGGATAAGTTCCTGATCCACTCGGTGATCGCCGACGAGGAAATCAACAAGGACACGGCGGCCGACATCGGTCTGGTCGGCGATGCCAAGCTGACCCTCGAGGCCATGATCGACGCCGTCAAAGGGCTGATCGGCGAGTCGGGCCGCGACACCGGTGCCAAGGCCCGCGTCAAAGCAGCCCGCGAGGCCTGGTTGACCCAGTGGCAGCCGTACCTCACCAACGACGACGGCCCGCTCTCGCCGTACCGGGTGATCCACGAGATGAACCAGGTGCTCGACGGCGAAACGAGCGTCGTCACCCACGACGCCGGCGCACCCAGGGACCAGATCGTGCCGTTCTACACGGCAACCACGCCGCACAGCTACGTCGGCTGGGGCAAGACCACGCATCTCGGCTTCTCCATCCCCTTGATGATCGGCGCCAAGATGGCCGCCCCGGAGCGCATGTGCGTCAACCTGATGGGAGACGGCGCGTTCGGCATGTCGGGTCTCGACATCGAGACCTCGGCTCGCGCCGGTATCCCGATCACCACCGTCGTGCTCAACAACGGCATCATGGCGACCTATCCGGGCGGTTTTCCCACGGCCCGGGAGCAGTTCGGCGTCTCGCACATGCAGGGCGACTACGGGAACCTCGCGAAGGCCATGGGTGCGGAGGGCATTCACGTCGCCGAGGCGGCGGAGATGGCCCCGGCCTTGGAGAGCGCCAAGCGCTTGAACGCCGAAGGCAAGACGGTCCTGATCGATGTCAGGACGCGGGCGGAGAACTCGAGGGCACCGGCGCGGTTCGCGTAGTAGGGATCGGTTCCCGCGTCCTCAGCCAGAAAGGGCCGTTTGCCTGCGGCGTGTAGATTGTATGACGGCGTCATACATGCTATGTTCGTTGGCGTGTTGGCTACGTTTGCGACTTCAACGTGCGGGTTAATGCAAGGCTCGATGACGAGCGAACCGAGAAGCTCAAGCAACTTCAGTCGTTGACGGGTCAGAGTGCGAGCGATGTCCTAAAGCGTGCACTTGATCTCATGTATGCACGACAGGTCACGCATGCCCGCGACAAGCTCGACGCCCTACTGTCGAGCGATTTCATCGGTTGCGCCGATGGCCCCGAGGACCTTGCCGACCACTACAAGGAATACCTGACGCGAGATTTGAACGCCAAGCATGGTGCTCGCTGACACCGGGTATTGGCTGGCGTTGGCCAACAAGACCGACCGGTGGCATGACGTCGCCGTGGCGGTAACGCGGCGACTTGACGAACCTCTCGTCGTGACTTGGCCTGTGCTGACAGAAACCTGTCACCTAATGCTGTCTCGGCTCGGCACTCTGGCCGAGTTGCGGTTCGTCGAGCAGATTTCGAGGAACGTCGACATCCACGAAATCAGCAAGGAGCGCATCGAGGATGTCCGGGCGTTGATGGAGAAGTACAGCAACCTGCCCATGGATCTGGCCGATGCGTCCCTGGTCGTAGCCGCGACCGACCTGGGAGAGGGGCGAATCCTCACGACGGATCAACGCGACTTCAATGCATACCGGGGGAAGGACGCCGAACCCTTCAGCAACCTATTGGTGTGGTCCGGGACTTGATTCAACCCATCCACTCCGTCGCTTCCGGTATCGGCGAATACGATGGCTCCGTCAGAGCCGTGCCGTGTCCGGCACCGTCGGCACGGCAGCCTGGATGGATGAGCGGCCTTACCCGATACCGAGTACGCGACAACACAGTACCGCGCGGTTCATGGATCGATGATCGCGTGCTTGTCCTGCGCACCCGGGAGCACCCCGCCGCTTCGCCCGGCCCCCACGAGACGGAAAATTGGATGATCGAGCGTTAGAGGCGGAATCGTGTCGACCTTGCGGGGCCTTTGGGTGTCGTCGATGGCCTTGACCGAAACCAATCGTCGGCCACCACGCAGAATGCTCTGAAGCGCACCCCGACGAATCATCCGCCAGATCGTCGATTCCGACACACCGAGGGTCGTGCCCGCTTCCGGCACGCTAATGAAATGGTCGCTGGCCATGGGTCTTGGGTCCACGCACTCCGCGGCGGACTCTCAGGTCCCTATCACCATGTCAATCGTGTCAATGTCGTGATTGCCGGTCGTCGGCCTTCAACCCATCCACTCCTTCGCTTCGCGCATCGCGTAGTCGATGTCCTCGGTCAGGTCCGTGCCGTGTTCGGGACGGTCGGCCCGCCAGCCGAGGTGGACGAGCGTGCGGATCAGGAAGAAGAGCGGCAGCTTGGCGACATCGGCATCGGCGAACGGACGCCGCTCCCGATAGCCGTCGATCAAGGCAGCCTGCATGTCGTTGAACCTATCGAGGTCCCGATATCGGTAGAGCACGACCGCGAGTTCGTAGTGGTGCCAGCCGAAGCCCGAGTCGTCGAAGTCGATCAGGTGCAGGCCCTGTTTGCCGACCACGACGTTGTGCGGGTGCAGGTCCGCGTGAATGAGACTGAACGTGCTAGCCGAGTCGTCGAGCGTCGATAGCTCGTCGGCGATGGTCTGTCGGGCGTTCCCCAGCACGTCGCGCTGCGCGTCCGTAAGCTGCGGGATGTCCCAGAACGGCCCCCAGAAAGCTCCATCGCCGATGAAGCCCTCCACGTCGAAGCGGTGCCTTTGAAAGCCATTCGGCACGGTCCAGGCGGAGGACTGGTTGTGAATGGCCGCGGCGATCCGGCCGATGGCGTGGAAGTGCTCCGCGAAGGTCGACGGTTCCCGGTCCATGATGCGGCCCATCAGCTCGCCGTCCACCCACTCGAGCAGACCGACGTGGCGCTCGCCCCCGTCCAAGGGGAGCGTGGCGTAGCCGCGGTTGTCTCGGGTGCGCACCGGCACGGGAACATCGAGTCCGGCTTCGCTTAGCGCGGCGGTCCAGACCTGCTCGGATTCGAGTTCGGCGAGCGTGTGGTAGCCGGGCCGGTGGATTCGCAGCACGTACCGTTTGCCCGGCCCATCCACGCGGAAGGAGGCGTTCTCGCTGATCCCGATCGGTTCGATGCGTGCACCGTCCAAGTCCCACTCGGCCAATGCTCGAACCGCCAACTCGCGAAGCGCGGCGTTCACTTCAGCCATGGAGTTCTTGCATCGTCTCCGAGAGGGCGTGCGCGAAGGTGTCGGCGTTGTCCTTCGAGAACACCAGCGGCGGGCGGAGCTTCAGGACGTTGCCAAGGGAACCGGCACTGCCGGCGAGTATTCCCTTGTCCTTGAGACGATTGACGACCGCAGCGACCCCGGCGCGGTCCGGCTCCTTGGAGACTCGGTCCTGGACCCAGTCCACGCCGAGAGCGAGCCCGTGGCCGCGGACATCGCCCATGCATTCGTAGTCAGCCTGCAATTCGACGAGCGCCCGCCGGAGGTGCGCGCCCGCCGCCAGGACGTTGTCGACTAGCCGCCGCTCCTCCAGTTCGTCGAGCACCGCCATGCCCACCGCGGCTTGCAGGGGCGACGACGCGAAGGTGTTGAAGTAGCCCGTCTTCTCGCGGAAGGCGTCGACGAGTTCGGGACGCGCGACGACGCCGGCGAGCGGAAGCCCGGCACCCATGGGTTTGCCCATGGTCACGATGTCCGGCGCGAAACCGGTCGTCTCGTAGCCCCACCAGTTGCCGCTGCGGCAGAAGCCGGCCTGCACCTCGTCGGCGATGAACACGCCACCGGCGTCGCGCACGAGTTCGGCGGCCCGGGCCATGAAGCCGGCGGGAATGTCGGGGATCCCTTCGTTGAAAAGAAGCGAACACAGGAACATGCCGGCGAACGGAATGTCGCGGTTGGCGAAGTCCGTGATCGCGCTGTGCACCTCCTCGAGATAGAGCTCGGTGAGTTGAGCTTCCGAGGCTGACTCGTCGAGCGGGCGGTAGCGCTGCGGGTGGGGGATCGTCCGAATCTCCGGGCTGTTTGCCGCCCCGCGCCGGGACAGCCGTCGCACCTCCGTGCTGTTGCCGTGGTACCCGGCGTCCGAACAGATGATGCCTATCCCGCCGGTTGCTGCCCGGGCCATGAGAAGGGCGATTTCGCTCGCCTCGGTGCCCGTGCAGCAGAATACGGCACGGCTGAGCGACTCGGCGTGCAGACCGGTCAGGCGCTCGGCGTAGTCCAGGATGCCTTCGTGCAGATAACGGCTATGAACGTTCAAGGTGGCCGCCTGGGTCTGCATCGCGGCGACGACCCGGGGGTTCGCGTGCCCGACGCAGGGCACGTTGTTGTACATGTCCATGTATTGTTTTCCGGATGCGTCGGTGAGCCAGACACCCTCGCCGCGGACGATATGCACGGGCTCGGCGTAAAAGAGCGGCATCCGCTGGCCGAGAAGACGCTCGCGGCGTTGGAGGAGGGCGTTCATTGCGTCGAGATCCTGTCGAAGACGTGGAGGCGCTGGCGCGGTGGACGTTGGGTATATTACAGGCCGGAGGAGAAACCATGGCGGAACAGTTTGCGGAGCGGGTCGTCAAGTTCGAACGCCCCGAACACTTTCATGCCCTGCTCGTCGGGCCGGATGGGAACTTCCTCGGCATCGACGACGACGGCGAGACGGCAAGTTTCGCGGCTGCGGACGACCAAGTCATTTGGCAACGGCGCGACGGGGAAGTGCATCACGCCGTGACAGGCCGAACGCTGCCGATCGCCGCCGATCGAGTCGAGGCCAACGGCCGGATCTACGCGGTTTCACACGGCCCGGAGAAACTTCCGTCGGAGTACCTCAGAGAATTCGAGGCCAACGGCTGGGTATGCCTGACCAGCGTCCTTTCGGACGCAATGGTCGACGGTCTGCGCAGGGTGGCGTGCACCGACCAGTACGCCGGCCTTGCACCCGAACGTAAGCGCGTCGCGATCAGCCAACACGTTGCGGTGGCGCAGACCGCCGCCGAACCCATCTCGCTGTGGCTGATCCGCCAATACATGGGGACGGAGGACATCGCAATGGCCCATTCGCCGGGCATGGCCGTCCTCACGAAGGACGACGGAAAACGCCCGGTGCAGGGTTGGCACGCCGACTATCCGTACCACTGGGGCGTTCCGGCGCCGGCACAAGTGCCCGCCCAGCCGGGTGCTTCACGTCTCGGCGTGCAGCGCAACGTCTGCGTTTCCGACTTCACGAAGGTCGGCGGCGCAACGGCGTTCAAGCTGGGATCCCATGCCCGGAACGTGGGTCCTCCGGAAGACTGGGGAACCGCCGCCCGCTATGCATCCCGCAGCTACCGCGCCGAGCACGGCCTGCCCTACAACGGGCCCGACGCGGACATCGTCGAGGCACCCGGCGGCAGCATCATTCTCTACGACGCCCGTACCTGGCACCGCGCCGGCGTCAATCGCACCGACAACAAGCGTGCGGCGATGCTGCAGGCGATGGTGCCGATGTACGTGATGCCCAAGGTGGACATGAGTGCGGCGTACAAGCAGTTCGCCGCGAGCCAGGTCTACCGGGACATCACCCAACGGGAACGAACCGAGTTGGAAGCGCTTCTGGTCCGACGTCTGCCCGGTCCGCCGCTACACGGTGCGCTGGGTACCGATCCGGAGTTGGTTGCGCTGGTCCGCAAGGAAGACGGCGCACGGACGGGCTATTGACTCACCGGCCGGCTACGGACGTGCCGGGGAGAGACCCTAGGGGGGGCTTGTCCCGTCCCGTTTCCCCGGCAACGACAACGTCCGGTGCGGGCGGGGACAAGCCCCGCCCCTACGGGGTTTCCGCCGCGTGCCGGACGGTCGTAGGGGACGGGCTTGTCCCGTCCCGGCGCGCCCTACGGGCGCGCTGCCGCATTCTCGTACCAAACCCGACGTTGAGGGTTCGACGGGCGACCGCGCGCCCTTCGGGCGACAATAGGGTCGCCCCTACACCAACCGTCGACGCTCGTTGGACGGCGGAATCGCCATGGACTCGCGATACTTGGCCACGGTACGGCGAGCAACTTGAATGTCTTGCTCCTTCAGAACGTCGGCGATCTTGCTGTCGGAAAGGGGTTTCTTGGGGTTTTCCTGGGTAGTGAGCTTGCGGATCAGCGCTCGGATGGCGGTACTCGATACCTCACCGCCGTTCACGGTGCCGACGTGGCTCGAGAAGAAGTACTTGAGCTCGAAGATGCCCCGGGGCGTTTCCATGTACTTGCGGGTGGTGACCCGGGATACGGTGGACTCGTGGCGATCGACCACCGCCGCGATGTCGGCCAGCACCAGCGGTTGCATGGCTTCTTCGCCGTGTTCGAGGAACCCGACCTGCCGGTCGACGATGGAGCCCGCGACCTTGAGGAGCGTCTCGTTGCGGTACTCGAGGTTCTTCAGGAACCACTTGGCATCTTGCAGGTTGTCCTTCAAGTATTGGTTGGCGGCGCTCGGGTCGCCGCGGCGGATCATGCTGGCGTAGCCGTCGTTGATGCGCACCCGGGGTGCCGAGTCCCGGTTCAGCTCCACACTCCAGCGACCGTTGCGCTTGGTGACGAGTACGTCTGGCTCGATGTATTCGATACCCCCGCGGCCGATGCTACCGCCGGGACGCGGATTGAGAGAACGTATCAGGGTCATGATCTCGACGAGTTCGCGTTCGGCGAGCCGCACCTTGCGGGAAAGGCCGACGAAATCCCGATTGGCGAGGAGCTCGAAGTGGTCTCGGACGAGAGCGATGGCCTCGGTTCGAAGCGGCGTGTCGGGGGAAAGTTGGTCTAGCTGGAGCAGAAGGCACTCGCGCAGGTCGCGGGCGGCGACGCCGGGCGGGTCGAACGTCTGGACGAGCTTGATCACCGCCTCCATCTCATCGACCCCGAAGGCGATGTCCATGGCGTCGACGAGTTCCGCTGCCGACGCGGCGAGCATGCCGTCGTCGTCGATGTTGCCGATCACCATGTGGGCGGCGGCGGCGTCCCGTTCGGACAACGGCGCCAGGTTCAGTTGCCAGAGCAGATGGTCGAAGAGCGTATCCTCGGCACTGTTGCGCTCCTCGAAGCCGTTGTCTGCTTCTCCACTGGGAGCGGACGCCGCTGTGGGAGGCGGTTGGTAGACATCGTCCCAGGTGACGTCCACCGGCAGATCCTCGGGAATCTCCTCGATGGATCCAGGCGTTTCGGTGGTCTCGGTCCCGAACGCCGGATCCTCCTCGTCTAGGGTGGGGTCGTCGCCGGTGCCGTCATCGAACGGATCGTCCCCGGTGTCGGGCGCCAACTCGTCGTCGGTGTCTTCGACCAGATCCAACAGGGGATTGGCCTCGGTGGTCTGCCGAACCTCGGTCTTGAGTTCCAGGGCGGAGAGTTGCATCAGGCGAATCGCCTGCTGCAACTGCGGCGTCATCGCCAGTTGCTGGCCCATGCGCAGGGCAAGCGTCTGCTTCATCACAGTTCGAACATCTCGCCGAGATAGACTCGTCGTACCGTCTCATTGGATAGTATGGCGTCGGGCTTTCCTTCGGCAATCAGGTGACCCTCGTTGACGATGTAGGCGCGGTCGCAGATGTCGAGTGTCTCGCGGACGTTGTGATCGGTGATCAGAACGCCGATGTTGCGCCCCGCGAGTGCGCGGATCTCCCGTTTCAGGTTGTCTACGGAAATCGGGTCGACCCCCGCGAAGGGCTCGTCGAGAAGCATGAAGTGAGGGTTCCCCGCCAAGGCCCGGGCGATTTCGACCCGTCTTCGCTCCCCGCCCGACAGGCGCTCGCCGATGTTGCCTCGGATGTCCTCGAGGCGGAGGTCGCGCAGCAGGTCCGCCACGAGGTCGCGTTGTGCGGCCCGGTCCAGGTCGCGACGCAGTTCCGCCACGGCTAGGACGTTCTGCTCGACGGTGAGCTTTCGAAATACGCTGGCCTCCTGGGGGAGGTAGCCGATGCCGGCCCTGGCGCGCTTGTGCATGGGCGCACGGCTCAGGTCCTGGTCGTCGATGCGGATGCTTCCCGAGTCGGCCTTGACAAGCCCGAGAATCATGTAGAACGAGGTCGTCTTGCCGGCGCCATTCGGCCCGAGGAGACCGACCACCTCGCCACTGTCGACGGCCAGTCCGACACCCTCGACCACGTTTCGGCCACGGTAGCGCTTCGACAAATCCGCCACGGTCAAGCGGGAGCGACCATTGACACCGTGAGCCATCGTCAGTCGGGACTCGGTTGCCGGGGTCGCGTTTGGCAGCCGTCGCGGCAGTCGAAATCGTTCGTCTTCATATCCCAGACGATCGTGCCGCCGGTGTATTCGCGTTCCCCTGCGGACACGAACGCGTCGCCCGTCAGCCTGGTTTGCTGCTCGGCGACGTTGTAGTCGATCGTCTGGGCACGGGCACGGGCAAGCGGCTCGCCGGGGTGGATGCGCTGCTGGAACTGTGCCGGCGTGTCCTTGCCGCCCGTTGCAACGACGCGATGCAGCTTGTCCTCGCGCTTGGTTGCCCTCACGCGCTCCGCATCCACGCGCAAGGTGCCTTGCTGGATCTGTACGTTGCCCGACAACTCGAGGGTGCCGTTTGGGTCGTCGCTGTAGGTAGCGCTGTCCGCGTTGATCAACAGTGGCTGCTCGGCGTCCTCCGGCAGTCCCAGCACCGGAGCACAGAGGAGCGCAACGAGAAGTGCTCTCGGGTGCCCACCGAATCCCTTGCGCGGTGTCTCAGCGGCGAGCGGCGGTCTGGTGGTCCGGTTGAGCAATGATGGATACCCGCTGGTCGGCCGAGGAAAAAAGCGCCAGACGCCCGCTTGCCAAGTCAGCTTCGAAACCGGCGACACGCGCGCTGACCGTGTTGGTCTCGATGATAGCAGTTTGCTCCGCTCTGGCCTGCCGGCGCTCCGGGTACAGCGTGAGCAGCTCGGTAAGAATCTTGGTGTACGCGCCGCCGCCGCGAACCTGGGTCAAGGAAACGTCGCCCCGGAGTTCGACCCACTCTTCTTCGGTGCCGGGTACGGCGCGAACTTCCCCGGCTTGCGACTCCACACGCCAAGGTCGCCGGTTCGCGCCTTGCAACTCGAGCACCGGCTCTTGCAGCGTCGATCGACCCACGTCGTCGAAATAGCTGATCGATTCGGCACGCAGCCGGTAGTTCAGCGCACCGTCGTCGCGGTACTGCGTGATGGTGCCCTGCTCGACGAAGGCATCCGGTTCTTCGGCCAGTTCGGACGGCAGGGACGGCTGGTCTTCTTCGTTTGGGCCTAGGTAGATCGAGATGCCCGCGAAACCCGCGACGGCAACGACCACGACGCCCCACTTGACGAGCGTCCTAGGCGGCGCCGGATCCGATCGGGTTCCTGCCATGCGAGGTCGCCGCTAGCTCCGGATGGATCGTGCGGAGATCGTCAGGTCGCAGATTTCGCGCACGGCGCCGAAGCCGCCCGGGTTCGAGGTCACGTAGTCGGCCTGGCGGATGACATCGGGGTGCGCGTTGGGAACGCCGACGGACACGCCCACGTGGTCGAACACGGCGAGGTCGGGGAGATCGTCGCCGACATAGGCCATGTCTTGGACGGCGACGCCGCTTCGGGCCGCCAACTCCTTGAGCGTCGCGAGCTTGTCGCCCACGCCGGCATAGAGATAGGGCACGCCGAGTTCCGAGGCCCGCCGGGCAACGGCTTCCGATGTTCTGCCAGTCACGATGGCGATGGGCACACCGGACGCCATGAGGCGTTTCATGGCGCTGCCGTCTTGAACGTGGAATGCCTTGAACTCCGTGTGGTTCGGTCCGTACACCAGGCGGCCATCCGTCAACACGCCGTCGACGTCGAGCCCGAGCAGGCGCACGGCGCCGAGCCGGCGGAGAATCTCGTCCGAGACTGAGGGATTGGCAACTGGACGGTCCATCGTCACCCCTGGTGGTAGAGGATGAACGTGTAGCAGATCCATGCCGCGAGAAGCACGAAACCCTCGAACCGGGTGATCACCTTGCGCGAACCGATCGCGAAGGCGAGCAGGACCAGGAGTGCCGTCAGCGCGAACATCATGCCGTAGTCCCGCCAGAGCACCTCGACGGCGATGGGCTGTGGATCGAGTAGGGCCGGTATCGCTAGAACCGCGAGGATGTTCAGGATGTTCGAGCCGACCACGTTGCCGATGGCCAGTTCGGGATGACCTTGGCGCGCGGCTGCCACGGTCACGGACAGTTCCGGCAGGCTGGTGCCCACCGCGATGATCGTCAAGCCGATGACCAGCTCGCTGACCCCGAACTCCACGGCGACGGCCTCAGCGGCCTCCACCAGGATGTGTGCCGAGGCGAGAAGCACGACTAGGCCGATGACGAACCACGCGAAGGACCTGAGCGAAGTCATGTCCGGGAGTTCCTCGAGTTCCGCGTCCAGATCTTCGGGCGTCGCGCGGTTCTTGCGCGCCAGCAGGTAGAGGATGGTCCCAAGTCCGCCAAGCAGAACCAAACCGTCCACGACGCCGAGATAGAGGTTGAACAGGCAGACCAGCGTCAACAGGGTGGCGCCGATCAGCCAAGGCATCTCGTGCTTCAACGTGTTGTCGGCAAACGGTAGCGGCCTGACCAGCGCCGTGATGCCGAGCACCAGACCCATGTTGGCGATGTTGGAACCGATCGCATTGCCGATGGCGATTTGTCCCAAGTCCTTCAGGCTCGATTGAATGCCGACCATGATTTCCGGGGCGGACGTGCCGACGGCGATCGCCGTCAGGCCGATGACGATCTTCGATACCCCGAGATTCTTCGCTGCGGCGGCGGAGGCGTTGACGAAACGATCGGCGCTCCAGCCGAGCGTGATGAACCCGATGATGAGCGTCAGGATCGGATAGGTCGCTATCAAGGTGTGGAATGTGTCGACCAACCCCATGGGCCGTGCGGGCTCCCAATCCCGTCGTTCCCGTTATGTTACGCAAAGTAACACCCGCTCGTAACCGGTGATGATCGAAGGCATCTGAGTCCCGCTGCCCGGAACCGCCGAGGCCGTGCTAAGGTGCGTTCGCCGTTTGCGGAGCCACCATGATCGACGACCTGAAATCCCGCCTCGAAGAGGCGTTCACCGACGCTCAAGTGGCCGTCGTCGGCGAGGGCAATCGGTTCGAAATCCGCGTCGTGTCGGCCGCCTTCGAGGGGCTAAACCGGGTCAGGCGACAGCAGGCCGTGTACGCAGTGATCGGGGATCTCATCGCCTCGGGCGCCATCCACGCCGTGACCATCCACGCGGGTACGCTCGACGAAAACCCGTGATCAGACGCCTTAGTACCGCCGACGCCCGGTTCGATGCCGAACTCGATGCGCTGCTCGCCTGGGAAGTGCGGGAATCCGTTGAGGTCGCGCGAACCGCAGCCGACATCGTCTCCGAGGTTCGCGTTGACGGGGACGCAGCGCTGCTCAGACTGACGCGTCGCTACGACCGTCTGAACGTGGCGTCCGTCGAGGACCTGGAAGTCGACCCGGACGAACTCGGCCGAAGCCTCGACCGTTTGCCGGTCGCCGACCGCGATGCCTTGCGCCTTGCCGCCGAGCGAATACGCAGCTACCACGAACGCCAGCCACGGGGCGACTTCAGCTATACGGACGATCTCGGCAACCTCCTTGGCCAACGCACCACGCCCTTGGACCGTGTCGGCGTCTACGTGCCCGGTGGCCAGGCGGCCTATCCGTCGACGGTACTGATGACGGTCATACCCGCGCGGGTGGCCGGGGTTGCCGATGTCGTTGCGACCGTGCCGACACCCCGGGGCGAGCGAAGCGACCACGTCCTGGCGGCGATGGCGATCGCCGACGTGGACCGGGTGTTTACGATCGGTGGCGCACAAGCCATCGCCGCACTTGCCTACGGCACACGTACCGTGCCCCGGGTCGACAAGATCGTCGGACCTGGCGGCGTATACGTGGCGGCCGCGAAGCGGCTTGTATTCGGTCCGGCGGGCATCGACCTGATTGCCGGCCCGAGCGAGATCCTGGTAATCGCCGACGGCAGCGTGGAACCCCGTTGGACCGCCCTAGACCTGCTCTCCCAGGCGGAGCACGATGCGGATGCACAGGCGATCCTGGTGTCGCCCGACGCAGGTTGCCTCGAGGTTGTTCAGGCGGAGATCGACGACCTGATCGATACCCTGCCGCGTGCGGAAGTCGTCCGACAGTCGCTGCGGGAACGCGGTGCGCTGATCGAGGTTCGAGACTTGGCGCAGGCCTGCGAGGTCGCCAATCGCGTTGCGCCCGAGCATCTCCAGCTCGCTGTGGAGGACCCCGAAGCGCTGCTGCCGGCGATTCGCCACGCGGGCGCGATCTTCTTAGGAGCCCACGCCGCGGAGGTGTTCGGCGACTACGTGGCGGGACCGAGCCATGTGCTGCCCACCTTCGGCACCGCCCGCTACGCGTCCCCGCTCGGCGTTCCCGACTTTCTCAAGCGGTCGTCGATCGTCGGCGGTGGCCAGTCCTCCGTTCAAAGCCTGGCTCGGACCGCGGCGAACATCGCCGACGCGGAAGGACTCGCCGCACACGGGTTGGCCGCGCGCGCCCGGGTCGCCGGCTACGACGACAACCGGTCTTCTTGACCGTCGGGAATGGTTGTCCCTCGAGCCGTAGGGGACGGGCTTGTCCCGTCCCGCGCTGTGCGAACAGAGCCATGGAAACACCGGCACGGCCCTGGGGCGCTACTGTGCGTTCACGTTACGCCTCGCCCGCGATGACACCGGCCGAGGCCCACTGCCGCAATGTGCGCAACGGATTCGCGCGCAATCCCGCGCAGTTCGACTTGGCCGGGCATCTCACGGAACTCCACCACCGCTTGACCGCTGCCCAAGAAGGCTCGCGCCTCGAGTCTTGGTTGCGCGGCTTGTTGGGCCGGCCGGCCGAGGCGGTCTTGGGACTGTACCTCTGGGGAGATGTGGGTCGAGGCAAGACCTATCTCATGGACCTGTTCCACGAGACGCTCCCCGTCGCTCGAAAGCAGCGGTTCCACTTCCACCGGTTCATGCAGCGCGTACATGCCGAACTGCGAGACCTCGAGGGTCGCGCCGATCCCTTGAAGACGGTAGCCGACCGGTTCGCGGCGACTGCGCGGGTACTATGTTTCGACGAATTCTTCGTGTCGGACATCGGCGATGCGATGATCCTGGGCGAACTCCTCAGGCACCTGTTCGAGCGCCGCGTCACCTTGGTGGCGACGTCCAACGTGGCCCCTGCCAGACTCTACGAGAACGGCCTCCAGCGCCGCCGTTTCCTGCCCGCCATCGAGTTGATCGAACGAAACACGAAGGTCCTGCACGTCGGCGGCGAGACGGACTACCGCCTGCAGGTGTTGCGGCGCGGAGATATCTACCGGACCGACGGTGGGACGGAGGATCTCGTCGAGAGCTTTCGCGCACTCTGCCATGCCGACCCGGCGGAGAATGAGGACTTGATCGTCAACGACCGGCCAATCCGGGCAAGGTACTGCGCCGAGGATGCCGTCTGGTTCGACTTCGACGCGCTCTGCAAAGGGCCGCGCAGCCAAAACGACTACATTGAACTGGCGAGACTGTTCTCCACGGTGGTCGTTCACGGTGTTCCCGTGTTCGGTGCTGAAGTCGAGAGCGAGAATGCAGCGCGTCGGTTCATCAGCCTGGTCGACGAGTTCTACGACCGCAACGTCAAGGTGATGTTCTCGGCTGCGGCACCCGTCGGCACGCTGTATGGTGGTAGCTTGTTGACGATGGAGTTCGAGCGTACCAAGAGCCGTATCGCGGAAATGCAGAGCGATGCCTACCTGCAACGCATGCACCGTCCGTAGGGGACGGGCTTGTCCCGTCCCGCCGCCGCCGCCTCGGGGTATTCGGTGCGGGTGACCGCGGCCTTGGCGGGCGCGATAGGGTCGCCCCGGCGAGGTCTGCCCGGGCACCGAAAGCGCATGGGGTCCGTCCGTGGGGCACGCGAGGGCTTCGCGGGCGCCCACCGCGTGGCAACTATCGACGGGTTTGGGGAGAAGCGATGACGAGCGAGGCATTGTTCGAGTCCGAGGAACTTGCCCGCGCCTTCGATGCTGCCGTTGCCAGCTGCACCGAGCTCACCCGGGCAGAGGCGTGCCATTTCGTGGAGCACGGCCACGTCTTGGTCAAGGCGGCCTTCCCCAGGTCAATGGCGGACTTCACGTGCGAGAGTGCTTGGACGGAGCTCAAGGCGAACTACGGAACCGAGCGAACCGACCCGGAAACCTGGGATGGCGTGCCCAGGCGCCAGGATTGGAAGCCGGGCCACGTGCGCACGCAAGGCAGCGGGGCACGCTTCCTCCTGAAGACCCACGCGCCGCGCGCGTTCGCTGCCCAGGCGGACGTGATCGGCGGGGCCCACCGGCTTCCGGACGACGGCGATTCCCTGTTCTGGAGTGATGCCGCCGTCGGAAACCTGCGGGTACCCGACGGCCCGGCCTGGCAACCGCCGGCAGCCCGCCAGCCGGGTTGGCACAAGGACGGCCACCACTTCCGCCACTTCCTCAACTCGCCGGAGCAGGGTCTTTTGACCGTGCCCATCTACACGGACATCCTGGCGCGCAGCGGCGGCACGTTCATCGCATGCGACTCCATAGCTCCCGTGGCGCGTTTGCTTGCTCGGTGTCCGGCAGGCGTCCATCCCGATGGAACGCAGGCGGGCTACCTCGTACCCGGCCTGATCGAACAGTGTTCGGCTTTCGCCGAACTGACCGGCGAGGCGGGAGACGTCGTACTGGTGCATCCCTACATGCTCCATCGGGTGAGCGTGAACCCGTCCAACCGTCCGCGGATCATCGCCAACATGCCCGTCGTACTCGCCCAGCCCATGTGTTTCGCCCGCCCGCCCGGCGACGCCTATTCCCTTGTCGAACTGGCGGTGTTGCGGGCTTTGAACGTTCCGCGGTTCGATTTCAAGCAGACCCGGGCGCCGCTTCGCGTGCAGCCGCTTCGTTTTCGCGACGAAAAAGAGGCAACCAGGCAGCGCCGTTTGGTTGAACGCGAAATGAAGGAGATGTCCCGTCGCGGAATCGTGACGCCGGATTGGGGCAAGGATTACGGCTATCCGTCAAAGACCGAGGCGGCGGAGGCCCGCACGAAGGGGGCAAACGGCGTCAATTGACTGCCACGAGAATGCGCGAGCATTCTCGAAACGCGCCCGAAGGGCGCGCCGGGTCGTCGGTTTTGGGTCACGCAGGGTTGTCCGCCGTGGGCCACAAGCGTAGGATTCGCGCCTTCGCTTTACGGATGACCGATAGTCCGTCGATGAAGACCGTCAGCACGCGGCGCGAGGACGCTGAACACGATTGGTACGTGGTAGATGCCGAAGGCAAGACCTTGGGTCGCCTCGCGTCGGGAATTGCCCATCGTCTGCGCGGCAAACACAAGGCTGCCTATACGCCACATGTCGACACGGGCGACTACATCGTCGTCGTCAACGCCGACAAGGTGCGTGTCACGGGCGCGAAGGAAACGGACAAGATCTACTACCGGCATTCGGGCTACCCCGGCGGCATCAAGGCGACACCACTCAACAAGGTGCGGGCCGACCATCCGGAGCGACTGATAGGCAACGCGGTTCGCGGGATGATGCCCAAGAACCCTCTCGGGCGAGCCATGCTGCGCAAGCTGAAGGTCTATGCTGGACCCTCGCACCCCCACGCCGCGCAGCAACCGAAGACGCTCGAGCTCTAACGATGTGCGTTGACGCGTCGGCGGCGCGTTAGCGTGCGACAACTGGAAGGCACTTCGATGGCAGAAACGAATTACGGCACGGGCCGGCGCAAGACGTCGACGGCGCGGGTTTTCCTGGCGGAGGGAATGGGTCGGATCTTTGTCAACCGCCGGCCGCTCGACGAGTACTTCGGCCGGGAGACCGCACGAATGGTCGTCCGACAGCCGCTGGATGTCGCTGGTGCAGTGGACAATCTCGACATTCGGGTGACCGTGAAAGGCGGCGGGCCGTCCGGACAGGCGGGAGCGATTCGCCACGGCATCGCCAGGGCGCTAGTCGAACGCGACGAGGAACTGCGCGGGCCGTTGCGCCAAGCCGGTTTCCTGACCCGCGATGCCCGCGAGGTCGAACGCAAGAAGGTGGGTCTGCGCAAGGCTAGGAAGCGCCCGCAGTACTCCAAGCGCTAGCCCATCCACGCGCTCGGGTCGAGAATGCTGCATTGGCGGTGTGTTAAGATTTTCCGATCCTTTCTCCATATCCTTCACGAGCCGTATCCACCCGAGTACCCGCGTGAGTAACGACAAAGACGCTACGAGCGTGGAGAGCAAGGGCCGGCGCTACTTCCTGATTGGCATGACTTCGGCTGCGTCGGTGGCCGGTGCCATCGGCGCGGCGGTGCCGTTCGTGAAGTCGTGGACGCCGAGCGCAAAGGCCCGCTCGGCCGGTGCCCCGAAGATTTGCGACATCTCGCGGTTGCGTGCCGGGGAGTTGCTGGAACCGATGCCGGCCTGGCGAGGCAAACCGTGCTTCATCGTGGGCCGGACCCCCGAAGACGTCGAGCGTCTCAAGACCGAGCAGGACGATTTGGCCGATGCCGCGTCCGAGAAGCTCGACCGGCAACCGGCCTATGCGCGCAACCCCTGGCGTTCCCGGCGACCGGAGCTCGGCGTCTATATCGGCATTTGCACCCATCTCGGTTGTTCGCCGAAGCACCGATCGGAAGAAGGGGACTTCTACTGCCCTTGCCACGGCTCGCGGTTCGATCTGGCCGGTCGCGTGGTCAAGGGTGTTCCGGCGCCTGACAACCTGGACGTGCCGCCGTACTCCTATCTTTCCGAAACCGAGATCATCATCGGCGTTGACGAAGAGGATCTGGCAGCGGCAAAGGACTTAGACGACGCGCCGGAGCGGGCGTAGGTGGCCGCTTCTTCTCCCGCTGGGCCGTTGACGCGCCTGATGGCCTGGGTCGACGAGCGGTTTCCGCTGACCCGGGCGATGGAAGATCACGCGACGAAGTACTACGCGCCGAAGAACGTCAACTTCTGGTACCTGTTCGGTGCGCTCAGCCTGGTGGTGCTGGTCATGCAGTTGCTCACCGGGTTGTGGCTCACCATGTCCTACGTGCCATCCGGCGATGGGGCATTCGCCTCCGTCGAGTACATCATGCGCGACGTCGAGTACGGGGATCTGATTCGTCTCGCGCACTCCACCGGCGCATCGGCGTTTTTCGCGGTCGTCTACCTGCACATGTTCCGCGCCCTGGCCTATGGCTCCTACCGCAAACCACGGGAGTTGCTTTGGCTCATCGGCATGGCCATCTACCTGGTCCTGATGGCGGAGGGGTTCTTCGGCTACCTGCTGCCCTGGGGCAACATGTCGTACTGGGCCGGACAGGTGATCGTCTCCCTAGTCGGTGCGATTCCGTTCTTCGGCGCGGATTTGATGGAGTGGGTTCGCGGCGACTACGGAATCTCGGACATCACCCTGAACCGGTTCTTCGCGCTCCACGTCGTGGCACTCCCGATCGCGTTGATCGGACTGGTGTTCATCCACATCGTGGCGTTGCACCACGTCGGCTCCAACAATCCCGACGGCATCGAGATCAAGGATCACAAGGACGACAAGGGCGTGCCGTTGGACGGCATCCCGTTCCACCCCTACTGCACGGTGCACGACTTCCAGGCGACGGTCGCATTCCTGTTCATCTTTTGCGCGATCATGTTTTTCGCGCCGGAAATGTTCGGCTACTTCCTCGAGAAGCCGAATTTCGAGCAAGCCGACCCGTTGAAGACGCCGGACGTGATCGCGCCGGTCTGGTACTACACGCCGTTCTACTCGATGCTGCGGGCCACCACCTTCCCGATGTTCGGCCTTGCCGCCAAGTTCTGGGGGCTCGTCGTCATGGGCGCGGCCATCCTGATGCCCGCGATGCTGCCCTGGCTCGACAGAAGCCCGGTCAAGTCCATGCGCTACAAGGGACTCGCATCGAAAGTGATGCTCGCCCTCCTGGTGGTGAGCTTCTTCGTGCTCGGCTACCTCGGCACCATTCACACCACGCCATTGACCACGGCAATCGCGCAGGTCTTCACGCTGATCTATTTCGCCTATTTCGTGCTCATGCCCTGGTACACGCGCGTCGAGAAGACCAAGGCACCGCCGGAGCGCGTGACGTGACCAAGTCCGCCGTTATGGGGATGGTGGGGATGGTCGGGCTGGTGGCGACGTTGACGGTCCACGGTGCCGGGTCCGATGTGGAACTTGAGCCGATGAAGCCGGATCTGCGCGACCTGCCGTCGCTGCAACGGGGCATGACGCTGTACGTCAACTATTGCCTCGGTTGCCACTCCCTCAAGTTCCAGCGCTACGAGCGCACCGCCGACGATCTCGGGATTCCCCACGACATAGCACTTCGCAACCTGGTGTTCCCCGGGCGCGCCCGCCCAGCGGGCATGGACGGTACGGCCATCGGCAACCTGATGCAGACGTCCATGCCCCAGGAACGCGCCAAGGGGTGGTTCGGGAAACCTCCGCCGGACCTGACGATGGTCGACCGGGTCCGTGGCACGGCTTGGGTCTACAGCATGCTGAAGGGTTTCTACGTCGACCCCGAGAGGCCCTTCGGATTCAACAACCGGGTGTACGAGAACATCGGCATGCCGCACGTCCTGGCAGGGTTGCAGGGCGTACCGCGTCTCGTCCCAAAGCGACCCAAACCCGTGGATATCCTCGACGGCGTGGATGCGATCGTGAACAAGCGGCCGGACGGCGAATACGTCACCGACGTGACCGCCGCCGACGAGTTGCCGGACGGCGAAGATCCCGTGATCCGGGGCGAGTTGGCGGATCTGGAAGTGGACCCGGGGACAGGTTCGATGACCGCGGAGGAGTTCGATCAGGCGGCCTACGACCTCGCCAATTTCCTGCACTACGTGGGCGACCCGGGGCGCCAGCAACGGCACCGAATCGGGGTATGGGTGCTCGTGTTCCTTGCCGGGCTGTTCGTGCTGGCAACGTTGCTGAATCGCGAATACCGGAAAGACCTGCATTAGGTGCACTAAGGGGAGGAGGTTGCCGTGGACTTCAATCCAGTCAGACGTTCTTCGATGACGCTCTACTCGGACCCGCGCGACCACTACAGTCATCGAGTTCGGATGGTATTGGCGGAGAAGGGGGTTACCGTCGACATCGTCGACGTCAATGCCCGCCGCCCACCCGAGGAACTCGGCGACCTGAATCCGTACAACACCGTTCCGACGCTCGTCGACCGCGAACTTGTGCTCTATCAGAGCACCGTGATCATCGAATACCTCGACGAACGCTTCCCGCATCCGCCGCTGTTGCCGGTCTATCCCGTCGCCCGGGCGCAGAGCCGACTGCTGATGCATCGCATCGAGAAGGATTGGAGCGGTCGGCTCGACGTGCTGATGCGTGGCCGGGGCGGCGAGCGCGTGCTGGCGAAGGCCCATCGCGAACTGAGGGAAAGCGTCGTCGGAGCGGCCCCGTTGTTTGCGGAGAAGCCGTTTTTCATGAACGAGGAATTCACCCTCGTGGATTGCTGCGTGGCACCCGTGCTGTGGCGGCTGAAATACGTGGAGGTCGACCTCCCGGAGCGTCAGACACGGCCCATGTCGCAATACATGCAGAAGATCTTCGCGCGCCAGTCCTTTCGCGACAGCCTGACGGAGCTCGAGGTCGAGATGGGCGAATGACGTCCACGCGCCCCTACCTCGTCCGGGCCATGATCGACTGGATCGTCGACAACAATTGGACACCCTACGTGGTGATCGCGGCGGATGCGCCCGGTGCCGAGGCGCTGCTCGCCTACGCGACCGACGGTCGCCTCGTTCTCAACGTGTCGGCCACGGCAACCCGAAGTCTCGCCGTCGGCAACGATACGCTGGAGGTGGATTGCCGATTCGGTGGCCGTCCCGTGCACCTGAGCGCGCCGATCGGCACGGTCGTGGCCGTGTACGCGCGGGAAAGCAGCAAGGGAATGGTGTTCGAGGTCGAAGACGGCGACACGCCAACCGAGCCGGAACCGCCGTCCCGACCGAAGCTCTCGCTGGTCAAGTAGGGGCGACGCTTGTCGTCGCCCGCCCGGTGCCTCCTGGCAGCGACAGTCAGATAGCCATGGCGAACAAACGCCCCAACATTCTCTGGATATACATCGAAGACCAGGATCCGAGATACGGATGCTATGGCGAGACGCTGGTGGAAACGCCCAACATAGACGCCCTGGCAGCCGAGGGTGTGGTGTTCGAGCGAGCATACTCGCCGGCACCGGTATGCAGCCCGAGCCGCTCGGCCGTCATTACCGGCAGCTACGCGATTCGCCTCGGTACACATGTCCAGCGCTCGAGCCGTTTTCCCGGGGAAGAGATCTACCTGCCGGATGGCTACAAGACCGTACCGGAGGTGTTCCGCGATGCCGGCTACTTCACGTTCAACAACGGCAAGGACGACTACAACTTCGCGCGGGACCGAAGCACGTTGTATACCACCGGCAACGATGAACGGGAGCCGGACGGCAAGGTAGGCGGCGGTGTGAGTCTCCAGCGGGGCAGCGGCGATTGGCGCGAGTGTCCCGCCGATACGCCTTTCTTCGCACAGATACAGACCAACGGGGGCAAGGACGGCTACAGCGCCGAGCAGGCATCGGGAGTCTTGCAGCGGCTGGGAGTCGAGGATCCGAAACTCGTCAGCCCTGACGATGTCAACGTGCCGCCGCAATATCCGGACATATTGGAAATGCGCGAGATGGTCGCAAACCAGCTCAACACCATGCTGGTCAGCGACATCCTCGTCGGGCAGATGATGATGCGTCTGAAGGCGGATGGACATTGGGGCAACACCATCATTTTCCTTTTGAGCGATCACGGCGCGCTGTTCCCGCGCGCCAAGCAGATGTGCTACGAGGAGGGTTTGCGCGTGCCGTTGATGGCAGCCGCGCCGGGTATGCCGGACTTCCAGAGGCTGATCCCGCCTGGCACGCGCCGCCGCCTGCCGGTCGCGACGCTGGATGTAGGTGCCACGTCGCTGGAACTGGCCGGGATCACGGTGCCGGACTACATGGACTCCGCCAACCTGTTCGAGGGACGGCAACGCGAGCACGTGTTCTCAGCGAGGGACCGCTGCGAATGGGTGGTGGACAGGACCCGCAGCGCGATTGGCGACCGCTATCACTACATCAGGAACTTCATGACCGACCGGCCGGTAGCGCAGCCCAATTTCCGCGAAGCGTGGCCGGCGGTCAAGAGAACGCGGGAAATGTATGAACGCGGTGAGCTGACACCGACCCAGGCATTGGCCTATGGACCGAGGCCGGCGGAGGAACTGTACGATCTGAAGGAGGATCCGCACGAAACGGTCAACTTGGCGGACGACCCCGACCACGAGGAAATACTGAAGGCCATGCGTGCACTCGTCCTAGCCTGGATCGAGGATACGGATGACAAGGGACAGTACCCAGAGTCGAAAGCGGCGCTCGCGATCACGAAGAAGCAGTTTCGGCGGTGGTGCACCGACCCGATATTCGACGATGTCTGACTGACGCTGGTCGTCGCGCCTTGCCGCTACTCGCAAGGCGCGCTACCTAGGAGCTGTTCTCCAGGTAGTCGAAGACCTTGACGACCCGCTGGATCCCGAACACGGTCCGGGCCACCCCAACCGCCGCATCCGCTTGTACCCGCGGCACGACACCGATCAGGTAGACGACGCCATCCTCGACGAATACCTTGATCCGCGAGGCATTGACATCCTCGTCGGCGAGGAGCTGCGCTTTCACCTTGGTCTGAAGCCAGTTGTCGTTGCCCCTGGCCACCAGGCTGCTCGCTCCGCCGATCTGGATCTCGTTGTGGATTTTGCGGATCTTGCGGATCTCGCGAATCGAATCTTCGGCCAGACTGCGTAGATCCGGGTCTTCGACCTGCCCCGTCAGCAGAACGATCCCGTCGTAGCTCACGACGTTGACGTGGCTGATCGCGAGGCGTTCGTCGGCGGCATCGATTCGACGCGATGCCATCCGTTCGATGACTTCGTCGTCGAGCCAGCCGCCTGGCGTTCTAAGCGTCGGGTCGTCGCCCGTGAAACTCACGCAGCCGACCTGCGCCGCGACGAGCGTCGCCGCAAGCCAACGCACAACGATCCGAACGGGACGTGGTCCGCCGCGAACGGCCGGGGGAAGCTCAGCAATCCATTGCATCGAACGCATCCTGAATCCATTCAAACGCTAGGCGATAGTTTCCCTTCGATGCGGACACCACGTCAAATCGAATTCCGCGGTAGCGATGCTCGGGATGCTCCTCCAGGTATTGCTCGGCGGTACGGGCGAGCCGGCGTCTCTTGCCCCTGTCGACGGAACCCAAACCGGAGGTCCAGGCGGGAGCCGACCGGTAGCGGACTTCCACGAAGGCAAGGACGTCACCGTCCAGCATCACCAGGTCGATCTCGCCGGTGCGTCGGGTGTAGTTCCTAGCCAGGGTACGCAGCCCATGTCGGCGCAGCAGCCGTTCCGCCCGCCGTTCCGCCCGCCGCCCGATACGTGTCGTGTCACGTCGCTGACCCGGGGTTATTGACCCGCCCGCCCGCCGCAGCGCACGTAGCCACCGTTGCTCGATCACCGCCACCGCCACGTTGCCAATCTGGCATCGGCTCAGTTGGGGGCTTCCCACAGGGGGACCAGCCGTCCGCCGACGACCTCGGCCCAGAGAAGCGCCCGCCTGATCCGGCCGTCTTCCCCGAGCGAGAGAACGCCGGTGCTGCCGGGGACGGGTTCCCGGCGAACGGTCAGCCGATCGAGTTGATTGGCGAGCCGGAACCCGTCGACCCCAAGGGCGAACAGCGACGCGTAGGTCCCCCGGCTTACCGGGAATGCCTCGTAGACGGATTTGCCGAGGTCTCCCGCATCGAGTGTCCACGGCATGGCGCAGACGTGCACGCCCTCAAGGCGCGACAGGTCGACGCTGGCGAGTGTGGCCGTCGAGGGTGCGAATACGGGCAAGTCGCCGGCGAAGTGGAAGTCGAGTGCGGGTTTCAGCGATAGGAACTCGTCGGCGTCGATCAGCGCGACCACGGCGTCCACGTCGTCCCGGCGTCGAGGCGCGAACTCGAGGGTCGTCCCCACGAGTGATTCGATCTCCTCGGCACGCGTCCGACTCTCGTTGATGTGCAGCGCTTCACCCACGACGTTCGTAATCTCCGCAAGGCGGTGAAAGGTGCCGAAGCCGACGGTTTCGACCCCGTCGAGTTCGTTTTCCAACCGGATGCGGGCTCGCCCGGACCAACGGGCCGGCGAATCGAAGAGCACGATGCGTTCGATGTCCCGTGCCGAGAGCGCATCGGCGATGGCGGACGCCTGGTCTTCGATGGCGAGCGAGAACTGGATCATGGCGTCGGTGGTCGGGACACCGGGATCGAGATGATTGAGGGCGATGACGGGCAGTGCTGGGGACAGCGCCGAGAGGGCGGCAACCGCCTCCTTCTGCAGCGGACCGATGATCACTTCGGCACCCTGTTGTCGGGCCAGGTCGTAGGCGGCGGCGACCGACATCGCGTTCGTGTCGTAGAGGCGAATGCGCTGCGAATTCCCACCGCCGTAGAGGTATGCCGCCAGGAAGCCGTCCCGAACGGCTTCGCCGGCGGGGCCGAAGTCGCCGGTAGTTGGCAACAGCAGGGCAAGCTCGCTCGGGTCCCGGGCGAATTGCCGGAGCGTCGGCGGCGGGTGGCGTGCGGCCGGGTGATCGGGGTAACGGTTTCGCCAGCGTTGCCACTGTTGCATCTGGCCACGGCTCGTGACGGCTGCATTGAAGTCGCTGGCGAGCATCCACCAGGCACGCGCCGATGGCGTGGGGGCGGACTCCGCTCGGGCGCGAAGTTCGATGACGGGCAATTGCGTCAGATCCCGCCAGATCGCAGCGCTCAGCCCCTCCAGCTTGGCGATGTCGGTGGTCAGGCCCACCAGGCCGATCAACATGCGTACAGACCCGGCGCTGTCGCCCAGCGCCGACAGAGCGCGGGCGCGAACGCCCATGGCATGGCGGGCCTGTTCGGGTCCCTGCGGATCGAGGGCTGCCATAAGGCTCCGTATCTCCTCTTTGTCGCCCGCGGTCATTGCCAGTTCGAGCCGAATCGCGTCGAACCGGTATCGCGGTGCCCCTTCCAACGAGTCGGCCAAGGTTCCGGTCTCGGACTCCTCGGCGAGCATTCGCTGGACGATCTCGCCGACGCGGTTCGTCTCCCCGAGGTTGTGCAGTCGCTCCAGCGCGGCAAGGTGGTCGCGGGCTCTTGCAGCATCGTCGTCGCCGGCCTGCCCACGCTCGAGGTCGGCTTCGATAGCGGTCAGCGGACTGGGGACGTCTTGTTCCGGTGCCGGGTCGGGGCGCTCCGGGGTGCTTTTACAGCCACTCACTGCGAAGATGACGGCCAGCGCGAAAAGGCAGCCGGTGCGGGAGACCTTGCCCATGGACAACGACACACCGCCCGACCCGACGTCTCGGCAGACGCGGTTGTACATCGTGGCAACGCCGATCGGAAACCTGGCGGACATCACGCAGCGGGCGGTGAACGTCCTCAAGTCGGTACCCGTGGTGGCGTGCGAGGATACCAGACGTGCTCGGGTGTTGTTGGCGCACATCGGCGCGACGCCGAGGCTGGTGGCGCTCCACGACCACAACGAAGCGGCGGCAAGCGCACAGGTCCTCGAGTTCCTCGACTCTGGACAGGATGTCGCGCTGGTTTCCGACGCGGGCACGCCGACGGTCTCGGACCCCGGATTCGAACTCGTGCGGCTTGCCTGGGAAGCCGGTATCGTCGTCACCCCACTTCCCGGACCGAGCGCGGTCACTGCCGCCGTGGCGGCGTCGCCGATTCCCGTCAACCGCTTTCGGTTCGAGGGTTTCCTTCCGGCGAGGTCCGTAGCTCGCCGGGAGGCGTTGGTGAACATTCTGGCTTCTGACGTCGCCGTGGTTTTCTTCGAAGCACCGCACCGGCTGCGGGATACGTTGTCCGACCTGGTCGACCTCGGCGGCGCCGACCGATCGTTGCTCCTGTGCCGCGAGTTGACGAAGCTGCACGAGACGTTGACCGTCGGAACGGTTGCCGGGCTGCTGGACCCGCCAACCGTCTTGGATAGGGGCGAGTTCGCGTGCGTGCTGGCCCCAGCGTTGGAATCCGACGAATCGCCGTCCGACCAGGCAATCGTGGACGTACTCGCGGCCGAACTACCGCCCGGACAGGCGGCAAGGCTTGCCGCGAAGATCACCGGCGCGTCGCGTCGGTCCCTCTACGAGCGAGCAATCGGTAGACCGGGCCGCGTTTGAACGAGCTTGAACCCCACTAACGGTATCGCGGCAAGTCGGCCAGGCTGCTACGCTCTAGTACGAGTCGGTCAAGCAACCGCGCGTCGTTCGCGGCGTGAGGAAAGTCCGGGCTCCGCAGGACAGGGCGCCAGGTAACTCCTGGGGGGTGCGAACCCACGGCAAGTGCAGCAGAAAGCAAACCGCCGCCGCGTTCTGCCGACGCCAAGGTGTTGGCGGAAGCGGTTGGTAAGGGTGAAAGGGTGCGGTAAGAGCGCACCGCGGGGTCTGGCAACAGCCCCGGCTAGGTAAACCCCGCCCGGAGCAAGGCCAAATAGGGATTCCAGGGCGTGGTCCGCGCCGAATCCGGGTAGGCCGCTAGAGGCGATCGGCGACGGTCGTCCCAGATGAATGGTTGCTCGCGACAGAACCCGGCTTATCGACCGGCTCACGCGACGGGCCATGGAACCCGTAGGGGCGACCCTTGCGGTCGCCCGTTCCGGACGTAACGGCCCCTTGGCAGCGGGACGGGACAAGCCCGTCCCCTACGCGTGGGCGATCGCCCCTCGGTCGTGTGCGAAATCGCTGAAATTGCGCCCTCTCACTGGCCAAATCGCCCGCGAAACCCCAAGCTCTTGGACGTTGTCCAATGAGCACACGGCAAAGGACAAGGAGCTGTGCCCAGTCAGTCGTACAAGTTTGTCCTGCGACTTCCCGATGAACTCCGCGACCGGGTAGCAGAGGCAGCCGCGCTCTACCGCCGCAGCATCAATTCGGAAATCGTCGCGCGCCTCGAACAGTCGCTCGCAGGACTCCCGGATGACGATGCGGAACGACGCCTCGAGCCGCCGTTCTTCGCGCAGATCGAGACTACCTTCCGCCGCGATCTCTCCGACGACGAAGACCGTTTGATCCGACTCTACCGACGCTTGTCCCGGCAGCAACGCCGAGCACTTCTGGACTTGATGAGTTGACTGCGGGCCGGCGAACCACCTGACTAGGCCCTCCACTGTAGTTCCCCGACGGACGCATTGATCGTTTGCGCAGTTGTCCGGCTGGTGATGACGAGCCGCAGCGAATGGCCTGCTGGGCGATGACTCTGAACTAGCGCTCCACCTGATCGAGCCAGGACGCGTAGTTCGGGGTCGAGTCGACCACTCCTTCATACCATTGATTTATTTGAAAAAACTACCCGAACGGGTAGTTATCCCATTGGATGTCGTCGGCTTCGTATAAGTAGTACCCGAAATCGGGGCGACCGTCGCACCCAACAAGCACCGAACTACCTGGGTGTCGGCAGGAACGAACGAGACGAACAAGGAAACCCGATGACCCGGCCTGCCCGACGCACTTCCCCACCGAACCGAAACCAGGCACCCCGATGCCCGCACGGCCGCGCGACGGCGGCAGCGTTGCTGGCCGTGTGCGCGGCGCTCGCCGTCGCGGCCCCGAGGGCGGAGGCGTCCTCGACGTGGCTGACCGCGTCGGAAAGCACGAGCTCGACCGGCGACTACGCGCTGACGTGGCTGGCGGTGCCGATCCGGTCCGACCAGTTCACGTTGTACGAATGCGAGGGGGCGTCTTCGGCGTGCGCATCCATATCCAGGTTCTCGAACATCGCGAGGACGCGCCTGCGCACCTACGAGGTGCACGCGAAACCCGAGGGGACCTACACGTACCGGCTGAAGGCGTGCTACGAGTCGGGTACGCAGCCGCGCTCGACGACTTGCGACTGGTCGTCGAACGCGACGGTGGCGGTGTCCTATCTGGCCGGCACCGAGGCGGAGACGGCGACGGCGGCCGGCGGAATCCCGTACGCGACCGGGGTCACCAAGGGCGGCGACGCGTACGTCAACATCCCGGTGGCGGTGGTGCCGGGCGTCAACGGGCTGCAGCCGGCCCTGTCGATCGACTACAGCGACGGCCGCGAGCGGCAGCGGGCGGACGAGGAGGCGCCGGGCGACATCCTGGGCTTGGCGGGTCGGCGGCCTGTCGGCGATCCGGCGCTGCGTGCGCAACACGGCCGACGCCGACGGCATCGGCCTGGACGGCGCCGACGGCCTGTGCATCGACGGCGAGCCGCTGGTGCGGACGTCGGGGACGCACCTGCAGCCCGGCGCGAAGTACCGGACGCTGCGCGAGAGCCATGCGCGGATCACGATCGAAGGGACGGCGGCATCGCCGTGGTTCGAGGTGGAGCTTCCCGACGGCCGGGTGCGCGAGTACGGGCGCACGGCCGACAGCGAGCTCCGGTTCGCCGTGGTGAGCGTCGGCCGGGTGACCTACACGCTCCCGCTGCTCTGGTCCATAAACAAGGAGACCGACGCGTTCGGCAACGAGATGCGCTACGAGTACAAGGAGGTCGAGTCGCTCGGCGCGCGGCATCCGAAGCGCATCGTGTACGGGGACGACGCCGACGCGGAGGTGGTGTTCGAGTACACGGGGCGCGGCGACGTCGACACGATGACGGTCGGCGGCCGGACGCAGCGGCAGTGGCTGCGCCTGCACCGCCTCGCCGTGCGCCTGGACGGCCGCGACGTGCGCGAGTACCGGCTGGAGAGCGAACGGACGACGGAGGGCTGGCTGCGCCTGCGCAAGGTGCAGCTGTGCGGTTGGCGCGACGCGGGCGCGGGCACGAAGGAGTGCCTGAAGCCGCTGTCCGTGACGTGGGAGAAACCGGCGTCGGCGGTGCCCCACATGAAGACCTGCGTGGCGTCCGTCGACGACCCGCTGGGCCGGCGCACGAGCTTCGCGCGCGGAGTCCTCAAGTCGTCCGGAACCCACGGCTTCCTGTTCACGACGACCGAGCAGGGCCTGTTCGGGGCCGGCACGGCGCCGGCGAACGCCGCCGCGCTCGCGGCCAACGGCTCGGGGAACATCAAGCCGGTCGTGACCACGGTGTCGCGGGACAACGGGATCGGCGGCACGCACGAGACGACGTACGCCTACCAGGGCCGCGGCTGGCGGAGCACGCGCAACTGGGGGTTCCTCTACTGCTACGCGGCGGGGCCGCTCTGCCAGGCCGCCGCCGGCGGCGGATTCACCAACGTGACGCAGGCGCTCACGAGCTGGAACATGTCGTGGCGCATTCCGATATTCGCGACCGTCACCTGGGGCCGGGTGTCGTTCGGCGTCGGCGGCTCGCTGTGGAGCGGCGAGGGCGGCGGCTTCTTCGGGCGCGGCGGGTTCTTCAGGCCGCGGGTGACCCTCCGGATCGGCCTGCCGTTTCCGGTGTTCACGTCGGCGGTTCGGTTGGTCTCCCTCGGGCGGGAGGCGTCGTCGGCGGACTGGCCGATGATCTCCGATCTGTTGGCCTATTGGCCGGTCTTCACGCGGGAGGAGCTCGTGTCGATCGGCGTGGGAAGCGTTCCGGTCGTGGGCACCGTACAGTCGGTGGTGGAGGTCGTATCGGGCCGTGACTACATCACCGACGAGCGGGTGAACCGGGGTGTGGCGGCGGTCGGCATCGTCGTGGGCGTCGTGCCGGGCGGCAAGGGCGCGCTGAAGGCCGGGACGAAGGTCATCGGCAAATTCGGTCCTAGGGGCGGGCGGCTAACCCTGCGCAAGCGAATGGAGGCGGAAGACCCGCCGCCGTTTCCGGGGGCGGAGGCGCACCACGACCTGGCGCAGGCGTTTCGTAAGGACTTCGAACGCGCGGGCTTGGACATCGACGACCCCGCCCACGGACGCTGGGTTGGTGACAAACACAAGAACTGGAGTTGGGAATTTGGGCAGGAGTGGCATAGGTTTTTCAGAACGAATCCTGATCCGACCGCCGAGGAGATCCTCGCTAAGATGGAAGCGTTGAGGGCAACGGGCAAGTACAAATGACAAGCTTCTACGGTATAGAGGACCGGACGCTGTCCGCCCGGGGCATGCCGTGGATCGAGGAATTCACGGCAGGCGTCGTGGCTGCCAAGGACTGCGTAGCCTGCGGGACGACACCGCAGTGGCCCGCACGGGACATGTTGGCACGGCTCGACCCAAGGCGAGGAACACGATGGCCAGACTTGATTGGCACCGGCCATCTCGCGTGGTTGTTCATCGGGTCGGGCCGTTTCGTGGAAGCGCTACAGGCGGATGGCATGCGCGTGGAGCTGGGTGGCCGCATCCGCTTCACGGAGCCGTTGCCGAGGCGTTTGTCGCTGGCGGATGCACCTCAATACTATTGGGTGGACCCCCACCGGCACCGCGCGGCCAGAATGGACTATGTGGCGAGCGGCTTTGTTGGCGTCGAGCGATGTGCGGCTTGTGGTCGGCATCGCTACGACATCAAGGCGTCAAAGGCTGACAGTCCAAGCGTATTCCACTACGACGCGTCGTCGCGGCTGGATCTCTTCACGACGGATTTGGGGCGACAGTTCTATTGCACGGAACGTGTACTCGAGTGCGCGAAGGTGCACCGACTGACAAACCTCGCGTTCTGGCGGGTGGAGGAGGGCCCGTTCGGCAAACCGGTGAAGTACTAGGTGCGAGCCCGGTTGCCGGTTCTCGGGTTTTGCGTCCTGAACTACAGGTTCGGATCGAAAGAGTGTCGGGCGTGAACCCGGAGTATTGACAAATGTCGAACCAAAGCAAATCTCGCATGGAAGTGTGGCGGTTGCCTCCCGTGCGATTCGTCAGGGAGCAGATGGGACGGACGGAGGACCAACTGAAAGCCGCCATCGTGCGGCGGTGGACAGAACGGGAGTGCGGCCCTTTGCGTGCGTATTTGGTCGAAGTGGAGTATCGGTGGAAGAAGGGAGGCGTGGCATTGTGCATCGCACTTGACGCAGATCCGGATGGGCAGATGGTGGAAGACGCGGTGGTCACCTTTCACGGGATGTTCAGGTCGGACGAGCATCTCGACGTGTTCTTCGTGAAGCAGGAGCAGGAGAGGCGTTTACGCCAGGTCTGCTGCCCGTTCTTCAGTTCCAAGCGGCTTCCGGTGCCGGACTTTTGGATGCTGACCACCGATGGCGCGATGCTCGAGGAACCACGGGCATGCTACAAGACCCGACGACTGGCGGGCGGGCACTCGGACGGCTACCTGCTGTGCGAGATTGTCCCGCCCTTCGTTGGCCAACGGTATGGCCTTGGCGCACGCGACATCCACCGAGTCGTGATGACCGGTCGTGACCCCGGGTCGTCGGTTTTCGCCATCAAGAAATGGCCTGCGGATGTCCATGTGTGGCGACTGACGGTCGACGTCTCCGACGAGGTCTTTGCGTTTGCGGGGGACGAGTTTGAGTCGATGATCTGGGCAGAACTCTATGACAGTCGTTTCGCAACCTTGCCGGGCTCGGCGCAATCCAGTCGTGTCGTGAAGATGTAGCGAGAATTGGATACGCCAATTAGAGGGATTTCCGGACACACGTGATCTCCGTCCTACAAGGCCTTGGGAAGTGGAGTCTCCGGTCAGATTGAGCCACCGGGTGGGAGTTCGGTCGTCGCCAACCACGCGCGCTCGGACACGGCGGCGCCTCGCTGCGGGCTGATAGAGCGTTACCCTGAGGCGCTGGGTTTTCCCCAGCGCGTTCGGGAGGTGAGTGCGCTGCAGCACGGTTCGGGATCGCACCGGAGTATGAGCCGACGCGACGCCACGGAGGGCGTACGGGAACGTGGAAAGGGCGGCTTCTGACGTGGAGTTCTAGACGTGGAGTTCTAGACACAAGGGATTTCGACCCTACGTGCCGCTAGGCCGAAGTCGTACAGGCTAGCCCATTACGGGCGAAACTGGACCCAGGCTGGGGCCGGTCCGGACGCACTCGACATTGATCCTCCCGGTCGGCTATACCGGGACGGGGCGCGCGGCCTAACGTGGCGACCTGGGCGGTCCGAGGCGTGATTTCCGGAAGGCGTGATTACCGGACACACGCGATTTCCGTCCTACACGGAGTTCCGCACACACGCGGTTTTCGATCCTGCCTGCTGCGGGGCTGAAGTCGCCGGCGGTAGCCGACCGACCCCAAGACTCGACCGGACTTCGGTATTTCCGGACCAAGTGACTTGCCGTCCTACGCTCGTCGATACGGGCGGGCGGCACGCTGGTCGAACGCAGCGACCTCGGCGAACCTCGAAGTCGCGACGACGATCACGTGCTACACGAGCGGGCACGTGATCCGCTACGACGCGGCCACCGGCGACGACACCTTCGTCGAGTGGGACGGGCGCGGGAGGGTCTCCCGGATCACGGTCGGGGCGTCGAAGACGACGGCCACGCCGACGGCGCGGGGAGTGGAACTAGGGACACCTTCCGACGCGTTGGGTGACACATACGTAGGGACGCGATGTCGGCCGCCGCGAGGTCGGCTCCGGTGCCACCGCGGACACCGACGTGTTCGGCTACGACCACCTGGGGCGACTCGACAGCGCGAAGACGTACGTCGACGAGGCGACTGTCCGGACGTCGTCGACGGTGGACCGGTCGCTGTCCTACGGGTACGACCGGCTGGGCAACCTGACGTCGAAGCCGGGCGCTTCGATCGAGTACCAGGGGACGGGGAACGCGGGTCCGAACGCGGCGACGTCGGCGGACCTCGGGGTGGCGACGACGATCTCGTACGACACGAGCGGGCACGTGGTCCGCTACGACGCGGCCACCGGCGACGACACCTTCGTCGAGTGGGACGGGCGCGGGAGGGTCTCCCGGATCACCGTCGGAACGTCGAGGACGACGGCCACCCCGACGGCGCGGGACGAGTTCCGGTACGGGCCGGACGGCGAGCGCTACTACCGCAGGACCACGTGGACCGAGACGGTGGCCGGCGACGGGGGCGCGGACACGACGCGCCAGCGCTGGGCGGAGACGTACCGGGTCGGCGGCTACGAGAAGGTGGTCGGCGACGGGCTAGGGGGCTACGCCTGGGTCGACAAGACCCGCGCCGGGACGGCGCAGCTGGTGCGCACCGCGGCGACCGCGACGGCGACGCCGACGAGCGCGCTGGAGTACCTGCACGGCGACCATCTCGGCTCGCTGGCGGCGGCGACGGACGCGACGGGCGGGTCGCTGCAGTCCCTGGCCTACGAGCCCTACGGGGCGCGCCGCAAGGCCGACTGGACGGCCGAGCTGCCGCCGGGGGACGTCGCGGCGCTGGCCGACGCGCAGGACGCGGGCCGCGCGCGGATCGGGTTCACGGGCCACGAGCCGCTGGACCGCACCGGGTTCGTGCACATGGGCGGCCGCGTCTACGACCCGCGCCTGGGCCGGTTCCTCAGTCCGGACCCGGTCGTCTCGGAGGCGTGGTCCGGGCAGGGCTGGAACCTGTACTCGTACGTCGGCAACAGCCCGCTGAGCCGCACGGACCCGACCGGCTACTGCTACGCGGCGGGGCCGCTGTGCCAGGTCGCCGGCGGCGGCGGGTTCACCAACGTGACCCAGGCGCTCACGAGCTGGAACATGTCGTGGCGCATTCCGATATTCGCGACCGTCACCTGGGGCCGGGTGTCGTTCGGCGTCGGCGGCTCGCTGTGGAGCGGCGAGGGCGGCGGCTTCTTCGGGCGCGGCGGGTTCTTCAGGCCGCGGGTGACCCTCCGGATCGGCCTGCCGTTTCCGGTGTTCACGTCGGCGGTTCGGTTGGTCTCCCTCGGGCGGGAGGCGTCGTCGGCGGACTGGCCGATGATCTCCGATCTGTTGGCCTATTGGCCGGTCTTCACGCGGGAGGAGCTCGTGTCGATCGGCGTGGGAAGCGTTCCGGTCGTGGGCACCGTACAGTCGGTGGTGGAGGTCGTATCGGGCCGTGACTACATCACCGACGAGCGGGTGAACCGGGGTGTGGCGGCGGTCGGCATCGTCGTGGGCGTCGTGCCGGGCGGCAAGGGCGCGCTGAAGGCCGGCACGAAGCTCATCGGCAAATATGGGCCGCGAGGCGGGCGGATCAGGCTGCGTGATCGGATGCTTGAACAAGGCCCGCCACCTTTCGCGGGTGCACAGGCGCACCACGACCTGCCGAAGGCACTTCGCGACAGATTCGAAGACAAGGGCTTCGACATCGATGACCCTGCCTACGGTCGGTGGGTTGGTCCAGACCACCAGTCATGGAGTCGGGATTTCGGAGACCAATGGCGGGACTTCCTCGATGCCGCGGACCGCACGCCAGAGGAGATTCTGGCTAATATGGAGGCGTTGCGGCGCACAGGGAAGTACAAATGAGGAGGTTCTACCGAATCCAGGATCGGACGCTATTCGCGCGTGGTATGCCGTGGATTGCGGAGTTCACGCAAGGCCTGGCCTATGCGAGTGGCTGCGAGGTCTGCCGCAGCGGGCATAGCTACCGGGCGGTTGGCGACATGTGCGCGCGTCTTGACCCAAAGCGCGGCACCCAGTGGCCCGATTTGATCGGAAGCGGAGCGCGGGTGGGGGTTTTTGTCGCGTCCGGCCGCTTTGTGAGGGCATTGCGAGCCGAGGGTGTACGCGTGCGGCTGGGTGGCCGCGTCAACTTCGCTGAACAAGCACCTAAGCGTCTTTCGCTGACGGATGCGCCGGACTACCACTGGGTCGACGGAGAAGGTCATCGGGCCGCGAAGATGGACTTCGAAGCGAGCGGCTATGTGGGCGTCGAGCGCTGCGCCGCGTGCGGCCGCTGGTGGGAAGACATCAAAGCGTCCAGGACGCGCGACTTCCCAGTGGTGTTCGAATACGACGCCTCGTCGGGGGAGGATCTGTTCACAACGGACATGAGCCGGCTGGTGTTCTACTGCACGCACCGAGTGCTGGAGTGTGTGAAGGCCAATCGGCTCACGAACGTGGCGTTCAGACCGGTCGAGGAGGGTCGCTTCGCGAAGCCGGTTAGGTACTGGCAGTAGCAGGAGCTTCGCGGTGCCATCCCGCCCGCCCAACCCCACGTTGCGTGCCTGACGAAGAACAAGACAGCGACGCCCGTGGAGAGAACTAGAAGGCGTGATTTCCGGACACAAGCGATTTCCGTTCTACAGGGAGTTCCGCACGCACGCGATTATCGATCCTACCTGCTGGGGCTGAAGTCGCACAGGTGGTAGCCGACCAACCCCAAAACTCGACCCGACTTCGGTAGTTCCGGACCAAAAGACTTGCCGTCCTATCGTCAATGCGGGCGGGCGGCACGCCGGACCGAACGCGGCGACCTCGGCGAACCTCGGGGTCGCGACGACGATCTCGTACGACACGAGCGGGCACGTGGTCCGCTACGACGCGGCCACCGGCGACGACACCTTCGTCGAGTGGGACGGGCGCGGGAG
>JAPPAV010000027.1 GCA_026705345.1 Gammaproteobacteria bacterium
TCGCGCGTCCCGGTGACCTGCGTGGCTCGCCCGGGACGGGACAAGCCCGTCCCCTACGGTCGCTAACGGGCCGCGTAGGGGCGACCCTTGTGGTCGCCCGTCCCATGCGGGTCGGTCAATGCCCGTGCCAGCAGGTTCAGGAACAATCCCACGTCGGTGACGATGCCGGTGGACTCGACGCTGCCCCGGTCGGCGAGTTTGGTCGCCACCGCGGGGTTGATGTCCACGCACACCAGGCGCACTCCGGCCGGCGTCATGTTCCCCGTCCCGATGGCGTGGAGCATGGTCGACAGCATGAGGATCAGGTCCGCGCCTTCGATCAGCCGGGCGTAGGCGGCCTGGGCTTCGAGCAGGTCCATCATCGTGTCCGGCAACGGGCCGTCGTCCCGGATCGAACCCGCCAATGCATAGGGAACACCGGCTTTCACGCACTCGTACATCACGCCGCCGGTCACCGTGCCGGCTTCGACCGCGGCCTCGATGGACCCGGCCGCGCGGATGCGGTTGATCGCCGTGAGGTGGTGCCGATGCCCACCCTGGACGCCCAGGCCCCGATTGAGATCGACGCCGAGCGACGTGCCGTAGCAGTTCGTCTCGATGTCGTGCACGGCCAGCGCGTTGCCCGCGAGCAATGCCTGCACGTAGCCATCCCGGATCAACGCCCCGAGGTGCCGACCGCCGCCGGTGTGGATTACGACGGGACCGGCAACCACCGCGATCCGCCCGTTGCGAGCCCGGATGCGGCGCATCTCCAGCGCCAACTCCTCGATCTGGCCTTCTGCCCGGCGTTCGGTGGTCACTTCGGAGGACATGAAGGCGAATTCGCGATCCGCATGGCGCGGATCCGGAATCCGCACCCGCACGCCCGCTTCGCCGCAGACGACCTGGTCGCCCCGGCCTAGGTCGCGCATCAGCGTGCATCGCGCGGTCGGCGGATCGGCGCTCTCATCGACCACGATCGCGGCATCCATCCGCTGGTGCTGGACGGGAACCCAGCTTGCGTTGACGCGGATCTCGGTGGGATAGATCGTCGAGCAGCAGAAGTCCTCCGGCGCGACACCGTCCTGATCCACCGCGACCAGCGTCGCCGGTGCCGGGGTTTCGGCGTCACGTGCGCCGAACGGATCAAGCCGTTCGAGGGTGTCATCCAGGCGATCCTGGTTCGGCGCACTCACCACGAAACGCACCAGACTCGTCTGGTCGCTGCGTTCGCCGGCGCGGAACCGTTCCATGCGAAAGCTGCCACCGGACCGATTGACCGCGTCGAAGGCATGGGTCATGACGCCCTCGTCGAGGAGATGACCTTCGAGTTCCACCGATCGCGACCGAATCGGCGACTCCACCGGACCCCGCTGGCGAAAGTCCTCGGGAAGATCCTGGTCGAGAACCAACGTCAGGCATTTGGCCGCCCCGCCCGCCTTGATGAACTCCGTCAGCGGTGTCGTGATCACCTCATAGCCCCACGCGTCCAGTGCCTTGCGGAGTACGCCGGTGGCGTGGCTGGTGATCAAGGTGTTGCCGAGTCGAACCGCGTTGCAGGCGAATCCGAAGGCATCGTCGTCGCCGACCTCGATGCGATGATCCGGGGGAACGAGTGTTTCGATCCGCTTGATCGAAGGCTCGTCGAACGCCGGCGGATAGTAGACCACCCGCCCGCCGGGCAGCGGCACGAAGCACGTGTCGAGATGATAGAAACGCTGGTCGACGAGGCGCAGCGACACCACCTCGACGTGCAGTTCCTCGGCGAGCGCCCGATGAGCCTCTAGGCTCGTGCGCACACCGTAGCCGGCCCACAAGACCGGATCGGGATTGCCCTCGGCGGGCCACCAGATCGCGTCGCCTTCGCCTTCGAAGGGGAGGGAATCATCCGTCTCGGCGACCTCGAACCCGGCGCCTTCGGCCCAGGCCCGGTACAGGCCGGACTCGGGTTCGCGCTGCGCGACGCTGAAGGACGCCGGCACGAAGGTCTCGTCGAGAATCAGGCCGCCGTTGGCCGCGAAGCACATGTCGGGGAGTCCGGCCTGGGGCTCCGCGCCGTACACGTCACCGTGGTTTTCGAGGATCGAGACCAGCGCATCCCACTGCCGCATCGCGGTCGGCCGGGACGCCTCGCCCACGTTGCCGGCCATCCAGGGATTGATGACGTACTCGACCCCGAAATGGGTTGGCGGACATACCAGCAATCGTGTCATGGGCTCGGTGCCTCCGTAACTTCGTCGACCTGATGGTCGCGGGGTGAGCTCAAGCTCTTGGAGCGAAATGGCGCGCGGATTGTTCCGCCCTTTGGGGACGAAAGAAAGGGAAATCGCATACATCGGGGAGGGGCAATGTCGCACCCTCTTCTCGACCGGTCGGTGTTACGATTCGCCTTCAGAGAGTACGTGGAACCCCCTATTCCGGGTGAGTTCCACGGCGTGTGGACCAGGGAGTGAAACACAATGAGCGCTGAACTGATTGCCGTGCTCGCCGTTGGGGTGGCCTTGGCGGGGCTGATGCTTACCGGGCTACGCGCCGTTCGCGTGGAAATGCATGATCTGCGCAGCGACGTGGGTGATCTTCGAGAACGGATGGCCCGTTTGGAAGGCTTGTTCGAAGGGTTCACGGGTCGTGCCCGAACCGAGCCTGCCGGTTAGACCGGGGACGCGTCATGGGCTACGTCGTTACCAAGGTGGAACTCAGCAACCCGCGTGAGCCGAAACGCCGGCCTGTCGTCGTCGACGCACGGGCAGATACCGGTTCGATGGTGCTATGTGTCCCCGATGCGGTCGCACGGCACCTGGGGGTCGAAATCGAGTCAATGCGCGATGTCGAGGTCACGGACGGCTGGCGGGCCTCCGTTCCCTATGTTGGCCCGGTGCGCGTTCGGTTCGGCGGCCGGACTTGCTTCGTTGGTGCCTTGGTGATGGGCAACGAGGTACTCCTCGGTGCGGTGCCCATGGAGGACATGGACCTCGTGGTCAACCCCAAGCTCGGTACGATCACGGTGAATCCCGCCAGCCCCGAAACCCCGCGCTACCGAGCGTAGGGGCCGCCCTTGTGGCGGCCCGCCGAGTCCGCAGCGTTGGTCCGGTCGTACGAGAATCCGGCAGCATTCTCGATCGCGCCCGTAGGGCGCGCCGGGACGGGACAAGCCCGTCCCCTTCCATGGAACTTCACGTAAGTGATTGAACTAAAGGGGT
>JAPPAV010000135.1 GCA_026705345.1 Gammaproteobacteria bacterium
TACGTCGGCAACAGCCCGCTGAGCCGCACGGACCCGACCGGCTACTGCTACGCGGTGGGTCCGCTGTGCCAGGTCGCCGGCGGCGGGTTCACCAACGTGACGCAAGCGCTTACGAGCTGGAACATGTCGTGGCGCATTCCGATATTCGCGACGGTCACCTGGGGCCGGGTGTCGTTCGGCGTTGGCGGCTCGCTGTGGAGCGGCGAGGGCGGCGGATTCTTCGGCCGCGGCGGATTCTTCAGGCCGTACGTGACCTTCCGGATCGGCCTGCCGTTTCCGGTCTTCGACCCGCGAGTCCTCATGGTTGGTCTCGGGCAGGAGATGTCTCCCGCGGACGAGAAGATCGTCGGGGCAGTCGTCGCCGGCGGGAGGGTGGTCTGGGACTTCGTCATCGGCGACACGATCGACGCCGCCGTCGACACCGGCGTGGCCGCCACCGAGGGAGACTGGGGCGGGGTCGTGGTTGGCGCTGCCACGTTGGGCTGCGAGGTTGGTAAGCTGTGCAAGGCAGTCGGCAAAGTAGCAAGACTCATTCCCGGATCGGACCGGGTCCTGGACCGGGCGGGAAGGTGGGTTCGCGGCGTCTTCCGGTCGAACACCGACATCGACGACGTAGCGCAAGGAATCGGTGGAGGGCACGCGTTTCGGAAACATGCCGGTGAGTTTGGATTCGAGACCCCGGAAGAAATGGTGCAACACGTGGAACGTGTGATGCGCAAGCCGACCGCGACACGAAGCCAGCAAAGCGGCAGGACCGGCTATTGGGACGATGCGACGCAGTCGGTGGTCATACATGACCCTTCCCATCTCGATGGTGGAACCGTGTTTCGGCCCAGGGATGGTCGCGCTTACTTCGACGAAAAGCTTGAATAGGGGTGTAGCACCAATGAAGATCATCGATAGTGCAAGCAACGGAATAACGCTGTCGGTTGACCAAGAGGAACTTCGAGCGATCAAATGCTCGCTTGGAGAGTCCATCGAAGTGATCGAACCTTGTGCGTTCAAGGCACGAATGGGAGTTGCAGCGGACGAAGTCAGGCGACTCACAAAGGCACTCACCGCCGTCTATCGAAGTCGCGGAAGAAGGAAGGAGATTCTTGTCAGCAATCAGGAACTCGCGACTATCAGGAACGGGTTGATGGCATCTCTCGATATTGATGATTGGGAGTTCCATCCTCGAATGGGATTCACAAAGGCTCAGGTGAGAAGCGTCCTAGCCGAGGTCAGCGGCCTTGTTCCGGGCTAGCCGCGCATCGCAAAGCGTGGTCGGGGGTGACTCGAAATTCCCGGTACACGCGATTCCCATCTGACGTGTCGCCGCCCGAAGTCGTGCATGTCGAAGGCGGCGCGGGCGTCACAAGGACCCGTCTGACGGAGGACTGTGTTTCGTCCTTTCGCGCTGACAAAGGACGACGCTACTTCGAGGAGCTGGTGGTTCAATCAAGAGGGGCACGATGAGGGTCATCGACCAAACGGCCGGCATCACGAAACTATCGATCGACCAAGAGGAACTGAGGGCTATTAAGTCCTCTCTCGTGGAAGCTCTGGAAGTGGTCGACGATCACGTACTGGAGAATCGGATGGGGGTAGGAGAGGCCGGTGTGAGGAAACTCATGGAGGAGCTCAAGGTCGCTTACCAAAGGGCAGGGAATAGGAAGCTGGTCTCTCTCGATGAACGGGAATTAGGTACGATCAAAAGTGCGTTAGTAGCATCTCTTGAACTCGAGGATTGGGAGTTCCCGATTCGAATGGGTTTCACAAAGCTGGAGGTGAGAAATGTCCTCGCCGAGGTCAGTGACCTTGTGTCCGACTAGCCAACTCGGCGATGCAAACGCCACCGGGGGGAGTCCCACGGGAACGACGTGTCGACGTTTGCGGACGTTCGATACGCTGGGCCGGGCGACGGACCCGGTCGTCTTGGAGGCGTGGTCCGGCCTGGGCTGGGACCTGTTCTCGTACGTTGGCAACAGCGCCTTGAGCACGGACCCGACCGGCTACTGCTACGCGGCGGGCCCGCTGCGCCAGGTCGCCGGCTTCTTCGGGCGCGGCGGTTTCTTCAGGCAGTACGTGACCTTCCGGATCGGCCTTGCTGGGATGCGACGTGTTCAAGCCTTGCAAAGGGGCCTACAGATTGCTGAAGATCGATGACGGACAAGAGAAACGGAGGTCTGCGGTACGAGGATCTTGGGGCGAAGATGGTGGAAGAGTTTCCGGAACTCGAAGATGCATACCGAAAGGAGCTCGAGTGGTGGAGTCCGGACGAACCAGGTCCTCATGTTGTGTACGGCAACCTACTCAATCCCTACATCATCCGACTGTTGGAGTCGGAGGACTCACCCGAGACCGTACAAAGGGCGTTCGATCTGGTGGAGACGCTGCTTGCACACGAGGATGTTTACGTGCAGCAAGTCGCTATGGTCACCGTTCTTGAAGAGCTGCAGGGAAAGCCTGAATGGTTGAGGTTGATGAAGCCGCACGCGGGTCCATTGGCCAGACAGGCGGTTCGAGAACTAGCCCAATTCTGGCGCGGCGAGTTGCTTGAATGGTGACGAGGAGCGGGTCAGCGAGACGTGGTGGAACATGATTCCGACGGGGCGGTTTGAAAGCTAAGGCGAGGCGCAGACGGCAGCGACGAGTTGCGCCGAAGATGTATTTTGACGGCAAGTCCATCGGGCAGATTGTCAAGGAACCGTGACAGGCTCGCCGGACGAATGCAATGATTCTGTTGTTCGCCTACGCGCGAACCTGACGCTTGAAATATGTGGATTCGTTCACTGACGGGAAGGTGGCACGATGAAGATTGTCGAGAAGTCTAACGACAGGACGACACTGCGAGTTCATCGGGAGGAACTGAGGGCCTTTCTCGGCGCTATCGGAGAGGCATTCGAAGTGGTTGAGCGTCCTGTTTTCGAGACTCGAATGGGAGCCACAGCAGCAGACGTGAGAAGGATCGAGGACGAACTCGCCATCGTATATCGCAAGAAAGGCAGAAGGAAGAAGATCTGCGTCAGCGAACAAGAACTCGTGACGATCCGAAACGCTCTGACCGCGTCGCTCGAATTGGACGATTGGGAGTTCCCTATCCGAATGGGGTTCACAAAGGCGGAGGTGAGAAGTATCCTCGCCGAGGTCAGTGACATAGTGACATGTGGTGTTCTTACACGTTGAGTTGTAGACACACGCGACTTCGATCCTACGTGCCGCTAGGCCGCTAGGCCGAAGTCGTACAGGTTAGCCGCGACTGGCGGGCGAGACCGGACCTGGGCTGGGGCGAGTCAGCCCCGCAAACCACCAGAATCTCGAAGCCGCGATATGAGACGATGGTCCCTCCCAGCCAAGTGGTGCGAACCCGTAATGCGGTTGTTCGGTAGTCGGTTGAGACGGGCACTTCGACGCGGACTCGAGTCGGATGGGGGCATCTACGAGTGCCTTCAGGCAGTGAGGGATTACAAAATCCGCTCCCGTGCCGATGTCAAGGCAATTGTCCAAGCGCTGGTCGACGTTCCCAACGAGTCGACGGAGCTCGCCGCGCTCCTTGAACAGGTTGATAAGAACAGTCCTGCGCACGCGGAACTTAGACAGATCGGCGTTCAAGAGCTGGTACGGGTATTCGATGGGCACTTGGACCGCGGCGTTGGGGACGCTAGATACATGATGGATGTCCTCCGTGTCTTGGCGATGTACGGTGGGAGTGAAGGTGCCCAACGGATCGTGGGGGCGGCCGGAACCCCATCCTTGGCGGCAGTTGGCAGAGGCGGCTACTGGTACGCCGTCCTGCGGTCCCTACCGGACGGTGCCGACCGGGAATTCGTGTTCGAGACGCTCGCCGATCCTCTGTCGGCCGGGCCCGTCGTGGATGCCCTTCTGGAAGCGGGGAACATGCTGGCACTTGCGGGCGGCTTGCGGAAACACCCGTTCGACTCCGTCGAGGGATGCGACCAACTTCGGCGCTGGCTCGCCGCTGACGACCCAGACAACCGGTTGAATGCGACCGTTGCCCTCGCGTTCATGGAATCGCCGCTTCGCGACGACTTGCTCGGGACTGCCATGGAACACGCCGACCCGTACGTCCGGATCGAAGCTGCCTGGGTGTCGGCCAGAGCGGGAGACCCCGGCGGACTGGATGCGCTGGCCGACTTCTGTCGAACGCCCCAGCATGCCGTGGTCGCAATCAGGTACTTGGAGGAACTGGAAAGAGACGATGTTGTCCCGAGTAGCGCAAACGACCCGGGGTTCCGTGCCAAGGCCGAGTTCGCCAACTGGCTTGCTCACCCAAGCGAACTGGGAAGGTCGCCGGATCGGTTGGAGATCACCGACCACCGGCTGCTCGACTGGCCACCGGCCGGAGACCGAATTCCACTGTGGATTGTCCGCTACGAGATCGACAGCGACTCGACCCAGGGCGATCCGCAGTCTGACTGCGGGCTTGTAGGCAGCACAACCTGGTGTTTCTTCGAGCGACTCATGGATCACTGGTCCACGGAGGACTGCTACGCCGTCCATTGTTGCTGGGAGTTGGGACTGTATCCCGATGAAGCGGACGACTCCCCCGAATACTCGCGGCTGTTGACCGAATACCGAGACGGGCTACTCGAGAACGCCGTGGTCACGCATATCCTCAGGATTCCGCGAAGGGTCAAATATCCCCGTCGCGTCGTGGCGCTCGCCTCCGCCAGCAAGGAAGGCGAATCGGGCTACGCGGTGCTCGACGGGCCCGACAGCCGTTGGTACAGCAAAGCCGACCTGCCTGACGGCAGCTATGAGGAGGAAACGCTCGTGATGATCCATGTGGGACGCAAGTTGCTTGAATTCGACGGTCCTCCGAACCGTTGACCCCTGCAACCGAATTCGATCGGGAATCGGGTGCGTGCGCGACGACGATAGGCGCGTTTGGGAACGAAGCGGATCAATCGATGACGGGCAAGTCGAAAGGCGCGTTGCAATACGACGATCTAGCCGCGTGGCTGATCGAGGAGATTCCCGAGCTTGAAGACGCCTACAAGAGAGAGATGGAATGGTGGGGCCAGGAGAGACCCGGGCCTCACATCATCTTCGGAGATGTCCTGACCCCGTACATCATCCTGTTGCTGGAGTCCGGGGAGCGCACGCAGGCGACCAAAAGAGTATTTTCGGTGTTGGAGACCATGTTGGCAGATCACGACATTGAAGTGCAGTCGGTTGCCGTGGTCACAGTCTTTGAACGGCTCGTAGGGAATCGCGACTGGCTGAGATCGATGAAGGCGTTCGCGGGTCCGCGGGCGAGAGAAGCAGTACGAGACCTCATTGAGGGTTCGGAGAGTGAGCGGGACTGGTAAGGCAATGAGTGTCAGGAATCAGTGTGTGGGGCCGATTGGCAGAACCCGATTCCGGTCAGCCGACACCTGTAACCCTTGAGGCATTGATCGCCGATGAGGATGTCCATTTGGAGGTCGCGGTGGTAACCGTGCTTGAACGTCCCGACGGAGCCGGATTGAGGCGTTTCAAGTGATCGGACGGGGCGAGGTACGATTCGGGCACGATGGGAGTCGACGAGGGTTCATTGATGGATAGTCTCGAGTTGCGAAGAAAGAGGGCAAGGGTTCTTCGCAGGAAGGGATTCTGGACACTCGTGGCAAGCGCGCCCGAATACGAGGAGCTGTTCGTGGAGATGTACTACGACGAAGACCTGATCGGTCGCATCAGCAAAGAGAAAGGTGGAGGGCAGATGGAGATCGAGTTCGGCGACGACGAAGCGTTGCCCGGATCCATCTGCCGAAAGGCCGATCTTGACGGTTTCTTGAGCTGTGTCCAGACGGCACGCGACAGACTTGCCGGCCGGATGCCGTAGGAGACGGATGCCGGCTTGCCCCGTGTGGCAGGACAAGTCGGCGACCGCACGGGGCTGACCCCGCAAGTGGAGCGAGTTCGCACAAAGTGGGTGTGAGTTCTTCGAGGGAACGCGGAAACCCGCCGCCGAAGAAACCCTTGCCATGATGAATCAGTAGCAGGCGACGGGAAGTGCCAATGACGACCTTCTACCGCATAGGGGACCGGACGCTGTTCGCGCGCGGCATGCCGTGGATCGCGGGGTTCGCAGAAGGTGTCGTGCGCACCGGCGAGTGCCCGGTCTGCGGGGCGGTCCGCCTTCAGCCCACGCCGGTCATGCTTGCGCGCTTGGACCCGAAGCGGGGAACGCAGTGGCCGGACATGATCGGCGACGGGCACCTCGTGTGGCTGTTCATCGGGTCGGGCAGTTTCGTGGAAGCGCTTCGGGCGGAAGGCATCCGCGTTGAGCTGGGCGGCCGCATCAGCTTCACCGGCCCGGCACCGAAGCGTTTGTCCTTGGACGACGCGCCAGACTACTACTGGGTGAACCCCGATCGGCACCGGGCGGCGAAGATGGACTATGCCGCGAGCGGCTTCGTCGGCGTGGAGCGGTGCGCGTCGTGCGGGCGGCAGTCGTACGACATCAGGGCGTCGAGGTCGGACGAAAGCCCGAGAGTGTTCGAGTACGACGCGTCCTCGGGCCTGGACCTGTTCACGACCGACATGGGGATGGGGTTCTACTGCACGGAACGCGTGCTCGAGTGCGCGACGAAGCACCGGCTGACGAACGTCGCGTTCCGGCCGGTGGAGCAGGGTCCGTTTGAGAAGCCGGTGACGTACTGGAGGTAGAAGCCGTCGGAATACGGGAAGTCGAAAGACCGGGAGTACGTGTGCCGCAGCTAGGCTTCCTCGGGCCGCCGCAACAACTACGCTGAGACAAGGCCATGGCATATCGTGGAATAGGATTCGAAACAATGATCGCCAGTCCATACGAGTACGAGGAACTGGTTGCCGAGATGTACCTGGACGGCAAGTTCATCGGGCAGATCATCAAGGAAAAAGGGGACGACCAGATGGAGATCGAGTTTGGCGATCCCGCGGCGGCGACCGACGCGATCTGTCGGAAGGCCGATCTGGATGGTTTTCTCGAATGTGTTCAGACGGCGCGGGACCGGCTCGCCGGACGAATGCAATGAGCGGGCTCTAGGCTTGGAAGGGCGGCCAGTCCCAATAGAACGCGTATGTTGAGCAACCCGGAGTCCTGACATGTCGGACGGAGAGGCAATTGGGATCGAGACGCGGCCCCGCCCCCGCGTTCGTTTCGTAGCGGAGCAGCTAGGAGTGCCGGAGGATGAACTGAAGAGTGCCGTCGTGCGGCGGTGGCTGGAGCAGGCGGATACGCATCCGCTGCGTGCATACCTTGCCCAGGTAGCCTATGACCGGAAAGGGGAAACAAGCGTTGCACTGTGCATTGCATCTGACAGAGACCCCGATGAACAGCTGGTCGTAGCCGCTGCCGACGAGTTCCGCGGCCTATTCGGACGGCATGAACACCTCGACATTTTCTTCGTGGACGAGCGGCAGGAGAGACGGCTACGCCAGGTGTGCTGCCCGTTTTTCAGTTCGGCGCGAGTTGCCGCACCAGACTTTTGGCTACGTTCTTCGGAGGGGTACAACCTAGAAGACCCGAGGGCGTGCTACAAGGAGCGGCGGCTCTCGGGAGGACACCCAGACGGATACCTGGTGTGCGAAATCGACCCGCCAATCATCGGCCAGGCGTATGGACTTGGTGCCCACGATATCGACAGGGTCGTGTTCGCCAGCCGCCATGGGGGAGTCTCGCTATTCCCAATCGGCGAATGGCCCGCGTACGTGCATGTGGCTCGGTTGACTGTGCATCTGGCCGAGGATGAGTTTGCGCTGAGACCCACCGACCTTCGGCTCATTGCGTGGGCGGAGCTATATGAGAGTCGATAGGAGGTCGCCCCGGGTGGTGCGCTGTCCGCTCCTGTGGCCCGGATTCGCGGCGCGCGGGCGTTGGGTGCGACCGTGGACGTGGGACGGCACAAGCCCGTCCCCGATGGTGTCTCCGCAGCCGCGTCCTCGCCACCAAGGACTTGCTGTGCACCCAGCAGCCGTGCGCGGCTAGACGCCGCGGCGCACCGCTGGACGCAGTGCGGCTGAGTTGCTAAAAAGACCTATTGTCTTAAGCGAAGGTCTGGCTAGCCATGTCAAGTTTGCTGCCGAAGCGCGTCACCATCACCGACGACACCATGCGGGAGGGCCTGCAAATCGAGAGCCCCGACATCCCGGTGTCCGAGAAGCTCCGACTCCTCGACGCCTTGGGCGAGACCGGAGCGAAGGTGATCTCCATCGGTTCCTTCGCGCACCCCAAGTGGACGCCGTCGATGGCTTGCATCGACGAGATCGCCCAGCAGTTCGTGCCCAAGCCCGGCATCAGGTACACGGCGGCCGTCTTCAACAAGAAGGGCTTCGACAGGGCGGATTCGTACTACCCGAAGATCGACGTCCGCGGCCGCCGCTTTGGAACCCATGTGGAACTCTGCGATTCGTTCGCGCGGCGCAACTACAACCGTACGCAGGCCCAGCAGATCGCCGGTATGGACGGATCCATTGCCGGTGCCAAGGCCGCAGGTGCCGAAACCGCGTCCGTGGCGCTCGGTAATCCGTTCGGCTCCAACTTCGAAGGGCCGTTCAGCCTCGAGACGCGCATGGAGTTCCTGGGGATGATGGTCGACAAGTGGCACGACGCCGGCATCCGGGTCACGAAGGTGTCCTTCCTCGACGCGATGGGCTGGAACATGCCCCATGAGGTTCGCGAAACCTTGACCGCCATCCGGGACCGATACCCGGAAGTGGAGACCTTCCACATGCACCTCCACAACACGCGTGGCGCGACCATGGCGAGCTTCTACGAAGCGCTGATGCTCGGTGCCACCGAGTTCGATACCTCCATCGGGGGCATGGGCGGTTGTCCGTACTGCGGCAACGGTCGTGCGGCGGGCCATGTGCCCACCGAGGATTTCGTCCACCTTTGCCACGAGATGGGCATCGAGACCGGCTACGATCTCGACAAGCTGATCGAGGCCGCCGCGATTGCGGAGGAGGTGGTCGGCCACCCGTTGTGGGGCCATGTGTCGAAGGCGGGTCCGCGACCGCACGACAACGAGCTGTATCCGCTGGAGATGCCGTTCGTCGAGACCCTGGAGGAAGCCGCACACTTCCGCAATGGTCCGGCGGTCTACGAGGGGCAGATTTCGCCGTGGCAGCAGGGCAGCGCCTTGATCGGAGGAGCGCAAGCCTAGCTCGGAGTAAGGGGCCACTCGGCGACCGTAGACCGACCTCAGGGCGATCGGGGATCTGCAGTTGCACGTGTTCGTTTTCCGAGGCCGGAGTCCACGAATGGGCGATTCAAGCAAGTAGGGGGAAGAATGTCCGTCATCCAAACGAGTCCCGGCCACGCCGCGCAGCACGGGGTCAACCGACGTGAAGTCTCGGTGATTCGATCCAGGCTAGACACGCGCTCGGAGCAGTACCAGATCAACCGACGGCAGATGCTGGACAAGCTCGCCTTCCTGGACGAACTCTATGAACAGGCGGCCGGGGGCGGCGGCCCGGAGGCGATGGAGCGCCTGCGCACCCGCGACAAGATGCCGATCCGGGAACGGGTCGCCAAGGTGCTCGATCCGGACTCGCCGTTCCTCGAGATCAGCCCGTTGGCCGCCTGGCATTCGCACTACACAATCGGTTCCGGGTTCACCGTCGGCATCGGGGTCATCTCGGGTGTCGAGTGCGTGATTCTCGGCCACGACCCGTCGGTGCGCGCGGGTTCCATGAACCACTTCAATTCGAAGAAGCTGATGCGCGGCTTGGAGATCGCCCGCGAGAACCGCATGCCCTACGTGCAGTTCGTCGAATCCGCCGGCGCGGATCTCGGCGCCGGTGGCCGTGGCGGCGGTGGAGGCGGCGGCCCGCGGCCCAAGCTGACCCCCGAGGAAGAACGTGCCGCGTTCGAACGCGGCGTGATGGACGGATTGCGTGGCTCGACGGGCCACTTCGCCGAGTCGGGACGTCTGTTCTACGAGATCACGGAACTGTCGAAGATGCGCATTCCGACGATCTCGGTGGTGTTCGGCGTGTCGACGGCGGGCGGTGCCTACCAGCCGGGCATGAGCGACTACAACATCTTCATTCGCGGTCGATCGCGGGTGTCCCTTGGTGGACCACCCTTGGTGAAGATGGCGACCGGCGAGGATGCCGACGGCGAAGAGCTCTCCGGCGCCCTGATGCACACCACGCTGTCGGGGCTCGGCGACTACCTGGCGGAAACCGAGGTCGACGGGATCCGCCTGTGCCGGGAGGTCGTGGCGCACCTCAACTGGCGCAAGCTGGGCCCCGGTCCGAGCCTGCCGCCGGACGAGCCCGTCTACGACAAGGAGGAGCTTCTGGGCATCCTCGGGGAGGATCTGACCATCCCCTTCGACATGCGGGACGTCATCGCCCGCATTGTCGACGGCTCCCGGTTCGAGGAATTCAAGCCGCTGTACGGTCCGACGCTGGTGTGCGGCTGGTCGTCCATCCACGGCTATCCCATCGGCATTCTGGGCAACAACGGGGTGCTGATGTCCGAGTCCTCCGAGAAGGCGTCGCAGTTCATCCAACTCTGCAACCAGGTGGACGTGCCGCTTCTGTTCCTGCACAACATCACCGGCTACATCGTCGGCACCGACTTCGAGCAGCGCGGCATCACCAAGAACGGCTCGAAGATGATCAACGCCGTGTCCAACTCCACGGTACCGCACATCACCGTGATCGTCGGCGCGTCCTACGGCGCGGGCAACTACGGCATGAGCGGTCGAGCCTATGGCACCCGGTTCGCGTACACCTGGCCCACCGCGAAGATCGCCGTCATGGGTCCCAAGCAGCAGGCCGGCGTCATGACCATCGTGCAGCGGGCCGCCGCCGAGCGGCGCGGGCTCGAGTTCGACGAACAAGCCGATGCCAAGCGCGTGGAGCGGGCGGAATACCAGTTGGAGGAGGCCTCCAAGGGCCTCTTCGCCACGTCCCGGGTGGCCGACGACGGCATGATCGACCCTCGCGACACCCGCGACTTCATCGGCATCTCGCTGTCCGCCTGCCACAACAACGTGGTCCAGGGCACCAAGGAGTTCGGCACATGGCGGATGTAACGATCAAGCCGATCCGCCGCCTGCTGATCGCCAATCGCGGCGAGATCGCGCGACGGATCATCCGCACAGCCCATGAGATGGGTATGGCGACCGTTGCGGTTTATGCGGACGGCGATGTAGGAGCGCCTTTTGTCTTGGAAGCGGACTCGGCGATCGCCCTCAACGGCAAGACCTCCGCCGAGACCTACCTGGATATCGACAAGGTCCTCGGAGCTTGCCGGCGATCCGGTGCCGATGCGGTCCATCCGGGCTACGGTTTCCTGTCGGAGAACGCGACATTCGCCAAGGCCGTGATCGATGCGGGCCTGCGCTGGGTCGGGCCGTCGCCGGACGCGATCGGCCAGATGGGCGACAAGCTGGCGGCGAAACGGCTGATCGTGGAAGCTGACGTTCCAACGCTGCCGGCCATCGAACTCACCGCCGACGAAGATCTCGGGGCAGCGGCGGAGAAGATCGGCTACCCGGTGCTTGTCAAGGCGTCGGCCGGCGGCGGCGGGCGCGGCATGCGGATCGTCGAGACACCCGACGAACTGCCGGCAGCCGTGGAGGGCGCGCGACGGGAAGCCGGGGCGGCGTTCGGCGACGACACGCTGTTCCTGGAACGATGGCTCACTGCCGCTCGCCACGTGGAGATCCAGATACTGGGCGACAACCACGGCAACCTGGTTCACCTGTTCGAGCGCGAGTGTTCGATTCAACGGCGTCACCAGAAAATCATCGAAGAAGCCCCTTCGCCCGCGGTGGACGACGAACTACGGGCCGCGATGGGCGAAGCGGCCGTGTCTGCGGCGCGGCGCATCGGCTACTCGTCGGCCGGCACGGTGGAGTTCCTGCTTGCCGGACGGGAGTTCTTCTTTTTGGAAGTGAACACCCGCCTGCAGGTCGAGCATCCCGTGACTGAAGAGATCACCGGTCTCGACCTGGTCCGTGAGCAACTGCGGGTCGCCGAAGGGGAGCCCTTGGGCTACGGCCAGGACGATCTTAAGTTCAGCGGCCATGCCATCGAGGCGCGCATCTACGCGGAAGATCCCGCGCGGAACTTCCTGCCGTCGCCGGGTACGGTGGACGTGTGGCAGCCCGCTGCGGATGGCTTGGCGCGCTTCGACTCCGGCGTCGAGTCGGGTAGCGACGTGAGCGTCGAGTTCGATCCGATGATCGCCAAGGTCATCGCCCACGCGCCGACCCGGCGCGAAGCCGCGGCGCGTCTGGCCCGAGCGCTCGAACGAACGTCCCTACAGGGACTGCGGAACAACCGCGACTTCCTGGTGGCGACGCTGCGCGAACCGGCGTTCCTTGCCGGGGACACGACGACCGATTTCATCGAACGCGTGGCGCCGGCCCGGATCCGTGACCTGTCGGCGGAGAACCTCGCCGATGCGGTCACCGCGGCCGTCATGTGTGCGCAGGCGATTCGGCGGGCCAACGCGAAGGTCCTGCGCGGTTTCGCGAGTGGCTGGCGCAACTCGGTGATGCCGCCGGAACGAACGACGTTCAAGTACGCCGACCTGGAGATCCCGGTGAGCTACCGCTCGCGCCGGGACGGGACGTTTGCCATGACCGTTGCGGAACAGGACAGGACCGTTGCCGCGTTCAGCGCGGGCGTCGGCGGGGCGGATCTCGAGATCGACGGACGACGAGTGCAGTTCGCCGTGGCCGGCGGCGGCGAGAAGTGGTTCGTCCACGGCGCGGACTACGACGTCGAACTCGTCGAATTGCCGCGCCTGCCGCTGCCCGAGCAATACGAGATCAAGGGCGGTTTGACGGCGCCGATGCCCGGCAACGTGCTCGCCACCCACATCGCGGAAGGCGAGGCGGTGACGGAAGGCCAGCTACTGCTCGTGCTGGAGGCGATGAAGATGCAGCACCGCATCACCGCCCCGTTCGACGGCACGGTGAAAGAGGTCCACGTCGAAGAAGGGCAGCAGGTGGACAACGGTGCGCTGCTGGTGCTGCTCGAAGAAGCCGGTGAATCCGGCGAAGGCTAGGAAGAGACCGTGGGGACGGGCTTGTCCCGTCCCGGGAACAGACCGTAGGGGACGGGCTTGTCCCGTCCCGTGCCCGACCGTAAAGCTAGGGGAGACAGCATGCCTGAACTGCAAGCCACCATTTACGAGGTGAAGAACGGCGCGGCCTGGATCACGCTGAACCGGCCGCAGAACCGCAACGCGTTATCGGCAATACTCGTCAGCGAGCTCTACGACCATCTGCTCGCGGCGAACGACGATCCCGCCGCGCGTTCCATCGTCATCACGGGCACCGATCCGGCTTTTTGCGCCGGCGCGGATCTCAAGAGTCCTCCCGGCGCCTCGGTGGAGGGTCGCCGGGCGGTGCCGTATCCGCAGGTGCTGACCACCATCCAGGACAGCCCGAAGCCGGTTATCGCTGCCGTCAACGGGGCCGCGTTCGCCGGCGGCCTGGGCCTCGTCGGGGCGGCCGATATCGTGATTACCGCCGAGGAGGTCCAGTTCAGCTTCAGCGAAGTGCGCATCGGCGTGATCCCGGCCGTGATCTCGGTGGTCTGCATTCCGAAGCTCGGTACCCACCATGCGATGCGCCTGTTCGTCACGGGCAAGCGCTTCACGGGCGCCGAGGCCGTGGAGATGGGTTTTGCACATCGCGCGGTGCCGAGGGCGGAACTGGAGGCCGCCGTGAACGAGGAGATCGACATGATCAACCGCGGTGGACCCAACGCCGTGGTCGAGTGCAAGAAGCTCGTCCGGCGTGTCCCGCTCCTGAACCGCGAGGACGGCTTTGCCGAGACCGCCGAATGGAGTGGCCGGATGTTCCGCAGCGAGGAAGGGGCGGAAGGCATGGCAGCGTTCCGGGAGAAACGAGACGCGGCTTGGGTTAGCAGCGAGGAATGAGGTTTGACGCCGTTCGAATCGTCGCCGTGTTGCTGGCGGCGATTGTTGTACTCGGCGTTTCAGCGGCGACCCAGCCCGAGCACTATTGCGGCTTCCAAGCCGCTGCTGAACAGGATCCCGCAACTGGCCTGATCGTCGGCGCCGATGTCCTGGTCCCGGCGGGCACCGGGCGTGGTTATGCCGTCCACTTGCGCTTCAACGGGACGATCGGCGCCGTGGGATTGTTCGACGCCGTCCGGGAAGACTACCCGAACGCCGCGGTTCTCGATTGCCGGGGCAGGGCGGTGCTATCCCCCGGATTCGTCAATGCCCATGAGCACCCGGCCTACAGCTATGCCTATCCAGACCCGAACCTGAACCCAAACTACGCGCACAGGGACGAATGGCGGTTCGGGCTTGTCGGCAAAGTGCAATTGCCTTCGCCGATACCCTACTACCACGTTCCGGACGGCGAGGAGACGCGTACGGCGGCCTTGGTAGCCATGGAGTTGCGCCACCTGCTTGGCGGTGCCACGACCATCGCAGGGTCCGGTGGCGTGCCGGGCGTGGTACGGAACGTGGGACTCCACGAACGGCCCGGTGACGTTGTGCTCTACGACTTCGAGGCCGATGTCTCGACGTTCCCCTTTTCGTATCGGGCCCTTGAAGATCTGGCGGAGGAATGTGCAGGAGGGGCTAGACGCGCCTTCGCCCCGTTGGACGACGACAACCTGACATTCGCGGCCTATGTGGCCCATGTCGGCGAGGGCCGTCAGGGCAACTGTGCCGCGAGGGGAGAGGTCGGGCGTTTCCTGGAGCGTGCCCGGCGGGTCGAACGACGCTATTCGATGGTGCACGGCATCGCCACGACGCCAGCGGACTACAAGGCGATGCGCGAACACGACGTGACCCTGGTGTGGTCGCCCAGGTCGAACCTCTCCCTCTACGGCGAAACGATCGATCTCGAAGCTGCGCTGGCGCAACAGCTGCGGATCGCCATCGCGACGGACTGGTCGCCGAGCGGGTCGTTCAACATGCGCGAAGAGGCGCGATGTGCCGCCGACGTGGCTGCGTCGGCTGGTGTCGACGTGCCCGCCGACGCGCTGTGGCGGATGGCGACTGCAAACGCAGCCTACGCGCTCGGGCTGGAACGCGACATCGGGTCCATCCGGGCCGGTTTGCGAGCCGACCTGGTGCTGGTCAAGTCCGGCGACGAGAATCCGTATCGGACAATGCTGACGGCGCGTAGCGAGGACACGCTCGCGACGTGGATCGATGGCCGGGTCGTGCTGCTGTCGCCGACGATCGCAACGGCGTTTCCCGAACGGGATTGCATGGCCGTGGCCGGTCTATCGCCCGAGGTGTGCGGCGTTCTCGACGGGTTCGGGTGGTCGGGCGAGAGGTTTGCGTCGCTTGCCGAGGGAACCGTTGCGCTGACCGACGCGCGCGGTCAGGCACCTTGTCACGCTAGGGGCGCTGCCCGTGGGCCGTCGCGGTCGCGAACCGACCGGCCATCACCAGGTAGGCCGCCGCCGACAATGCCGTGACGCCGAACAGCATGCACATCACCACGATCTGGTAGCGCACCGCGATCAGGGGCTCGATCCCGGCCAGGATTTGGCCCGTCATCATGCCGGGGAGTGCGACGAGGCCGACCGCGAACAACGTGTTGACTTGCGGGATCAGCGCCGCGTTCAGGGCAGTCGGCAGGGCTTCGGCGGCGGCGGTGCCGGTGGCGAGCTCGGCGTCGTAGCGCTCGGCCGCCAGGCTCACCGCGTTCATGGCCGCCGAGAAGATCATGCCGGCCAGCGGAATTGCGTAGCGCGGGTCGTACCACGGGTCCAGCGACAGAACGCCTTGGGTTACCAGAACCAGGGTTAGCAACCCGCTGGCCGCAACCGCCGCAAACGCGATGGCGTACCGGGATGGGGTACGGCGACCCAGCGGACGAAGGGCGATCCAGGATGCGACGGCCATCATCACCAGCAGCACGGCAAGCACGATGTACGGTTGGTCGGCATTGAAGATATAGGTCAGCACGTAGCCGATCACGAGAAGCTGGATGAGCATGCGTGCCGTGGCATAGAGCCCGTTCCACGCGCCGAGCGAATAGCGCACCAGGATCACGATCGCCACGACAACCGGTACGAAGGCGACAATGAGCCTCAGCAGGGAGATTTCCGGGATCGAGGATTCCATGCCATGTCTCCGCGGCTGACCGTGGGACGATGATACGGCGAGGCGGCGCATGTCCTCGTGCAAGCTGCTCACGTGTCCCCCAAACGTGCTTCTGCGCAGGCTCGTAGGGGCGACCCTTGTGGTCGCCCGTTGCGGAGTATCACGTTGCCGGGACGGGACAAGCCCGTCCCTATCGGTGCTCTTCCGGGCGAATCAAATCAATTGCATCGCGTTTTGAATGAGCCGCGGCAAACCGTCCGCGACGGTCTCCATGCGTGGATCGGTTGAGTCGCCGACCTTCCATCGATGGTGCAGCTGCTGGACCACCGTTCCCGACTTCCACAGCGCAAAGGCTTCGTACCAGCCGATGTCGGCGAGGTCGAGCCCGCTCTTGGTCGCGTAGCGCTCCGTGACTGCCGCCCGTGACGGCAAACCGACTCGTTGCATGCCGTCGTAGCTGAACCGCTTGGAGTCCTCCGTGTCGGTCGGGTCGGGCCAATAGTTCAGCAATGTGCCGACGTCGATGAGGGGATCGCCCAGCGTGGTCATGTCCCAGTCGAAGAAGGACGTGACCCGGTCGGGATCCCGAGGGTCGAAGAGGCAATTGTCGAGTTTCAGGTCGTTGTGGACGAGGGAGACGCGCTGCGGCTCCGGTCGGGAGTCTTCGAGACGAGCGTGGACGGCGGACATCTCGGCGTCGTAGCGATCGTCGGCCACCAGATCCCAGCGTTGCTTCCACCCCTTCAGTTGCCGGGCGACGAAACCGTCGGGTCTTCCCAGGCGGTCGAGATCAACCGCCTCGGGGTCCAGGGTGTGGAATTCGGCGATCCGCTCCACCAGCGCCATCCCGATGCGCGGGCCGATGTCCCGGTGATGGCGCATGGTGGGAGGGACGACGCCACGGATAACCTCGCCCACGCGCCGTTCCATCACGAAGAAGTCCGCGCCGCCGATGGTGTGGTCGTCGCAGAAGAGATACGCCCTGGGGGCCGCGTCGAAGATCCGCCACAGCCGGGACAGTACGCGGTACTCCCGTTTCATGTCGTGGGCGCCCGGCGCCAGGTCGCCAAAGGGTGGCCGGCGCAACACCAGCTCGGACTTGCCGAACCGGATGAGATAGGTCAGGTTGGCGGAGCCGTTTGGAAACTGCAGAACCTCGAAACGTCCAGCGGCGTCGAACAGGTCGCCCGGAAGATTCGCGCGCAGGTAGTCCTCTATCCTGGGCCAGTCCAGATCCTCTCCGGGACGCACCGGCGCGAGTTCCGGCAACGCCTCGTCGGCGAACGGATCGACTTCGGTTCGTTGCAACGCTTTTGTCCCCCCTGCGTTCGGAAGAATGGCGCACCGGCGAACGGTTGTCACCGGCTCTGGCGAGCTTTCTGGGCGAAAGCCTGTGCAAAACGTGTGAGATTCCGGTTGACGGATCGTCGACACTGGATATAATCACAGTTATTTGACGACCCCGTCCAACACTGCGGATGTCGAGGTCGTCGCGAGTGGCCGGCCTGCTGGTCGGCGCCAAGTGAGGAATCAAACATGAACGCCGCCGCGACTTCCCTTCAACCTCTCGAATCCGTGGCCGACGATCTCGTCTCGAGTTGCCGGACTATCTCACGACACGGCTATCGCCTGCTCGTCCTGTTGCGCGAGTTCGACATGCGCAGGGGCTACCGGGAAGCGCGCGGCAAGGGTCGGTGTGCCGCAGACAGTGCCGAGTGGCTGGATGCACGGTGCGGGATCGGACGCGACGCCGTACGCGACAAGCTCCGTGTGGCGTACGCGCTGCTCAACCTGCCGCAGATCGAGGCGGCCTTCGAAGACGGCGAACTGACTTTCGTCAAGGTTCGGTCCCTGATCGAGGTGGCGACGTTCGCCAACGAAGGGACGTTGCTCGAACTCGCGCGCACGATGACGGACGCCCAGGTGGGGAAGTACTGTCGGCGGCTTGGTGCCCGCGACCGTCGCAAGGGGCGGTAGCGGCCCATTCTAGCGGTTCGTCGGGAGCATCGCGTGTGGTGGGTTGCGCCGATATACTCGTTGCGGAGGCCAGCAAGGGGAGCGCATCCATGGCGCGAGTCGTTCTCTACCACAACCCGGCATGCAGCAAATCGCGTGGCGCCAGGGAGATACTCGAGGAGCGGAATGTCGACTTCGACATCGTCGAGTACCTGAAGGCACCGCTGGGCGAGGCGGATCTCCGACGCATTCTCGAGTTGGTTGACGACCCGCCGGCGGAATTGGTCCGCAAGGACGGGAACTTTCGGGAACTCGGTTTGAACGCCGGGGACTACAACACGGCGGACGCAGTGGTCGGGCTGCTACTCGAACATCCGAAGCTGATGCAGCGTCCGGTCGTCGCGCGGGGCGACCGAGCGGTCATCGCTCGCCCCTCGGAGAAGGTCGAAGACTTGCTCTGAACCGGGCCTCCGACGCAATGACTCTCGTTCTCAGCGAACTGCGCTGGCTGCGCTTCGGGGCGTTCAGCGCATTCTATTTCGCTCAAGGGGTACCAATAGGGCTGTTGGCGTTCGCCATGCCGGCGTGGCTCGCCGAACAGCAAGCGAGCGTCAGCGAGATCGCCTTGTTCACGTCCGTTGTGTCCATCCCCTGGGCGTTCAAGCTAGTGGCTGGTCCGTTCATGGACCGCTTGACGTTTCTGCCAATGGGATTTCGGCGGCCTTGGGTGCTGTTCGCGCAGGCGGGCCTGACTCTGTGCCTGGTGGCCGTCGCTCTCACGCCGTTCGACGCCGGCGCGTTGGGCTCCCTGGTGGTTGTTGGATTCGCGACCAATGCCTTCGCCGCCACGCAGGACGTCGCGGTCGACGGCATGGCCATCGATGTTCTGCCGGTTGACGAACGAGGCAGGGCGAACGCGTTCATGGCATTCGGGCAAGTAGCCGGGTCCTCGTCGTTCGGGGCGCTTTGCGGCACGTTGTTGCCGGTCGTCGGCCTTAAGCAGACTGCGTCTGTGTGTGCGGCCACAGTGGCAGTCATCTTCGTGTTCGTCGCCTTGGTGCGCGAGCGGCCAGGTGAGCGGCTGTTGCCGTGGACGGCTGGCGAGGCCACGCAACGCCTGGAAGCGACCTCGTTGCGGGTCGTCGACAACTTCCGTGACCTATTCCGGGTGCTTGCACTGCCGATGAGCCTCCTGTTGGTGGCGGCATCGTTTGCCTACTTTCTGCGGGGTGGGCTCGTCACCCCGGTGTTTGCCGCGTTTGCTGTCCAGGATCTCGGCCTGTCCACCGCCGAATACAGTGGGTTCATCAGCGTATTGAGCATTGCTGCCGCAGTGGTCGGCGTGGCGCTCGGGCCGTTCATCGACCGGTTCGGTGCGAGGCGGTTTCTCATTGGGGCGTTGATTATTGGGGCTGTCTCTCACTTCATCGGCGGTCTGTTGGCGGACCGCACGAGTGATCTCGTGGCGTTTGGCGCCGTGGCTGCCGTCGTCTACCTCGTGGGCCAAGTCGTCTTCATCACCGTGATCGCCCTGTTCATGAACCTTTGCTGGACCAAGGTTGCTGCCACCCAGTTCGCGGTCTATATGGCCCTTGCCAACGTGGGGATCGCTACCGGCGGCTTGCTCTTCGTCCCGTTTGCCGACCATCTGACCTTCGGCCAGGACTTCCACATCATGGCTGGCCTATTCGTCTTGTCGGCATTGGGGTTGCGGTTCTTCCAGGAGGGCGCCCACTCCCAACGGCTCGAAGAACTCAGGGCCCGAGCGGCGCAGGTGTAGTGGAATCGTCCACCTGGTAGCGGAATCGCCGTCGGCGTTGACGCGTGCCTGGCCCCTCTCGCCCTCGAAGTCCCAATGCGCTGCTGTGTCGTCGATGTCGAGGGAGGCAAGCAACGGCCAGGGCGTGTCCGCGACATAGTCGAACGGTTCGCCGTTCTGAAACGTCAGGCAGCGACCGTTGGCACTGACCCTGAGCGGACCGTCGAACGCAACGGTACCTGTGCGGCAGGCACAGGCGAGTACGAGCGCCAGCCGCATCGTGATCGGATGCTAGCGGAACTCGGGCATTACCTCTTCGGCGAACAACTGCGCCGGTTCCTGCGTGTCCTTGCCGAAGAACTCGATGACGAACATCGTGCATCCCAAGTCGACGTGCTTCTGGATCTGTTCGGCACAGCGTTCGGGGGGCCCGGTGATTGCCAGCGGTCCCTTGGGGTCGCCCATATGACCGCCGAAGATGCGCTGGGCCTGATCGGCCATCGGACCAGCCCGCCCGGCGTCCGGCGCAATGGTGACTAGGCACTGCTGGCTGGCCACGATCTCGCCCGCATCGCGCCCGATTGCGTCGCAGTGGCGGTGCAGCACGTTGATCTTGCGGTCGAGCAGCGCCTGCTGGCCGGCCAGGTTGTTCCAAATGTCGGCTTCCCGGGCGGCGATCTTCATGGTGACCTGTTCACCGGCGCCGCCGATTAGGATGGGCACCTTGCGAGGCGGTTTGGGTTGGCAGACCACGCCGCTCGCCTTGACGTAGTCGCCGTCGAACGTGACCTCGTCCTCGTCCCCCCACATCCGCTTGAGAAGCTCGACTGTCTCCGCGAGTTGTCGCAGGCGTTCCCCTGTGTCGTGGAACGGCATGCCGAAGTCGGTGAACTCCCGGGGCATCCAGCCACCGCCGAGCCCGGCGATGACTCGGCCACCCGCGATGTTGTCCACGGAGGCGATCACCTTGCCGAGTTGCGCGGGATTGCGCATCCCGGCGGGTGTCACGAGCGTGCCGAGTTCGACGCGTTCGGTGATGGCGGCGACCGCGGCGATCATCGACCAGGCTTCGAGAATCGGAAGTTGCGGCGACTGCGGGCCGTAGAGGTGGTCGCATACCCAGAGCGAATCGAAGCCCATCGATTCGAAGGCGCGCGCGGCACCGGCGGCCGCCACCCAGGGTCGTTTTATCTGGGGCAGGGTGACGCCGAAGTGGGGCATTGCGTTGGCGGTCATGGTGGTCCTCGACGGTTGCGGCTGGGGTGCGGGGCCAGCGTATCATCAAGTACGGGTTTGATAGGGACACCCACATGGCGCAGATCGAGTTCGAGGTCGTCGAAGGCTGGGAGAAGCTTCCCGAGGGCTGGAGTTTCGTGGAGGTCGCCGGCGTCGCGACGGATTCGAAGGACCGGGTCTATGCCTTCAACCGGGGGGAGCACCCGATGATCGTGTTCGATGCCGACGGCAGTTTCCTCGATGCCTGGGGCGAGGGCGTTTTCACCAATGCCCACGGCATCTACATCGGTCCGGACGATCTCGTCTACGCGGCCGACAATTTCGATCACACGGTGCGCATCTTCACGCCGGACGGAAAGCTGTTGCGGACTCTGGGCGAAAAGGACAAGCCCGCCGACACCGGGTTCGTGCCGGGGCGGTCGGCGGTGCAGTTCGGCGGCGGGCCGTTCAACCGCGTGACCAACGTGGCGCTGTCCACCCTAGGTGAGATGTATGTGGCGGACGGCTACGGCAATGCCCGGGTCCACAAGTTCTCGGCGACCGGGGACTACCAGTTCTCCTGGGGCGAACCGGGCCGCGGCCCGGGTGAATTCCGACTGCCCCACGCCATTGCCGTCGATCGCGACAATACGGTCTACGTCGCGGACCGGGAGAACTCGCGCATCCAGGTGTTCAAGGCCAACGGGGACTACGTCAAGGAATGGGACCACATCGTCCGTCCCGACGACCTCTACATCGACGATGACGACATCCTCTACGTGGCCGAACTGGGCGAGATCGCGGGGCAGAGTCCGGACCACGAGATCCTGCCGCATACGCCCCATGCGCGGGTGACGGTCATGGACCTGGATGGCGAGGTCATCACCCGCTTCGGGGGCAAGGATCCGGTGCGACCGGGCAATTTCTTCGCTCCTCACGGAATCTGGTCCGACTCCAAGGGCGACCTCTACGTCGCCGAAGTGGTCTACAGCGGCGGCGGCAACCGGGGTCTCGTGCCGCTCGATTGCCACTCGCTGCAGAAATTCGCACGCATACACGCGTAGTCGCGCAACGCAGCCGAGTGATCGAGTCGCTGCTTGGTTCGACCGACGTGCGCGTGCTCAGGCGTATGGCCGCGTTTTGCGTGTTGGGCATCGGGCTCAGCGTTCCGGCGGCGGAGTCCTTGACCGTCAAGGTGCACCGCAAGATCCCGCACGACCCGACGGCATACACCCAGGGTCTCTTGTGGTGGCAGGGGAAGCTCTACGAGAGCACTGGGCGACGCGGCCAATCCCAACTGCGTCGGATCGACCCGGCCTCCGGGACCGTCGAGCATCACGTCCGGATTCCGGTGTTGTTCTTCGGCGAGGGGCTCGCCCGGGCGGGACAGCGCCTCGTCATGTTGACCTGGAAGGCCGAACGGGCGTACGTGTTCGGGCTGCCGCGCCTCGACCGCGTCTCAACGCTGAGCTACCGGGGCGAAGGCTGGGGTCTCTGTCACGATGGCCGCCGATTCGTGATGAGTGACGGTTCGGACGTGTTGAGCTTCCGGGACAGCGAGTCGTTCGTCGTCGTCGGACGGGTGGCTGTGACCTTCGAAGGTGCCCCGCTCGCGCATCTGAACGAACTGGAATGCGTCCACGGCGAGGTCTACGCCAATGTCTTCCAAACGGACACCATCGTGCGAATCGACCCGGCGACCGGAGGCGTTACGGCGCGCGTCGACGCGACGGGTCTTCGCGATGCGGCCGAGGCCCAAGGCGGCGACGTACTGAACGGCATCGCCTACGCTCCCGAACTGGAGCGGTTCTTCGTCACCGGCAAGCTATGGCCTGCCATGTTCGAAGTGACGTTCGTGGACGAGTCCGCCCCCTAGGGGGCAACGCTATCGCGCCCGTTAGGGCGCGCCGTCGGCCGTGCAGTGTGCCCGCCGCACCTTGGGCCCGGAACGGACAAGCCCGTCCCCTACGTCGCGTCTCTGCGGCGGCGTACGGACTCGGCCAGTTCGCCCAGGCATGCCACGGTGTCGTCCCAGCCGATGCAGGCGTCGGTGACGCTTTGCCCATAGACCAATTCCGAGCCGAGGTTCTGCCGGCCCTCGACAAGATTGCTCTCGACCATGACGCCCATGATCTTGTCCTCGCCGTCGGCGATCTGGCCCGCGAGATCCTGGCAGACGGCGATCTGACGACGGTGATCCTTCTGGCTGTTGGCGTGGCTCGCATCCACCATGAGGCGGTCGTTCAAGGCGCCTTGTCCGAGAATCCGGCTGGCATAGTGCACCGAGGGGTTGTCGAAGTTGGTCTTGCCGCCGCCGCCGCGGAGGATGATGTGGCAGTCGTCGTTGCCGGCCGTGGAGAAGATGGCCGAGTGGCCCGCCTTTGTAACCGACAGGAAGATGTGGGAATGCAACGCCGACTTCACGGCGTCGGCAGCGACCTGGATGTCGCCGTCGGTACTGTTCTTGAAGCCGGTGGGGCATGACAGTCCGGACGCAAGCTGGCGGTGAATCTGGCTCTCCGTGGTCCGCGCACCGATGGCCGCCCAGCACACGAGGTCGCCGACGTATTGCGGGGTGATGGGATCGAGGTACTCCGTGCCGGTGCCGAGCCCCATCCCCACGATGTCGCGTAGCAGGGCTCGCGCCGTGTGCAGCCCCAGGTCGATGTCGAAGGAATCGTCGAGATTGGGATCGTTGATCAGCCCCTTCCAGCCAACCGTGGTCCGGGGCTTCTCGAAATAAACGCGCATGACGACGAGCAGGTCCCGGGCCAGGGCATCGGCCTGTTCCTTCAGCCGCCCGGCGTATTCGCGTGCGGCGTTCGGGTCGTGGATGGAGCACGGCCCGACGATGACCAGCAGACGCGGATCGCGTCCGGCAATGATGTCGCTTGCGTGGCGGCGCACGTTGAACACCAGGGTCGAGTGCTCCGGCGCAAGTGGCAGTTCGTCGATCAGTTCCGAGGGCGCGCGTACTTCCGCCATGCCGGTGATCCGAACGTCGTCCGTTAGATACTGCATGCCTTAAAAAGTCGATTCAGCGAAACCAACCTGCAAACTTAGCGCGTACATGGCCGGATGTACAATTGCGGCACATGACGACTCGTTCGCGTTCGGCGTATTTCCAAGCTCTCGGCATCGATGTCTGGGTGCGTCGTGGCAAGCGTGCGTCTGCCGGACAAGCCCTCGCGTCGAAGGGCGATATGCGTGAACCGGCAACGCCGGTGTCCAGGCCGACGCAACCGGTCGTCCAGCAACCTCGCCAATCGCCCCCGCGTGTTCCCGCGCCGGTCCGGCACGGGCCTCGAGCCGAGGAGGCGTTCCGGGTCAGATGCTTCCACTACGGGCGCGTATTCGCGGCGTTGTCTGCAGACGCTTGGCCTATGCGCCGGTTGCTCCTCGATGTGGCCTGGGCGATGAATGGCTTCGAGCAGGCCGAGAAGCGGGATCTTGTGTTTGATTGGCCCCAACCCGGGGCGGTCGCCGATGGTGGCGCGAAGGCGTTCGAGGCGTTCGTTCGGCATCAGACCCGCACCCGGGAGGGAGTTCGCGTGGTCGTCTCGGGTAACCATGTCGCGACGCTGCTCGGCTTGGCGGCGCCGAACGAATCCCGCGTGCTGGACGGTCGATTGTACGTTCGGCCCGATGCGTTGGATGCCGTGGGCAAGCGTAGGATCTGGCGGTTGATTCAGGAAATGAAAGGATCGGCATGATCGTCGCCCAGCCCGGTCGTGCGGCTATAATCCGCCGCCCGCGGAGAACTCCATAGACATTTGAACGTTTCATCCACGGCGCGTGTTGACTCCGGCGCCAACGTGCCTTCGGTCGACATCGCCCGCGAGGTGGCGCGACGCCGTACTTTCGCCATCATTTCCCATCCGGACGCCGGCAAGACCACAGTCACCGAGAAACTGCTGCTGTTCGGCAATGCGATTGCCCTCGCGGGCACGATCAAGGCGCGCAAGTCGAACCGCCACGCCGCATCGGATTGGATGGCCATGGAACGCGAACGGGGCATTTCCGTTACCACGTCCGTGATGCAGTTCGACTACGGCGGGCACGTGGTCAATCTGCTCGATACGCCCGGCCACGAGGATTTCTCGGAGGATACCTACCGGACGCTTACCGCCGTCGACTCGGCCCTGATGGTCATCGATGCCACGAAGGGGGTCGGACCACGGACGATCAAGCTTCTCGAGGTCTGCCGACTCCGCGACACCCCAATCATGACGTTCATCAACAAGCTTGACCGGGAAATCCGCGAACCGCTCGAGCTCATCGACGAGATCGAGGACGTCCTGCAGGTCGAGTGCGCGCCGATGACCTGGCCGATCGGCGCCGGGCGGTCGTTTCGGGGCGTCTACCACCTTGGACTCGACCGAATCATCTGCTACGTGCCCGGCGTTGGCGACCGCATCCACCAATTCGAGTCGATAGAGGGACTGCACAGCGACGAAGCCCGGGAGTGGCTGGGTGACGACCACGGCTCGTTCGTGGAGGAAATCGAGCTCATCGAGGGCGCCAGTCACGGCTTCGACCGGCAGGCGTTTCTCGAAGGCACCCGATCGCCGGTGTTCTTCGGTACGGCCCTTGGCAACTTCGGTGTGAAAGAGTGTCTCGACCATTTGGTGTCGCAGGCGCCTCCACCCGGTGAACGAGACACGGCGGATCGTGCCGTCGATCCCGAGGAAGCCCCTTTCTCGGGGTTCGTGTTCAAGATCCAGGCGAACATGGATCCGCGGCACCGGGACCGGATCGCTTTCTTGAGGGTCTGTTCGGGTCGCTACCGTCAGGGCATGCGCATGCGCCACATCCGCCGTGGCAGGCAGATGAAAGTGACGGATGCCGTTACCTTCATGGCCGGGAGCCGGGTGCGGGCGGATGAGGCATACGCCGGGGACATCATCGGCTTGCCCAATCACGGGGGGATACAGATCGCGGACACCTTCAGCGAGGGCGAGCAGCTCAAGTTCAGTGGCGTTCCGAATTTCGCTCCCGAGCTATTTCGCCGTGTTCGACCACGCGACCCGTTGAAGTCGAAGCAGTTGGATCGGGGTCTGCGGCAGCTTTCGGAGGAAGGCGCGACGCAAGTATTCTTTCCGCTGATGACCAACGACATCGTGATCGGCGCCGTGGGAACGCTGCAGTTCGACCTCGTGGCGTTTCGCTTGGAGGACGAGTACCGCGCGGATTGCGTGTACGAGACGAGCGACACCTTCACCGTGCGCTGGATAACGGGTGAGGCCGACGACATCGCCGAACTGAGACGGCGCCATCCCGACCGCCTGGCGCTGGATGGCGGCGGCTGCCTAGCCTACCTCGCCCCGACCCGGGCGAACCTGGCACTCGCCGAGGAACGCTGGCCCCGGTTGCGCTTCGCGGCGACGCGTGAGCACTGATCGGACGGAACGGACTTGGACCTTCCGCTAGCAGAGGACCTGCGACGCTTCCTCGACGGCGGGGACGATCCCGTGGAGGGTGCCCTGATCGTTGCGCACATCGTCGACGAGACCGCCGACGCTGACTGGGCACGAGACGAGATCGGACGTCTCGCCGACGCCGTCGGGGCCTTGGGCGAGGTCACACCGCGCCGGGTCGTCGAACAGTTCGCGGGACAGGGATTCCGAGGCGCCGACGACAACTACTACGACGTCGACAACTCTGTGCTCGACCACGTCCTGCGAACACGGCGAGGCATCCCGATCTCGCTTGGCGTAGTGCTCATCGGCATTGCGCAGCGACTCGGCCTCGACGCGCTGGGAGTCAATTTCCCGCGCCACTTCCTGGTGACCGTTGGCGATCTGCTGGTCGATCCGTACGCGGCTTCGCCGACTTCCGTCGAGAACTGCCGGCGATGGCTCAAGGAGAACAAGGTGGACGAAGCCGGCGCCTTCAACATCGCGGACGCCGGCGACATCGCCATGCGCATGCTGAACAACGTACGCATGCTCGTTCAACGTCGAGGCGACTTCTCGCGGGCCCTCGAGCTATCGGACTACCAGTTGCTCATCGCGCCGGATTCGTACGGCCTGTACGTGGAACGGGCGGACGCATGGCTCGGCCTGCGCGCCCCGGAGATGGTCGTCCACGAGCTGGAACAGGCGGTTCGCTACGCACCCGACGAGGCCATGGCGGAGCGACTGCGGGAACGCATCGGGCAGGCGCGGCGACTACAGTCTGTCGTGAACTGATCGTCAAACGGCCCTAGGTGCTCAGACGAGGATTGCCGTAGGGGCGACCCTTGTGGTCGCCCGCGTCGACGGAACCGAAGCCCGTGTTGTGGCGAACACGGGCGGGGACAAGCCCCGCCCCTACGGAACTTTGCTCAACTTCGAGGTGACCCGCCTCGAGAACGCTAGTCCGAAAACGGGTTGGTCGTTGTCAGCGAGATTGGCTGGCCGTAGCCGGGAACGCTGATCTCGTTGGCGGAGATCTGCAGGTCGTTGCCGTCGAGAACCCCCTGACCATACTGGTAGATCGTCGTCGCGTCGCCTCTGGTCTCGGCGGCATCGTAGTCGAGAGCCCTGCCATGGACGGCATCGTTCCGTTGGGCATGTCGCCGCATCGCCTGCTCGCCATGCCGCGCCCTCAGCAACTCCCGGGTGACGTGGGGGCTCAGGATCACCCCGGTGGCGTTGTTGCCGCCGAACCCCTTTGAGTTGATGAAGGCGATGTCCAGGGACGCCGGGTCGATCTCGACGTGTTCGGGAGCGATGCGCAGGTTGCTGTGGTGCACGTCGCCGGCTGGGCCGTCGATGGTCGCGATGCCGGGGATCCAGCCGTATCGCCAGGTGCCGAGCGCCGAGGAGGTCTGGTCCCCGGACGCCGGTGCCAGAGTGTGGCCGATATAGGCCTTCACTGCGGCCACGTTCCAGCGGTCGATGCCGAAGACCTTGGCCATCTCGTTCAGGATGTGCGACTCGGTGACGCGGTTTTGCGGCGTTCCGGTGCCGTGGGCGTGCACGTACGAGCGGTGCCGGACCGCGTCCTCGCCTAGGATGGCCCGTGCGCAGGCCATCGCCTTGGCGAGGGTGACGTAGTTTCCGATGCCGGGACCCGGGATCGACTTCTTGTAGCCGTCGGCATTGACGAAGACGTCGCCGACAGCGGCGTGGATGTCGGCACCGAGTTCAAGGGCCAGGGCGTCGTCGGTGACCACGACGTAGACCGCGGCTTCGGCCAGGGTGAACCCGCAATTCTCGGCGAAGGGCCGGCAAGCTCGCCGGTTGTCGACGGCATTGGCGCCGTCGAGGGCCATCAGGGCCTCGTCTTCGGCCAACGCACCCATCGTTCGGTAGGCCTCGACCACTTCCGGCACGATCGGCGCTTCGGCGCCGCCCACGACCGCAACCCGGCAACGCCCGGCACGAATCTCGTCCACGGCGGCCTTGAGGTTGTAGAGGAAGGTGGCACATGCCCCGATGACGCCGGCCGTCTGGCCGAGGCTGCCGATCACGTAGGCGTTGACGAAGTCGACGGGCATTTCGGGTAGTCCAAGGGCCGCCTGTTTGGCGGTCGGGCGGCGGCCCATCATCGGCGCCTGCATCATCCCGCCGTTGCTGTAGTTGTCCAGCTGACCCATCGCACTACCCGAGTAGGCGGCAAACTCGTCCGGCCGGACATGCTTCTTGAACGCCTCCCAGGGAATGCCAACCGACTGCACGGCATCGGAAGCCCCGTAGACGTTCAGTTGAAGACCCCGGGGGTGGTTTCGCGACGGATAGAGCTTGCTCGGTTCGAAGCCGGCGGGGGTTTGTCCGGCGGAGGTCACCTTTGACGACCGCCTGTCCGGTATCAACACGTCGAGCCGCTCGGTGGTGACTTCGATCCGTCCATCTTCGCGCTCGTGCAACGACCACCCCGTCGGAATCTCGTCGGGTAGGTCGCGTCTCGAAATCGTGAAGCTGACCGGACCGGAGGGCGGCTGCGCCAGCCGGGCATTGCGCTGCCACCCGATGCTGTCCGGGTCGAAACAATCGATGCGCCGGATCAGCGTGTTGTCGAGGATGTGCTGGCGGACGGACTCGTCGGTGGGATCGCCATCGACGTTCATGAGTCCGGCCAGGCTCGCGAAGGTGTCATCCGCCGCGTTCTTGCCGAGCACGTCGATGACGGTGCGCCGGTAGGCGTGGTCGAAGGAAACCCGACCCGCTGGATTGATTCCGCCGAATCCGACGATTACAGGCACTGGCGAACTCATTGGATACCCCGTGGTCGGCGTTTGCGAGTCTACACGCCTTCGATGGCTATGGCGGTCGCTTCGCCGCCCCCGATGCAGAGCGAGGCGACACCGCGTTTGCCGCCTCGGGCACGAAGAGCGTGGATCAAGGTCACGATCAGCCGGCTGCCGGTGGAACCGATGGGATGGCCCTGGGCGCACGCGCCCCCGTAGACATTCACCTTGTCGGGATCCAAGCCGAGTTCGTTCATGGCGATCATGGGTACGCAGGCGAACGCCTCGTTGATCTCGAAGATATCGACGTCGTCCTTCGACCACCCGACCTTGTTGAGCAGCCCGGCGATGGCGCCGGCGGGGGCCAGCGTGAACTTTGCAGGGTGAATCGAGTTCGTCGCATGGCCGACGATCCGGGCCAACGGTTCGGCTTGGCCGGCGATCGCCTCGTCGCCGACGAGGAGGGCGGAGGCCCCGTCGGAAATCGACGACGCATTGGCCGCGGTGATGGTTCCGTCCTTCTTGAACGCGGGTCTAAGCGTCGGAATACGCTCGATCTTCGACCGGCCGGGTTGCTCGTCCTCGGCGACCTCATCCATGGGGCTTATCTCGGCGTCGAGCGCCCCGGACGCCATCGCGGCCCGTGCCTTGGTGACCGAACCGATGGCGAACTCGTCCATTGCTTCCCGGGTTAGTTGATGTTCGTCGGCGGTATCCTGAGCGAAGCTGCCCATGGAGCCGCCGGTTTCGGCGTCTTCCAGACCGTCGAGGAACATGGCGTCGGCAAGTTCGGCATGGCCCATGCGCAGACCGGCTCGGGCTTTCTGCATCAGGTAGGGAGCATTGGACATACTCTCCATTCCTCCGGCGACGATGCAGCGTGCGCTTTGGGCGCGAATCAGATCGGTTGCCAGCATGGCGGCCTTCATGCCGGAACCACAGACCTTGTTGACGGTCGTCGCGCCGACCCCGTCGGGAATGCCGGCGAGTCTCATGGCTTGGCGCGCGGGCGCTTGCTTGACGCCGGCGCTGACCACGCAGCCCAGGAACACCTCGTCGATGGCGTCAGGGTCGACCTGGGCGTTCTCGACGGTCGCCTTTACGGCGTGGGCGCCGAGTTCCGGGGCGGTCCGGTTCGAAAGCGCCCCTTGAAAACTGCCGATCGGCGTCCGCTGGGCGCTGAGTATGTAGGCGTGCTCGGTCATGGGGTCTCCGTCTTGTCTTGGCCTTCGCGGAACCGCGGCAACAGCTCGGCGAAGTTGCAGGGCTTGAAACTTGCGTCGAACTGGTTTCCGAGGATCTTGTCCCACGCGGTCCGGCACGCATTGGTGGATCCGGGCATGGCGAATACCAGGGTCGCGTTGGCGAGGCCCGCGACGGCCCGGGACTGGATCGTCGAACTGCCGATCTCCGAGTACGACACCTGGCGGAAGAGTTCGCCGAAGCCGTCGATGGTCTTGTCGAATAGGGGGGCCAGGGCCTCCGGCGTGCTATCCCGCCCGGTGAAACCCGTGCCGCCGGTGGTGAGGATTGCATCAACCCCCGGATCGGCGATCCAGGCGCTCACCACGGCGCGAATCTCGTAGACGTCGTCGCGCACGATCCGGCGCCCCCGGAGTCGATGGCCGGCCTGTTCGAGCCGGTCGACGAGCACGTCGCCCGAGGTGTCCTCGTCCGGTCCCCGGGTGTCCGAAACCGTCAATACAGCGATGGCGAGAGCCTGGTCGGCGGGGTGAGACATGTCGGGTATCGCGGTGATTTTGGGGCGAAAATCGGTGTCAATCCCATGCTGGATTTAGCACCGAGTTTGTGGAATCGTTCACACCCTACTATACAGCGCCCAGCGATTGAGCAACTTAAGAGAGTCAGAGACTCTAACCACGGAGTAGCAAGCGAAGGGAAGCCGCATGCGGACAACACCGCAAAGCGCGATAGAGCGATGGACAAGAACGCCTTAGGCGACCTGTATCTGATCGCCGAGAACCTCGCCCAGGACTCGTCGCTGGTCCCGGAGGCGGAGAAGGAGTTCGATCCGCCCCTGCGCGGCGTCCTGACCGAGGCAGAAGTCCTGCGTCAAGCCGACGTGCTCGACAACATGGACATCGACTCGTACATCGAGGCGGTCGTCGCCAACGCCGAAGACCCGAAGCGAATTCCCGCGCCGGACGTGATTCGCCGGCTTGGCGACGTGGTGAGCGAGGATCGCGACGGACCGTTCTACGCCGCCGAGGTCACGATGGACTTCGATGGCGAGCCAAGGCGTATCGGCTTCATCGCGCAGAACCGGGCCGTGCGCAGCGGCGAGTGGATGCCGGAGCACCATCTGAAGGCCGCCCATGCCATCGTGGAGTTCGCCAATCGCTCCATACCCATCGTCAGTCTCATGGACACGCCCGGGGCGGCCGGCGACGAGGTTGCCAACAAGAACAACCAGTCGCACAGCATTTCCCGGCTGATTGCGGAAATGTCCAACACCGATGTTCCGAATCTGGGCGTGGTCTACGGCCTCGGCTACTCGGGCGGCGCGATTCCGCTGGCCGCCAGCAACCTGATCCTGTCGTTGCGCGATGGCGTGTTCAGCACCATCCAGCCGAAGGGGCTCGCAAGCATCGCCCGGCGGCTGAACCTTTCCTGGCAGCAGTGCGCGAAACAGGTGGGACTGTCGCCCTACGAACTGCGCCGGCAAGGCAATATCGACGCCATCGTCGACTACGTTCCGGGCGAGGACATCGAAAACCTGCGTCTGGCCATCGTGTCGGGCATTCAACACGTGGAGGAGGGGATCAAGCGCTTCGTCCGGGAGAATCCCTACGTTCTCGACGAATACCGCCGCAGCATCGGGCGCTATTTGGATCCGTCCGAACGACTGCGCAAGGTGCAGGCGAGCGCCGCGCTCAAACTGACCAAGAACCCCACCGAATATCTCAACGTTTTCGGAATCGCGTACCGCTACCTGCGCTACCTTCGCGTGCGCCGACGTATCAAAGCCACCTCCACGCAGTCCTACGGACGATTATCGGAACAGGAACTGCCGGCGGGCGAACTGGCCGCACGCACGGACCGCGAACGGCGCGAGACCTTCCTGCGATGGCTCCAGGATCCGGACCGGGTGATCTACGACGATTCCCTGTCCCGCGCCTGGAAGAACTATGTCGACCGGAAGCAGACGGTCCACGACGAACGCGGACGCATCATGCAGTTCATTTTCGGCGAGCGTCGCCAGAACTACGAGGACGCCCGCCGCACGCTCATCTCGACGGTCGGCATGTACCTCTACAATCGATGGAAGAACGACGCCTCGGGCAATTTCCGTTCGCTGAAGTCGTTCGCCGAGAACGTCTCGGAGACGCGGCATTTGTTCCGGGTTTCGGAACTCAATGAACCGCGCGAGCTGATCAACGCGATTCGCGAGGACGAGGTGCTTGGTCCGGCATTGCGTCAGCGGTTTACCCACGAAGGCATGAAATTGTTCGGCGACGTGGCCGACAAATCGGACGCCTTCCTGCGCGAGCAAATCGCCGCCGAACTCAACATGGCGATTACCGAGGGTCCCTTGGCGGAGTCGGCGCTCGGCGGTTCGTTGTCGTCCCAGGCTCGCAACGCCGTGAATGGCGAGGCGTCGACCATCGTGGCCAACCGCCTGATTCTCGACGACCGGCTTGGCACGGGCATGGAAAGACTCGAAACCGAAGGCAGCGAACCCGTTCTGTCGGACATGACCGTCGTCGATGTCGTCCTTCACGAAGAGTTGCGGGATGACTATGCGCAGGAGTGCGAGAACCTGCTGCTGTTCGACCAAGTCTACGATCACCTGATCGCCAATCTCGAATCCATCGCCGAGGAGGCGGAATCGACCCGCGCGCTATCGAAGTCGTCGCTGAGCCGGTTGATCGAAACGGCCTTGGCAGAGGCGGCAAAGAGTCTGTCCGAGGACGATGCGGCCGCGCAACGTTTCACGACCCAGTTCTTCGACTGGTACATGAGGACTTCGAAGATGCCTCGTTCCAACCGGTTCTTCCGGGATGTCGAGGAGTGGAAGAAGAACGCAAGTCCCCATGTATCGGACACGCTCTTCGTCGTGGTCACGTTCATGTTCGAGAAGCTGCTCGCATCCTATCTGCAGTCGGAAAGGGAAGGGCGGCGCTACGACGGTCGCATCGCACCGCGCAACATCGGTCGCCGCAAGGATTTCTGGAATCGCCTGATTCAGGCCTATCGCGATCTACTGATCCGTGAAACGCTACAGAGGTACAAGCGTGCGAAGGTCACCGGCTACGGCGCGTTCATCGAGCGTTTCTTCTCGGAGTTCGAGGAATTGAACGGCGATCTGATCAGTTCGGATCCGCACCGTTTTCCGGGTTTGCGGGTTTCCATCGAGGGCGCCCTGCAGAAGGGCACGGCACCCTGCGGGGTGGTGACGGGAATCGGTCGTTTCGACAACAGGTCGGAGGGTTTGCGCGTCGGCACCGTGATCTCCAATCTCGAGTTCAAGGCCGGCGCATTCGACATGGCGAGTGCCGAGAAATTCTGCAAGCTCATGGTTGCGTGTGCGGAACAGAGCCTGCCCATCGTCTGCTTCATTTCGTCGAGCGGCATGCAGACGATGGAAGGCGCCGGCGCACTGTTTTCGATGGCGGCGATCAACGACCGCATCACCCGATTCGTGCGCGACTACGACCTGCCGGTGATCGTGTTCGGTTTCGGTGATTGCACCGGCGGCGCCCAGGCCAGTTTCGTCACCCATCCGCTGGTTCAAACGTACTACTTCTCGGGTGCCAGCATGCCCTTCGCTGGCCAGATCGTCGTGTCGAGCTACCTGCCGTCGGACTCCCATCTGTCCAACTACCTGTTCAACGAGCCGGGGTCGATGCAAGGCCTCGTGCAGCACCCGTTCCTGCCCCAACTCGACGACGAGCTGCGCAAGATCGACCCCGAGATCCCCGTTCCCCAGGAAACGGTGGAGGACGTCGTCAATCGGATCATGGCGGGGGTTCTCACCCAGGAGAAGCCCGCGGTAACCCCGCGCCGACAGTTCAGCGAAGGCGAACTGTTCCGTCCGGTCAGGAAGATGCTGGTCCACGCCAGGGGCTGCACGGCGGTGAAACTCGTACGCGTCGCGCAGAAGCACGGCGTCGGCGTCGTCCTGGTGCAGTCCGACCCCGACATGGAGTCGGTGCCGGTGGACATGCTCGGCGCCAAGGATGCCGTGGTCTGCATCGGCGGCAATACGCCGGACGAGAGCTACTTGAATGCCCGTTCGGTGGTGCGCATCGCCGAGGACGAGCGTGTGGACTCGCTGCACCCGGGAATCGGATTCCTGTCCGAGAACGCGCAGTTCGCGGAGTTGGTTCGGTCCCGGGGGATCAACTTCGTCGGCCCGCCGGTGGCGAGCATGGAAACCATGGGCAACAAGTCGAACGCGATTGCCACGGCGTTGGATCATGGCGTGCCCGTGGTACCGGGCAGCCACGGCATCCTGACCGACGGCGACCGCGCCGCTGAGACCGCGGCGTCCATCGGCTACCCGGTGCTGATCAAGGCCGTGCACGGGGGTGGCGGCAAGGGCATCCAGGTCGTCGAAACCGCGGACGACTTCCACGAGGCCTTCCACCGCGTGTCTGTGGAGGCGCGCGCCGCGTTCGGCAACGGTGACGTCTATTTGGAACGCTACGTCACATCGTTGCGCCACATCGAGGTCCAGGTGCTGCGCGACTCACACGGCACCACCAAGGTGCTCGGGCTCCGTGACTGCAGCGTGCAGCGCGACAAGCAGAAGGTGATCGAAGAGTCGGGCTCGACGATGCTGCCGGGCGAACAGGGCGATGCGGTGCGGCGTCATGCCGCCGCCTTGGCGGATGCCGTCGGCTACGTGGGTGCGGGAACCGTGGAGTTCATCTACGACCTCGACTCCGGCGAGGTCTACTTCATGGAGATGAACACGCGGCTGCAGGTCGAGCATCCCGTTACCGAATGGGTTTCCGGCGTCGACATCGTCGGCGAGCAACTGCGCATCGCGGCGGGGGAGAGCATCGAGGATCTGGCGATCGGCGACGACGGCTATGCCATCGAGGCGCGCATCAACGCGGAAAAGGTGGTCGAGTCGTCCACGGGCGAGCTCCTCTTTGCACCGAGCCCCGGCGCGATCACCGAATGCGAGTTTCCCCAGGAGGACGGCATCGACATCATTGCCGCCGCTGGCGAGGGTCGCTTCGTGTCGCCCTACTACGACAGCATGATCGCGCAGATCATTGCGCGCGGACCCGATCGGACGTCGGTCGCACGGAAGCTCGCCGACTATCTCGATCGCGTACGAATCCGCGGCATTGCAACGAACGTCGTCTTGGTCAAGCGGGTGTTGCGTGACGAAGTCTTCCAGCGCGGCGACTACGACACGGGCTACTTGCCGGAGCTCTTGGGGCGCGTCGATGCCCGGGAGTTGATGGCGGAGATCGCCGACGCGGCCGGCGCGGCCGACGGTGCCATCGGTCGGGAATCCATCGCGATCGAGGACAGCGACGAACTCAAGGTGCTCGCCCCGTCGACCGGCATCCTCTATCTCACGCCGTCGCCAAGCGAACCGCAATACGTCGTTGTCGGCGACCGCGTCTCGACGGCGGCGACGTTGTGCCAGCTCGAGGCGTTCAAGATCTTCGCCCCGGTGCACCTTGGCGACTTCAATTCGCCGGACCAACCGCCGCTGTACGAGCCCGACCGGCAGTTCGAGATCACCCGCGTCAACGTCAGCGGCGGCCAACAGGTGAACGCGGGCGACCTGCTGTTCGTCGTGCGGCCGGTTATCTAACGCAAGGCTGCGATAACGCGGTCCACCACGCCCGCGGCATCGCCCGCCCAGCGCGTGACGACAACCAGGCGGTGTTCCGGTACGACGCACACCAGGTTGCCGCCGGCACCGAGCGCGGCGAAGGCGCGTGCCGACGCCCGCGGCCAGGCCTGGCGGTCGCCGTTCAGCCACCAGAGGAAGCCGTAGCGCCGATTGACGGGGCAGGGTGTCAACGCCTGGTCGATGGACGGCTCCGATAGGATGCATCGACCGTCCCACTCCCCGCGCGCCAGCATCAGAAGGCCGTAGCGGGCGTGGTCGTACGCGCTGATCCAAAGCCCGCCGCCCCAATGCGCGCCGCCGGGAACGGACTCGAACGTCGCGTCACCAATGGATACCCGGGCATTGTCGTAGGCGTGCCATTGCCAGGACGCGGTGGCTCCAATGGGGTCCATGACCTCGCGCCGCAGTACGTTCGCCAACGGCTCGCGCCAGACGTGCAACGCGGCAAGAGCCAGTGCATTCACCCGAATGTCGTTGTACTCCCAGAACTCACCCGGCCGACGCAGTTGCCTGGGTTGGCCCTTCTTGGCCGTGGCCTGGCCGACGCCGCGGTTGTGATCCACCGTGTCGGGGATGCCGAACAGACTGCCGGACCATTCGCTGGTCTGCTGCAGCAGATGACGCCAGGTCACCTTGCCGTTCCGGGGTCCGTCGAACAGGGAACCGCCGACGTAGTCCGATGCGCAGTCGTCGACGCTTTCGATCAACCCGCGGTCGACGGCCACCGCGACGCACGCCCAGAGGTAGCTCTTGGTGGCGCTGAAGGTCATGTCGACGCGCTCGGGCGTTCCCCATTCGGCGACCAAGAGACCGTCCTTGACGACAAGGCCGCTCGCGGCGCCGCGTGGCCTGGTTGGACCGATCAGGCGGTTGAACGGCGGCGGATCGTCGCGGCAAACCATGGTGCCGACATCGACCGGCCAGTCGATCTCCGACGTCTCGGCATAGTTGCGCGCCCTCGCCAACGCGGCCGCATCGAAACCGAGTGACGCCGGTGATGCCAGGCGCCAGCCGGACGATGGCGGGAAATGGAGACTGTTCATGACGCGCAAGATAGCAGTCGGTGGCGTTCCATGGCGACGGCTACTGCACCGTGCAGTCGTACTATAATGTACGAAGTCATTGTTTATATTGACTTTTTTTTCTGAGCGATGCTGCAATGTCGTCTCCCCCGAGCCCGAAAACGAAGAGGAGACGTGGCGGAGGCATCGCGGGATCGAATTGCCGACCGCGAATCGCCGGATCGGGGCGAGCCGTCGGTAGGGCGGCGGAGCGCCAACGCGGATGCGTGGGTACCGTACGAGGAGCCGTCCGCTGACGACGAGGGCGTGGCCTACGGGTTTCCTGGCTGCCGGCCGATTCGCATCTCGCGCAACGAAATCACCGATTTCGAGGGTCGGTTCGAATACTGGGACGCCGACACCGAGATCGCCTGGCAAGCGTGCGAGCCGACGAGCATCTACCACGAGTTGCCGGGGCGGCGGCTCGCCCGTCTGACGGAGCGGATTGCGGCGGCGCGGGGCGCGCCGGTCGAGTCCTACGGCAGTGGGGATCTGATGGTCCGCGATGCCGAGGGCAGGGCGCGCATCATCCAGCAGGCGGACGACGTGCTCTACCTGCACCCGGCCAAGGTCCGCAAACTCGGCCAAGCGATAGAGGTCGGCCACGACGACCTGCCGGATGTCGTGCTGGAGGTGGATCTGACGACCGACGTCCGCTAACGCAAGATGGGCACCTACGAGGAATGGGGCTTCCGGGAACTTTGGGTGGAGATCCCGGAGAATCGAGCCCCGAGCCGGCCGAACCGCAAACCGGGGGTAACGATCCGCATACTCGGTCCGCATGGCTACGAGGAGACCCGAGAGAGCCGGGCGTTTCCGACCTGGACGGCGGACGAGATCCACGCCGCGCTGAACGAGGACGCGCTGTCCGCGTCGACCGTTGCCGTGCTGCGCCGGGTCGGGCGGGCGCTCGGCGAGCAGGGCGGCACGGGCACGGACGACGATCCCTTCATGAGAGTCGAACGGGCGCAGAGCCGTCGGGAGGGCATTGAGAAGGGAATTGGGAAGGGAATTGAGAGAGGCGTCGAGATGGGTCGCCTCGAAATGCTGGCGGAAGCCCTCGCGGCCCGGGGCGTCGTGACGTCGACGCGCCTTGAGGAACACGCCGGTTCAATCGTCACGGTACCGCTACCGGTCTTGATGCGTGCGGCGCTCGCCTGTCGCGACGAAGCCGACTTCCTGCGCCGCATCGAGGCTGCGGCGGGGTAGATCCAGGTGCGTCGGCGTGTGGCGGAGAGTACAGAGGAAAGCATGGCGGCGCGGGATCGAATGACGTCCCAGAGCGGATCGGGTGACCCGGACAAGCCGTTGGCCAAGCGGTGGAGCAACCACGTGGATGGGTGGGTGCCGGAGGCGCGGCCCGAGGAGGACGTCGGCGCGGCCTACGGGTTTCCCGGCTGCCGGCCGATCCTCATTTCGCGCAGTGAAATCACCGACTTCGAGGGTCGGTTCGAATACTGGGACGCCGACACGGAGATCGCCTGGCAAGTGTGCGAGCCGACCAGCGTCTACCACGAGTTGCCGGGCCAGGAGCTCGCCCGCTTGACCGAGCGGATCGCGGCGGTGCGCGGTGCGCCGATCAAGTCCTATGGCACGGGAGATCTGCTCGTCCGCGACGACCAAGGCGAGAAGCGCGTGATCATGCAACCGGACCAGACCCTCTACCTGCACCCGCACAAGGTGCGTCGGTTGGGCCACGCGATCGAGATCGGCCAGGACGACCTGCCGGATGTCGTGTTGGAGGTGGATCTGACCACCGACGTCCGCTACCGGAAGATGGGCCTCTACGAGGAATGGGGCTTCCGGGAGCTTTGGGTCGAGACGTCTGAAAACCGGGCACCGAGCCGGCCGAACCGCAAGCCGGGGGTCACGATCCGCGTGCTCGGTCCGAATGGCTACGAGGAGACACCGGAGAGCCGGGCGTTTCCGACCTGGACGGCGGACGAGATCCACGCCGCGCTGAACGAGGAGGCCTTGTCCGCGTCCACCGTTGCCGTGCTGCGCCGGGTGGGACGGGCGCTCGGCGAGCAGGGCGGCACGAGTACCGACGACGATCCGTTCATGCGAGTCGAACGGGAGCAGAGCCGTTACGAAACGCTGGCCGAAACCCTCGCCGCCCGGGGCATCGCGACGTCGACACGCCTCGAAGCACACGCCGGCTTATTCGTCGCGGTACCGGTTCCGTTCTTGATGCGCGCGGCGCTCGCCTGTCGCGACGAGGCGGACTTCCTGCGCCGCATCGAGGCTGCGGCGAGCTAGATCCGATGTTGCCGACGCAAGCCGGTAGAATGCGCGTTTTTGCTCGGTTGCTCGCCAGCCATGGTCGTCATCGTCGACTACGACGCCGGAAATCTGAAGAGCGTAGAGCGGGCCTGCCGCGAGGTGGGCCTTTCGGCCGAAATATCTAGTGACCCGAACCGGATACGAGAGGCCAAGCGGGTCATCTTCCCTGGGGTCGGCGCGGCGGGCAGCGCGATGCGCAGTCTGGCTGCCAGTGGCGTAGACCGGGCCTTGGCGGACGCGTTTGAAACCGGCACGCCGATACTCGGCATTTGCCTCGGCCTGCAGATTTCCCTCGAGTACTCGGAAGAGAACGATACGGACACGCTCGGTCTGCTGCCGGGCGAAGTCCATCGGTTCCGGCTCGACGACCCCGATCTCAAGGTGCCGCACATGGGCTGGAACGCGGTGCACGTAATCCGACCCCATCCAGTGTTCGACGGTGTCCAACTCGGTGACGAGTTCTACTTCGTGCACGCCTATCGGCCGATTCCCGAGAGACCGACGGATGTCATCGCCGAGTCCGTCTACGAGGGTCCGTTCTGTTCGGCGCTGGGCCGGGGCAACTACGTGGCGACCCAGTTCCACCCCGAGAAGAGCGGCCGGGTCGGACTGCGGCTCCTCGAACGGTTCGCTGACTGGGACGGGCGAGTCGATGCTTAGCAAGCGTCTCATCGCCTGCTTGGACGTGCGCGATGGCCACCTCGCAAAGAGCGTCAAGTTCGTCGATACCAGGAATATCGGCGACCCCGTGGCCAAGGCGCGCGAATACTACTTGGACGGCTTGGACGAGCTGGTGTTCTACGACATCACCGCCTCCAGCGAAGGGCGGCGGATCATCCTCGACGTCGTCGAGGCGGTGGCCGAGCAGGTGTTCATCCCGTTGTCCGTGGGTGGCGGCGTGGCGTCGGTGGCGGACGCCACCGACCTCCGCCTGGCAGGCGCCGAGAAGATCAACGTCAACTCCGCAGCGGTCCGGCGACCGGCGGTCATCGCCGAGTGTGCCGACGCCATCGGCGACCAGAACGTGGTGCTGTCGATGGACATCCGCCGGGTGGAGCCGTCCGCCGACATGCCGTCGGGCTACGAGATCGTCATCAATGGGGGACGCAAGCCGATGGGAATCGACGCCCTTTCGTGGGCCAAGGAGGGCGAACGACTCGGTGCGGGCGAACTCGTGGTCAACTCCATCGACGCGGACGGCACCCGGGAGGGATATGAACTGAACCTCACGCGCATGCTCTCACAAGCCGTGCGCATTCCCGTCATCGCCTCGGGCGGCGCGGGGAAGCCCGACCACCTCTACGATGTGCTCACCGACGGCAAGGCGGATGCCGCGCTGGTGGCGTCCATGGTCCACTACGGCGACTACACGGTGTCGGGCTTGAAGCGCCACCTGCACGAACGTGGTGTCAAGATGCGTATGTCCTGGTGATGGCGATGAAGGCGATACAGATTCAGAACGGCGACCTCGTCTGGATGGAGACGGAAGAACCGTCGTTGGGACCCGGCGAGGTGCGCATCGAGAACCACGCGACAGCCGTGAACCGCGCTGACTTGGCCCAGCGGTCTGGCGGCTATCCGCCGCCGCCCGGTGCCAGTCCCGTGCTCGGCCTCGAGTGCGCCGGCGTCGTCACGGCGGTGGGCGAAGGGGTCACCCGTGTGGCAGCGGGCGACGAAGTGTGCGCCTTGCTTGCAGGCGGCGGCTATGCGGAAACCGTGGTTGTGCCAGCCGGCCAGGTCCTGAAGAAACCCGCCAATCTCACCTTCGAGGAAGCGGCGTCGATCCCCGAGGTATTCGCCACGGCCTACCTCAACCTCTACATGGAGGCACGTCTGAAAAAGGGCGAGTACGCGGTGATCCACGCCGGCGCGAGCGGCGTCGGCACCGCCGCCATCCACATGTGCGCCGCATTCGGCAACCCGGTGTTCGTTACTGCGGGATCGCAGGACAAGATCGACCGCTGCATCGAGCTCGGCGCGGATGCCGGCATGAACCGGCACGAAGGGGACTTCACCGAGGCGGTCAGGACGTGGACCGACGGGCGCGGCGCCGACGTGATCCTCGATCCCGTGGGCGGCGCCTACTTGGCAGCCAACCTGGCGAGCTTGGCGACGGATGGACGGCTCGTGATCATCGGCCTGCTCGGCGGCGCGAGGGCCGACGTGGCATTGGGAACGATGATGGTCAAGCGCTTGCGCATCATCGGCTCGACCTTGCGGGCACGCTCCATCGCTGCCAAAGCGACGATCATGGATGCCTTGAAGGAACGGGTCTGGCCGCTCTTGGAAGACGGCACGATCCGACCCGTGATCGAACGCGTTTACCCGGTCGAAGAAGCGGGTAGCGCCCACGACCTGATCGCGGGCAATCGGACTTTCGGGAAGGTCGTGCTGAGAATCAGCGCTTGACGGAGGGTAGACGCTCCGCCGAGTTTCGTCACAAAAGTGGCGACTTCCAGCAAATGCCGCAAGAGCTAGCGACGAAGGACTTGTCACCAAACGACTCGTTGACTGTTTCCCTCGCCCTCGAAACTGCGATGGATTCGCTAGAAACGCCTGACCGATGCACCAATTCCATGAGTGAACGTGTCGGCAAGCTCAGTTCGGCGGACGCGGCAAGAGACTGAGCGTCCTCATCATTTCCTCGGCGAAGACCGGTGCCGCTACGGAGATCCAATCCGGATCTGTCTCATCGCCGGTCTCGTAGGTGATCGAGGGGATACCGTAGGTGTCGAAGAAGTAGTTCTTGGCGTTGGCGGCCTCGGACTTGCTGGGTCGGTGGGTGAACTCGAGATCCGGCCGACTGTTGCGCACGCGCTGGAACCAATCGGCGGCAATGGCGTGTGCGCTGCCGTCGCCGTCTTGGGGTCGCTGGGTGTAGAAGAGATGGGTTTCGGTTAGCTGGGTGGCATGGAAATCGAGCATGAGGCGCAGCGTGACGCCACGCGTGTCCAGGTCGGTAAGCAGATTCCTGACGCTTCGGGTCTCGGGTTGCCGGAAGGGACCCCAATCCCGGTTCAGGTCGGTCTTGCCGGCATTGTGGCGCCAGTGACCGTGTGCGACGCCGTCGGGATTGACCAGGGGCACCGTGATCACCGTGAAGATCTCCCGGAACGCACGCGCAAGTTCGGTATCCGCGAGCACCGTGTCGACGAACGCGTTCATGGTGAGGGCGCCGGTGATCTCCGGCGGGTGCTGGCGACCGATGAACAGGACCCCCTGCGCCTTGGGGCCGGTTTCCGCCACCGAGATCGGGCGCCCGTTGATGCTGCGCCCGAGTACGCGCACGGCTACGTCGCCTCGCTGCGCCAGCGACAGCGTCCAGGTGTCGTAGAAGCGGGTCGTAAGGAGCTGTTGCGACGCGATCCACACGGGTGCTTCTGCAAGTGGTATGCGCAACGCCAATCGCTTGTTGTCCTCGGACACCGCCACCGCCCGATCCGGCATGCGTTGCCAACTGGTGCCGTCGAGACTGACCTTGGGCCAGAACCGGTCGGCGTCCGCGTCCACGAATCCCATCAGCACAACAGCTTCGCCCTTCCGCTTCGGACTCGCCCGGAAGGCATACCACGGCATTGGCACCTGGACCTTCGAGTCCTCCGGGCGGATGGTGATGACGAACTTGCCGTCGCGCACGTCGCAGCGGTGGAACGCGCCGCCCTCGAAGTGGGTGTCGAGGAGTGCGATGTCGTTCTCGCAATACTGGTCTGCGCCGGAAACGGCGGTGGCGAGCCCAGCGGCCCCCGCTGCCGCGAACCAGGCACGCCAACGCATGCGGCTACTCCATCTCGGCCCTGAGCTCGACGTAGTACCGGGCACCGAGATCCTGGTGCATGTCCGCGAAGTAGCCGAAGAACCTGTCGGCAAGCGGTGCCCGTTCATTGGTGATGTTCAGGCTGCCGAGGCGGATCCGGCCGCTCCGATCATTCCCGAGGTCGAACCGGTAGGCTAGGTAGGCGTTGAACGTCCGCATGCTGGGAACGACCCACTCGGCGCCGTCGTCAAGCGTCAGCGACCTCTGCACGAAGTCGCCCACGTAGAGCGACGACAGGGATGCGCTCCACGCCTTGTAGCCCCAGCGCAGCCGGGTCGATGTCTTCCACTTGGGGTTGCCGTTTTGGCGAACCAGATTCTGGAAACCCGCTACCGGGAAGTTGGCGGGAAGTACGCCGTCTTCCTGGGCCGCAAGCAGAACACCGGCATCGCCGCCCGGATCCTGCTGGAAATGGCGCAGTCGGGCCATCTGGTGACTCAGCGAGAACTCGCCGAACCGGGTCTCGGCCTCGTAGTAGATGCCGTAGTCGGTGCCGTGGATCGTGCGCTTGTCGAGGTTGGCGTAGCGGTCGTCGACGTAGGCGATTCGTCCTGCCGGACATATTCCCGCTGCGTTGAAGATCTCGATCTCGTCGTCGTCCGGTTCGCCTCGGACGATCGCGGGATTGCCGACCACGCCGCCACAGTTGCTGGTACCGCTATTGATGCGCAGCAACAGATCGAGCAGCGAGTGATTCTCCTCCCCGAGCAGGCCAATGGTGTCTTCCTTCTCGTTCCACCAGGTGTCGACGGTAAGCGTCACGCCCTCGAAGGGCGTGACCACGGCGCCGAGCGAGCGGTTGTCGGAACTCTCGGGGATGAGATTCTGGCTACCCTGCGCGATTCGCTGCGTGGAGTAGCGGCAGCTCAGCGTGTCCTGGTCGGGATCGCCGCCGTTGTCGGCGGCGTAGACGCACGTCCAGTCGGTCCGGGTGTTCTGGCGAGCCACGATATCCTCGTTGATGGTCACGAGGTTGGGCGCGCGGAAGGCTCCGGACCAGGAGCCCCTGAGCAACAGCCGTTCGTGCGGGCGGAAACCAAACGCTATCTTGCCGACGGTGGTGTTGCCGACATCGGAGAAGTCCTCGTAGCGCAATGCGAGTTGCAGATCGAGGCTCTCGTGAACTGGCACGGCGAGCTCGCCGAACGCCGAGAACACGTTGTGTTCGCCCCTGCTGTCTGGCGTCGGGCTCGAGTTCACGACATCGGACACGTAGGGCCAGGTGTCGCCCTGGAAGTCCGTGAAGACGATCGTTCCGTCGAGGCGTGGATCCCGGTCGTCGACGAAGGATTCGCGCCGAAACTCCGCCCCGGCGAGCAGTCCCACGGGACCGGCCGGCAAGCTGAAGATGTCGTACGTGGATGCCTTGAAGTCGACCAGTAGCAGCTCGGTTTCGTTGTCGCGGCGGACATCCACCAGGGTGCGCTCGATGTTCGTGTTCTCGCGTCCTGCAAACGGGTTGTAGGCGGCAGGAGTCGGATCCTCGAGGGCCTCCTGCATGAGGGTGTTGGAGATCCGGTTGCGGGTCACGTCGTTTTTCTCTGCGCGGGACCAGACGATGGCCGTGTCCCAGTCCCAGTCCTCCCAGGCGCCCCGAAATCCCTGCAGGAAGCGCAAGGTCGTGCCGTCGTTGTCGACGATGCGCGGTGCCTCGGTCCAGCGTCCGTTGTCGATCCACAGCCTGACGCCGGTACAGGGAACATCGGGGATCACCGCGTCGGGCAGCCGGTTCGGGGAGCCGCAAGGGCCCAGCGGGTTGTAGTAGTTCTCCTCGCCGACCTGGAGTTTCACGGTGGAGAACGAGGCCGACGCGTGAC
>JAPPAV010000098.1 GCA_026705345.1 Gammaproteobacteria bacterium
CTCGAAGCCGCGTTGGCGCGGCCAACAGTACTTGGGACCGTCGGGCCCCTGGTCGTGGCTGACGTGCCACTTCCCGCTCATGTAGGTGCCGTAGCCCGCCAGCTTCAATGCCTCGCCGATGGTGACGCAGGTGTCGCTCAGGGAGCCGCGGTATCCGTCCTCGTCGATCTGCGCGGTCATCCAGCCGATGCCGACCTGGTGCGGATGCAGCCCGGTGAGGATCGACGCCCGGGTGGGGCAGCAGCGGGCGGTGTTGTAGAACTGGGTGAATCGGACACCGTTGGCGGCGAGTCGGTCGAGATTGGGTGTCTGGACTTCGCCGCCGTAGCAGCCGATGTCGGAGAAGCCCATGTCGTCGTTCATGATGAGCAGGATGTTGGGTCGGGTCATGAGGGATGCCTTTACGGAGTCCTTACATCATGACCCGTTGGATTGAACGACTGCAACGATCGCTCACCACGGTCGGGCGGGTTGGAGTTGCTCCGAGAATTCGCGGGTATTGACGATGCCATCCGTCTCGTAGAGCCGCGCTTGTCCCGCCGCCAAAGACGAGTGCGGACAGCACGTGGTTCGTGTCGAGAACGACTCGTGGCTCACCGCAACCCATTGAATTACGTGACTAAATCGTAGGGGCGACCCTTGTGGTCGCCCGTGGCGGACGCGTCGGCTTCCTGAACAACGGGACGGGACAAGCCCGTCCCCTACGGTCGCGCTGTTCGTTGGGCGTTTGGTATGGTCCGGCGGTCGAACTCGAGGAGAACGTGCTTGACGCTCCGTGACATCGCGCGCGCCGTCCTGGCGGTCGTGCTCGCCAGCGGCATCCAGGCACAGACGACCGTGAAGACCAACGACGATCCCGATCTTGCCATCAGCACCGATCCCGGGGAGCGCGTCCTCACCTACGACTTCCCGGCATTCCACGTCGGCATTGCGGAATACCCGGATGGCCCGACCGGGGTAACCGTCCTGCATTTTCCGGACGGTGCCAGCATGTCCCTGGACGTTCGCGGTGGTTCACCGGGCGTGGTGGGCGACTACGGCTTTGTCCACGCGATCAGCCTGGCCGGCGGTTCGCTGCTTGGACTTGAAGCGGCGAGCGGCGTGGCGGCGGAGCTCCTGGCCCGAGGAGGATACAAGGGAGACTGGAACTCCATTCCTTTGGTCAGCGGCGGCATCGTCTACGACTTCGGTGCCCGAGACAACAGCATCTATCCGGACAAGCGTCTCGGTCGAGCCGCGTTGAAGAACGCCATGCCGAACCGGTTCCCGATCGGTGCCCGAGGCGCCGGAGTGTCGGTCACGGTGGGCAACGGGCTCGAGTTCGACCGGGGCGAACCGGCGGGGCAGGGTGCCGCCTACCGGGAGACCGGCGGCGTCAAGTTCTTCGCCTGCGTGGTGCTGAACGCCATCGGCGCCGTGTTCGACCGCGACGGCAGTTTGGTCCGTGGCCACGTCGACCCGGAAAGCGGCGAACGGTCGACCTACATGGAGGACATCGAGCGCCGGGTCGAGGCGGGGGCCCGCGATCCACAACCCGGAAACACGACGATCACCGTCGTCGTGACCAACCAGACCGTCCGGGGCCACGACTTGATTCAGCTAGGCCGCCAGATCCATAGCTCCATGGCGCGTGCCATCCAGCCTTTTCATACTCGCGACGATGGCGATGCGCTGTGGATGGTCTCGACGGGTGAGGTCGAACTGCCGCAATGGTCCCTTACCGGGCTGGGGGTGGTTGCCTCGGAAGTGGTCTGGGACGCTGTGCTCGTGGCGCACCCCTGACAAGGAACTGCGCGATTTGAGTCGGTAGCCGGAGCACCTTGCTTCGCAAGCGCGATTGCCATACAGGTTCCCATCCATGACAAGGCCGACCGTCAATGGACAGTTCCTCGCCAAGGCGATACGGCGCGGTGCATCGCCCGGATTGATTGCGGCAATCTTCGACCGCCAGGGTGTTCGGGCCATCGCTGCGGCAGGCGTACGCAAGGCCGGACACCCGCAACGGCTCCTGACCACGGACTCCGTGCATATCGGCTCGAACACCAAGGCCATGACGGCAACGCTGTTGGCCATCCTGGTCCGCGACGGCGTGTTTGCCCACGGTTGGAACACGACCATCGCGAAAGTCTTCCCGGAGCTCCCCGACCACATCCACCCGGCGTACCGTGAGGTGACGCTGTGGCAGCTTGTCACCATGACCGGCGGCGTCAAATGCGACGCGGCAGATTGGCATGCCGATCGAGACGCACACCTAATTGAGCGACGCTACAGGATCCTCCGCGACAACCTCGCTGATGCGCCTGCCGCAACCGCCGGTGAGTACGTCTACTCGAACCTCGCCTATGTCGTTGCGGGTGCCATGGCGGAGAGAACTACCGGCAAGACGTGGGAAACCCTGATGCAAGAGCGGCTATTCGAGCCGCTCGGCATGGCAAGCGCCGGTTTCGGCCCGCCGGGCACGCCCGGTGCAGTCGACCAGCCCTGGGGGCACCAACGCGATCCCGAGGGTGACGGCTGGGTACCCGATCAGCTTGACAATGCGGCCGCGATCGGCCCGGCCGGCACCGTGCATGTCGCGATCCAAGACTGGGCGAAGTTCATGTCCCTTTGGCTGGCCGACGGACCGTCAGCCATCCTTGACCGCGACGCCCTGGACCGGTTGGTCACGCCGGTGTCCGGGCGTTATGCAGCCGGCTGGAGCGTCGCGTCGCGGTGGTGGGCGAAGGGTGCGGCAATCACCCACGGCGGATCCAACACGTCCTGGTTCGCGCTGCTATGGATCGCACCGAGAATGGGCCATGCCTACGTCGTGGCGGCGAACTCGGCCGAGGCGGATGTCAGCCGCACCTTCCGCTTGCTTGACGGCATCGTCTCGAAGCTGATCCGGGCCAGTCGCCGACCGCGCCGAGCGGCCCGCCTGTTCGGGCGGGCCGGCGGGGTGATGCGGTGACAGCGCTGCCGTTGTGACTGTAGCCAATCAGGCGAACGGGTCCGTTCCGGCACGCATCATCGTCCCGACGCGGCTGTAGTCCGGTGCCTGGGGGTTCTCGTAGGGGTACAGTGCCTTGCCGATCACGCGCTCGAGCTCGGGATACTTCTGCAGCAACTGGGGCGACGTGGTTTCGTAGTTGTGCTGTACACGCATGTAGGCGCGCATGTAGTTCTGCACCAGGGTGACTCGTAGGCCGGGGTTCTTCCGTCCTGCCGAGGCGTGCCACGTCGCGCCGTTCCAGATGGCAAGCGACCCCGCCTTCGCGATCAACGGGACGAACTTGTAGGGCGTGTCCTTGAGATTCGCCTCGTGGGGTAGCGTCGCCCGCCCGTAGTGGTGACTGCCGGGCACGAACAGGGTCGGACCGTCGTCCTGGCTACCGTAATCGGTGCATAGCAAGGAAGCGTTGCACATGTGGGCGATCTGGCCCGCGCCCGGCGGGATGCCGTGCGAGTCGCTGTGCAGGCCGAGTCCCGGCGCGCCTTCGCCCTTGATGATCCAAGTCTGACCGGAGAACACCGCACTCTGGCCGAGCAGCCACCGCACCAACGCGAGTACCACCGGGTTGATCGCCGCCTCCACGAACACCTCGTCTTCCTCGAGCAGGTGCCAGCTGCCCTTGCCGGTCTGACGCAGATCCACCGAAGCCGACCGGTAGTCGCCGATCTCGACCCCGTTGCGCTTCTCGCAGGTGCGGATGATGGCATCCCGCAGCCGGCCGACGAAGCCGTCGCTCGACTGCATCTTTTCCGGCGGCACCACGGTCATACCGTAGGCCTCAAGTTCGACGACGTGCTCGTGGAGCTCGTACTTCTCGATCTCGGCCATGAGGTTGTCGACGTCCGGATACGCTTCGTAGCTGGCCAGACTCATTGGTTTCCCCCGTGGCGTTTACGAAATATCTATCCTACTCCCGTCCTATACTCGTTCGCTTGTATCGATGACGGGGCCGCACAGTGCGCATTCTTGTTACCAACGACGACGGGATGGACGCACCCGGCATCCAGGAACTGGCGCGTCAGATAGAACGCGCCGGCTACGAGGTCGTGGTGGTCGCGCCGGACCACAACGCTTCGGGTACGGGGGCGTCGTTGGGTGCCATGGGTCCCGGCGACCCGGTACAGGTTTCGATGCGGCGAATCGATGGATTCGAAGGCCAGGGGTACGCGTTGTCGGCCCCGCCGGCGCTGTGCGTGATGGCCGGAAACCTCGAGGCGTTCGGCCCGCGTCCTGACGCGGTCGTCTCCGGCATCAACGCGGGTCTCAACACGGGTCGGTCGGCTTTGCACAGCGGCACGGTGGGCGGTGCGCTCGCCGGACAGAATTTCGGATTTCGTTCCATGGCGGTCAGCCTCGACCGGGATGGCGACCGGTGGCATTGGGGCGCCGCCGCCGAGATCGCCGTCACGTTGCTCCCCCATGTGCTCGAGGGACCGTCGAGGCTGGCACTGAATCTGAATGTTCCGGGTAGGCCACGGGCCGAAATCCGCGGCATTCGCTGGACGCGCCTAGCTACTTTCGGTTCCGTCCGCGCTGCGCTCGCGAAGACCGAGGAAGATCGGCTTCACTTCGAATTGCAGCGAACCGGATACGTACCCGAGGAGGGAACCGACCTCGCGGCCGTCCGGGCAGGCTACGCGGCCATCACCTCGCTGCAGGGCACGGTGGAAGTCTGGGGATCAGAGGGTCGCGTTGGCGATCCGTTCGACCCGACACAAGACCTGCCCGGTGCCTCCGCCGGTGACGAACTGCGCCCCGCCCAAGCGGTGTTCGACGGGCGGTAAACGCGATTTGACATACTATGCGCGGTCTGCGGGAGGGGAGGTTCCATGCTGCGCGTCGCGATGCTGAGTCGTTGGCACGTCCACGCCAACCAATACGCCGGCGAGACCCGCGCCAATCCCGATGCCGACGTTGTCGCGGTCTGGGATGAGGATCCGACGCGCGGCGCAGCCTGGGCCGACGAGCTTGAAGTTCCGTTCGAAGGGAATCTCGACACGTTGCTGGCCAGCGACGACATCGACGCGGTCTGCGTCGTGACCCCGACGAAGGCGCACCGCGACGTGATGGTTCGCTCAGCCAACGCCGGCAAGCACATCTTCACCGAGAAAGTGCTCGCGACCACCGTGGCGGACTGTGAAGCCATCGCCAACGCCGTCAGAGCCAACGGCGTCAAGTTCTGCATCTCGTTTCCGCGCCGAACGATCCCCCAGATCCTCTATGTGAAGGAGGCGGTGGACGAGGGATTGCTCGGCCAGGTGACCGCGCTGCGGGTCCGCATCGCCCACGACGGGGCGGTGCGCGACTGGCTGCCCGCCCATTTCTACGATCCCGATGCCTGCGGCGGCGGCGCGATGATGGACCTCGGCGCCCACGGCATGTACCTCTGCCGCTGGCTGCTGGGGCCGCCGAAGCGCATCGTCTCGGTGTTCAACACCGTCACCGGTCGGGCCGTGGACGACAACACGGTGTCGGTGATCGAGTTCGAGAACGGGGCCATCGCCGTTAACGAGACCTCGTTCACCGGTTTCGGCGGATGCTATTCGCTGGAGATCGACGGAACCGAGGGGGGCTTGCGCATGCTGTCGCCGGGGGAGGGTGTCCAGATCCGGTCGAAACATCTCGGCGGGAACGGTTGGCAGCAACCCGAGCGGCTACCCGAAGCCCAGGCCAAACCCATCGATCAGTGGATCGCCGGCTGCGTGCACGGCACCCCCATCGAGTTCGGCTTGGAGAGTGCCATCCAACTGACACAACTCATGGAAGCCGCCTACGTGGCCGATGCCGAGGACCGGAGCGTGAACCTTGGCTGATGGCATCGTTCGGGTCTCGCCGGACGAAACCGCACGGGCGGCCGAGGCGATCGAGGAGGACGGCTGCGTAATCCTTGCGGGTGCATTGCCTAGGGAACCCTTGGCCGCGTTGCGTCGACGCATGGACCGGGACACCCACGATCTCCTGCGCTTCTGCCAGACCATCGGCGGCAATCCCCGCCAGGCCGGTCACCTTCAGCAAGGACCGCCCCCGTTCGCCGACTACGTGTTCCCGGAGGTCGCCATGAACCCCGCCGTGAATGCCCTCGCGCACGCCGTGTACGGTGAGTGTCCCCGGCTCACCTTCTACAACGGCAACACGAACTGCCCCGGCAGCGTGCGCCAACACCTGCACATGGACGGCCGTCATTCGACGAAACCGGGTGAACTTCTCGCGCCGACCACGGCCATGGTCGTGAACATTCCGCCGGGTCCGACCCACGACGGCAACGGCGCCATCGAACTCTGGCCCGGTAGCCACCGCGTTGGGGTCTACGAGAATCACAACGGCGTCCCGTCGCGGATGGAGGAGGATCGTCGTCGGGTTCGCGGCCCGGTGAATCCACACACGCAACCTGGCGATGTCCTAATCCGCGACGTGCGCGTATGGCATCGGGGTGTTCCCAATCCCTCCGACCGTCCGCGGCACATGATCGCGCTCATCCTGTCGAAACCATCGGGCGAGGCGCGCTATCGATTGCAATTCGGCAAGGGTTGCGAGCCGGCGTTGGAGGGACACGACGCGGATCCCAACGCCGAATACGTCGACGGGCCCATCGACTACCTGTTCAACCCGTCGAGGCGGATATTTCTTGGCCGGATTCGGGGTCGCTTGGCTCACGCTCGGAATGCGCCATAGGACATGCTCGTTCTCCCGCCCGTGGTTTGCCTCGCCAAGTAGCCGCGGGTGCGAGTGGCTGGATGCGTGTTGATCTGAGTATCAATCGTGTACACAATTGAGCAACATTCGGCTATGGGAAAATCAACATGGACTTCATCAGCGTTCGCCAGCTCCGTACGCAATCCGCCGCCGTATGGGAGACGTTGGCCGTGTCCAAGGATCTTGTGGTGACGTCCAACGGCAAGCCGATTGCGGTCCTGTCCGCGACCTCGGCCGAGGGACTCGAGGCGTCCCTGGCCGCGCTTCGGCAGGCTCGGGCGCAACTCGCCGTTGCGGCGATGCAGCAGCGCGCAAGGGAAACGGGTGCCGATCAGCTCACGCTTGACGACATAAACGCCGAAATCGGTGCGGCACGACGTATGCGGACGGAATGAGGCTCGTCGTTGATACCAATGTCCTCGTGTCGGGTCTGCTCACACCCTTCGGTGCCCCGGGTATCGTCGCCGGCCTCATTGCCGGCGGCCGTCTCCAGCTCTGCTACGACCCGCGGATACTGGCCGAGTACGACGAGGTGCTGCACCGGCCCTCTTTTGGATTCGAGGAGGAGGACGTCGCGTCGTTCCTCGCGCAGGTTCGGGCGCAAGGAGAACTCGTCGTACCCATGCCGTTGTCGATTGGCCTGCCTCACGTTGACGACGAACCCTTCCTTGAAGTCGCGGGGGCCGCAATGGTGAAGTTTCTCGTCACCGGCAATCTCCGGCATTTTCCCGAGGGAGGTTGGAAAAGCACGCGTATGGTGTCGCCACGTCAGTTCCTGGAACAGTTCGATGACGCGCGCTAGAAAGCCCCTTGCCCGCCAGCGCTTCGAAGCCGCTCTCGATTCCCTCGTCGAAGAGATCCGCGCGGACAATCACATCCTGGCGGCGATACTCTGCGGCAGCCTGTCCCACGACGAGGTGTGGGACAAATCGGACATCGATCTCGTGCTCGTCTGCACCGACGACAAGAAGACCAAGACCCACAACGTGGCGCTTGTCGAAGACGACATCAACATCCACACCACGGTTCAGCCCCGGGCCGAGTTCCGGCGCCGGCTCGAGGCGTCGGTGCGCAACCTGTTCGGTCACTCGCTGTTTGCCAAGGCGCGCCTGCTCTACAGCCGCGACCCGTCCATCGACGCGATTTTCGCCGAACTCGGCAAGGTGGGCGCCCGGGACAGCCAGGTCCAGGCCATGCATGCCGCCCAGCATGCCTTGGCATCCCTCTACAAGGCGCGCAAGTGGTACGAGATCAAGGACGACGATGCCTATACCGCGCTGTGGATCCTGACGACGGCGCGGTCCCTGGCCGAAGTCGAGGTGGGTCTCCACGGCGAAATCGTGGATCGCGAAGCGCTGGTCGACGCGCTCCGGCTGAACCCGGGCGTGTTCAAGCTGGTCTACACCGACCTCCTGGAACAAGGGGTCACCCGGGAAGCACTGACCGCCGCACTCGATGCCATCGACGCCTACCTTGAGCCCCGCGCGGAAGAACTGTTCGCGCCGGTGCTCGAGTACCTGGACCAGGCCGGCGGCGACCCGCGCGGCGCCCGGGACATCGCGCACTACTTCCGGCGCAACTACGACATGGAGCACATCATCATCGCCTGCGAGTGGCTGTCGGACATCGGCGTCATCGAGAAGGCGTCCACGCCCGTCAAACTGACCACCCGCAGCCAGATCGACGTGGAGGAACTCGCGTTTTTCCGCCTGAAGTGGTGATGCCGCCCTAGGCCGTCCGCCAAGCCGGATGCCCCGACCCGGTCGGCTTCGTTCGATGAACTGCTGCTCTAGCCTCGTGCCGGTTCGATTCGGAAACGACCGCGATGGCCGATCCGGTAGGTCTCGAAGTCGTCGTGGTCGATGGTGTACTTGAGATCCGGTCGAAGACGCCAGCTATAGACTTCGGTCTTGTTCATGCACTGCAACGTAGTGCACGAGAGTCGCGTTTGCGAGTGCTACCGGCGGCTGCCGTGGAAGAGACCCGATCAATTGCTTACGATGAACCGACTCCGCGAGAAGCAGTGACCGAGGAGGCCATGTCCCGACCGAAACAAGCCCGTCGCGCTGCCGCGAAACCGACAGCCGAATCGCGCAAGCCGAAGCGCCCGGCGATCCGCACGACCATAGACGTACAAGGCGCACGGGTCCACAACCTAAAGAACATCTCGGTGGAACTTCCACGGGATCAGCTCACCGTGGTTACGGGCCTGTCCGGTTCCGGCAAGTCTTCGCTGGCCTTCGACACCATCTACGCCGAAGGCCAGCGGCGGTACATGGAGTCGCTCTCGACCTACGCCAAACGCTTCATTGCCCAGGTGGAGAAACCGGACGTCGACTTCGTCTACGGCTTGTCGCCCGTGGTCTCCATCGAGCAGAAGACCATTGCCCGCAACCCGCGCTCGACGGTCGGGACGCTCACCGACGTGTCGAGCTATCTGAACCTGCTGTTCGCGACGATCGGCGACGCGCACTGCCCGTACACCGGCGAGCCAACGCCGGTGAAGACGGGTTCGCAGATCCTCGAATCGATCCTCGCGCTGCCGGAGAACGCGGAGGTCGAGTTGCGGGCGCCGATATTCCAGGTCTACGGCGAGGATCCCGAGTTCATCTTCAACGAGGTGCGCAAACTCGGCTGCCGGTACGTCGAAATCGGCGCCGAACGTATCGACCTCACCGAGAACGTTCCGGAAGCGCTCCCCGGCGATCCCAAGCTGACCGCCGTGGTCGACCGGCTCGTTCTCGTTCCCGGTGTCGAAAAGCAGCTGAAGGCCGCCATCGAACACGCCCTACGGGTAGGGGACAGCCTGATGTCCGCGGCAGTGGTCGGCGGGACGACCAAGACCGTGGCCCGGGAGTTCGCGAAGACCTTCGGCAGTCCGACCCATGCCCTTGTCTACGGCGACATCATCCCGGATTTCTTCATGTTCAATAATCCGGAGAGTGCGTGCCGCACCTGCGGCGGCGTCGGCACAGACAAGCAGACCCACCAGGATCTGCTCATCACCAACCCGGAACGCAGCATCCGCGACGGCTGCTTCCTGCGCGACGCGTTGAACTACCGGCCGGACAACCATCGCGGCTACACGATCTATTCGCTCGGCGAGAAGTACGGGTTCGATCTCGATACGCCTTGGCAGGAACTAAGCGAGGAAGCCCGGGACGTCATTCTGCACGGCACCCGCGGGGAGCCCCTTCAGCTACAAATACCGCCGGACGCCAAGGTGCGCAAGGAAGGCTGGCTGCGCTGGCAGTGGCCATTTCCGGGGATCGCCGGGGGCATCGAGCGCAACTACCGCCGGTACCGGCAGCAGGACGTCGCCAACTCCGGCATGGAAGCCTGGCTCGACCGCGTCATGGTCGAACACATCTGTCCCGACTGCCACGGCTCTCGGCTACGCGCGACACGGCTTGGGTTCGAAATCGCCGGGCGCAACATCGAGCAGTTCGGCGGTATGAACTTCGATGAACTCAGGCCGTTCCTGGACACCATAGAGCCCACCGGACCCAGGGCGGAGGCGGGTCGGCAGATCGTCCGCGAGATCGCAAGGCGCATCGATCTGCTGCTCGGCATCGGGCTCGACTACCTGAACTTCAACCGCGCCTCGGGAACACTCTCTGGCGGCGAAGCCCAGCGCATCCGTCTTTCCACGCAGATTGGCTCCGGGTTGATGGGCATGCTCTACGTGCTGGACGAGCCATCCATCGGTCTGCATCCGAAGGACAACGTGAAGATGATCGACACGCTGCGTCGCTTGAGGGATCTCGGCAACACGGTCATCGTGGTCGAGCACGACGAGGACACCATTCGAGCCGCCGATCACCTGCTGGAACTGGGACCGGGGCCGGGCATCCACGGTGGCCAGGTCGTGGTCGCGGGCACGCTCGACGAGATTCTTCGCTGTCCCGAGTCCCCCACCGGCCAGTATCTCTCGGGCAAGCAGCGAATCGAGACACCTTCCGAACGGCGGGAGATCAATGGCAAGTCCTTGTTCGTCCGGGGCGCCCGGGAGAACAACCTGAAGGCCGTCGACGTGGAGATTCCGCTCGGCCAGTTCATCTGCGTCAGCGGCGCATCGGGATCGGGCAAGTCGACACTGATCAACGAAATCCTCTACAAGGAACTGTGGAAGCGGCTGGTGGACTCGCGCTCGCTCTCCGGCGCCCACGACGCGCTCGAAGGCGTCGACCACCTGACCCGGGTGATCAACATCGACCAGTCGCCCATTGGCCGCAACAGCCGCTCGAATCCCTCCACCTACGTCGGCTTCTACGACCAGATCCGCACGCTCTTCTCGAAAACGGAACTCGCCACGGCGCGGGGGTACAAGCCGGGCCGGTTCAGCTTCAACGTCAAGGGCGGTCGCTGCGAGGAATGCCAGGGCGAGGGCGTGATTGCCACCAAGCTCTACTTCATGCCCGACGTGGAGGTGGTTTGCGGTGCCTGCAAGGGCCAGCGTTTCAACGCCGAGACCCTGGAGGTCACGCACAATGGGAAGACCATCGCCGACGTGCTCGACATGTCCATCGAGGAAGGCGTCGCCTTCTTCGAGGATCGCCCGGGGATCGGCCGCAAGGTCAGGGTCCTGGACGACCTGGGCCTCGGCTACCTGACCCTGGGCCAGTCGGCGACGACGCTATCTGGCGGCGAAGCGCAGCGCATCAAGCTCGCGACGGAGCTGTCAAAGCTCCAGCGTCGCGGCCACGTGCTCTACATTCTCGACGAACCGACGACCGGGTTGCACCTAGCGGACATCTCGAAGCTCCTTGACTGCCTGCACCGGTTGGTGGACGCCGGCCACACGGTGCTGGTGATCGAACACCACCTGGACGTCATCAAGACCGCGGACCACGTCATCGACCTGGGACCGGAAGGTGGGCGCGGCGGCGGCGAGGTCGTCGCCGTCGGCACACCGGAAGCCATTGCCGCATGCCCCGAGTCGCATACGGGGCGCTATCTGCAACCGCACCTGTAGGGGCGACCCTAACGCGCCCGTAGGGCGCGCGGTCGCCCGCTCGACCCTGGTGGTCGCCCGCGCCTACCGGGCATGTCCCGCTTGGGCAGCTTGCAGGGGACGGATGCCTTTCAATGCTTTGGCGGCGGCCTGTTCCGCAACGGCGAGTTCGTAGCGGTCCTGAAGATTCATCCAGCTCTGGGCATCGGTATTGAAGTACTTGGCTAGCCTAAGAGCGGTCTCCGCAGTGATCCCGCGTCGTTGGCGAACAATTTCGCTGATTCGGGCTGGCGTTACGCCGATAGCCTTCGCAAGGGCCGTGGCCGACAGTGCGAAGGGTTCCATGAACTCTGCTTGGAGGACTTCGCCGGGGTGTACCGGATCCAATCGTGTCATCTGTCGATCTCCTCAGTGATAGTCGACAATCTCTGCGTCGTAGGCCTCCCCGTCATCGAACCGGAAACACAGTCGCCATCGGTCGTTGATGCGGATGCTGTATGAACCAGCGCGGTCTCCCTTGAGTGCTTCGAGTCGGTTGCCCGGAGGAACGCGAAGGAAGTCCAGGGTTGCTGCTGCGTCTACCTGGGCCAGCTTCCGTTGGGCGACTCGTTCGAATGCTGCAAAGCGACGCACGCGGTATCCCGCCGCAAGCCGTTCGGTGTCACTACATCGAAAACTCCGAATCACTCGACGATCATATCGGATATCGAAACGCGATACGATGGGTGTCGTGGCATCGGCATATGGCCTCGCGCGGGGATCCCTTTGGGGGCGGCGGCGCCGTCGCAACGGTTTGGTGTGGGACACGTTGGAAGTGTTGGAACGGACGGGACGAGCCCGTCCCCTACGGCGGGACCACGTTTCCGTCGCGCGTGATCGGGATGTTGTCCGCCTTGAAAGTACTGCGCTGTTCGATGTCGATGCAGTCCACCGACCGGTAGGCGTTGATCAATCCGATCTTGCTCACCACGGTGTAGTTGGAATTCGCCCGGTGCATCACGCACGGATGGAAGATCAGCACATCGCCCGGATGGAACTCGGGGGTCACGATACGCGGTTCGTACTTCTCGAAGCCCACAATGAACCGTTTCCTGACGGGCCAGCCGGGCATCTCGACGTAGCCGCGCTCGAACAACCCGTCGCGGTGACTGCCCGGGACCAGCGACGTGCCGCCCGTATCGGGTCCCATCTCACCCAGGTAGGTGAGCGCGGAAGACAGCTTGTAGTTCGACAACGGGATGTAGTCGGGCGCGTCCTGGTGCCAGCCCTGGAAGTCGAAGTTCATCATCGCGGGCTTGACGACCGTCGCGGACTGGAACGCGTCGATGTCGTTGTCGTAAAGCTCGCAGAAAACCGTCGCCAGCCGCGGGTTGCGCATGTGGACGTCGAGGCGGGGGTGCCGAAGGAAGATGTCGTTGTAGTAGTAGACCCGGTTGGGGTTCAGCGCGTCGCCCGGCGCTTTGGTCCACGGATCGAAGCCGACGCCCCGCATACCGCGCTTCGCGCTACGAAGAATCTCGGAGGTTGCCTCGCGAAGCTCGTTGACTTCGGTGACGTCGAAGAAATCCCGGAGGATCAGGAAGCCGTCGCGCTCGAAACTCTCGATCTCACTCTTGTCGAGAAGACCCATGCTGGGCGGCAGGACCGTTCTAGCCGCCGGGGCTGCCGTGCTTCCGTTCTCCGCTACCGCCCATTCGCTTGGCGGCCGCTCGACGTTCGCTGCCCAACGGATGCATGACGCCCGCTCCCGGCGGCCAGACACCGGGTTCCGCCTTGATGTGCCGGCACAGGTGCTTGCCGTGTGGCGTCAGCGTCTCCCATATCTCGTGGGGCATCGTTTTCTTGTGCTGCGAGCCGAGCCACGGTGCCCCGTACTCGACGTTGGGAAGAGAGCGGATTTCGCGGCTTAAGTTCGGCGTTGCGCCGTGCCAGGCGCGGTTGTCGCGGATGACGCCGGCGCCGGCGGGCGCCCCGACCAGGGTCGACAGCCGCATCCAATCGGGTTCGTCCTCCGGCGGTGGCGGACGCATCTGCCAGGTATGGGAGCCGAGTATCTGGCGGATCGGCCCGTTCTCCCAGGTGAGATCGCACATGGCGAAGTTGATGGTCACCACCGCCGGGCAGAAGTCGATGATCCGTCGCCGGGTGGCGAGATTGAGCTCGTCCGAGCCTTCCTCGGTCCGAATCTCGATGCCGATGTTCTTCGCCGTCTCCAGGCGTCCCTCGGAGATCTGGTTGGCTTCTTGGACATCGACGTGCAGGTGCTGGTATTCGACGGCGCCGGGGAGGCAAAGGTCGCCGCCGGCCCCGAGCACCATGTAGTCCATCGAACCGAAGATCTCGGCGAGGATCGGCGTCGTGTTGGGCAGGTCCACCATGGCGGCCCACTCCTCCTCGTGGAGCATCTGCCGGGACGCGGACGCGGTGCCGTAGCTGTAGCGGTGGGGAAGCCGGCCGCTCTCGGTCACGTATTTGCGCTTGCCGAGACCCGGCACTTCGAGAATCTGGCGCAGGGCCTTGGCGCTGCCCCGCCGGAACGTCGCCAGGTGTTCTTCGTCGAGTAGGTCGCGAACCACTACGAAACCGTCGCGGCGAAAGATCCGGGCCGCGCGTTCCACTTGGTCGGGGTTGCAGATTTCGATCCCCTGGATGCCGTTGTTGCACTTCAGATGGGCGCGAAGTCGCTCCACGTCCGGGTGGTCGTAGACACGCTGACTGGGTGCGCGTGGGTCGGGGACGCCGAATCCGGGCCGACGACCAAAAGAGGGATTGCCCTCCTCGTCCACGGTTTCGTTGATGGGCGTGTGTTCATCCCAGCCGACGGCGGTGTCGCCGTAGACTTCGAGAGTCTCGAGTTCCTGGAGTACCAACGACGGTTCGGCCATGCCTCCTCCTCAGCCGCGAGCCAGCCACCGATAATATTTCAATCCAGCAAGGCGCGCATTGAGTGAGGTGCGTCAACGTCGAGCCACGACAGCAGGCACGTTTGCGGCGTAGTATCCAGGCAACTGCCTGGCGGGGACCGACGATGAATCGCGATTCGCGTACTTGGAAATGGGTTCGCCCGCTAGTCCACCTCCCGATCGCGGCGACCGTGCTCGCGACTTCCGGTTGCGACACGGCGAGTGATCCGGGCGATGCCGAAGCGCCTTCCGCCGATGATCATTGGAAGATCGTACAGGCCTACATCGATACCGACACGGCTTGGCATGCGAAGTCCGACGCGATTTATCGGGCGGACGATTCGGACGAAGAAAGGGAACGGCGCCTCAAGGAAGAGCGGGGCGAGCATCCCGACATCATGCTCGCGGTCACCGCCGCTAGGGCCATCGTCGACGCGGGGGGCGATCGTGTCCTCGATGCCGCCAAGTTCCTGGTGGAGCATCCGCGCAACCTGTCGTCCACGGACGATCAAGACATCGAATTGGGCATGGCGGCGCTCAAGTCGCTGGTCGGGCCCGATTGGTCGCTGGTTGAAACGCTAAAAAGGAACCAGGACGAATGGCAGCAGCGATACGACGAGATCAACGACGCCGACGTCCCCGACGAGGAAAAGCGCGAGCGTCGAGAAGTGCTGGGGGACGTTCCGGAGGATACGGCTGCTGTCGCTGCGGCGCTTTCGATCGTGGAAGTCGCCGGGCACGAGCATGGACCGGAAGCCGCGGAGTTCCTGATAAAACCGGGGGTTGGCCCGCCGGCACCGGAGTCTGCGCTGATGGCTGCCAAAGCCGTGTCGGAGAACTATCCGGACTACGACAACTGGGCGAACGTTTTCTCCTGGTTGGACGGCGTGCGCCCGTGGGATACGACCGGTGGCGTCTACGAGTTCATCGCCGAGATGGCGGCCACCGCGACCGATCCCGTCGATCGCGCCACCGCACGGTACTTCGCGGCGGCGGCATTGATGGACGGCTTGGGCAGGGGTTCGGTCACGCTGGAGAAGCGCGATGACCTGCGTCGACGGGCGTTGGAGCATGCGATTGGGTTGAGCGTCGGCGTTGAAGGGGAAGCGTTCGTCAGAGAACTAACCATGGATGGCGAATCGGTGACCAAGACCCTCGCAGAAACGGAGGCGATGCTGGTTCACGGTATCCGGCATGCAACTGCCGGCGGAATGGTGGCGGACGAGACGGGGCGGCGCTTGGACGGCAGCGAGGAGAAGCTCTCCGCCTACGCCGGCAAAGTCATCCTGCTGGATTTCTGGGCGACTTGGTGCGGGCCGTGCATAGGAGCCCTTCCGGATCTCCGCGAGTTGGCGGCGGCGCATCCCAAGGATCGCTTCGAAATCCTCGCGATCAGCGTCGACGAAGAGGCCGAGACGGTGATCGAGTTCATGGAGGAAGAACCCATGCCGTGGGCGCATTGGCACATCGGCGCCCAGAGCGAACTTGGCAGGAGCTGGCAGGTCCGCGTCTTCCCGACCTACATGGTTGTTGATGTAGATGGCACGATTCTGAGCCGCGGTTCGGCACTCGCGGAATCCATGGAGCTGATCGAGCAAGCGCTCGACGGGGGGATTCCGGCGGCGTCGGAGGCTTAGCCTGGCCGACACGAGCGTTGCCCGTTAGGAGAGGTTTGATGGCCGGAGTCCGCACTGGGGCAACCTATTTGGGACTCTTGTTGTTCGGAATCCTCTTCTTGTGTCCGGTCTGCTGAACCAACCAACCGGAGAGGTGTGCGAAGGCAAGCGGAAACACGAATAACGCGCACCGCGAAAGAGCTTGTAGGGGCGACCCTTGTGGTCGCCCGCATTGGTTCGTAGGGCGACCCCTCGTGTTCGGTGGACAATGACCAACGGCACCTCAACATCTTGCTTCTAATGGCGGGAACACCTTGATGCGCTTGAGAGCGGGCTTGGAAGCTCTTGCGGCGACTTGGGCAATTTCGGTCGGTGCCACGGAGCTTCCCGTCGCCGAGGCCGAATCGGTCGGCATGTCCACGGAACGGCTTGAGCGGATCGACGTGGCGATGCAGCGGCATATCGACGCCGGCAGGATTCAAGGCGCGGTGACCGCCGTGGCCCGGCGGGGCAAGGTGGTTCACTTCAAGGGCCACGGGTTGATGGACGTCGAGGCCGAACGCCCCATGTCCCGGGACGCGATTTTCGTCATGATGTCGTCGACGAAACCGATTCTCGGCGTCGCGGCGATGATGATGATCGAGGAGGGTCTGATTCGCCCGAGCGATCCGGTGGAGAAGTACATTCCCGAACTCGCCGACATGCAGGTCGCGGTGCTGAAAGAACCCGCGGATGAAGACATCAGTCCGCTGCAGGTCAAGGGCAGGAACCCGCCAGCCCATCGGTTGGTTCCCGCCAAGACGCCGATCACGATCCACCACCTGTTGACCCACACGTCCGGGCTCATGAGCGGCGGCTTGGGAGCGGCCGTGTCGGGGCGGGGCAAGCAAGCGCGCGGAACACTGGCCAGCTACATTCCGACGCTTGCCGAGGTGCCCCTGGACTTCCAGCCTGGGTCCCGCAGAGCCTACAGCGGCACCACGGGACTTGATGTCGTCGCCCGCATCATCGAGATCGTCTCCGGCATACCGTTCGACGAGTTCGTGCAGACGCGGATTTTCGATCCCCTGGGAATGCACGACACCCACTACAACGTGCCGCCCTCCAAGGCAGCGCGTCGGGTCGTCATCCACGGTCGCGACATGTCGGGAACGGGAGGCGTGACCACCTATTTCTCGGGTTCCTTTGGCCTGTCGAGTACAGCGAAGGACTATCTCCACTTCCAGCAGATGCTCACCAACGGCGGCGAACTATTCGGTCGCCGTTTGCTCAGCCCGCGTACCGTCGCGATGATGACCAGCAACCAGGTCGGCGATCTACTCGTCAGCAACGAGAGAAAGCGAAGGCACGGGACGGGTGCCGGCTATACCGTCGGGGTCGTTCTCGATCCAATTGCCGCGGACAGCCGGCGCAGCGCCGGGGCATTCGGCTCGGGCGGCGCGTTCGGTACCATTTCATGGTCCGACCCGGCCGAGGAAATCGCCGGCGTCATCCTGCTCCAGCAACCCTACGGAGCCGCGATCTACGATTTCGAAAACGCCGTGCGCCAAGCGATCATCGATTGAGCCGACAGCGCCGCGCGTAGGGGACGGCTTGTCCCGCCCGACAGGCGGTTCGTCTGGTGCGCGCAGCCGTCTACCGTTCTGTCCTAAACTCGCGCCTTGCTCGAAGGTTCTTCCTGTTTGGATTCCGTATGTCCGCACTCCCACTTGGCGACGCCGCTGCGCTTGGCTTCGATCCGAAACGCTTATGCCAGATCGGTCCGGCGATGCGGGCGTACACGGACGATGAGCGCGTGCCGAACCTCGTGACCCTCATCGCGCGGCGGGGCCAGATCGTCCATCTCGAGGCCTGCGGGGTGTTGAGCTTCGAGACGGGCAAGCCGGCGACGCCCGAGAGCCTCTTTCGCATGTTCTCGAACACCAAGCCGCTCGCCGGGGTCGCGACCTGCATTCTCTACGAGCGCGGCCTGCTCAGTCCGGACGACCCGGTGTCGCGGTTCCTCCCGGAGTTCGGCGACAGCCGCGTGCAGATTCCGAACGCGCCGGGCATGACCGAACGCGCCAGACGCCCGATCACGGTGCGCGACTGCCTGACGAATACCACGGGCATCATCAATCCCGGCACGATGCCGGCGTTCTACCGCGAGCGGTACGCGGACGTGTTCGCGCGCCTGCCCGACGGCGTCGACGCCTTGAAGACCCTCGGCTGGATGCGCCGCGACGACGACGCGCCGATACTGTCGGCCCGGGAACGCGTTCGCGCGCTCGCCGAACTGCCGCTCTCGGCGCACCCCGGCGAGCGCTTCGAGTATCACGTGGGCTATCCGGTGCTCACGGAGGTAATCGCGGCGGCCAGCGGTCAGGGCGTCGACGAGTTCTTCCAGCAGAACGTTTTCGACCCGCTGGGCATGGACAGCACCGGTTTCTACGTGAAGGACGGCCTCGCCGAGCACTTCGGGGACAGCTACATACCGCGACCGTCCGGTGGCGGCGTCAAGCTCGAGGTATTCGAACGCGGCGAGACCTCGGAGAAGGTCACCGGTTCGGGAGAGTTCTGCGTCGGCGGTTCGAGCGGCGGCATCGTGACCACGGTGGGCGACTACGCCCGCTTCGGGCAGATGCTCTTGAACGGCGGCGAACTGGACGGCGTCCGTATTCTCGGGCGCAAGACGGTGGACCTCATGGTCGGCAACCACACCGGGAGCATGGAGATTCCGATCACCGGCCCCGGCTTCCACTGGGGCCTAGGAGTCGCGACATACCACGGTCGCGGCCGTCCTGCGCCGCTGATCCGGTCCGTCGGCAGCTACGGTTGGGACGGCGCGGCCGGAACCACGTACTGGGCCGACCCGAGAGAGGAACTCATGGGCGTCTGCCTGACGCAGGTGATGATGGCCGGCATGATGCCGAACAACGACTATCAGCAGACCTTCCAGCGTATGGCGTACCAAGCGCTCACCTAGCGACCCGACGGGGCGAACGGCTCGGCTTGGGCTCCTCTCACCGAAGCATCAGCACCAGCACGATTCCCACGACGATCAGCGCGGATCCGGCAACCTCGGCCATCCGCACCCGCTCCCGGAACACCAACAGCGAGACGACAAAGGCGAACAGCAACTCCACTTGGCCGAGGGCGCGTACCAGCGGGGCACTCTGAAGCGTCATTGCCGTGAACCAGCTTGCCGAGGCCGTCATGCCGAACAGACCGACCCAGACGCTGGTGCGCCACGTCGTCGCGATGCGGCGGAGCGCTCCCGACCGGCGACCGATCCATCCTCCCATGACCAGGGTCTGTGCGGTCGTCGCCGCGAGCAGCGTCAGGGCCGCGGTGACGATGTAGTCGCCGTCGAGTGACAGCGATGCGGCGCGATAGCAAACCGCGGAACAGGCGAAGCCCGCGCCGGCACCCATGCCAAACCAGCCGCCGGCACCGATCCATGCCGAGGGTTGCGCTCCGGCCGTCGCGCGTGGGGCGCGGGGCGCCAGCAAAAGCACGCCTCCCAGGCTGATGCCGATGCCGGCGGCGACACCCCAGCTCACGCCTTCTCCGATCAGCAACAGACTGAACGGCACCGTCTGCACCGCCTCGGTCTTGGCGTAGGCGGTGCCGACCGCGAAATTGCGGTAGGCGAAGGAACGGATGAGCGCCACCGTGCCGGCAATCTGCGCCATGCCGCCGGCAAACGCATATGCGAGAAAGCGGCCGTTCAGTGGCGGTAGTTCTAGACCAGTCGCGACCAGGGCCAAGACGTAGACCAGGGCGAACGGCGCCGCGAAGCAGAAGCGCACATAGCTGGCCTCGGTGGCGTCGAGCCGTTCGGTGAGTTGCCTCTGCAGGGCCGAGCGAGCGTTCTGCAGGCCGGCGGCGAGCAGGGTAATCGCAATCCACGGTTCCATGGCTAAGCCCGCGGCCGGCGCGGGGACAGGCGTGCATCGGAGTCTGAGCGCCGGTAGTCAGCCAGACGACCAACTCGCCTGCACGTAGAACAGGGCACCCTGCCAGGGTGTCACGGAGTCGCTGCGGTAGATGCGTCCGCAGCAGACCTCGAAATCACCGGGATCCGGGTAGTTGTCGAAGACGTTCTGCACACCGGCCTTGAGCGAGAACACCTCGCGCCATCCGCGTCACCTCGGCGTCCACCATGACCTCCGCACCGAAGTTCTGGACGGTTTCGAGGGGCGCGTTGAGGGTGTTCTTGTACATCCGCTAGTAGCAGGCGGTCGCGCTGGACAACGTTGCTCGTGGGGTGCTCGTCGGCCTCGCCCGCGGTCGTGTGCGGCCAAGCGAAACGCGGTTTAGTGAGCACAGATGCGGCACCTAGCATGGGCTCCTACAACTCCTCTGCAAAGTTCGCGAGGGTTCTGGCGGTTGGGTTGATCAGCGTTCCCCAAGGAACCACATTCGCGTGCGCAAGCGCATTGCGCATTCTGCTCAACCACCTAAATCGCTTCCTAGCGTCGCTCGGGATACCGAAGACCGACTCTGACTGCAAGGCCAGGTCGCCAATCTCCAACGCCTCCAAACGGCGGATCGTCTTACCATCCGCACGCGTGTGCGGCAGACGCCAGCATCCCTCGTACTCCTTCAATGCCCGTCGGCGCTCCTGCTCGATGAGCGGTAGTAACACAGCGACCTGTGCCGCCCATACGCCGTGCTGACATTCCTTCATGCCGATCAATCGATCGAGGGGAACCTGAACAAGCGAGTCGGCCTTTTCCAGATCCCCGACCGCCAGTTCCGCGACAACTGCACTCTTCATCGCCAGTTGGAAGACCCCGTTCCCCATCCGCCGCCCTGCGCGTTCGGCGAGGACGCGGCTATCTGTCTTCGTCACGTAGCTTGACCATTTCCTGAGCCTTAGCCGTGCCGACAAAAGGCAGTCCGTCGCAATGGACTCCTGAGTAGAAACAACCACTCTGGGACAATCCGAACTACGCATTACCCTGGGCATGTATTCCGTCCAAGCTCCGACGGCGGCGTGCGTCCGGGCGTCGACCCATAGAATCAGGCGGTCGCCCTCTCTTGCCATCGCACGTCGTCCTGTGATGGCGGAGAGCGGGTGGGCAACGGCCTCCGCCGCTTCGACCACCGACCATAGTCCAAGTCGTCGCCGGGCAACCAAGTCTGCCACTTCGTTCGCGAAAACCGAGTTGGTAACGTAGTCCCCCAACCCGGCAACGACGACTAGATCCTCCGCTAAGTCGTCGACCAAGATATCAATGTAGTCTGCGACTCCCGGCAACCGCGTCCATGCGCGTCGGAAGGTCATCGTGCTAGGGCTTGGACATACGCTGGATCTACTCGATATCCGCTCTCACCGACGTGTACTACACCGAGTCGACCGGCCCAATCCAAGGACGTCGCTACGTCATCAGCCGACAAGTCGTAGCCCGCGTCCGGCGCGATTTCTAGGATGTCCTCAGACGTCAACGTATCGTCATACACTGCTAGAACGCGGATTGGATCCAGCTCCTTGCCCAAGGAGACAATGTCCGACAGGATCTCGTCGACCAAAGCCGCCTCTACTGCAGCGTCGATTGATTTCAACGAAGATCGCGCACCCATTTCGATGATTGCCGGCCACAAGGAGCCAGCATATCCGTCTTGCTGTTCCAGCTCCGTGTAAGCTGGCGATTCCCTTTGGTGAAGCCATCCCCTAGCGAAGTCCCTAGCGCATCCTGACAACCAGATATCTCTCACAATCGGATCGCCAGTCGCATCGCCAGTCAACCAACCCCACGCCGCCTGCGGACCTCCAACGAATACAGGTAAGATAATCCTGCGGGTCGCATCCGTCGTTCGTACGCGATCGCGTGCGAAGCTGACGACATCGACATCGAACTCTGCTTCCATACGGGTCACAACTACGTGGATTCCTGGCTCGCGGGTTCGCCGGAGTTCGCCAAGGTAGTCTCTGACACTAGACAAGTCGGAGTCGTGGACTATTGCCGTTCTTCCCCCGATCTCGCGTACGGCCTTGATCGACTCCCTAACGCGTTGGATACCGGACAAACAGGTACCGAACACCAACCCGACGCCAGCTCCCCCTGCGAGCAACCGGTTCTCCTGACTCGCTGTCAGTGACGAGACCTCGAAGCGACCAACGTCCTTTCGGTATTGGGCTTGGCTGAATACGGGCGCTGGTCTTGTGCGCCTTATATCGGCGTATCTGCGCTGGATCTGCTCATCATTGCCTAGCAACACACGCAGGTTTCTTGTTCTGACGGCGTATGCCTGCCGTTCGTCCTCGCGTGCAACAACGCGGAAAATGCCGAGGCCAACCATCTCGTCCAGGAGGACTTCGAACATCTCGTAGCTGTCATCCGACAGGAAACCGGCTGGCCAATGCTCCAAGGCTTTGGTTCTGATCTCGTGAACTGTTAGCCCTTCGCGCCGGGACTCGTAATCTTCAAATCCCTCCAAGGCGACAAGGAAAGTCAGGAACCGATACCGCTCGTCGAGTTCGATTGTCCACCGGAACAAGTCTCTGATCCGCTCCCTCGTAGCGGGAGATGCGAATACACGATCAACGACTTCTGGTTTGATCAAATACGGCGGACCATCCTCCGTGCCCTCCCTGCGCAATTCGTTGAGCAGTTCCTTACAGAACTGTTGTATTAGGGCCGGAAAGTAGTTTGTCTCGGCAGCAATTCGAACAATGGACTCGTCCGATTCAAACCGATACCCCAAGGCATGTAAAGGCCTACGGATCAAGTCGCTCGCCACCGCACCATCTGTCTCCGGCAGCATCGGACCGATCGATACGGGAGTGTCGAGTTGAGCCAGCGGCGTATTGGGGTCGCGCGTTGCTCGCTGAACATCGTGCAATCCTGCCAGCACGATCTTGAACCTACGACGGGTCTCATCCATGAGACTCTTCATCCGACTCATGACGGGATATCGTTCTCGAGGATTGTCGTATTGTCTTTCAGCATCCAGAAATTCGTCGGCTTCATCCAACAACAAAAGCACACGTCGTTCCGTGTCGCCAGCCAGCCAGCTTCGCAGCCGCTCTTCGATAGTTCCTACACGGGACGTCCCCCTCTCGACTATCCCGCGACGGACAAGCTCACTGCCTATGCAACTCCAGAGTTCTGCCGATGGCCTATCGACCCCGATTCCTAAACGTTTGAGGTCTAAATAGATGCGCACGTCCGGGCCGTCTTCGCTGACTTCGGCCTCGATGTTTCGTAGCAGTGCCGTCTTGCCCACACGCCTGCCGCCGTATAACAGGTGCGTCGTATCGCCTGTTGTCGCCAGTAGCCGCCGGCGTTCACTCTCACGACCGTAAAACAACTCGGGCGGTACCCTCGCGACGTTGGGGTCGAATGGTGCCGCGAACGAAAAAGCGCTTGAACACGAAAAAAACGCTGTCAAGCGACGCTTCGGGAGCATTGCCAGGTAGACCGACAAAGCCTCATCAAGTAACAACGTCGGGTGGTGTTTGCCTGACTGAAAGGCCCGGGCGAGAAGGCGACGCTCCCCCACGTCGACAACACCGCAATGGATGACTATTCTCGGCGTGCTCTCCGCCTGCCACTCCCCTGCTGCTGCCAATATCGCTTGGTGGCTGACGCGATCCCGCAACACGAAGAGACGGTAACGTCCCTCTGCAAGCGAGCCGAAGCTGGGAAGCGGCGTCACGTTGCGATCTGCGACCGGTTTCGCCTGCATTACCGCAACCGGACGCAAGCCCGACGTGTCGTTTCCACCCGCACGGCGGCTGACTTTCACGTCCTGAAAACCGACGAACTCCATTAACGCTCTCAGATCGTTGGTTTGAATACCGCCGTTTTGGAGTGCTAACCACGTGTCCATGAATTGCGCGCTATCGCGCGCCCTTTGTTGCAGGAGCCATTCAAAACCTTCTGCAGGGTGACCTACACTTCCAGCCAGATAGGCGCGGAAATGGCCAAGCACATCTTCGTTATCGCGATTCAAGGCGACGTAATTCTCAATGAAGTCGGGGAAGAAGCGATCTAGGTCGGTTTCGATATTGCCTCGGTCGTTAGGGAGTTCGAGTCCTTCTTCAAGCCGGTCCAGATAGTCCTCGGCCACTTGGAACGCCCCGTTTTCGATTGCGTCGGCCACACGGCGGTGCTCGTCGGGCGCTATCTCTTTCTGCCGTCGAAGCCTAGAGGTCACGGAGCGGCGTCGCTTCTCATGGGCGTCATCAAGCGCAGTCTTCACGCGCTCAAGAGCTTCGGACTGTCCGCGAAGGTCGTCCAAGTCCGTCTCCTCGACGGTCGGCACTTGGTCGCGTAGTTGATCGCTTGTCTCCTTTGGCAATACACCAATTGCGTAGGCCATGTCGACGAGGTCACGGACGTGGCTGATTTCGTCTTTCAGTTCGCGCTCCGCCACGGCACGCCCTTGGTCGAGCGCGAAGTGAAGGGCTTCTAGGACATCGTCTCCCACCCCCGCGTTCCGCTCCAGATACTCGAGCGCAAGCCTTCCGCCGACAAAGTCTCTGTTCTCGAACCGGCTCCGGACTCTCTCCGAAAAGTCGGTGACCGGGTCCGATCTAGCAACTGACATCAGAACGTCTCGGTCGATCTTCTCAGAGGGTTCACCCCACTCGTCCACCGCTAATCGCGGTTCGAATAACAATTCCCCGTGGAGGATATCGGCTAGCTGCGTACCGCCGGTCGCAATAGCCCCGTCTTGGAAGCGCGCGAAGTAGTGCTCCAACAACAACGAGCTCGCCTCGTGCATTGCGCCGCCAAGCGACCGGAGTTCCTGCCTAGCTGCGTCCGCATGTTTCGAGACTGCCGAACGCAGCTTTTCGGCTTGCCTTTGATGGAATTCCGCGTTCAGCGGTCGAGCATCCACAAGTGACCGCCACCGAGCTGCGAACCCTACAGCTACCGCGAGCTTCTTCCTAAGAACGCGCCGGGCCCTGCCTTCGATCCTCTTGCTTGCTGACGTGCGGATAAGCCGGTCGACCTGATCAATCTCCTGATCACCGTGGGACTGCCAATAACTGGCCGACTCCTCAACCAGTTCAATGTCGAATCGATCATCGTCAGCCATCGCCGCGAACATAGCGCCGAGGCGGTTGGCTGGTTTGCGACGAACGTCACTCAGGATTCGGCGCCAAACCTTCGTCGCCCCGGCGAACGGTGTCGTGCTGTCTTTCTCGTGGGCCAGCCACTCATCGACCTCTCGATGGAACTCGACCATCGAAGCCGACCACTCTTCAGCAGAGGTGACTTCTGCTCCCCTCAGCGCATCTAGGGGCAGATGGACCCCCGTCAACGAGACCTCGGCAGCGACCTTCGATAGAGCGCTCAAAGACGGACACTCATGCAACTGTTCTTCCACGTCAATCAACAACTGCGCCACCGTGCCTCCGGGAGCTAGTTGAGCTGGCACCAAGGCTCCCGTGGCAATGAAGGCGAGGTAGTCGGCCCGTGTTTCACGGTCATTCAGCGTGTTGGCCGTCAACTCGTCTTGCAGATCTGCGGCGGCAATATGCAATTCCGAGTCCACCGGGCCACCCAATTCCGATACGTGACCGCACGCGCTAAGGAGGATGGCGTTCTTGCTGGGTCGAGTCTCTGAACTCGCCAGGTGGTACGCGATACCGAGGCGCCCCGCACCAACGGCGGAAATCACTGCTGCCTCCACGGATTGATCTCCATGGGTGCCGCGATTGGGTGTGCCGGCTGCATCGCCTAGCTTTGCCGGAGGGTCCGATTCAGGGGCGGCAGCTTCTTCGTCGCGAGTCGCTTCTACACAATCAGCCTCGCTCTTCGTGCAGTTGGCCACGGGGTCGCCAACTTCGGTAGCGAACGCAGTAGTTCCACCCTTGGTAGCGCTATCGTCAACGTCGGCCTTACGCGTTGTGACATCGCTGGTGTCTACCGTCGCTGTTTTCTCTCGCTCGTCCGCAACCCCTCTGATTTGAGCACCAGCCGTGTCCGTCGCAACGCCGGCTTTACCAACACTGTCACTGCCCGTCGATGCTATCGCGGTGTTCAGATCCGTCACGTCAGTCAGTTGCAGCAGCCGATCTGCGCCCGAGACCGCGGCATCTCGTTGCTTCTCGTGATCGACAAGCTCGTCTGTCAGTTTGCGAGCGAGTTCGAAGTCTTTGCGGTCAAGAGCTTCTTGTGCCGACCGGTGGGCATCACCGATCCGTCTTTCTACCAAATCGGCGTGCCCGAGGTGATCCAGTACCGCCTTCGTCTGATCCACGGTTAGCCGCGACTGCGCTATTCCCTGACCTAGCGCATGCAAGCGATCCGCAACTAGGGCGACGACCGGTTCCTCGCGACCGGCCTCCCATTCGGCAACGACTTGCTGAAGTAGGGCTACTACGCTTTGCTCCTGCTCCCGCTCTTCACACGCTTCAGTCAACGCGCCTACGATCTGCCCAGCGCGTTCTAGCTGCCTCCGGTCTAAGGGCTCAGCCTGTAGGGATCGAACAACGAGTGACAACTCCTCGACGAGCTCTGGTGGCGTCTCCGGGGCCGTCTGGTCGCTCGCAGTCATCCCTGCGTATACGTCCTGCAGGTACTTTCCCAGCTCGGGGTACTTGGCTAGCGCCCTTCTAACTTCCGCAGGCCGATCTTGTTCTACTGCACACGCCCAGACGTACTCCGCCAACAGTTGCCACTTCTGTTCGCGGGCGAACTGTTCCCACGCCGTGGTGTTGTCGGCTGGATCTCCTGCCTTGTCGTCACACGCGCTAAGCCCTGCACGCAACTGTTCTATCAGCCGCCCGACGACATCCGCCCGGTTGGCCCTGTTGGCTTTACCTTCCTCGAAGACCATTCTCGCCTTGAGGTACTCCCTTCGCCCTTCTCGGGTTGAGTAGAGTTGATGCAATCGCTCGTAGAAGTCCGATTTGCCACGAGTCCCAGACCATAGGCGCGATCTACCCTTATCCAGAGCATCGCCAAGAACCCTTTCATTGCTCTTCGGCAGTGCAAGGACCTCTTTGATCCGCGCAGGATCCAAGGATGACGGCAGGCCGTCACCCATTGCGCATGCCACCAACTATTCCTCCATTGCCGCCTGGCAGTACCGCCAGTTCGCCCCTCAAGTTCACGTCGCGTCAAGGTCTAGACGTCGCGATGCGAGCAACCAACGTCAGCGTCGCGCGACGACTGCATCCGATCAAGGCCTCGTGGGCAGAGATACCTGTCGGAGAAAACCCAACCAGTGATCTGTCCGCACGCACTCACGCCAAACCGACTTAGTATATCTGTGTACGAGCCGTAGTAACGAAACGGCATGCACCGATGTTCAAGATTGCGGGCCACGCACGGCGACCAATAGCGGCTCGCGGCTGCCCGAATCTGGAGTCTGACGAGAAGACTCCGCAGGAGTCCGTTTCTCCAAGGAAGTGTTGCGTGGGGGGAGCGGAGAGAGCCGTACGATGCGCGCTAGCGAACGCCGGGTCCACCTTTTTGTACGATCATGTCCCCGGTCATTGCGACTCGCTCTCGCGTTCCGCTGCGCTAATGCCTTCGTGCATCAGAGCCAGACGACCAACTCGCCTGCAGGTAGAACAGGGCACCCTGCCAAGGTGTCACGGAGTCGCTGCGGTAGATGCGTCCGCAGCAGACCTCGAAATCACCGGGATCCGGGTAGTTGTCGAAGACGTTCTGCACACCGGCCTTGAGCGAGAACACCTCGCGCCATCCGCGTCACCTCGGCGTCCACCATGACCTCCGCACCGAAGTTCTGGACGGTTTCGAGGGTCGCGTTGAGAGTGTTCCTGTGTTCGCCGTAGTAGCGCGCACGCAGCAGCACGTCGAACCGGCCGACGCCGTGGATCGCCGTGACCACGGCGCGGGTTCCAGGAACGCCCCGTTCAACGTCGTGCTCGGCTTCGGCGTCGACGAACCTGCCGCGGTCGAGTATGCGGGTTCGGTTGACGTTGACGGCGGCGTTCAGGGTCGTGCTGCCGTACGAGGAGTCGATCGACCAACTGGCAACGAGGTCGACACCGCTTGTTTCGGTTTGCACATCGTTGGTGAAGAAGCGGACCTGGGCGATGTCGTTGGCGCCCGGAACGCCCAGGCGTTCGAGTTCCGTAGCTTCGTGTGGACCCACCGCGAATTGCGACGACAGCACGATGCGCTCGTCGAGTCGAATGCGGTAGATGTCGGCGGTCAGCGTGAATCGCTCGAAGGGGGTTGTGGCGGCTCCCAGCGTCCAGGAACGCGACCGTTCGGGATCCAGCGGTTGCCCGCCGAACAGGGCGGCGGCGGGGTGGGTGGACGGAAAAACGCCCTCCGCCCGCGGAAATCCGTTGGGATCGATTCGGGTCGAGACATTTGTGGTCGCGAGCTGTCCCGGCGTCGGCGCGCGGAACCCGGTACCGAGAGAGGCGCGCAGGTTGAGATTGTCGGTGAGGCTGTAGCGTGTCGCCAGCTTCCAGATGCCGACATCGCCGAAGTCGGAATAGTCCTCGTAGCGAACGGCGACATTGGCGAGCCAGCGCAGGGTCAGGTCGCCTTCCAAATCGACGTAGACCGCCCGGCTTTGCCGGTGGAGTTCGGAACTGAAGGCTGGCGGATAGCCCGGAAAGCCGTTGGACCCGATAGGTACCGTGTTGTTGACCGGGTCGCCGGCGGGGCAGAGGGAACCGACGGACTCGAAGCCGGGAATCCGGCACTCGATGCTCGTGAGCTGGTCATTCGGGTCGGCATCGACTTCCACCTGTGTGATTTCGAAGTTGAAGGGATCTCGCCTGGCGAAGGGGCCAACCTGGTAGGAGGGCGGATCGCCGGACTCGATTCGGTAGGTCTCTTCCCGGTATTCCATCCCGAAGGCGATGTTGACCGGACTGGAAAGCCGTACCTGCCACGGCCAGGTGAAATCGGCGTTCAATGCCACCTCGCCGTTCACTAAGCTGCCGGGGCGGAATCGAGTCGGCGTGTCGGGCCCCATGGACGGATTCATGGTGTTCTCGATGCGGTAGCGGATCTCGTCCGTGCCTTGACTCGCAGAGAAGTCGAATGAGAGGCCGCTGGCACGGTCCCCGCGGACGCCGCCGTGGATCGAGTAGTCGGCGACATCGCCCGAGAACTGCGGCGTGAAGCCGGACGGATAGAGACTTGCCCGGGGATCGTAGATCGAACCATCGGCGAGCCGTACCGGCAGCAGTTGACTGACGCCCGGACGCCGGTAGAAGAACCCGCCGGTCTGGTATTTCGTCGCGTAGGTGGCGAAACCGTAGAGTTCGACCGCTGCCAGCGGCAAGGCGGCATTGATGACCACGTTGGTCTGATCGCGATCCGGTTGACCCCAGACCTGGGCAGGGCTTTGGAACTCCCTGTTGCCGCCGATTCCGCGGAAGTTGTCGGCGAAGCGCGTATCGAGGTCGTCCGGAATGCCGTCGCTCCCCGGCAGGACCTGCGCGATCCCACCGTTGGATGAATAGGTGTAGGCGAAGGCATCGGGTCCGTAGAACGTGATGCCATCTGCGGTCGAGTCGCTGCGTGTGGCCTCAAGGGGTGTGATTCCGGAACTACCGATGGCGATATCGTAGGGTTCGGAACGGTTGGTCGGGGCCGATTCCGATACCTGGGCGCCGACGTTCACGAAACCGGCAGCGCCCAGCGGGAGACCGATGCCGGCTTCTAGGGTAGTTTCCTTGCCGTCCCCTGCGGCGTAGCCGCCGAGACGCGCACGAACGTGGAGTCCGGATGCATCCGTCTTCAGCTTGAAGTTGATCACGCCGGCGATCGCGTCGGATCCGTATTGTGCAGCGGCGCCGTCGCGCAGGACCTCCACGCTGTCGATGGCGATCGCCGGAATATTGCCCACGTCGGGACCGTGGGCGCCGAATCCGCCGAGCCGCATCAACGCCGCCCGATGCCAGCGCTTGCCGTTCACCAGCACCAGCGTGTGGTGGGTGTCCAATCCGCGCAGTTGGGTTGGCCGTATGAACGACGCACCGTCCGAAATCGGCTCCCGGCGGACGCTGAACGAAGGCACGATGGCGTTCAGTACCTCGACAAGGTCGGAGGAGTTGATGCTCTCCATCTGCTCGCGGCCGAACACGTCCACGGGTACCGCCGTGTCGGCAGTGGTCCGCGTGCGGACCCGGGTGCCGACGCTGATGACGACTTCCACGAGTTGGTCGGCGCTGTCTTCGTTGTCGGCCGTGGCGCCGGCGACACCGAGAGCAACGAAGCTCGCGGCCGACGCGGCTAGCAATACGAGCGGATGAGGGAGGTTTGAACTCAATTTCCCGGGGTGGTCACCCATAGCTCACGCTCATCCCGGCCCGCACGTCGTTGTTGATCCCGTACTGCGGAATGGGATAGCGCAAGCCGTTGCGCGACAGGCGGTCGAGACCCTCGATCACCTTGGGAAGAAAGCCCGGCGGTATGGCCATCAGGAGCTCGTCCTCCATGACGCCGCCGTAGCGCCTTTCGGCGAAACACGGGATCGCGAGGCTCGGTTCGCCGGTGGCCAACGCCCGGCCCCAGGAGTCGGCGCAGGCGGACTCGCCCACGCAACCCCATTCGAGCTTCTTGTAGCCCGTCCACTGGAGGCCGTTGATGAACAGGATCATCTGCGCGGGTGTCGCGTAGATGAGCGCGATATCGGGCGGATTGAGCCGGCCGCTCGCGAGCGGACTCACGGCCATGGCGACGTGCCCGCCGAACGGCGCCAGGTCCATCGCCTGTTGATGCTTGGCGGCTTCCTTTTCGTTCTCGTACCACACGCCCGCCATGTTCTTGCCCGCGAGCCATTCCTCGCTCCGGGGCGCCAGCCCGACCACGGTCCGGCATTGGTCCCCCACAAGGTCTTCGGCCGTGATGCCCACGGTCCAGCCGTTGCGGCTCGCCTGGCCGACGATTTGGTCCGTGGTGTGGATGTTCTTGGGTCGACGTATCCGCGGCACCGCCTCCATTTCTTCCACGGTCTCGAAGAGTTTCATGCCGATCGGCGTGGTGCGCAGGCGCAGGTAGCGATTGAAGCCGCCGACCAGGTCCTGCCAGTCGATATGGGTGAGGTCGGTGGCGATGACGTCGCTCATGGGTTCGCTCCGCTGAAGTGCGTGTCAAATCTACTCGATTGGCGACCGGCTCGCTTGTGTCGAGTGCGCGTCAAATGCTACGTTGTTAGCAGCAATGGGCATTGAGTGACTTCGATGCTGAGCGCCGTAGCGCGAGTATTGGTTTCGGTTGGACTGGCGTGCTTGGCCTGCGCGACGGCGAGCGGCGTACAACACACAGTCGTCTCGGAGTCGGCGAAGCAATCGGATGCCGATCACCCATCGGTGACCCTCGAAGGGACTGTGGTTGATGCGAGCGGCACCCCACTCGACGTCTTTACGCTGACGACCTATGAGCGGGGAAAAGACCCGCAGGTTCACTCGTTCAAAGCAGCCGGCGGTCGCCTGAAGATTGGTCTCGACGGACGAGTAAGGGGTTTCGCGCTCGATGCGCCGCGCCACGCAAGGTGGTTCCACGGCGTTGCGTTGAGGTCCGCAGGCACCTACGACGTCGGGACGGTTTCCCTGCAGCGCGGCCGCGCCGTCAGCGGGCGGCTCACGGATGCGGGCACCGGACTGCCGATTGCGAAAGCGAGCATCAGCTATGCGCCCACCCAGCTTCAGGTGTTGAACATCTCCGTTGAAGACGAATACCCCCTCGGCTGGTGGGCCACGACGGATGCGAATGGCGGATTCGCGCTGAATCGCCTTCCCGAGCGACGCGTTCGTCTCGAGGTGGCGTCGGCGGAACACGTCACCGAGGCTGTTCGGCTACCCGCCGGCATCGACCGTCTCGATATCGAACTTGGCGGCAGCGCAACGATCGAAGGACGGTTGCTGTTGGTTGACCGAACTGCTGTCGAAGGTACGGTAAGGCTCCGGTTCGACCACGGTCGCTCGGGGGTGTTGGAACGACGAACCGACCTCGATGGCCGATTCCGGTTCGAGGGACTGGCCGCCGATTCCTACCGTCTTCACGTGCGAACGGCCGCCGGTGTCGTCGACGGACGATCGGTGACTGTTGCCAAGGAGGAAGTCGCAACCATCGAGTTCCCGGTCGAACCACTCGGTCGCCTGTCCGGGCGTGTTTCTGGGCTGGGGGAGTCTGCGTCGGCATCGATATCGGTCCATAGCTACGACGAGAGGTGGAGTCTGCTTCACGAAGGCGAAGCATTCGGCAATGGCCGCTTCGATTTGCGTGGCATCCCGGACGGCGTCCATGTTGCCGAAGGCGTCGCGTGGGAGGGGGTGGGCTCACGACGGATCCTTAGAAAGTTCAAGATGGTCGCGGGTGAAGCCACCGTCGACTTCGACTTCAACGCCGCAGGTCGATCGCGCATCGCCGGGAGGGTGGTCGCAGGTCCACGCCCCGTACCGCGGACTCATGTGTACGCCGTTCGCAAAGACGATCCGCTCCTGCGAACCGCAATGGACATGTCGGACCGTCAGGGCCGCTACGAGATTCGTGGCCTCGAAGACGGCGAGTACGAACTTCGCGCCTGGCTCGGCCTGCGCGGGACGGAACGAGCCTTCGACGTCACCGTCGCCGGCGACACGACATACGACATACGCCTCGGGCGGTACGCGTTGTCGGGCGCGGTCATACGTCCAGAGGGTCCGCAGTCGGATCTGGCCAACTTCGTGGTGCAGGCGAGATTGAACTCGCCGAGCGACGAACTCGTGATCTTCCGCGACTTCACCGACAGCCGCGGGGCGTACCGTTTCGACGGCCTTGAGGATGGCAGCTACACGGTGTCCTTTGCTTGGCCGTACTACGGTGCTGCACGAGAAGTCGACGTTGTCGGAGCGTCGGTCGAGAACGTGGATCTCCGGGCGACGCCGAGCGAAACCCGCGACGTTCGCGCCGTCGATGCCGATTCCGAAGAGCTTCTGTCCTCATTGCTTTGCAAGATCGAGGACGGCGTTTGGCAAGGCGGGACACTCGACTTCGAGCATCGGGATGGACTGCCGATCTCGCTGACGGATGCCCACCTGACGTGTTGGGTCGGGGGCTACCAGGCGGTGCGGTTTCGCTGGGATGGGGAGCCACTGGAGATCAACCTCTCCCGCGAATCTCCCTGATTTTCCCTCTGCGTGCGTCGTCAGATTCCTTGCCGTACGATCTCCTCCTCGGCATCGCGCAGCTTGTCCTTGCCGAAGTACAGTTCATTCCCCACGAAGAAACTCGGCGAACCGAACACGCCGCGTTGGACGGCGGCGTCCGTGTTGGCGATGAGCTGCTGCTTCACGAGGGAATCCTGGACGCCCGCGAGAACCGTCTCCACGGGCAGTTCCGATTCGGCGAGCGCTTCGGCGAGAACCGCGGGATCATCCATCTTCTTTTGTTTCGACCACATGTGCTGATAGACCTCGTCCACGTAGCGATCGAAGAACCCCTCCCGTTGGGCGACGATGGCGCCGCGCATGATGGTCAAGGTGTTGACCGGGAAATGCGGATTCGGGACGTAGGCCGGTACGCCGTATTGCCTGAGGAACCGTTCGGTCTCCAAGCGCTGGTACTCCGGCTTGTTGCGGATGCCTCTGAGCGAGACCGCAGGCGAGACGTTGTTCGTGGCCTTGAACACGCCGCCGAGCAGCACCGGCACGTACTTGAACGCGATGCCGGTACGGTGCTCCACGCCCGGAATGGCCAAATGCGCGAGGTAGGCGTTCGGACTCCCGAAGTCGAAGTGGAACTCGACACTCACGGTCATTTGTCGTCTCCTAGGCGTTCGCTCTGATCGGCGGCAGGAGAACACCATGCAACAGCGTCGAGACCGTGTGCAATGGGTGTACGGGGCGAAGAACAACCGCGAACTCGAGCAGCGCTACGACGAGTGGGCGAACGAGTACGACAAGGATCTGCGCGAGGAATTCGATTGGATCGCACCGCGGGTAACCGTCGCGCTGTTCGGCAAGTACGTCGCGCCTGACGCCAGGGTTCTCGATGCGGGCGTCGGGACCGGTCTTGTCGGCGAGTGTTTGATCGACGCGGGCTATCGCCAACTCCACGGGATCGATCTATCCGTGGGGATGCTCGCCGCCGCCCGGAGCAAAGCCATCTATCGCGAATTGCGCCAGATGACCCTCGGCGAGCCCTTGGACTTTGCCGACGACACCTTCGATGCGGTGATCAGCGTGGGCGTGTTCACCACCGGTCATGCCCCGGCTCATGCCTTCGACGAGCTTGTCCGCATCACGAAGGACGGCGGGCACATCTTTTTCTCGCTAAAGACCGAACTCCACGAGGAGGGATTCGGTCGGTACCTTGATGGCTTGGAAGCCGCTGCCAAGTGGAAGTTGGTGGAACACTCGCCGCGCTACCGCCCGATGCCCAAGGGCGAACCGGAAGTCGAGCACCAGGTTTGGGGCTATCGGGTACGGTCGGCGCCGGCCGCGTTGCGGTAGCGCACCTCGACGCGGTCCCGGGGTCTACGCTGGCGGCGAAGCGCCTCGGTCCTGCTCGTCGACGGCACAGGCGCCGCACAATCCCTTGACCTCGACAACCGCGTTGTCCGGCCGGAATCCGCGCTCGCCTGCGATCTGGGCCAGCAGTGCCTCAAGCCCGTTCGACTCCACCTCGTCCACGTGGCCACAGGAGGAACAGAGCAGAAACTGGCTCTCGTGGGCGTGGTCGGGATGGTCGCATGCCAAGTAGGTCTGGGCGGACTCCAACCGGTGGACGAGGCCTGTTCGCATCAGGAAGTCGAGGTGTCGGTAGACGGTCAGGGGCGCGATCTTGCGCTCCTGGCGCCCCTCCAGCAGGGCGATGAGTTCGTATGCGGAAAGCGGGCGGCCCGAGGTCAGCATTTCCGCGTAGACCGCCAATCGGGCGGGCGTCAGCCGCGCGCCCTGCTCAGCGCAGCGCTCTTCGGCGAGCCTTCGCCATTTCGCCGGGAGCGGTGCCGCTCTCGCCGACCGCTTAGCCAATTGGCGGCATCCTCGCGAGTGTGCCGACCAGGGCGTCGTCAACGTTCATCGGGTTCGACCGAGAGTCCGTGAATGTCGCCACTCTTACCACATTGTCGAAACCAATGCCAAAGGTGCGCCGAGGCCAGGAGGACGCCGCCGACGATGGTGATTGGCTCCTCGTAGGCCGACAAGACCTCCAAGAACGCCCCCGACAGCAGCAGCGCGAGGCCAACCGATGCAGCGGCTACGAACAGCCTGTTGCCGCTCAAGGGCCGCGTCTTCCAGATTACGCGAAGGCTTACGGGAACCGCCACGAGCACCAGGATTCGATGCACTAGCTCGCTCTCGGCAGCCTGGGCGATCGTCGGCATCAGTGCGACGAGGACGGGCAGGGCGACACAGTGGAGCACGCACAGGGTCGAAAGCCCGACCGCGTACAGATCCAGCCGCGCCGCCGGATTCCACCGAAACTGCGATTCTGCTGCCATGAGCCGCTACCTACTCACGAAAAAGATATGTTATAACGTACCCTGACTGCTCGCAACGGTACCGTGCGTGTGAGCTCCTCGACCGCACGCTATCGCATACGGCGATTGCCCTAGTGCGGCAACTGGCTGCGGTCGGATTCCCGCTCTGGCCACCTCGCGGGCGTGTTCGTTCATTTGGAGATTGGCTATGAGACGCGAACAACCATTCTTGCTGGCTTTATTGGCTGCGGCACCGTGGATGTCGGCAGCCGCACTCGGGGCCGAAGCTGCCGGAGAGGAAGAGCCGGGGTCCATCGAGGAAATCATCGTCTTGGCACACCCGCTCGGGGGCGAAGGACTCGCGCAGGCCAGCGACGTGCTCGATGTCGACGAGCTCGAACGCAAGGTGGTGGACAACATCGGCGCGACCGTGGGCAGCGAGCCGGGGATCCACAACAGTGCCTACGGCGTTGGCGCGGGACGTCCCGTCATCCATGGCCTTGGCGGTGCGCGGGTGCGCGTCATGGAGGAACAGATCGACACGCTTGACGTCTCTGTCAGCAGCGGCGACCACGCCGTCACGGTCGACCCCTTCGTCGCAGAACGTGTGGAAGTCCTGAAGGGTTCAGCGACACTGCTTTACGGCTCCGGCGCCATCGGCGGGGTGGTCGATGTCCACACGGGACGTATCCCGGACGAAGTGCCGGAACGCATCCGAGGCGCCCTCGATCTGCGCGCCGCCGACAACGGCAACGGCAGCACCGGGACCCTACGGCTCGACGGCGGTGGCGGCAACGTGGCGTGGCACGTCGACGCCTTCGCCCGCAAGGCGGACGACTACGACATCCCAGGGTACGCCGAGTCCGCGGCTCTGCACGCCCAAGAGGAAGAGGAAGAGCACCACGACGAGGACGAGCACGGGGACCACGACCACGACCACGAGGAAGACGACCACGACGAGGAGGAAGGGCACGAGGACGAGGAGGAGGTCCACGGCCACCTGCCTGGAAGCGGCATCGACGTCCGCGGCGGTTCCGTCGGTTTCTCCTTCGTCGGCGAGGGCGGATTCGCCGGCCTGTCCGTCAGCAGTCTTGACTCCGAGTACGGCATCCCCGGCCACAGCCATGCCCACCACGAACACGGGCACGACGACCACGACGACCACGACGACCACGAGGAGCACGACGACCACGAGGAGCACGACGACCACGGCGATGAAGTCGAGGACACTCCCGTTGTCGTTCTCGAGCAGACGCGCGTCGACTTGGAGGCCGGCCTGGCCGACCCGTTCGACGGTTTCGAAGGCCTGAACCTCCGGCTCGGCATCAACGACTACGAACACGTGGAGAACGAAGCCGGCGAAGTCGGAACGGTCTTCACGAACGAGGCCTGGGAAGCGCGCGCGGAGCTGACGCACGCCCCGGTCGCCGGTTGGCGCGGCGCCCTCGGCATCCAGCTCGGCGACCGCGGATTCTCCGTGGCCGGCGAGGAAGCCTTCACGCCCCCCGTCGACACGTCGTCGTTCGGCCTGTTCTGGGTCGGCGAGCGCTCTCTTGAGCGACTCGGGATCGAGGCGGGCGTGCGCTACGACCGGGTCGAGCACGCGCCTGCGCACGGCTCGAGCCGCGATTTCAGCGGCGGCAGCGCATCGATCGGCATCATCGTTCCGCTTGGCGAGGACTGGGAGGGCACGTTGCTGGCCGACTACTCGTCCCGTGCGCCGGTGGGCGAGGAACTCTTCTCGGACAGCCCGCATCCCGGCACGGGTGTCTTCGAGATCGGGGATCCCGGGCTCGGCCATGAGCAGGCGCGCAACCTGTCGGCAACCCTCACCGGCGGTGGGGACGGCTGGTCCACGCAGGGAACCTTCTACTACACGAGCTTCGCCGACTTCATCTACCAGGCAGCGACGGGTGAGGAAATGGACGGCTTCGACGTGCGCCGATACGCGCAGGCGGACGCGACCTTCGCCGGCTTCGAAGTGGAGGGCCGCGTAACCGTCGCCGAGTGGGGTGCCGGACGCCTCGAAATCGGGGCTTTCTACGACATGGTGTCCCCTGAACTCGACGTCTCCGGCAATGACAAACTGCCCCTCATTCCGCCCAACCGGGTCGGGGTGTCCCTGGAGTTCACGAGCGACCGCCTGCGGGCCAACGTGGACTACGTACGGGCTTCGGAGCAGGACGACGTCGCCGAGTTCGAGTTGCCGTCGGACTCCTACGACGACCTGCGCGCGCGCATCGCGTGGCGTCTCCGCACGGGCGGCATGACGGTCGACCTGTTCGTCGCCGGGCGCAACCTCACCGACGACGAGCAGCGGCTGCACACGTCGGTCGTCAAGGATTTGGCACCCCAGCCCGGACGCACGATCGAAGCGGGCGTGCGTATGCGCTTCTAGCCTGGTTTCGCCAAACGCCGGAAGGGACAACGCCCCGTCCCCTGCGGAATGCTCCGGCACGCGGCGGAACCCCGTAGGGGCGGGGCTTGTCCCCGCCCGCGCCGGGACATTTGTCGTAGCCCCGGAAAACGGGACGGGACAAGCCCGTCTGCTACGGGTGGGTTGCCGTCAATTCGAACTTGGCGTGTACCAGATGGGCGACGTGTAGGCTCTCTCTTGAGTGATCATCGGTATTTGATCCGGCAGATCTCTCAAGCCGTAGAACTTCGCATCGTAGGCGGTCCAGCGAGGCGTCGGAATCTCTAGGACGCGTAGATAATAGAAGGCGAGTTCGGCGCGGTTGAAATCCGGGTCCGTCCACACCACGGCGAGCTCCGGATCGCCAATGCTGTTGGTATAGGAAGCACTACCGACGTCGACTGTACTACCCACCGCACGAACCTCGCCCTTGGGGTTCTCCGTGCGGCCGTCAGACAAGGCGACGTTGTAGACCTTCTCGTGCAATTCGCCGTCTTCGTCACGCCAGCCCTTTATCACCTGCACACGGTCCAGGTTGGCGCCGTCGGGGTCTCCTACAGCCCGGATGAGAAAACTCGGCGCTCTCCCCTTTGGCGCTTCGGTGAGATCGCCACCCATGGGCACGCCCTTGGCGTAGCCAACTCGAGCCAGGTCCGGCCGCGCGGCATCCGCGGCGGCGTAGTCCCATCCGCCGAAAAACCGGACGGTCATGCGCGGGCCGGTAGACGCATAGACCTCTTTGCGCCGCATGGCGGCGAAAAGCGCTTGCCGCGTGTTCTCTGCCGCCCACACTGCCGCATAGCCGGAAGCGTTGTAGTTCCATCCGGTTACCACGCGGTTCGGGCCGGGTTCATTCCCCGGCATCTTGCCCAGAAGTTGATTTGATCGGCGGTCGAAAGGGCGGTGTGGGAATCCGTACTCCCGATCATGCCGAATTTGAAGGGATTGACGCCCAGTGCCGCTTGCTGGCCTAAGCCCAGTTTCAGGGCAGAACGGGCATAGGAATTAACGGGGCTCTGCCTCGGTCCGATTGAACCCTTGGTTTGTTCCTTCTTGTCTGCCGGACCCTTGCCTTGTTTCTTCGAGTCGGGTTGGCTTTTCGTGATACCCCACCTGAATATCTCGTCACCGGCGAACTCGTCGTTCGGCGAGATCAGGGGGTGGGTCTCACCGTGCCCTTTTATCTGCGTCACCTCGTAGAGCGGCTCCCATCGCGAGCGGGTTCTGGCGTACGTTTCCGTGAGCGGTTCGCCCGCTTGTGTGGTGAGCGCGAACATGCTGTTGCCGCTTAGATTGCCATTGTGAGGGATCGCAAACACCTGCCCTCCTGAGCGTTCCTCGTAGTCACCGAGGTATGCCCACAGATCCTCCGGGTCGCTGCTGTCCAAGCTGGAGAACGGCACGACCTGGCCGGTCCGTTCGGGCCCGTCGGCAAAGATCACGTTGCGGTGGCCACCGGAAGCGACGGTCCACTCATAGCCTGAGAAGGCTGTGAATCTGCCTGGGTCGTTGTGCCTCTCCGCGTTCCGGATAACCTCCTCCCAGACCGACCGGATGAACCGCCCGTCGGTCCCATAGTCGGCATGGCCTAGACCCTTGGCCGGACCCTGGTCGGCCTTGATGGCCATCAGCGTAGCGGCGTTGAAAGCGTTCAGCAGATCGTCGGTGTCCGCATTGAGGGCTTCCACCAAGGAAACGGGATAGTTGAGCGCCTCGGCCGTCCGTTTGCCGGCCTCGGTCGCCAACAGAGCATCGTCTCCGGCGGCGATCCGCGCGATGACGCCCATGTTCTCGGCATGGTCCGCCACCATGAGGAAATCCAGCGGTCGGCGTAGACGAACGTCCTCGCCGTTCGCCGCCCGGATATTTTCGCCCTTGGCAAAACGATAGGCGTCATCGGGCGTGAGCCGGGTGCCAAAAATGAAGGCGTCTGACGACAGGGCGGTGTGCACGTGCGTATCACCCCAATAGACATTGGTCGTATGGGAACGATCGACGTGGGGGGAATACGACTCCTCAGCGAACGCACTTAGCGCCACGGCAGACAGGGCAAGAACGAGCCAAGTTTCCTTCACAAGTGCCTCCTGCACCTCCTCCAGCACGATTGTATGCTTGCGTGTGGCAGTTGAGCCAAATGAGAAGGCGATGCGTTATAGGCCCTTGGGAACATCGGGAATCGACGCCTCCGTCATCGGAATCGGTACGGCGGCAATCAGGGGAGGCACCGCAGACGACGATGAGTTCGTCCAGGCCATACGCGCAGCCATCGATAGTGGTGTCACGCTCATCGATACCGCGCCCTCCTACGGTTGGGGCCACAGCGAGGAGGTTGTTGGCAAAGCCATAAAGGGCCGGCGCGACCAGGTAGTCATTGCCACAAAATGTGGCGTCTGGTGGGACGACGCTCGAGGCTCGTACAACGGTGTCAAGGACGGCAAAATCAACTACGTCAGCCTGCGTCCCGACACCATCACGATCGAAGTAGAGAACAGTCTAAGGCGGCTCGGCGTGGACACCATCGATCTTCTTCAATGCCACAAGCCGGCCAAGCCACCTGAGGAAACGCCCATTCCCGAGACCATGGGCTGCCTCATGGATCTGAAGGACCAAGGGAAAATCCGTGCCATCGGCGTGTCCAACGTGTCGCTCGATCAACTCGATGCCTACCGGGAGGCCGGTGACCTCGCCAGCGACCAGTTCCGCTACAGCATGATCCTTCGCGATCGCGAAGCAGACATCCTGCCCTACTGCGCAGAGCACAACATTGCGACGCTAACCTATTGGTCGCTCGAGCAAGGCCTGCTCACCGGCAAGGTGGGGTTGGACCGCGTGTTCCGGAAGGACGATTTCCGCAATACCGCCGACGCATGGCTCCCTTGGTTCAAACTCGACAACCGGCAACGCCTGCTCGACATGTTCGCCGGCTGGGTTGATATGACCGTGAAGTACGACTGTACGATCGCCCAACTGGCGATCGCATGGACCGCGGCCCAAACCGGAGCAACCCACGTCCTCTGCGGTGTCCGTACCGTTGAGCAGGCCATTCAGAATGCGGGGGCGGGAGCCCTCGAACTGGAAGCAAACGACGGTGAGCGCGTTCGGGACGACTTGGTCGCCTTGGGCGATCCAGTCTGACGATGGAGAGGACGCTGAGATTCCTGGGGTGCGGTGTGGGTTTGGTTTTTTGGGTGGGAGTCGTTGGCTGCAGCTCTCAGCACGACATCGCAAGCCAAGGAGTTCCTCCGGCAGACTCACAATTGTCCAAGACGCTACCCAAGAAGGAAAAGGGAATGGCCGAGAAAGAAACGGAGAAAGTGGTTGCAAGGAGAGCCGACCGTTCTCCGGTCGAAGGCACTATCGTCCACTACGAGGCATTTCCGACCGAACTCATACGAGCTCGCCCGGTGAACGTCTGGTTGCCCGAGGGATATGACCCGGCATCGAGCGACCGATATCCGGTGATCTACATGCACGATGGCCAGATGATGTTTGACCACGACACTTCGCCTTATGCCGGAATGGACGTGTTCTGGGATGTAGACAAGGCGATCACGAAGCTGGTTCGCAATGGCGAGATCCGCCCGGCCATTGTCGTTGCGGTCTGGATGGCAAGCTGGGCGAAAGGCGCGCGAGGCGCCGAATACATGCCTCAGAAAGTCGTAACCGACGAAGTCTGGCAGTTGATGAGGGAAGAGGGCTGGGGATTTGCTGTCGAGGAAGGCGGACAGGAGTTGTCTGCGGACAACTATCTGAAGTTCATCGTGCATGAACTCAAGCCTTTCATCGACGAGACCTACCGTACGCAATCGGACCGCAGCAACACACTTGTGATGGGATCCAGCATGGGTGGACTGATCTCCGCCTATGCGGTCGCGGAGTACCCTGGCGTCTTCGGCGGCGCGGCCTGCCTGTCGACCGACTGGAGGTACGGGGATGGTGCCCTTGTTCGATGGCTCGGGCACCACTTGCCCTCGGCTGGCGCACACAGGATCTACTTCGATCACGGCACCGAGACTTACGATGCCCACTATGGGCCGTTTCAACAGCGAATGGACGAGGTGATGCGTCGTCGCGGCTACACATCCGGCGATGACTGGATCACGCTACGTTTCGAGGGCGCCGACCATTCACCGAGAGCCTGGCGCGAGCGGCTTCACATCCCTCTGAAGTTCCTCTTGGGGAAGCCCTAGCCGCCCGCACGCGCCCCCAACGTTCCCTCAGGGCGCGAGACGCCCGTCAGTCCGCAAACCGCAGGCGACCGATCCGGCCCTTTGCCATTTCCACGATCATGATGACCGACGGCAGGAAGAACACTAGGCCGATCCCGGCGAACACCAGCCCGAAGGCGATGCTCACCACCAGCGGAATCAGGAACCGGATGGCTTCGTCGCCGCTGAACAGGATTGGCAACAGGCCGAGCACGGTGGTGACGCTTGTGAGCAGTATCGCCCGGGCGCGCTGCCGGGTGGCCGCCGAAATGGCTGCAATCTCCGGAATGTCGGAGTCCCGAACCATCAGGTTGTACCGGTACATCACCAGGATCGTGTCGTTGACGACGACGCCGGAGACCGCGATCAGGCCGAATACCGATGTGATGCTGAACTCGTAGCCCAGCACCAGGTGTCCCACCACCGCGCCCACGAACGCCATGGGAATGCCCGCCAGTGCCAGGAGGGGTTGCACGAAACTGCGCAGGAAGGAGGCGATCAGGCAGTACGTGACCAGCAAAGCGATGGGTATCGAGAGGATCAGGATGTCCAAAAGGCGTTGCATGTCCCGATTCGCCCCATGCTTGCGGATCTGGACATCGGGGTAGCGGCTCTCGAGGCCCGGGAGCATCCGCGTCTGGGCTGTCTCGGCAAGGTTGCCGGTGAACAACCGCGTAGCGTCGTAGTCGGCGGTCACCACTGCGGCGCTGCGCCCGTCCATGCGCAGCCGGTCTGCGATGCTGCGGGTTTCGGTGATCTCGGCCACCGTGTACAACGGGACCTGTTCCCGGCTGGCCGGCAGGTTGATGCGCTCGTTCTGCAGCTCGCGGTAACTGGCGCGCCGGTCCTGGGGGTAGCGCACCATGACCAGCACCTCTTCCCGACCGCGCTGGATGCGCTGTGCCTCGGCGCCGTAGAAGCCGTTCCGCAACTGCATGGCGACCGACGCCGCCGTCAGGCCGGCCGCATGACCGGCGGCGTTCAGGCGCACATCGAAGCGGCGTTTGCCCCGCTCGATCGAGTCGCTGACGAAGCCTACACCGTCCTCGCGGGCGAGTGCCTCGCGCAGTTCCCCGGCGGCGTCGGCGAGGATCTCTGGATCCGGATGAATCAGCGCGTACGACAGCGTATTCGTTGTCCGGGTCTGGCGGCTGGGAAAGCTCACTGACTCGACGCCCGGGATGTCGGCCAGGTGCTGGCGCCAGCGGTGCTTCAGTTCCTCGATGGTCACACCGCGCACGTCCGGTGGATTGAGCCGTAGCTGTACCGACGCCAAATTGCCTCGGTACGGGTTCGAATCCGCGCCGCGGTAGGTTTCGATGGGGAAGTGATGGCCGATCGCCACGGCCGTCGCATCGATCGCCCGGCCGCCGAGCACGTCGTTTACGCGTGCCGCCGCCGCCACCGCGTAGTCTGTGGCGGCCTGCAGGTCTTCGGGCTGTGCGTCGCTGGGCAGCACCAGGTCGACCTGGACGTTCTTCTCGTCCACCACCTTGAGGCTCGGATCGAAGTGGACGACGCCGAACACGAGCAGGAAGGCGGCAACGAGAACGCTGCCCGCGACGATCACCGGCGGCCACACGAGGCGCCGCACCGACCAGGAGATCATGGGAACGATCCTGTTTTCCATCATCGCCTGCACGGCGGCGTGGCACCGCTGTTGTATCGCTGACAGGGGCCAGGCGCTCCAGGACCCGGTTCCCGCTAGATGGCCGGGCAGAACGCAGGCCGCCTCGAACAGGGACAACAGCAGCACGGCCACGACCACGATCGGGATCACCGCGAACATCTGGCCGACCACTCCGTCGAGTGGTAGCAGTGCCGCGAATGCCGCCATGGTCGTCAAGGTGCCGACTGTGATGGGCGCGATGACTTCCCGGGTGCCGGCGATGGCGCCCCCGGCGCCGGTCTCGCCCCGGGCGTTGTGGGTGGCGATGTTCTCGCCCACCACGATCGAGTCGTCCACGACGATGCCAATCAGTATGAAGAACGCGAACAGCGTGATGACGTTCAGGGTGAGGCCGAAGAAGGGAAATACGATCAGCGAGGCCACGAACACCACCGGAACGCCGAGCGCCACCCACATCGCGATGCGCAGGTCGAACAGGAGCAAGAGGGCGGCGAACACCAGGATCAGGCCGAATAGCCCGTTCTTGATGATCAGGTACATGCGGTCTTCGACCGCCCAGGTCTCGTCTTCCCAGACGGCGACGCCGACGGATTCGGGAGCCTTGAAGGCGGCCAGGTGGTCGCGCACTTGGGCACTCGCCTCTTGGGGCGAGGTGTCGGTGGAAACCTTGACCTGGAGAAACACGGTGGGGACGCCGTTGACGGTGGTGACGGCGTCGTGTTCCAGCAGACTGTCGTGCAGCTGGGCGATGTCGCCGAGGCGAACCAGCGACCCGTCGGCCCGCGCAATGACCACCACATCGGCAAACTCCTCGGCGTAGTCGCGTTTCGCCAAGGTGCTCATGATGATGTTCCCCGACCCGGTGCGCAGCTCGCCGCCCGTGACGTTCACCGAGGTGCGCCGGATGACGCTCACCACATCGTTCAGGGAGATGCCGTATTGACGCAGCGTCTCCTCGCTGAGTTCGACCTGGATCTCCTGGTCTTTCGTGCCGAACAGCTCGATGATGGCGATGCTCGGCAGCAACAGCAGCCGGTCACGCAGCGACTCCGCCGTGCGGCGCAGTTCGAAGGCGTCGAGCGCTTCGGAACTCACGGCCACGGTGAGTACGTTGCGCTGGACCTCCACCTTGGTGACTTCCGGCTCATCGGCGTTGAGCGGCGGGAAGTCCTCGATGCGCTCGATGGCCG
>JAPPAV010000022.1 GCA_026705345.1 Gammaproteobacteria bacterium
CCCCGCCAGACCACCTTCGAGTTCCGCCCGTCCGGCCGCGGCGGCGCCCGCCCCGGCGCGGGCCGCCCAAGGGTCCGCGGATCGCGGGTTCCGCACCGGACCCGGGAGGACGTCCGCCGCGACCAGCCGCTCCTGGTGACCCTGCGCGTGCTCGACGGCGTGCCGGCGCTGCGCCGGGCGCGCTTCGTGCGGGCGTTCCGGGAGTCGCTGCGCCAGGCGGCGGAGCGGACCGGGTTCCGGGTGGTGCACTACTCCATCCAGGACGACCACGCCCACTTCCTCGTCGAGGCGGACGACAGGCTCAGTCTCGCCAACGGCATGAAGAGCCTGGGGGCGCGTTTCGCGCGGTGCGTGAACCGGGTGTACCGGCGCACGGGGCGGGTGCTGGCGACGCGGTTCCACCACGTCGCGAAGCGGACGCCGACGGAGGTTCGCAACGCCCTGGCGTACGTGCTGCTGAACGCGCGCAAGCACTACCGGGAGCGTCGAGGGCGGAAGCCGCCGGTTGTTCTCGACGGGGCGAGTTCGGGACTGTGGTTCGACGGGTGGAAGGGGCGGTCGCCGCCGCGGTTCGGGAAATACGCGGATGCGTTTCGGCGGTGCGAGGTGGCGGCGGCGCGGACGTGGCTGCTGGAAAAGGGCTGGCGTCGGATCGGGCTGGTGGATCCGTCGGAGGTGCCGGGGACTTGGCGTCGTCGGGGGGCTGCTGCCGCCTGATCCACTGCCCGGCGGCACGGCGGCTGGCGGAGTTGTCCACGCTTCGTCCAGGGTGCGGTCCCCAGATACAACCGAGGTGCCGTGGGCGAAGGGGGCAACTCCGGTCTTGGGCATCCGTTCGCGCCGATCCCGGTACCCGCCACAACCTGATGACGAAGAATCCGGCCCTAGCCGACTGGCACTAACCCCTCACCCGCCGGAACCAGATTCCGACCCCCACCGCAGTCCAAGCTCCGACGATCACCCATTCGTAGGGCCACGCCAAGGCGGACGGGCTACCGGGCAAGTACAGGCAAAGCAACGCGATGCCGAGCGCGATCGCCGTCCAGCCTACCGCACGCGGTGCCCGAATCTTGAACGGCCGGGGCAGTTCCGGCTGACGCTTTCGCAGGACCAGGAATGCGATGGGTACGAATACGTAGGCGACTACGACTGCGAGGCTGCCGGTATTGATCAGCCAGACGAGAATCGTGCGCCCGAAAAACGGCGAGATGCACGACAACACGCCGAGCACGACGATGGCCAGATGCGGAGTTCGATAGCGCGGATGGAGCTTGGCGAAAGCTGCTGGCAGCGCGCCGGATTCGGCGAGCGCAAACATGACGCGGCTACCGCCGATGATGAAGGCGTTCCAACTGGTCAGAATGCCGCCGATGCCGCCGATGATGAGCGCGCTCCCTGCCCATTTGTTGTTCCAAAGCGCAGTGGCCGCGTCTGCAGTCGCCATCTTGGCGTCGCCCAGCGATGCATTGGGAATGGCGCTCGCCACGGCGAACGACACGCCCGCGTACCAAAGCACCGCGAGTACCAGCGAAAAGGCCAGCAATACACCGATGCGCCTGGCTGGAAGGTCGATCTCTTCCGCGGATTGGGGCAGCACGTCGAACCCGACCAGCATTGCGGGAACCATGATGACGACGCTCAGGATTCCCACGGCCGGCATTGCCACCAAGGGGCGGGCGGTATCGACAGAACCGTTGGCGAATGCGCCGACGAATAGCACGACACCGGCTGCGACGATGGCGACGGTGACGACCATCTGTACGCGGCCCGCCGTGCGGATGCCGAGATAGTTGACGATCGTCATGGCGATGGCGCCGAGTACGCCGACCAGAACGAAACCGATGTCCACGGGCGCACCGACGACGGTCCACAGGGTCCCCAGGCGAATTCCCGGAACCAGGTATTCCACCGCGGTCGGTAGAGCGACGGATTCGAAGACGCAGACGGTGGCATAGGCCATCAGGAGCGCCCAAGTGCACACGAAAGACCAGTTCGCGCCGAGTGCAGCATGGGTGTAGACGTGCTCGCCCCCTGCCTTGGGCATGGCAGATGCCAACTCGGCGTAGGTCAGGGCAATGAACCCGATCACCAGGCCACCCCCGAGGAACGCGACGAGCGTACCGACGCTTCCCGCATTCTCCACCCAGTGGCCGGTCATCAAGACCCAGCTCCAGCCGATCATGGCACCGAACGAGAGCGCGAGCACCGCGCGCGCCTTGAGCACGCGCGCGAATCGGTCCCCGGAGTCAGCCACGGGCTATGGGGCGGCCGAAGGCCCTGAAGTGGTTGCTTGAGGTGGCGTCAAGGACCGACGATCAACCGGCGGCCACCGAGGTCCGCATCTCCTCGAAGCCGGTTCGCGCGACGTCGTCCGGGATCAGCGGATAGCGAATGCCGGCCCATTTCTGCGTCACGCGGATCACCTGGCAGGCGTAGCCGAACTCGTTGTCGTAGTAGGCGTAGAGGATGATGCGGTTGCCGGAGACGATGGTTGCGCCACCATCGATGCTGCAGGCGTGGCGATTGCCGATGTAGTCGCTGGAGACGCGTTCCTTCGACGATGTGTAATCGATCTGACGCTGAAGCGAAGAGTCCAAGGCCACGTCGCGAAGATACCCGTTGACCTCTTCCAGCGTGGTGTCGCGATGCAGTGTCAGGATGAGTATCGCGAGCGACACGTTCGGGGTCGGCACCCGGATGGCATTGCCGGTCAGCTTGCCATCCAACTCCGGAAGCAGCTTGGCAACCGCTTTCGAAGCCCCCGTCTCCGTAATCACCATGTTGAGCGGCGCGGCGCGACCCCGACGGTCGCTCTTGTGATAGTTGTCGTGGAGATTCTGGTCCGGCGTGTAGGCGTGGACCGTCTCGATGTGGCCGTGGACAACGCCCCACTTGTCGTTGACGGCCTTCAATACCGGCACAATTGCGTTGGTGGTGCAGGAGGCGCAGGAAACAACCCGGTCCTGGTCGCCTACCTTGTGCGAATTCACGCCCGAGACGATGTTCTTGATGCCGCCCTTGCCGGGGGCGGTCAAGAGGACTCGGGCGATGCCTTTCGACTTCAGATGCTCGACCAGTCCGGCCTCGTCCCGCCACGCACCCGAATTGTCGATCAGGATGGCGTTGTCGATTCCGTAGCGAGTGTAGTCGATGGTCGACCGATCCTCTTCGTAGATCATGTGAACGACGTTGCCGTTGACGATCAGGCACTGGTTGTCCTCGTCGACGCGGATCGTGCCGTTGAACGCACCGTGCACCGAATCCCGTCGCAAGAGCGCCGCCCGTTTCTGGATGTCGTCGTCGCGTCCCGGTCGAAGCACCACCGCTCGCAGCACCAACTGGTCGCCGCCGCCGGTTTTCTCGATCAGCAGCCTGGCCAGTAGTCGTCCGATACGACCGAATCCGAACAGGACGACATCCTGCGGCTTGGCCAGCGGTTTTACGTGGCGGCCGATGACGTGGGCACTGGCTTCGCGGACGAACTCCAACGGCGAGACGTCGTCACCCTGCTGCTGCCGCTCCATGAGGCGCACCGCCAGCTTGCCCACATCCGCGTGGGACGGGCCTAGATCGAGCTTCGAAAGCGCCTCCACAATCGGGTAGCTCTCGAACTCGGACAGTTCGTTCTCGGCCACCTGACGCACGAATCGGTGCGTCTTCATGATGTCGGTCACGCTCCGGTTGTGCAGCGCACGCCCGTAGCAGTAGACAACGACGTTCTTGCGGTACAGCTGACCGATGAGGGGAATCATCGCTTCGGCCAGCCCCTCGCGCTCTTTCCAGTCCGGGAAGTAGTCTTCAAGGTTGGGTAGTGCCACGGCGGATCCTTCGCGTGGTGGGGTTGGCGGGTATTATCGGCATCGGCGAGCCGATGTAAACGAAAACTTGGCCTCAACGGCCCGTCGCGTTTCAAGTATTGGTCTCGTCCACCGTGGAGGCCGGCTCGACGCGTTGACCCTCGGTTCCGGTTGGCAGTTCGGACAGGCAGATGAACTCGCCGTCCCGGACGCCCCCACGCAGGAAGATCGTGTCGCCGGTACGCCGCAATACATCCACAGGTCGAAACTCAAGCCGGTTGTCGGGTGTCACCACGCGCACGCGGTCCCCTTCCATCATCGCCGACCGGGGCACCTCGACAATGCCTTCGAATTCGATGCCGAGGATTTCCGCCTCGACGAACAGACCCACCGTCAATGGAGGTACGTCGTCGGGTTGATCGTATGGCGCTTTGACCTGCGCGATCAGGTTGACCATACGGGTCTGGGGATCAAGCTCGCCTTCGGCGCGAACGATCTTCCCCTGCCAAGTCCGATCCCCGCCCGCAAACGGCGCGCGCAGAACCACGGGGGTCGTTGCATCCGCGTCCTCCACCGCCCGCCCTATGGAAAGCGGCAGAAATGCCAGGTCCTCGTCCCTGACCGGGAGACGCACCTCGGCGAAGTCGATGGAATAAAGAGCGGCCACGGGCTCTCCGCGATTGACGAACTGGCCCGCGTCGACGCGCTCGCTCCGAACCCTACCGTCGTAGGGCGCAACTAGGCGGGTTCGTTCCACATCACGTTCGGCCCGCGACACCTGTGCCGTCGCCGCCCGAAGCGATGCGTGCGCGACGGCGAGACGGTTCAACGCGTCGTCGTGCTGCGATTGGCTGATGGAATCACTCTCGGTCAACTCCCGTCGCCGTTCGTAGGCCTTCTCGGCGTTGTCGAGTTCGCTCTGGGCAGACGCGAGATTCGCGCGAGCACGTTCGAGCGCGACATCGTAGTCGAGACGCTCGATCTCCACGAGCACATCGCCCTTGTTGAAGAATCCGCCCGATACCATCGCCGCGGCAACGGAAACGACACTTCCCGAGACTTCCGCGACCAGGTTGCTCTCGGTCTTGGGAACCACCGCGCCGTACGCGGCAACCGACATGCGGACGGTCTCGGGCCGGACCTGCAGGGTCTCGACGATGGGAACCCGGTCGACGGCAGGCCGCACCTCCACCTCCGGGCCCGTCGCGACAATGACGACGGCCAGGCCGATGCCGGTCGACACGACGACGACGGGGCCGAAATACCGCTTCAGCACCGCCAATAGCCGCCGCATTCCAACCAACTGTTGCCGAGGGGTGTCAAGATCACTCCGCGGTACCGGCCATGAGTCCCATCCCCAATGGAGCCATTCCCTTGGCGACCATATCGCCATTGCGAATAATGGACAACAGCGGTGCCGAACCTAAGCACCGCCTTCAACGGGACGGGATACACCCGTCCCCTACACGAGTAGAGGCATGACACCCAAACCGCCAATTCCCCGGCACGGCAACTCGATCGACCTCGATTGGATACGCCGCGTGCTTGCCGTCCGCGGACATCTCGCGCCGCCTAGCGGCATCCGGGTTGAAGAAGTGGGTGTGGGCTCGGGTGTGATGGGGCAAGTCATGCGCTGCCACCTCGACTACGCCGAATCGAACGACTCCGCAGCCCCTAGCATCATCGTGAAGTTGGCGAGCGTGAACGCCAAGAACCGGCGACTGGGCAAACGCCTCGCGTTGTATCGACGCGAGTACGACTTCTACCGTTCCCTCGCCTCCCGGATCCCCGTGTCGACACCGAGGCTTCTCTACGGCGATTTCGAACCGAAGAGCCACCGGTTCGTCCTCGTCCTCGAGGACATCCGCGGCATGGCGGTCGTCGATCAGATCGCCGGCGCCAACCCCGCGCAGGCCAAACAGGCAGTCCGAGCGCTCGCTCGACTGCACGGGGCGTGTTGGAACAGGGTCCACGAGCCTCCCCTCTCGGGGTGCTACGACTCGAACAATCCCAGGCTGAGTCCCATCGTGCAGGTCGTCTACCTCGCGAACCTGGTCCGCACGCTCAAGCACTTCGGGGACGCCTTCTCGAGCACGACCCGCCAACTCGCGGAGGCGGTCGGCCTTGGCATCGTCGACCACATGGCCGCCTTGGCAGCTGGTCCGCGAACGTTCACCCATGGCGACTATCGGCTGGACAACCTGTTCTTTCGTGACGATGGCGAGGACGACGTGACGATCATCGACTGGCAGGTGAGCGGACTGAGCTGCGGGCTCTACGACGTCGGCTACTTCCTCGCTGGCAATCTGACCACCCCGGTTCGACGCCAGATCGAGCGGGAGGCCGTCGAGGAATACCACGACATCGTCTGTCGCTCGGGCGCAACGGACTTTCCGTTCGATGAGTGCTGGCGCTTGTACCGGCAAAACACGCTCGCCGCTTTGCTGACCTCGGTCATCGTTTGCGGCGGCCTGGATCTCGACGACGACCGCAGCCGGCGATTGGCCGAAATTGGACTCAGGCGAAGCCTCGCGGCCATCGAGGATTTGGATGCGGCGGAGTTCATTCCCGCCCCTGGGCGACCTTCCCGAGATCGCCGCCTATTCACCAATGCGTGTCGGATTGCCTATCGCGCGTACAAGTCGTACGAAGGCGTGTGAGGACGGCGCTTCCCTGCAGGTGTATTACGGAGGCGCCTTGCCGCTAAACCTTGCGGTAAATCCTTTTCGGATCCTGCGGGCCCTTGCCGATGACCGCAACCAGGCCTTGATCCACGAGCCTTGCCAGTCGCGTTCGGGTCGCCCGCGTTGACCGGCCGATGGCATCGGCGATCTCGCGGGTTTTGCGGTCGCCATCGCTCAACACGTCGAGGATGGCCTGGTCGATGGCGTCGACGACCGGTGACCCCACCGGTTGCATCGACATCGTGACACGTAGACGGTTGCCTATCTCCTCCCAGACGGGTGGCGGCACACCCGCCTCCCGGCACGCGGCGATCATCCGTTGCGCGCCACTCCCCCAGTGCTCGACCAACGCGAGTTCGTGGAAAACCCGCCCGATCACGCGGTTGCGGAGCTTCGAAACACCGCGGGGAAGGTCCTCGAGGGTTAGGCCGAACGGCAGTAGCCCCGGGTTCTCGACCTCCAATCGGTCATCGAATACGGCGATCCGTATCGGGGCGCCGCGTTGCGAGTAGTCGGCGTGCGTGACCGCGTTGACTATCGCTTCACGGACGGCCAACGGCGGTAGCGCACGGCGAGTCCGGTGCCGTACGGGCCCGATTTCGGTGCCCAGCACGGTGTGGCGACCGACGAATGCGATCGAGGCTGGAATGGCGTCTGCGAGTGGCATCGCAAGGTCGGCCTGGTCCGCGATACGGGCTTTGTCCAAGCCGTCGAAGCGACCGGCTTGGATCCAGGCGTCCGGGAAGCGGGCGAGGCGATTCCGACCGTACAGCAAGACACCGCCGACGGTAGCGACCTTGCGGCCCTGGTGCATCGTGCACAGACCGAGGATTTCGAGATCGTTCTGATGGAGCTTTCTAAACTCGGCGAAGGACTCGGAAGCAGCTCGGAAGTCCAGCGCTTCCGAGTCGATGTCGGGAAGCGGGCTTTCGTCGAAGGACTCGCCGCGGACGAACCGCCTCATCTCGCCGATCAACATCGCATCGGCTCGGCGGTTCGTCGAGCCAACCCGGACGTAGGTCCCGGATTCGATCTGCGAGCCCAGGTAGTGCGGGCGGCTTGCGCTCGGATGCACCCTTACGGCGAGGACATGCGTATCGCGATAGCAAAGCAGTTCGATTTCCGGAACGAGACGTGGCGAGATCGAATCGCCGATCAGATTGGCGACTCGCTCCTCGAGTTCTGCGTGTCGAATTGCCTATCGCGCCTACAGGTCGTACAAACGCGTCCGAAGTCGGCGATGTCCGTCGATCTCAAGGGAGTTGCTAGACCTTGCGGTATATCCGTTTCGGATCCTGAGGATCCTTGCCGATGACCGCAACGAGGCCTTGGTCCACGAGCCTCGCCAGTCGCGTCCGGGTCGCCCGCGTTGATCGGTCGATGGCACCCGCAACAGCCTTACTTGCTCGCACTGGCCTTCTCGGGTCACTGTTGCATTCGTCACGAGAATGTCACGGAGGTGTGACGGGCATTTCATAAACCCTCGCTAGCGTGCTCTCTCGTCTGAGCGCCGCAATCTCCCGCAGCCCGGACGTAGTTGTTTTTTGGGCACTTCAAAGGGGATATGGAATGAACCGATTGGCCGTGGCGATCGCTACGCTGGCGCTTCTCTCCGCCTGTGACGGTGGCGACATCATCATCCAGCCGTCGACGACGGACGCCTCCGTCGACAACAGCAGCAACACGACGCAACCCGTGGCGGAGGAGAACCCGTGCGCGTCGTACCTCAGCACCGGTGGCCAGACCATCCAGGGCGAGTTGAGCGGCAACAACTGCATCTACGTGCCATCGTTCGTCGACGCCGGCAACAACCTCACGGTGAACATGACGATTCCCGACCTCGAGAACGACGGTGCGCACATCTTCGAGGGCAGCCTGTTCGTCGGGAAGACCTACGATACGGACGAGGGCCTTGCTGGTGCAGGCATCACCAAGGGTGGCGATGGGCCGGTTCTGACCGTCGAAGCCGGCGCGACGCTGGCGTTCCGGTCCAGCGGCGACTTCATCATCGTCAACCGCGGCGCCCAGTTGTTCGCCGTGGGCACCGAGGACAAACCCATCACCTTTACGTCCGTCTCGGACGTCGAAGGCACCGTCGGTCCCGAGGACGTCCAGCAGTGGGGCGGCATAGTGATCAACGGCTTCGGGGTAACCAACAAGTGCCAATACACGGGCTCGATGTCTGCCGGAAACCTAACCACTAGCGACTGCCACGTGGATGCGGAAGGTGCGGCGGGCCTCGACGAGTCGCAATACGGCGGCGACAACAACGAGGACAGTTCCGGACGCTTGGAGTACGTGATCGTCAAGCACACCGGCGCCGAGGTGGCCAATGGCGACGAACTGAACGGCATCTCCTTCGGCGGCGTCGGCAGCAACACGATCATCAAGAACCTGCAGGTGTACTCCACCTACGACGACGGCATCGAGATGTTCGGCGGTGCCGTGAGCTTCGAAAACTACGTCGGCGTCTATGTCCGGGACGACTCCATCGACATCGACGAGGGCTGGTCCGGGTCCATCACCAACGCCCTGGTCATCCAGTCCGAAACCCTCGGCAACCACTGCATCGAAGCGGACGGGATCGGTTCGTTCTCGTCGCTCACCAGCGAAGCGGTCGAGGCCACGATCAAACAGGGCATCAACAGCCGACCGACCATCAGCAACCTGACCTGCATCGTTTCGCCCTCCGCCGAACAAGGCAACTTCGATCCGGGGGCGGGCTGGCGACTGCGCGAGGGCATCTTCGCAACCATCAACGATTCCATGGTGGTGGGCTCTTTCAATTCCGACAGCGACGACTCCAACTATTGTCTGCGCATCGACAACCGCTCGAAGCAGGCCGCCCAGGACGGCGATCTGTCGCTGAACTCCGTGATCTTCGCCTGCGCCGACAGAACCCGGGGCAATTCGCTGCCGAACGGCACCCGCGTCGAAGACTGGGCGGCCGCCAACGGCGCCGTGTTCGCCACGATCAACGACTGGGCGGACCCGACCCCCAACGCACACACCGACCTACAGCTTCTCCAGGACACCCCGCCGGTGTATTCCATCGAATACGCGACGATGTCCGTGGATGGCGAGGTGCCGAGCGGCTCGCCGCAGAACGGTGTCTACATCGGCGCCCTGTCGACGGCGGACATCAACTGGGCGATGGGTTGGACCTACGGCATCTTCGAAGGCAACCGGGGCCAGTCCCTTTGGTTCGAATAGGAAACCCGAGGCTACCAGTTGAACACGCACACTAGTAGGACCGAACCCTATGAAACCTCGTGAACCGAGCGCGGGGGCGGCAGTGTGGACGATCGCCGCCGCCATGTTCGCCGGCATCGCCGGCGCCCAAGATGCGGTCGATACCAACGAAGAAGCGGAAGGCGGTTCGCCAACCGATCGGTCGACCGTTTCCGCCGGGCCAATAGAGGAGGTCGTCGTCCTCGGGCGACTCATCAACTCCACCCAGCAGTTGATCAACGAGCGCCAGGACGACGAAGTCGTCTCCGACGTCATGGGCTCGGAGATGATCAGCCGCCTAGGCGACGCCACCGTCGCCGTCGCGCTGCGCCGGATTCCCGGCCTGTCGCTGGTCAACGAGAAGTTCATCTACGTGCGGGGCCTCGGCGAGCGCTACTCCAGCACGCTCTTGAACGGCGCCACCATCCCCTCCCCCGACCTGACGCGGAATGTCATCCCCGTAGACATCTTCCCGACTTCCATCGTCAGTTCGCTGCGTGTGCAGAAGGCGTACTCCGCCGACATGCCCGCCGCGTTCGGGGGCGGCGCCGTCGACATCCGCACCAAGGGCATCCCCAGCGGATTCACCTACGCCATCGAGGTGGGCTCCGGCTACAACTTCGAGAACGACGGCGACGCCTACAGCTACCCGGGCGGCGGCAGCGACCGCTGGGGGACCGACAACGGCTCCCGGGCGTTGTCGCCGCAACTGGAATCCGAGATCGGGCGATTCCTCGGCAACCTGGATGTGCAGGGAATCCTCGACAGACTCCGCAAGGAGGGCAACCACGACGCGACGATCGAAGACGCCCGCCGGATCAACCGGGAACTCGCCCTGCACCTCAACCGGAACGTCTCCGTGGCGGAAGAGTCCATCCACCCCGACCTGGATCTCAAGGCGAGCATCGGCAACAACGTGATGCTCGGCGACGACTGGGAAGTCGGCTTCCTGTTCGGCGCCGGCTACAAGACCACCTGGCGCGAGAACGAGCGTTTGAGCCGCAACTTCAACTTCCCCGACGAACGCACCGATACCAAGCTCGAGTCCACCTACACGGTTGACATCACCGGCACCGCCAACTTCGGCTTGAGCTACCTGGGCGAACACGAAGTAACGACAACGAGCCTGTTCCTGCGCAATACCGACGACGAGACGACCATCCGCGACTTCTTCAACGAGAACCGCGAGATCTCCGACGAGATCGGCTTCCGCAACTACAGCGTCCTCTTCGAGGAACGCGAACTGATCGTCCACCAGGTCAAGGGGACGCATCGCTTCGGAGACCTCACCCGGGAGCTACCGGTGGTGGGCTGGTTCGACCGCAGCTGGATTCCGCTCGACGCGGAAGTCTCCTGGTTCCATTCCGACACGGTGGTGCAGACGGACATCCCGAACCAGGTCACGGTGAAAGCCCAGACAGTCACCGCGCCGACGACAGGCGAGGTATTGAGTTCGGTCATCAACGCCGACGCGTCGACCTCCGACTTCCGGTTCACGCTGCTCGACGACGACGTCCTGAACTACGGCTGGCGGTTCAACATCCCGGTCTCCACCACGAACTGGTTCCTGGAGGCGAGCGGCGGCTACGAACACGCCCGGAAGGCGCGTACCTACCGGCAGTCGCAGTTCCGCCTAGGGGCCTTCTCGGTCGCCGATCCCCGGATCCTCGAGGGCAGCATCGGCGAGGTCTTCTCGGACGCCAGCATCATGGACCCGGCCAACGACTTCGTCTTCGACCGGACCGGCACGAACAACCAGAGCTACCTGGCCGCCACCATGACGGAGGCCGTGTTCGGCAAGGTCGACGTCACCTGGAAGGAGGTCTGGCGCCTGGCCGCCGGCGCCCGCTGGGAGGACTACAAGCAGGTCGCGCTGGACTGGAACCCGTACGGATTCACGATCACCGACCCGGTCGTGACCACCGACCCCGAACGCCTCGAGCAGTCCACCTTCGCCCAGGACAACATCTATCCGTCCGTCTCGCTCACCTGGATTGCGCCGTTCGGGCAGTGGGAGTGGGCGGAACGCTTCCAGCTTCGGTTCGGCTGGAGCGAAACCGTCGTGCGCCCGGACTTGCGCGAGATCACCGACGCCAGCTACATCGATCCCATCACCGACGACCTAGTGGACGGCAATCCCAGCGTCATCCCCTCCGACGTCGCGAATTACGACATCCGCGCCGAGATGTTCTTCACGAACGGCGACAACCTGACGGTGTCCGCCTTCTACAAGGACATCGTCAATCCCATCGAGTTCTTCGAGTCCGCCGCCAGCGACACCACCGTGGCACGGGAAATCGTGAACGCCACGTCCGCCCAGGTATCCGGCGTCGAGGTCGAAGCGCTCAAGGAGTTGAGCTTCCTCTCGGGCCTGCTCGGCGACTGGATCAACATGTTCTTCGTGCAGGCGAACCTGACCCTGCAGGATTCCGAACTCGTCGCCGGCGAGAAGGCCGACGCACCCACCAACGACGTCCGACCGCTCGTGGGCGCCTCCGAGTATGTCGCCAACGCCATGCTCGGTTTCGACAGCGACGACGGCCGCCATACCGCGACCGTGGTCTACAACGTCTTCGGCGAGCGCCTCTACGTCGCCGGACGGCTAGGCGCCCCGGATGGGTACGAACAGCCCTACCACTCCCTCGACTTCACCTACTCATGGTTCCCAACCGAGGCCATCACGGTGAAGGCGAAGCTCCGGAACATTCTCGACGGCACCGTGGAGATCGAGCGGGAGGGCGTCGTGGTGTTCAGCGAACAGCCGGGCAGCAGCGCGTCCATCAGCTTCAAGTGGGCGTACTGATCGTCCTCGCCTCGCACTCGAAGCCGACCCAGGCTTCGCGCCCGGGAAGCCCTGCGGCAAGCCGATCACTCACCGCAACTGCGCGTTGACTCCCTCCAACGCCTCGGTGCCCGGACACAGGACCGACTCGTCCAGCGCGTTCAACGGTGCCGACGGCGTGCCGAGCACGTCATGGCAGTCCGCCGCGTCGGCGTCCATGTACAGCAATCCCGTGACCACCTCGCCGGCCTCCGCCGAGCGTTGCACCTGCGTCAGCGCCTGGATCCGGTCGCGGGGATCGTAGTCCTCGTCGAGTTTGCGCAGGCGCAGGGTCGATCCGTCGGGCATGGCCACGTCTTCCAGCGCACCGGAGTCGTAGTCGACGGTGATTTCCGCGCCGGGAGCGATGAAGTCGGCGCTCACGAGCCGCTCCGAGTGGTCGCGTACATAGTCGTAGCTCTTGGTCGAGCCGTTGTGGTTGTTGAACGCCACACAGGGCGAGATCACGTCGATGAACGCGAAACCCTTGTGCATCAGGCCCGCCTGAATGAGTGGAACCAACTGCCGCTTGTCCCCCGAGAAACTGCGGGCCACGAAACTCGCCCCGATCTGCAACGCCATCGAGACGAGGTCGATGGGCTCATAGAGGTTCGGCACGCCTTTCTTGCTGGTGGATCCCTTGTCGTTGGTCGCCGAGAACTGGCCCTTGGTAAGCCCGTAGGTGCCGTTGTTGTCGACGACATAGAGCATGTTGATCCGGCGGCGGACGATGTGGGCGAACTGGCCGATGCCGATGGAGGCGCTGTCGCCGTCGCCGGAGACGCCGATGCAATAGAGTTCGCGGTTGGCGAGATTGGCGCCCGTCGCCACCGACGGCATCCGGCCGTGTACCGAATTGAAGCCGTGGGAGTGGCTGAGGAAGTAGCTCGGCGTCTTCGACGAGCAGCCGATGCCGGACACCTTGGCGAACTTGTGCGGCGGCAGCGACAGTTCGGCACAGGCCTGGACGATGGCCGCGGAGACCGAGTCGTGGCCGCAGCCCGCGCAGAGGGTGGACACCGACCCCTCGTAGTCGCGGCGCGTGAGCCCGAGTTCGTTGACCGGGAGCAGCGGATGCCGGACGCGGGGTTTGACGACGAAGGTCATGGTCGGTACTCCCTGTCTTTCCGGGGCGCGGTCCCGCGCCCGCCGCCGCCGACGGCGCGGAGCCGCGGCACGTTGTATTCGACGAGCCGTTCGCTCACCTGCTCGTAGATGGTGTCCGCCGAAATCGAGAAGCCGCCGTAGTAGAGCACCGAGTCGATCCGGGCCGGGTCCAGCCCTAGGTCGTTCACGAGCAACGTCTTCATCTGCGCGTCCCGGTTCTGCTCGGCGAGGAAGACGATCTCGTGGCGGTCGATGAACTCGCGTACCTCGTCGGTGAACGGGAAGCCCCGCAGGCGCATGGTATCGACTTCGACGCCGTCTTCGAGGAGACGGTCCAAGGCTTCCGGAATCGGCAGTGCCGTGGTGCCGTAGAAGACGATGCCGATCAAGCGCCCCTGCTCCTCGATGACCGGTGCCGGCACGAGGTCGCGGGCGGTTTCCCACTTCTTGAGCAGGCGGTCCATATTGGCACTGTAGTGTTCCGGCGCTTCCGTGTAGGCGGCGTACTCGTCCCGCGACGTGCCCCTTGTGAAGAACGCACCCTTCTCCGGATGCGTGCCGGGCAACGTCCGGTAGCCGATGCCGTCGCCGTCCACGTCGAGATAGCGGCCGAAGGTCTCGATCCTCTCCAGGTCGTCCGCGCCGAGCACCTTGCCGCGGTCGTAGCTGCGCTCGTCGTCCCAGGTGAAGGGATCGGCAAGGTTGTCGTTCATGCCGAGTTCGAGGTCCGACATCACCAGGATCGGGGTCTGCAGCCGGTCGGCAAGATCGAGCGCCGCGACCGCGAAGTCGAAGCACTCGTTGGGCGTCGACGGGAACAGCAGCGGGTGCCGGGTGTCGCCGTGGGACGCGTACGCCGCAGACAGCAGGTCGCCCTGCTGGGTGCGGGTCGGCATGCCCGTTGACGGGCCGGTGCGCTGGATGTCCCAAAGCACGGCGGGAATTTCGGCGAAGTAGGCGAGGCCTAAGAATTCGGTCATCAACGACAGCCCCGGACCGCTGGTCGCCGTGAATGCCCGGGCGCCGTTCCACCCCGCACCGATGACGATGCCCATCGCCGACAGTTCGTCTTCGGCCTGGATGATCGCGAAGTTGCGCTCGCCGTTCTCGTCCACGCGCAGCCGGTTGCAGTACTGCTCGAATGCCTCCGCCAGGGATGTGGAGGGCGTGATCGGATACCACGCACAAACCGTCGCGCCGCCGTAGATCGCGCCGATGGCGGCGGCCGTGTTGCCGTCGACCAGGATCTTGTCGCTCGCGCCGTTCGAGTAGCGCACCTGGATCGGCAGCGGGCAGACCAGGTAGTCGAGCACGTAGTGGCGACCGATCTCGAGAGCATGGATGTTCGGCGCGATCAGATCGTCCTTGCCCTTGAATTGCGCCGACACCATGCCGGTGATGACGTCGAAGTCGATGTTGATCAGCGCCGAGAGGGCACCCACGTAGACGATGTTCTTGAACAGCGCGCGGTGTTTGGGATTTGGAAACTCGGGCAGCACGAGCTGCGAGATCGGCACCCCGACCAGGTTGATGTCGCTTCGACGCAGGCGAACGTCGAGCTCCTTCGAGTTGTCGTAGAGCAGGTAGCCACCCGGCACCACCGACGCCACGTCCTCCGCGAAGGTCTCGGCGTTCATCGCCACCATGAGGTCGATGCCCTCGCGCCGCCCGGCGTAGCCCTTCTCGGAAACGCGCACTTCGAACCAGGTGGGCAGTCCCTCGATGTTGGACGGGAAGATGTTGCGGGTCGCCACCGGGATGCCCATGCGGAACAGCGCCTTGGCGAACATGCCGTTGGCGGAGGCTGAACCCGAGCCGTTGACGTTCGCGAACCGGATCACGAAGTCGTTGTAGGACGTTCGCCGATCGTTCACGCCGTTGGCCACCGAATCCCCCTCGGGGACGGCGGGAGTTGCCTTGTCGGTCACCGGGTCACCCTGCCGCGTAGGAACCCAGCTGCGGCGTGTGGATGACGGATTTCTGCATATCCCAAGCGTGCGTGGGACAGCGTTCCGCGCACAACCCGCAGTGCAGGCAGACGTCCTCGTCCTTGGCCATGATCCGCCCGGTGGGAAGTTCCTCGGACACGTAGATGTCCTGCTCGTCGTTCTCGGCGGGCGCCGTCAGCGACGTGCGCAACTCGGGCTCGTCGGCGTTGGGGGTGAACGTGATGCAGTCCATCGGGCAGATGTCGACGCAGGCGTCGCACTCGATGCACAGGCTCTCCGTGAAAACGGTCTGCACGTCGCAGTTGAGACAACGCTGCGCTTCCTTGAGTCCCAACCGGGCGTCGAAGCCGAGTTCCACCTCGATCTTGATGTTGTCCAGCGCCTTGCGCTTGTTGGCGTGGGGCACCAGAAAGCGCTTGGCGTCGTCGTGCTCCGCGTCGTAGCTCCACTGGTGGACGCCCATTTTCTGGCTGATCAGGTTGACGCCTTCCGGCGGGCGGTCCTTCAAGATGTCCTTGCCCTGGCACATCAGGTGGATCGAGATCGCCGCCTTGTGGGCGTGCGCGGACGCCCAGATGATGTTCTCGGGACCAAGCGCCGAGTCGCCGCCGAAGAAGATCTTCGGGTGGCTCGACTGCAGCGTGTCCTCGTCGAGGATCGGGCAGTCCCACTTGTCGAACTCGATGCCGACGTCACGCTCGACCCACGGGCAGTGGTTCTCCTGGCCGATGGCCATCAGCACGTGGTCGCACTCCATGACGACATCCGGTTCGCCGCTCGGCTCGTAGCGGTAGCGGCCCTTGCCGTCGGGGATCGGGCGCACGCATTCGAAGACGATGCCGGTGAGCTTGCCGTTGTCGTGCAGGAACTCCTTGGGCGGGCGGTTGTTGATGATCGGGATGCCTTCCGACATCGCGTCTTCCTTCTCCCACTCGGAGGCCTTCATGACGTCGAAAGCGGAGCGGACGACCACGGTGACGCGCTCGGCGCCCAGGCGCTTGGACGTGCGGCAGCAGTCCATGGCCGTGTTGCCGCCGCCCATCACGATGACCTTGCCGGATATCGACGAGGTGTGGCCGAAGGCGACGCTCGAGAGCCAGTCGATGCCGATGGAGATGTGGTCGTCGACTTCCTGACGGCCCGGCAGTTCCAGATCGCGCCCCCGCGGCGCGCCGGTACCGACGAAATAGGCGTCGTAGTCCATGTCGAGCATTTCCTTCATGCTCGTGATCTCGTAGCCGAACTGGGCGTTGACGCCCATGTTGAGGATGAGGTCCACCTCCTCCTCCAGGACGTCCGCCGGCAGCCGGAACGCGGGAATCTGGCTCCGCATCATGCCGCCGCCCGCCGGGTCCCGGTCGAACATGTCGATCTCGTAGCCGAGCGGCAGCAGATCCCGGGCCACGGCCAGCGACGCCGGACCGGCACCCATGAGGCAGATGCGTTTGCCGTTCTTCTTCTTCGGCACCCGCGGCAGAAAATCGGCAATGTCGCCCTTGTGGTCCGCGGCGACGCGTTTCAGGCGGCAGATCGCGACCGGTTTCTCCTCGGTGCGGACGCGCCGGCACGCGGGTTCGCAGGGACGGTCGCAGGTTCGTCCGAGGATGCCCGGGAAGACGTTCGAATCCCAGTTCAGCATGTACGCTTCGGTGAAGCGTTCCTCGGCGATGAGGCGGATGTAGTCGGGCACGGGCGTGTGCGCGGGACACGCCCATTGGCAGTCCACGACCTTGTGGAAATAGTTGGGATCGGCGATGTTCGTCGCTTTCATCGGTGTCGCTGCCGACGCTTACGTCACGCTGCCGCGGTTAAGGATCCTCTATGCCATCCATGCGCCCACGAGAAAGTCCGGCGAGCGAGTGTGCTCCTCCTCACCGGAACCGTAGGCATTCTAGGGGTTTGGCCCACGACGGCGCAACCGGATCGACGCGCTCTCACTCCACTCGCCGCCAGCGGACGGCGTCGGCGATCACGACCTGTCCGTTGGTGACATTGGAGACCTCCAGGCGGGCTGGTCCACCCGGGAGGTCGAACTCGCCAAGCTTGTTCCAGCCCGTTTCGCCATGGGCGGCGTCGAAATCGAGGGTCCACTCCCTCAGGGGCGCTGGGGAAGTCCCCGGAACAGCGTCGGCGTTATCGAATGCGATCAGTTTCATCCGCATGGAACCTAGCTGCCCATACATCACCAGTTCCCGATCGCCTGCCCACCGCTCGGGGATGCGCCGCTCCGGCAGGTAGTAGTCCAAGCGCCAGGGGCCGTCATCGAGTTCCGCCGTGAAGAAAACTCGATCGTGCGTGCCACCGGGAAAAGCCATAGCAACCGTGCGGCGGTACGTGCCCCAGGCGGACCCGACGTCATGCCGAATCCAAGCCCCCGCCTCGCTTGCCCGAACGGGGAGCCCGTGGTCGAGAGTCTCCGTCCAACCCCGGTAACGGTCGACAAGGCTCCAACGAGCCGCACGCTTGGCCGCACTCTCCCAGGAAAATCCCGCATCGAGATCGTCAACGACGATCCCATCGACCGGGGGCGGCGTCCACGTACTGGGCCTTGTTCCAACGAAGCCATCTTCGTCCGGCAACGATCGCGGGGAGGAGCCCACGAGGTCGAGACGGATCTCGTGGCGGTTCAAGGACAGGTACGGGTGCAGCCAGAGTTGATCGGGAGGTGTGTCGTAGACCCTGCCGATCTCTATCGACGACTGTCCCGGCACTCGTATCGGATCCCCCTCGCCTCTTCCATAGCCGTACTCGGCGAGTTGCAGCCATCCGGCGACCGGCTCGCCGTTGTAGACGTGTACGGCGACGTGATACCGCGGTCGACCGGCATCGTCGTCCGAAAGGGGGACGACGGTGGCTGGCGATGCCAGGAAACCCGGCAGGCCGGGTTCGTGCAGAGCCTCGTCGACAACATCGGACAGGCCGGCCACAGCCTCATCCGCGACAACCAGGAAATCGTCCATCGCGAACGGCCGGCCTTCGTAGCGGCGCCGCAGTTCGCCCAGCACCTCACCCGTTTTCTGGACCCCCGCGACCCCGAGCACGACGTCCTCCAACGCATTGCCCTTCAGGGATAGCAGGCTGAACGCGAGGTGCGGGTCATTGCCGCCGTCGATTCGGGCAACCGAAGTTCGCGCGGCTTGCCCCCACATGTCGCCGCGCCACCAGGACGTTCTACCCAACATGCTTCCGAAGTGGCCGGTGGCAAGACCTGCGACCATGTCCCACACCGAGGTGCCAAAAACCGCGTCCGCATCATAAGAATGCGCCGAAAACCAAACGGAGCCTTCGGAACCCCACGGATTCAGCACACGGTATGCCAGATCACGGGTGACGGCATCGAGTGCTACCGCCCCCGTGTCCACCGGGCTCGTCGACGCAATCAGGTTGCCCGCCAAGCCTTGATACGAATTGCCGCTGTTCCAGGCGTTGAGGAAGTAGATGTGCAGCACGGAGACGAGATACCCCTGTCGGCGATCGGCTGGAACCTCGCCACCGTAGTGGCCGGTCCGGATCGTGGGCAGACCCTCCTCCCGCAGCAACAGGACCCCGGGCGTACGCACCGCGTCCATTCGCCAGCCGCCCCGATAGGTACGCAGCGATGTAGGTACCTCGACCAGGCTCAGGACGCGTTCTGGGTACGCGAGATCCGCACCTTCAAGCTTCGCAAAGATGTTAGTCAGTTGCTTTGTGATCTCATCACCGGCCTCGGCGAAGTGCTCGAGATTCGGCATGTGCTTGGGGGTCACCAGCAGTTCGAGTTCGATCCCTAGGACGTTCACCATTCTCCGCTCGAAGTCCGAGGCGAATAGCGCCGCTTCCTGGATGGGCGAGTCGGTCCGGAGCCGGTGGATCCTCGCCGCATCCTCCCCATGCGGTTGACGACCCGGTCCGGCAACCATCCACCCAGCGGGAACTTCGACTAGGAGGTCGAGATGGAAGAAATCCGGTGGCCGCCTCGACGGATCCTCCCGATCGACGTTGCTGCCTGACGCCGGCAGCCAGTGCACCGCTGGCGTCAGCGCGGCGTAGTTGCGGTGGAACACGGATGCCGCCGTTCCCAGGTACTTCAGCAGGTTCGTGCCGGGTCGTCGCCGCCAGTCCACGGCACTGTCCAAATAGCCGAAGTCCGGGTCGGGAACGCCCTGGGCCTGCATGGACAGGACGAAAGTCGGTCCAACGTCTTTCAGCCGATCGCCCTCGACGGTCAGCAAACCCGACTCGTGGACGAAGGGAATCGCCTCCCCACCGTGGCGCAGGTCCGTCAACCGCAAACCGGGATTGAAGCTGAACACCCACGACGGGATTTCCGCATCGTTCGCGCGCAAGTGCAGGTCGATGTCGAGGTTGAGCCGGTCTCCCGGATCGATCTTTGCGGTACCCGTAATCCGCTCGATGTCCGGCCACCTAGTCGTCTCCGTTGTCGCCCCGCGATGGACTGCGAGCCACCCGGCTCGCTTTTCGACCGTCCCAACGCCTCGCAAGGCAACCGCGGAAAGGCCGGCAACTGCGACCAGCACGACGACCGTGCCGAGAACCGACAGTCGGAAACGGGAACCACCTGCTGGCCGTGGGTGTAGCGCCGCGGCCAAGAGACAAATGCCGACGCCGCCAACCAGCACGACGCTACGCTGCAGAACATGGTCCAAGTCCGCAAACTGCGTGGTGATGTCCGATGCCCAACCGCCGCTATTGGCTACCACCGAAACTGCAGGCAGCAGATACGCGGGAACCGTCGTCATTGCCCAGAACTGCAACGCCAAGAGCAGCGCGGCCGCGAGGACTACCGCGAGCCGATTGCGAAGCACGGACGACAGCAGCAACACCGTCGCAGACCAGACGAAGATCGCCACGAGAACGTCGAGCAAGACGAACGATGCCAGCGACACAGGCTCGATTGGATCGCCCATCCAGAAGTCCGCCGCACGGGCTGCGGTGCCCAAGACCTGCAGCAAGGCGACGGTGCCCAGCACAGGCAACGCCACCGCGGCGGCCACTCCGAGCGCCCGGCCGGCGATCATGGCCAAGTTGGAGACGGGTCGTGTGTCGAGGGCTTCCGCGATGCGTGCCCGCACGTCGCCGTTGCGCAGATCGAACGCCATGAACACCACGCCAACGAGAAGCAGCCACAGCAGGTAGCCGCCCAGTTCCGCGATCAGAAATCGTGGCCCGAACCGTCCTGCATTGGCACTGCCAAGCACGCCGTGCGCATAGGCGAAGAAGACGCCGACCGCGATCGTGGTTCCCCCGGCGAGTACACCGAATACCCAGGTCCGAATGGACCGTCGGGCGGATCGCATCTGCGCCGAGGCGACAGCGAGCGTCTGGTCGAAACTCAAGGCGATTCCCGGTTTTCGAGTCGGTACTGCCGTGGCGAGGGGATTCTACGCCTGCCTCGCCGGCGCGTCGTTGGCCGCGCAGTCGGTGATAACATAGCCACATGCGATCTTCGCCGGCGCCCGAGACCCCGGCGCCACACCTCATCCACAACTGGCAGGGACTCCACGGCAGTGGTGGTTCCTTGATGGCCGCTCGGCTCGCCGCCGGCACGGAGCACCTCGTCGTCTACGTGGCGACGGACACGGAGGCCGCGTTTCACGCATTGAGCGAAATACGCTTCTTCGCGTCGGGCGCGGTGCCCGTTCTGACCTTCCCCGACTGGGAAACCCTCCCCTACGATCACTTTTCGGCTCATCAGGACATCGTGTCCGAACGCCTGGAAACGCTCTACGAGTTGCCGGGCACGAAACGTGGCGTCCTGGTCGTGCCGGTCACCACCCTGCTGCAACGCCTCGCTCCGCCGAGTTTCGTGCAAAGCCAGTCGCTGGTCGTTGCCGTCGGCCAGACCTTCGACATCGCCACCGAGCGGCAACGCCTGGCGGGCGCCGGCTACCGGGCCGTCGACACGGTGTCCGAGCGGGGCGAGTTCGCAGTCCGGGGTTCATTGGTCGACATCTTCCCGATGGGCGGCACGAACCCAGTTCGCATCGATCTTTTCGACGACGAGATCGACAGCCTCCGGCTGTTCGATGCCGACTCCCAACGAACCGTCTCCGAGGCCGACGGTGTTCGCATTCTGCCGGCACGGGAAATGCCCATCGACGCGGCCGGCATCGCCCGCTTTCGTGCCGCCTGGCACCGCACCTTCGATGCCGACGTCCGTCGCTGTCACGTCTACCAGGACGTCAGTTCGGGTTTGGCGCCCCAAGGGATCGAGTATTACCTGCCGTTGTTCCACGAAGACACGGCGACGCTCTTCGACTACCTGCCGGACGACACCGTATTCGTGCTGGACGCGGACGTCGACGCCGCCGCACGGCGTCACCTTGCCGAAGTCACCGCCCGGTACGAGTCCCAGCGCCATGACGTGGAGCGCCCGATTCTTCCCCCCGACGCGCTCTACCTGCGCGCCAGGGACCTCGACGCGGACATAAAACGCTACGGACGAGCCCGGATCGACCCGAGCGCCGTACGCCGTCGCCACCGCGTGGACTTCGCGGGAAGAGCCTTGCCGGAACTGGCCGCCAACCACCGTGCCCAGGATCCCGCCGCCCGGCTGCGTAGCTTTGTCGGCAACACCGAGGCTCCGATCCTGCTCACGGCCGAGACGCCAGGTCGCCGGGTCCACCTCGAGGAGTTTCTCGGCAGAGCGCGAATCGCGACTACCGAAGCCGGCGGATTCGCTTCGTTCGTCGGGAGCGATACGAGGCTAGGCATCGCCATCGCGCCCATCGAGCGCGGCTTCTGGCTACCCGATCTCGCCGTTGTCACCGAGACGGAGATCTTCGGCCACCGGACGGACAAGGCCGTTGCCGAGCGGTCCCGTCGGCGCGGAATCGACCCCGACCTCGTCATCAAGAACCTGATCGAACTCAATATCGGATCGCCGGTGGTGCACATCGACCACGGCGTCGGACGCTACCGGGGCCTCGAGACGCTCACCATCGACGAGCACCCGATGGAGTTCCTCACGCTCGAGTACGCCGAAGAGGCCAAGCTGTACGTTCCCGTTACGGCGCTCCATCTCGTGTCGAGGTACGCCGGTGCCGACGAGGAGCACGCCCCCCTACACCGGCTCGGTTCGGACCAGTGGGCGAAGGCCAAGCGCAAGGCGGCCGAGAGAGCGCGCGACGCCGCTGCGGAATTGCTCGACATCTACGCCCGCCGCGAGGCGTCGATGAGTTTCGCGTTCGGCAAGCCGGACGACGACTACCGTCGCTTCGTGGAGCAGTTCGAGTTCGAACCGACGCCCGACCAGGATGCCGCCATCGACACGGTGATCGAGGACTTGACCGGTGCCAAGGCCACGGACCGACTGATCTGCGGCGACGTCGGCTTCGGCAAGACCGAGGTAGCGATGCGGGCCGCCTACCTGGCGGTCGCCAGCGGCCGCCAGGTCGCGGTACTCGCCCCCACGACCCTACTCGCCCAGCAACACTTCGAGACCTTCGGCGACCGCTTCGCCGACTGGCCGGTGGCCATCGAAGTCGTCTCGCGGCTGCGCGCGGACGGCGAGGTGAGCGCGGTCGCCGACCGGCTGGCCAACGGCAAGGTGGACATCGTGATCGGCACGCATCGGCTGCTCGGCAAGGCGTTCGCCTTCAAGAACCTCGGTCTCGTCGTCATCGACGAAGAACATCGCTTCGGCGTGCGACAGAAGGAACAGCTGAAGAACCTCCGCGCCGAAGTCGATGTTCTGGCACTGACCGCGACGCCTATTCCGCGCACCTTGAACCTGTCGCTGTCCGGCATCCGCGACCTGTCCATCATCGCGACCCCGCCGGCTCGCCGCCTGTCCATCAAGACTTTCGTCATGCAAAAACGGCGCGCGGTGATCGCCGAGGCCATCGCACGCGAACTCGCCCGGGGCGGCCAGGTTTTCTTTGTGCACAACGAGGTGCGCACCATCGAACGTGCGGCAGACGAAGTCGCCGAGCTGGCCCCCCAGGCGCGCATCGGCATCGGCCACGGACAAATGGCGAAACGCAAGCTCGGCGACGTCATGGCGGACTTCTACCATCGCCGCATCAACGTATTGGTTTGCACGACCATCATCGAAAACGGCATCGACATCCCGAACGCCAACACCATGGTCATCGAACGGGCAGACAAGTTCGGGCTCGCCCAGCTGCACCAGTTGCGCGGACGCGTGGGCCGTTCTCACCGCCAGGCGTACGCCTACCTGATGACACCGCACCCGAAGGCCATGACGGCCGATGCCGCCAAGCGACTGGATGCCGTGCAGGCTGCCGGTGAACTGGGTATCGGATTCACCCTGGCCACCCACGACCTGGAAATCCGCGGTGCCGGGGAGCTTCTCGGCGACGAACAGTCCGGTCAGATTGCGAACATCGGCTTTTCGCTCTACATGGAAATGCTCGAACGGGCGGTCGCCGCAATCAAGGCCGGCAAGACACCGAATCTCGACGCGCCGCTCCCCACGAGTCACGACGTCAGCCTACACGTTCCCGCGCTTATTCCCGACGACTACCTGCCCGACGTCCACGCTCGGCTCATCATGTACAAGCGCATCGCCAATGCGGCGGAGGAGCCGGAACTGGATGAACTCAAGATCGAGATGATCGATCGTTTCGGGATGCTGCCTGACCCGGTCCGGAACCTGTTCCGCACCACCAAGATCAAGCTCGACGCATCCCGGCTCGGGGTCGATCGGATCGACTTGGGGCCCGCGGGCGGACGAATCGAATTCGCCGCCGAGACGGTTGTCGACCCGATCACCATCGTGAGACTGGTGCAACGGGAGCCGGAGACGTACCGCTATCGCGACGGTGACGGCCGCGCCGGGAACCGCCTGCTCGTACGGCGCGCCATGGGGCATCCCGACACCCGGTTTCAATTCGTCGAGGCACTCGTTGAGGAACTCCGCGGCGACGCCGCAGCGGATCGCCGGGAACCTCTCGAACTGGCGAGCCGGGCGAGCGGTTAAGGTGCGCACGCCGGCGTGAATCGGCCAACGTTCCTGCTGCTCGTCGCCGCGGCGACATGGGGAACGCGACTCGGCGCGGTCGAAGCGGAGGATCTCTTCCGCGAGAACTGGTACCGCATCGAACTTATCATCTTCGAACAGAGTCCCGACGTGGCCGCGCAGGAGGGTTTCAGTGCGGACGGCATCGCCGCCCGCAGGCGTCTTCTCGACACCGTCCGCTACCCGAACCACGCATTCCCGCTGGCCGAACCGCCGGATGCCACACAAGCGGAGTATGGTTTCGGTCCACCGCCATCCGTAGATGGCGGTTTGCCGATCGTCATTTCGAACCTGCCGCCTCCGGCGTGGTTCACGGGACCCTGCGGGACCGAGATCTGGAAGCCGCTGATCCAGCCGTGGATTCACCCGTTCGAGATGCCGCTTGCGTCCCCGCCTGATCCCTGCCTGCCACCGGACCCGTGGCGGATAGAGCGCGACGGCATGGAACTGGGCATGTATCAGAGCGTGCCGGGACCGTTGCCAGAGGCGCCGCCGGATGCTGAGTCCGTCGACCTCGAGGACGAGGTTCAAGAAGCCGCCGATGCCCGACAGGAGGCCATGGACACCTTGGTTCCAGCCTTCGCCGAATACGAGGGCCAACTACTGCGCGGCAGCTACGTGTGGGACCGGTCGACACCGCTGTTCGCTGCCGAACGCGCAGCCCTTGCCCGACGCTACGAGATCGTCGCCGCAGGAAGCTGGCACCAGCCCCTACCGCGGCGCGAACAGCCGCAACCCCTCGTGGTTCAGATCGGGACCATGGACGACGCGCGCCGTTTTCCGCTGGAAGGTCTCGTCAGCGTTACGTTGGGCCGATTCGCCCATCTGCGCATCCTGCTGGAATACCGCCTCGCCGACGGTCGAATCGCCCTCATCTCCGAACAACGGCGAATGCGCAGCGACGAACCCCACTACCTGGATCATCCGGCAATCGGAATCCTCGCGCGGATAGACCCCGTGCCGCTGCCCGACGACCTAGACCGGCTGCTCGACGAGTTGGAGGAAATCGACCAGTAGACGCCGCATCGTAGGCTGCGCGTCGGCCACGACCTTCTGCATGTCCGCCAGTTCAAGCGAGACGAGACCCCGCCCCGCGGCTGGGTTCACCACTAGGCAAACGCCCGCGTAGGGCAAGCCGAGCTCCCGGGACAGCGCGGCTTCCGGCATCGCGGTCATCCCGACCACGGTGCAACCGTCCCGCTCCATCCGGTCGATCTCCGCGGCGGTTTCGAAGCGCGGTCCCTGGGTGCAGCCGTAGACTCCGCCGGCGAGGTCAAGGCCGATTCGGCCAGCAGACTTCGCAAGGGTCTGCCGGAGTCGGGCATCGAAGGGCTCCGAGAAATCCACGTGGAGGAAGTTGCCCGGGCCGGCGAAGGTGTGCTCGCGGCCCCAGGTGTAGTCCACGAGTTGATCGGGGAGCACGAAATCGCCGTCCCCAAGCGAACGCCCGATGCCCCCGACGGCGAACACGGCAACGATTGCGTCGACGCCCAACTCGTTCATCAGCCACAGGTTGGCGCGATAGTTGATCCGATGCGGCAGTACCGTATGCCCTTCGCCATGGCGGTTCAGGAACACCGCGTTGGGCAGACCCGGGAATCGGCGGGGAAGGTCGGATGCGTGGCCGAACGGCGTATCCGCCGAATCGGCGGCAAGCGTGGGTTCCTCGCCGAGCGCGGCGAGGCCGGTTCCCCCGATGATTCCGATCATGGTGCCGTGCCGGGCCAGTCCGGGGGCAGCGCGTAGATGCCGGACAACTGTCGAAATGCGCCATCGCAGTCCATGCCGCGTCCCACCAGGAATTCGTTGGGGCCCTGCAAGGCCGCGTAGTCGACTTCGGCGACCGCTGCGGTGTCCTTGCGAACGAGAACAGCGCTCAATAGCTCCTCGGGTTCGGCCGCGTTCACCTCCCGCTGCGCCGCCGCCAGGGTCTCGCCCGCGTCGAGCACGTCGTCCACCAGCAGCACCGTTCGTCCCTTCAGCGAGCGCTCCAACCGGCGCACGAACCGGATATCCCCACCGGTGGTGTGCTCGTAGCGGGACAGGTGCAGGTAGTCCAGTTCGAGATCGAAGTGAAACCGCCGCAGCAGGTCGGCGGTGAATGGCAGTCCGCCGTTCATGAGGCAGACGACCACCGGCCGCGCATCCCAGAGCTTGAGCGCCATCTCCACGGCGATGCGATCCACCGCGACGTCGACGGTCTCGGCATCGAACACGCAGCGCGCATCCCGGGGGAGCAATTCGCTCACTGGCCTTGGCTCGTGGGTTGCTCGGGCTCGGGTTGAGGCGCGGCGGCGACATGCACGGTCTGGGTCGGGAACGCCATCTCGGCGCCGTGGCCCTCGACGATTGCCGCGATACGGAACAGCACATCCTCCTTGATCGTGTGGAACTCCGTCCAGACGGTGGTCTTGGTGAACGTGTAGATCATGATGTCGAGGGTGGACGGACCGAAGCTCAACAGGTTCACCATCAAGGTCCGATCCGTGTCGATGGCTTCGTGGTTCACGAGCATGTCGCGGATGTCGTCGATTACGGCTTTCAGCACACCGATGTCGTCGTAGCGCACGCCGATGATCTCGTAGATCCGGCGGTTGAGCATGCGCTGCGGATTCTCCACCGTCAGCGTGGCGAACGTGGCGTTGGGAACATAGAGCGGTCGTTGATCGAAGGTGCGGATCCGGGTCTGGCGCCAGCCGATCTCCTCCACGGTTCCCTCGATCTCCTTGTCGGGAGACCGGATCCAGTCTCCCACGGCGAACGGCCGGTCGAGAAAGATCATCAGCGCGCCGAAGAAGTTGGCGAGCAGGTCCCGGGCCGCGAAGCCCACGGCCAGACCGCCGAGACCGCCGAAGGCCAATACGCCGGTGACGGAAAATCCGAGGGAGGCCAACGCCATGAGCAAAGCCGTAATCAGAACGGAAGCGCGGAGCAGTTTGCCGATCGCCGCGGCCGTGGTCCTGTCGATCGGGTCAGTCCGGTAATCGGGATCGGTGACGTGCCCTTCGACGAAATGGATCAGGCGTATCGCGAACCATGCCAAGAGGACGATGGCAATGACGTCGCGCAACGGGTCGACGTAGGCCACCAGATCGGATTGTGCACCGCGCAACGCGTACTCCGCCGCGAACAAGATGCCCATCGACCAGATTCCCCAACCGATCGGCTTCCGGGCAGCGTCCAGCAGGGCGTCGTCGTAGAGGTTCTTGGTTCGCTCGAGTTGCTTGGCCAGGCGATCGAACACGAGCTTGGCGACGTAGCGAAGCACCAAGGTGGCGAAGACGATGGCGAACACGACGATCCACTGCACCGACGCATCGGCCCCGACACCAAGCATCTCCATGGCGCGCTCCATGGCGACTCCATCCAAGTTGACCGGCGCGATGATAGCGGAGCGGATCAAGCACCCGAAGCCTTCAGCACCACCAAGACGAGCAAATCGGGACTTCACATCCTGCAAAGACTGTATATAATCGCAGACGTACTGGATGGATGGACAGCCGCCCATGAAACGCTTGACCGCTCGCCAAGCCGAGGTTCTCGATCTCGTGAGATCCCACATTGCGGATACCGGCTACCCGCCGACCCGCGCGGACATCGCACGGGAACTTGGATTCCGATCCGCCAATGCCGCGGAGGAGCACCTCAAGGCGCTGGCACGCAAGGGTGCCTTGGAGATCGTTCCCGGGACCTCGCGGGGAATTAGGCTCCCCAACGACGAGGGTCTACCCGTCGTCGGTCGGGTCGCCGCAGGCAGCCCCATCCTGGCACAGGAGCACATCGAAGAGACCTGCACCGTGCCACCTGGCATGTTCCGCCCCGCTGCCGATTTCCTGCTGCGCGTGGAGGGCGACAGCATGGTGGACGCGGGCATCCTGGACGGCGACCTGTTGGCCGTACACAAGACCCCGGAAGCCGCCAACGGCGCCATTGTCGTCGCCCGCATCGACGACGACGTCACCGTGAAACGACTGCGCCGAAAGTCCCGGACCCGGGTCGTCTTGGAGGCCGAGAACGACGCCTACGACCCCATCGAGGTGGATCTCCGAAGCCAGGAACTCGTCATCGAAGGCTTGAGCGTCGGCGTGATTCGAAGAGCACTGTAAGGGACGGGCCGGCGTTACCGTTACTTCCCAGCGGAGACGTTGATCGTCAACGGCTCGTCGCGAATCTCCAATACGCCGATGTCGTAGCTGACGGCATCGTCGAGCGTGTAGTCACCGGTGTTCCAGTGCTGGAACTGCTCGCTGACGTGATGCACCACGACGTGGTGCGCACCGGGAACGACTCCGTGCGACGCCGGGATCGAGAACCTGCCCCCCTCGTTGCGCGAGGCCCGTGCCCGCGCCAGTGGCGCGTTGTCGTCAAGGGGGCAGAAAGTCACCCAGGCCATGCCCATGGCTTCGCCATCAAGCGTCACGCGGCCCGTTACCGGTTGGCGTTGCCTCGCCGTCATGAAACCGCACCGCCGTAGCCAATTGACCAGGAGAACGGGCCACTCGCGGAAGTCCGGGTCGCCGGGGGAGAGTCCCGTGCCATGTTCGCCAAACCCGTAGATGTGAAGTTCCGCCTGCACACCGGCGGCGAGCAGCGCATCGTAGAACAGTGTCGATTGCGATGCGGGCACGATGCCGTCCTCGTGGGTGTGGACCAGGAAGGCGGGCGGGGTCGATTCATTGACCCGAACATCCGCAGGCGTGTACTCGTCGGCTTTGCGGCCGCGTAGGATTCCGTTCGTCACGGCGTATACGGGCACCAGGAAGTCGGGACGGCTGGCAGCCCGCTCGACGGGGTCAACCGCCTCGGCGTTTCCCTCATCCCACCGGGTTCCCACGGCAACGGCCAGATGGCCGCCGGCGGAAAAGCCCAGCATGCCGATTCGATTCTCGGCAACTCCGAAGTCCGCTGCACGATGCCGCACCAGGCGAACGGCGCGCAGGCCGTCCAGCAGCGACACATCGGAGTGGTACCGCTCGCCGAGGCGGTAGCGCAGAACGAACGCGGCGATCCCGCGACGGTTCAGCCACCGTGCGACCTGCAGTCCTTCATGGTCCGCCGCCAATTTGCGATACCCGCCACCGGGATTCACGATCACGCCTACTCCCGTCGCCGGAACGGACTCCGGCAGGTGAATCGTCAACCGCGGACGATCGATGTCGAGGTCGCCAACGGCACCTGGCGCACCGTCCGGCCACAACTCGACCGCAGTTCCGTCCGCCAATTCAGCCAATGGTGGTCGCGCCCCCGTCGCAGGGGATGGTCTGGCCGGTGAGATAGGAGCCGGCCCGGGAGGACAGGAAAATCGTCAATCCCGCCGCGTCCTCCATGCGGCCCCAACGCTTCATCGGAAAGCTCTCGATCATGCGTCGGTCCTGCTCCTCGGTGGCGAAGAGCGGCGCCGTCATCTTCGACTTGAACGGTCCCGGCGCGATGGCGTTGACGTTGATGTGATCGGCCATGAGATCCCGCGCCATTTGTGTCGATAGCTGGCCGAGGCCCGCTTTTGCCGCGACATAGGAGTAGTTGGCAAGCCCGCTCGGCTTGACGGCGTTTACGGACGAGATGTTGACGATGGAAGCGCGCTCGTCGTGGCTCGCCGCGGGGCGAATCGCGGGCAGTAGTTTCTGGGTGAGGAAGAACGGGCTCTTGACGTCCAGGTCGACAACCCGGTCCCAGGCTTTCTCCGTGAACTCATCGATTGGCAGGCTCCAGGTCAAGCCAGCGTTGTTGACGAGGATGTGGAGTTTGTATTCCCGCTCGCTGAAGGCCGACGCCAGCGCCTCGCAACCGGCGATGTCGCGCAGGTCGCCCGGGATCGCGGTGCACTCGCCCAGTTCGCCCAACGTCCGTTCGGTTTCCTCGCAGGCGTCGAGTTTTCGCGACGACACGTAGACCCGGGCGCCGGCCCGGACGAGCCCCTCCGCGATCATCAATCCGATCCCGCGCGTCCCGCCGGTGACCAAGGCCACCTTGCCGCGAACGCCGAACAGGTGTTCGTAGAATCCTTCGTTCATATCAGGCCGCTGGCGACTCGTCCGCGTGGAACATCTCGTGGAGATGGTCGGCCGGCAGCGGGGCGGTGAGCTTCGAGACGACGAATGTGAGCACCACGCCGAGTCCTTCCCCGATCGCCGCACAGGAGAACGGGTTCGGCGCTTCGCCGTGCAACCAGGTGATGGCCGTGTCGAGAATGCCGCCGTCGAACCAATCGGGGCTCAACCACCCGTTGTGCAGCACCACGAAGGCCAGGAATCCCGATATCAGACCAGCATAGGCCCCTGCCCGGGTGACGCCTTTCCACAGTGCCCCCAAGACCAACGGCCCCGCAAAGGCCGCCATCATGCCGCCGATGCCAATCCAGACGATCAAGGCGACGTTCATATCGATGAGGATCCATGCCAGCGCCGTGCAGATGATCATCACCACCACGGTCGCCCAGCGGCTGATGAGCAGCTCCTGGCGGTCCCGTTCCTCCTCCGTGGCATTCGGCGCCATGTGCTGCGCCAACGTACGCCGGTAGAGGTCGTTGGCGATGACCTGGGACGACGACACCACGAGACCGTCCGCCGTGGACATGATCGCAGCCAGGATGCCCACGCCGATCAGGGCGGCGAGCCAGGGCGGGAACAGTTCGATGAAGAGCATCGGCAAGGCCTGATTCTGGTTGTCCAGAGAGTCGCCGAGCATGGCCCGGGCAAGGAGACCACCGAGTCCCAGCATGCCCAGCGTGATCCCGAAGGTGAAGGCCAGCTTGATGAACGAGCGCTGCTGTCCGGTGTTCTTCAACGCCCACAGCTTGTTGCCGAGGTGCGGAAGCAGTCCCAAGGGCAAGTGCGCCACCACGATGCAGGCGATGGACCACCAGGAGTGGTAGAGGGGGGTCGTGGTGTTCAAGAGCCCGACGAGGTTGTCGTCCTGTTCCTCGAGGTTGTCGAACACGCCGAGCATGCTGCCATCCCCGCCGACACCGAACACGAACAGGACGATCACCACCGCCGCCAGGATGAGCATCATGATTCCCTGCACGCCGTCGGTCAGGATGTCGGCGTGGGCACCGCCCATGAACACGTAGATGACCAGCACCACGGAGGTGACCAGCAAGGCCCACAAGGGGTCCATGCCCAGCATGACTTCGAACATCACCAGTCCGGACACGAGCTGCCCGACGATGTAGAAGAACAGGACCAGCGAAAAGATCGAGACGATGACCCGGATGCCATTGGATTGGAAGCGGTCGCCCAGGTACTCCGGTATGGAGCGGTTGCCGAAACGGTTCCCCGACGTCGCGATCAGGCGCATGCAGATCAACACGCCGAAATAAACCCCGATGGGGTAGAGGAAATTGCCCCAGATGGTCGGCGTCCCGTACACGTAGGCGAGACCGGGACCTCCAAGAAAGGTCGCGCCGGAGGCGGTCGTCGCAGCAAATGCGAACGCCAGCCACAACGGTCCGTAGGAAGCCCGGGCGGTGGCGAAGTCGTCGGCGTGCTTGACACGGCGTCCCCCGAGGTAGCCGATGGCCAGCATGGCCCCGATGTAGAAAACGAGGAACACCCCCGACCAAGTGACCAGCGTCATATCAACCTGTTTGTCTCCAACCCCGAAGCGCGAGCTTATCGGGGGATGGGTGAAAGTCAAAACGCGACATCGAGTCTTGCTCCGTGGGACCTTAGTATGGCGATGCCAATTCCCGGAACGGAGCCGCCATGCATTTCGACCTGATGACCGGAAGCCTCACCTGGCAGGAGAGCGCGGACCTCGCCCGGGACGTCGAAGCCGCCGGCTTCTCGGGCATGCTGTTCACCGAGACGAGCCAAGTGCCGTGGATGATGATCGCCGCCGCGGCCACCGCCGCGCCGAGGCTCGATTTCAGCACGGGCATCGCGGTGGCCTTTCCCCGCAGCCCCATGATCGCGGCGCAGATCGCCTGGGAACTAGCTCGCAACACCGACGGGCGTTTTCGGCTTGGCCTCGGCAGCCAGGTCCGCGCCCACGTCACGCGCCGCTACGCCTCCGACTTCGACCGGCCCGCGGTGCGCATGCGGGACTACGTGCAAGCCGTCAAGGCAAGCCTCGCCGCTTTCCGCGGCGACGCCCGACTCGACCACTCGGGTCCTTTCTATTCGTTGAACCTGCTGCGCCCCGAGTGGATCCCGCCACGCCACGAGCATGGCGACATCAAGGTCGACATCTCCGCTGTCGGGCCCTTGATGTGCAAGGTCGCCGGCGAAGTCGCCGACGGCCTGCACGTCCATCCCATGCACTCGATGCACTACATCGAGAATAGGCTACGCCCTGCCCTGGCGGAGGGTGCCGCCAAGGCCAACCGCGACCCCGGCGCCATTGACCTGATCGTCCCGACGTTTGCGATTCCGGGCGACACCCCCGAAGAACGGGCACCGCTCGTCGCGCGCACCCGGACGCAACTCGCCTTCTACGGCTCGACGCCCAACTACGCGTTCCAGTTCGACGATCTTGGCTTTCCCGGCACCACCGACAGGATCCGGGCGCGGCTACGGGCGGGTGACGCGGCCGGCGCAGCGGCGGCGATCACCGACGAGATGTTCGACCACTTCGCCGTCGTGGCACGTTGGGACGACTTGGCCGATGTCTTGATCCGCCGCTACGAAGGGGTCGCGAACCGCCTTGTCACGTACCTCGCCCGGGATTCGATCCGGCGCGATGCGGCGATGCTCGACAGGTGGGGCGAAGTCGCCCGGGCCATCGTCACGATCTCAGAACGGCGAGCACGTCCTCCAACTCGGCGATCATCTGCCTGACCACGAGGCGTGCCTGGGTTTGGTCCTGTTTCGCGTCCCCACCGGACAGCTTCTGCCTGGCACCCCCGATGGTGTAGCCCTGGTCGTATAGCAAGGCTCGGATACGCCTGACGAGCAGGATGTCGTGCTCCTGGTAGTAGCGGCGGTTGCCACGCCTCTTGACCGGACTCAGGCCGTCGAATTCCTGCTCCCAATAGCGCAGCACGTGGGTCTTCACGTCGCATAGTTCACTGACTTCGCCGATAGCGAAGTAGCGCTTGGGTGGAATCGGCGGCAGTTGGTCAGTCGGTGTCAGATCCGACATGCGTCTCGACCCGCGATCGAAGCTTCTGACCAGGATGGAACGTCACGACCCGGCGTGCCGAGACGGGGATTTCTTCGCCGGTCCTCGGGTTTCGGCCGGGTCGTTCGCGTTTGTCGCGGAGGTCGAAGTTCCCGAATCCGGAGAGCTTGACCGGCTCGTTGCGCTCGAGCGCGGTGGCGATCTCTTCGAAGAACGACTCGACGATCTCCTTTGCTTCGCGCTTGTTGAAGCCCAGATCCTCGAACAACCGGTCGGCCATCTGCGCCTTGGTCATCGCACCCAACGTCGATCCCTCCGCTGCGGATCAGAGGTTTCCGCGTCCCAACAGCACCCTGTGGCTGGCTCCGCTGCCCCGTCGCGCCCCCTAGCGCAACCGAACACCGAGTCTCCTCGTGAGGTCGAGCAGCGTGTCGTCCAGATGTTGGGCAATCTCCGTATCCGTAAGGGTGCGCGACCGATGTTGAAAGGTCAAGCCTATTGCAACACTTTTCTTATTGGAATCAATGCCTTCACCCCCATAGACATCAAAAAAGGAGAACTCGGCCAGTATTTCGCCGAGGCGTGCACGGACAATCGTTTCGATACTTGCGGCCGGAATCTCTCGGTCCACCACCAAGGCTAGGTCACGCCGGACCGAGGGCTGGCGCGACACGGAGCCATGACGCCGCCGGCGGCGAGCCAGCACGGCGTCGCCCTCGAGTTCGAACACGAACACGCCGCCGGGCAGTTCCAACACCGACTCCACCTCGGGATGCAAACGCCCGAACCGCCCGGCTACTTCGCCTTCCACGAGAACGACCGCCGACTGACCCGGATGCAGAACGGGATCCGTCGCCTTCGCGTAGCCAACCCTGAAGCTCCCCAATGCGAACAACCGTTCGACATCGCCCTTGACGTCGAAAAAGTCGACCTGTTCGCGATCGTGCGCCCAACCTTCCGTTTCCCGCGGGCCGAACAGGATGCCCCCGCACATAGTCAGCTGGGCAAGGTCGTCTCCCTCTCTGCGGAAACACTGTCCGGTTTCGAACAACCGGACGCGCGCCGTCTGGCGCGACAGGTTGTTGCCAAGTGCGGTCACGAGACCCGGGAGCAGGCTGGTTCGCATGACCTCATGTTCGCTGGACACGGGATTGACGACCGAGACCGGGTCGCCGCCGGGATCGAGCAGGTCGGCGATCCTCGGGTCGATGAAACTGTAGGTGATGGCCTCTGCGTAGCCCAAATCGACCAGCAGATCCTTCAGCCGCGCATCGAGCAACTCGCTCACCCGGGCCCGCCCCAACGGCAGCGGCACGATGGGCACCCGGCTGTCGATGGCGTCGTAGCCGTGGATCCGCAGGACCTCCTCGACGAGGTCCTCTTCCCGGGCTATGTCGAAACGATGGCTCGGGCTCGTCGTGGTCCAGACGCGAGCATCGCCGTCGCCGACGCAGGAAGGCGACAATTCCAGACGCTCGAGGATCTGCTCTACCTCCCCGACCGGAATCTCTTCTCCGACCAGAAGGTCAAGTCGCGATTTGCGCAACGACACCCGGTTGGCCGTGGGCAGGTCCTCCTCGCTGACCGCCTCGACCACGGGACCCGGTCGACCGCCGGCGATTTCGACGAGCAAACGCGTCGCCCGTTGAATCGCCTTGGCCTGCAGTTGGCAGTCGACCCCTCGAGCGTACCGGTAAGCGGCGTCCGTATGGAGTTCGAAGCGGCGCGATGTTCTCGCGACGGTCTGCGGCGAGAAGTAGGCACATTCGAGAAATACGTTGCAGGTTCCTGTTCCAACGCCACTTCTCTCCCCGCCCATAACGCCCGCTATGGCGACAGGTCCGTCGCTGTCGGTAATCAGCAACACGGTTTCGTCCACTTCGATGTCGCGTCCGTCAAGCAACGTCATCGACTCGCCGGCGCGACCGTTTCGCACCACGATGCCGCCGGACAGTTGATCGAGATCGAAGGCATGCATGGGTTGGCCGAGTTCGAGCAGCACGTAGTTGGTCACGTCCACGGCCGGATCGATGGGGCGTAGCCCCGAGCGGCGCAGACGTTCGCGCATCCACAAGGGCGTGGTTCGGCCGATGTCGACTCCTTCGACGACGCGCCCAAGGTACCGGGGACAACCGGCGTAGTTCGCGATCTCGACGCCGAACACCGTCTCCGTTTCCGCTTGAACGTCGTCGATCCGGGGTGCGCAGACGGGCATCCGGTTAAGCACGCCAACTTCACGGGCCAAGCCGCGGATACTCAGCACATCGCCCCGGTTGGGTGTCAGGTCGATGTCGATGACGACGTCGTCCAGGCCCAGCGCTTCCCGAAGGTCGGTTCCGCATTCTAGACCGGCGTCGAGTTCGAGGATGCCGTCGGCGTCGGCGTCGAGACCGAGTTCCGTGGTGCTCAACAGCATCCCCTCGGAGACGACACCGCGCAGTTCGGAACGTCCAATCGCCGTGCCGTCGGGTAGGACGGCACCCACCCGGGCAAACGCGCCCACCAATCCCGGGGTCACGTTCGGTGCACCGCAGACGACGGTTGACGTACCGGCGCCATCGTCCACCTGGCAGACCGATAGCCGCGAGGCATTGGGGTGCGGTTCCACCGCCGTGACTTCGGCAACCACAACACCCGAGAACGCCGGTGCGACACGTTCCGTGCCGTCCACCTCCAACCCGGCGTTGGTGAGTTGATCGCACAACGCGTCGGTTGAGACCGTGACCGGCACCCACTCCTTGAGCCATTGCTCGCTGTACTTCATGCGAATTGCGTGAGGAAGCGCAGTTCGTTGTCGAACATCAGGCGCATGTCGTCGATCTCGTAGAACAGGGTGGCGAAGCGATCCACGCCGAAACCGAAGGCGAACCCCGTGTACCGCTCGGTGTCGATCCCGACGTTGGCGAGGACGTTGGGATGCACCATTCCGCACCCCAAGACCTCCGTCCAGCCGGTATACCCGCACGCTTGGCAGCCGTCGCCGAGGCAGTGTACGCATTGCACGTCGACCTCGGCGGACGGTTCGGTAAACGGGAAGTAGGAAGGCCGGAAACGAACACCGAGATCCTGTTCGAAGAAACCGTGCACGAAGTCGACCACGGCCCCCTTGAGATCCGCGAACGCGATGCCCTCGTCCACCACCAGGCCTTCCACCTGGTGGAACATGGGGCTGTGGCTCGCGTCCACGTTGTCCTTTCGATAGACGCGGCCCGGACAGATCACCCGGATCGGCGGCGGCTGCGCCTCCATGGTGCGGATCTGCACCGGGGAGGTGTGCGTGCGCAACAGCATGCCGTTGTCGAGGTAGAGCGTGTCGTGCATGGCCCGGGCCGGGTGGTCGGCGGGTATGTTCAGCGCCTCGAAGTTGTGATACTCGTCCTCGATCTCCGGACCCGACACGACGTCGTAGCCCGCCGCTTCGAAAATGCGCTCGATGCGCCGGAAGGTCATGGTGATGGGATGCAGACTTCCGCCCGGACGCGACCGACCCGGCAAGGTGACGTCAACCGCTTCTTCGGCGAGTTCGCGTTCGAGTTGGTGGGTGGCCAATGCCTCTTTGCGACGCTCGATGGCCTGCTGCAGACGAACCTTCGCGGCATTGATGCGGGCACCGGCCGCGGGTCGTTCGGCTGCATCCATGCCACCGAGCGACCGGAGCAGGACCGTTAGTTCGCCCTTCCTGCCGAGATAGCGAACCCGGGCGTCGTCGAGAGACTTTTCGTCCGTCGTCGCTTCAACGGCCGCCAACGCGGCCTTCTCGATGCCATCAACGTTCATGTCTTGCGGTTGCCGATCGCGAAGGACGACGGACCGGCCCGGGGATTACGCCAGCGCCGCTTTCGCCTTTTGGGCCAGGACGGCGAACGCGTCCTGCTCGTGAACAGCCAGGTCGGCAAGCACGCGCCGGTCCACGTCGATGGATGCCCGCTTCAGGCCCGCGACGAAGCGGCTGTAGGACAGGCCATGGCGACGGGCTTCGGCGTTGATGCGCACGATCCACAACGCTCGGAACTGACGCTTGCGCTGGCGGCGGTCACGGTAGGCGTACTGGCCGGCTTTGATGACCGCCTGCTTCGCCACCTTGAATGATCGGCTGCGCGCCCCGTAGTAGCCCTTGGCGGCCTTCAGGACCTTCTTTCGCCGCGCTCTGGACGCGACGCTGTTTCTGGCTCGTGGCATGTCTCGGTTCTTTCCGTGTTGAACTTGACGGTGGGAAGTCGTGGAGGACTACCGGCCTTTCTTCGGCACCATGCGCTTCACCGCCGCCACATCGGCGGCCGACACGTCCGTGAAGCCCCTCAGTTGGCGCTTCCGCTTCGGCGCCATCTTGGTGAGGATGTGGCTCTTGTTGCTCCGCTTGTGCTTGAACCCCTTGGCAGTGCGGCGGAAACGCTTCGCGGCACCCCGGTTGGTTTTCAGTTTCGGCATGAATCGTCCTGGTTGTCCTGCGGCAGATCCCTTAAGGGACTCGCGGGAGTTGTCTAAAGTTGGTGCCTTGAGATCGGCGGCGCGGCTATCTGCGTTACTGCTACTACTTGCGCCGTTTCTTCGGGGTCAACACCATGGTCATCTGGCGAGGTCCATCGAACTTCGGTTCCGTTTCGACGCTCGCCAATTCATCGAGATCGACCTCGATCCGCTTCAGCACGTCCAAGCCGATCTCCGGATGGTCCCGTTCACGGCCCCTGAAGCGCAAGCTGACCTTGGCCTTGTCGCCGTTCTCGAGGAATCGTTCCAGGTTTCGCAATTTGACCTGGTAGTCGCCTTCCTCGGTTCCCGGCCGAAACTTCATCTCCTTGACGTGGATCTGCTTCTGCCGCTTGCGTTGCGCCGCCTTGGCCTTCTTCTGCTCGAACAGGTGCTTGCCGTAGTCCATCACCTTGACGACCGGTGGGTCGGCGTTGGGGGCGATCAGCACGAGGTCCAGGCTCTCCCCACGGGCTTCGCTCAACGCGTCTTCGCGGGGAACGATTCCAACCTGGGATCCGTCGGAACCGATCAAGCGCACACGGAGCGCACGGATGTCCTCGTTCAGGACGGCGCGTTCGCCTGCCTGCGCTTTCGGACTCGATCTCTTGATAGGCGTCTCCTTGCCGGTGGATCCTTAAACGACCGCCGGCTCACGTTTTTGCCGTCCGTCTCGCCCGGAAACCGCACGAGACAGTCACTGAGCGCGGATTCTAATGGTGGCGGGGGGTTCAAACAACAGCGGGTTTCCTACGCGTCGGCGGGCTGGGGACTTACACAATGGCGATTCCGCGGCTCGCCGATGCCCCACCCCAAGGTCGAACGACCCAGTCACCCCACCCCCGCCATGGCAAGCGTGATAAGTTAAGCCGCTGACCGACGAGGAGACCAGCGGAGACACCGTGGCCTACAACAAACCGATTCCGCCCCAGGGGCAACACACCAAACCGTTCTGGGAAGGAACCAAAGCCGGCAAGCTGATGCTGCCTCGATGCAGGGACTGCAACCGCGTTCACTGGTACCCGCGCCAAATCTGCCCTTTCTGCCACTCGACGAACCTGGAGTGGATCGAGGGCAGCGGCAAGGGCCGCCTGCACACCTTCGCCGTGCAACACCGCGCATTCGGCGGCTGGGCGGAGGAGGTTCCCTACGTCACCGCGTACGTCGACCTCGACGAAGGGGACCGCATGATGACGGTCCTGCGCGGCGTCGACCCCACGAAGCCCGAGGAAATCAACATCGGCGCGAGGGTCGAAGTCGAGTTCGAACAAGCCAACGACGACACCTTCATTCCGTTCTGGCGCGTTGTTCAAGAGTCAGGGGAGTAGCCATGGGTGCAGCAAATCTGAGCAATGCAGCAGCGATCGTCGGTGCGGCGGAGTCCGACGTCATCGGCTATCCGGAAGACTTGACCGGCCACAAGGTGACGTCGCTACAGCACCATATCCAGGCGATCAAAAACGTCACTGTACAGACCGGCATTCCCATCTCGGAAATCCAGGGGATCTTCTCCGCCGGGTGGTCCGGGGAGTTGGCGGAACACCTCGGCATCAAGCCCCGCTATCTCGACACCACGTCGGTCGGCGGTTGCTCCTTCCAGATCCATGTCCATCACGCCCTGGCGGCCATCCACGCCGGCATCATCGACATCGCCCTCGTGAGCCATGGCGAGGCGGGCTGGTCCTACCGCGGCGGTGGCGGCGGTGGTGGCGGTGGCCGCGGCCAAATCAGCCCAGGCGCGGAGATGACCGCCGCATACGGCACGTTCGGGGCGCCGTCCCAATACGCCCACGCCATGGTGCGGCACTTCCACCAGTTCGGTACCAGCCAGGAGGACTTCGCGCACATTTCCGTTGTCACCCGCGATTGGGCGCAACTGAACCCGCGTGCCGTCATGTACGGCAAGACGCAGAGTCCCTTCGGTGGCCCGATTACCGTCCAGGACGTGCTCGACGCCCGCATCATCGCCTGGCCCTTGACGCTCTACCATTGCTGCCTAGTCTCCGACCACGGCGGCGCGGTCATCGTCGCGCGGCCGGAGGTCGCGCGCGGCCTACGCACCAACCCGGTCTGGGTCAGCGGCGCCGGCGAGTCCATGGGTCACCAGAACATCCTGGAGATGGAGGACTTCACAGCGACTTCCGCGTCGCGCTCGTCGGCCACCGCCTACAAGATGGCGGGCCTCGGACCGCAGGATATGGAGATGGCGATGATCTACGACTCGTTCACGATCACCGCCGGCATCACCGCCGAGATGCTCGGCCTCGCGCCCAGGGGCAAGGGCTACACACTTTGGAAGGACGGCCACGCCGCGCCGGGCGGCCGCCTCCCGATCAACACCAACGGCGGCGGACTGTCGTTCAACCACTCCGGCATGTACGGCATGCAATTGCTGGTCGAAGCCTACCGGCAACTCTCCCGGACGGCCGAAGACAGCGTCAACGGCATCGAAGGCAAGCAGACCCAAGCCACGACCTGCGTGGTCAACGGAACGGGCGGAACTCTGTCGACGACGGGCACCCTCGTGCTCACCTCCGACGACCGGTAGGGGACGGGCTTGTCCCGTCCCGGCGCGCCCTTCCATGGTACAAATCCGCAACCCGTTGAATCGCAATATCAAAACCGGTAGGGCGCGATCGAGAATGCGCCGCGTTCTCGTACGGTAGGACCGAGACCTCGCGGGACTCCACGGGCGACCGCAAGGGTCGCCCCTACGAACTTTGCCGGAGGCTGTGTCTCTCTGCGTGATGCTGCTAGCTCAGTAGATCGACCCCATCTCCCAGACATCGAGCTCGGTAATCTCGCTCGCCCGCCCTTGGGAACGGAACGATATCCCCGTGCTGTCGGCCCGGTCCGGATAGACGCGGGCAGCAACGCACTGCTTGCCGTTCACGAACGCCTCGACGATGCTCTTGTCGACGAATACGCGAAGTTCGAGAGGCTCCTCGGTACCTAAGCGCACCGGGGCCGTCTCGGGCGCTCTTGAGCTGACATCCGACGCGCTAGAGGAATAGGACGTATCGAGGGTGACCAAGCTGGCGATGTGGTGACGCCGCAACACGGTGTCCCGATAGCCCCGGTCCCGGTAGAAGGCGATGCGCGTGACCTCCTCGCGGTTCGGCGATCGCAGCACATTGAGTTCCACCATGGAGGCCGCGCTCGGCGCAATCACGGCCCGGATCTCCAAGGCATCACCGCTCAAGTCGTCCAAGACCACTTCCCGGTTCGCTGGGAGCGATTGCGGTCTCCCACCGAGTCTCGACTGCCGGCAGGAAGCCACCGCCTCGACCGGTTCCTGGAGAAGTTCATCGCCGTCGCCCAAGGACAGGCGGCGAGGCAGGCTCATGATCTGGTTCCAGCCCGCCGAGGGTTTGCCCGGGTTCATGTTGAAGATGACCACGACGTCGCGTCCGTCGGGCGTGGCCGAAGGCGCATGCACGCCGCACGGCTTCACAGGGCCCATGTTGAACTTCCCCGCACCGGTCACGACAAGCCTCTGTCGGTTCGTGTCGTAGTCCCCGAGCAGGTATTGACCACCGCTCATATGGCTGAAGAAGAGCAGCACGTGCTTGTCGCCGATTGGCCAGAAATAGGGGCATGCGCCATCGTCCCCGACCCGTGTGAAGCGGTCGTCTTCGGTGAACGGGTGCAGGTACTCCCAATGCTGCAGGTCATCGGACCGGAATAGGAAATCCGCCGCGACGGGCATGCCCCCGGGACCCTCGGGCACTTGGCCCGCGGATAGTGAGTAGTAGTTCTCGCCGTGCTTCCAGATGCACGGGTCGAACACCCGGTACGGCAGCGGCGGATCGTCGGGCCCCGCCATCGGGATGACGGGGGCGTCGCCGACCTTGGACCAGTTGAGCAACAGCGGATCGCTCGAGACCGCCACCATGTTGCCCGCCTCCGTGCCGTGGTACATCGCGATCACCCGGTCGTCCTCCACCAGGGTCGCCCCCGAGAAGCAGCACCGCTCCGGGTCGGGATAGATACAGTACGGCAGGTCGCGCCAATGGATGAGGTCTTCGCTCACCGCATGGCCCCAGTGCTGGCGGGGATCCTCCGGCGGGTAGGCCTGGTAGAAGAGGTGCCACCTGCCCTGCCAGCGACACAGCCCGTTGGGGTCGTTCAGCGTCCCTTCCGGGTTGACGTAGTGATAGACGGGGCGGTGGCGGTTTTCGGCCAGGAAAGTACGCGACCGGGCGAGCCGCTCCATCATCGGATGGGACGCCAGCACCGCCTCCTGCTCGGCAAGGGTGTCGGGGTACCTGTGCAACGGAACTTTGGATCGGTAGTCGGTCATTCGGCTCTCCAACTCGGCAGCGGTGCCAAATCGTTGTCAGCATTCGTGCGATGATTGCCAATGCTACGGGGTTTTGGGCGTCTCAAGTTTGAAGGCACTACGCATCGGCCTGATGGGTTTCGGCCAAGTCGGTCGGCAGATCTACCGGTTGGCCCTGACGGACGACCGCTTCGACACGGTGGCGATCGCGGACATCGGACAACCCGACATACTGCATCACCTGCTGACCAAGTCGATGGGTGGGGACGCCGATGTCACTCTGACCGGCAACCATCTGGTTGCGAGCGGGGGAACCGCGACGCAGAGGACGCGGCTGATGTCGACCGAACGACCCGGTGAGATTCCCTGGGACCTCTTAGACGTGGATGTCGTCATCGACGCCACCGGCCGCTACCGGTCACGTGCGGCGCTCACGCCCCACCTCGATAACGGCGCAAGACGCGTGGTGACATCCTCGCTGCCCGAGGGGGAACTGGACCGTGTCGTTCTCTACGGTGTGAACCAGGCGAGCGCCCTGCCCGCCGACCGCATCGTGTCCGCCGGATCCGCATCCACCACTGCCATGGCCCTGGCGCTTCGGGTCGTCACCGCGGCGGAGCCCATCGCACACGCCACGATGACTTCGGTACACGCCTATACGCGCGACCAGAGCCTCTACGACCATGCCGGGCCGGACTACCGCAGAAGCCGCGCGGCCGCGGGAAACATCATCCCCAACACCACACCGGCGCCACATTGGGTCGAGCAGGCGCTGCCCGCCGTCAAGGGCAAAGTCAGCGGATTCGCGCTGAACGTACCCGTGGCCGTCGGTTCGCTGCTGGATGTCACCCTCGCCTTCGAGGACGCCGGCATGGCGGCCGACGAGATCAACGCATTGTTCACGACCGCCGCCGAAGCCGAGCCGGAACTCATCGCCGTGACCCGCGATCCGATCGTCTCCTCGGATGTCAGGGGTTTTTCGCAATCCATACTGGTCGACCTACAAGGCACGCTGAGGGCGGGCGAGAAGCTCATGAAACTGCTGGCTTGGCACGAGATCCTCGGCCATTCGCGCCGCATTCTCGATGTCGCCGCCCACTACGCCGGGCTCGATGCGGCCCGGACGGCCGGAGCAGGGTGATGCGAGTCGCAATCAACGGTTTTGGCCGCATCGGCCGCGCGGTATTCCGAATCGCCGAGGCGTCCGACGACATAGAGGTCGTGGCAATCAACGATCTGTTCGACCACGGCACCCTCGCCTACCTGCTCACCTACGACACCGTCATGGGCCGTTTCGAAGGCGGCGTCGACATCGAGGACGGTGAACTGGTGACCTCGCAAAGTCGCGTCCGGATGGTCAGCGAACGCGACCCGGCCCGCCTGCCGTGGGCGTCACTCGGTGTCGATGTCGTGGTCGAATCGACGGGCGTGTTCCGCACCCGGGATCAGATCGCGAAACACCTGCAAGCCGGCGCCGAACGGACATTGCTGACGGTGCCTGCCGGCGATCCCATCGACTACACCGTGGTGATCGGCGTCAACGAAGACGGCCTGGGCGACCAGCACCGGTTGATCTCCAACGCGAGTTGCACAACCAACTGCCTTGCACCGGTGGCCAAGGTGCTGCACGACAACTTCGGCATCCGGGAAGGCATCATCAACACGGTGCATGCCTACACCAACGATCAGAGTCTCGCCGACGTGCCCCACTCCGACCTGCGCCGCAGCCGCGCAGCCGCCGAGAACATCATCCCCACATCCACCGGCGCCGCGAAGGCGGTTGGCGAGGTGCTGCCCGATCTGAAAGGCCGGCTGGACGGCATCGCCTCCCGCGTCCCCGTGCCCGACGGTTCGGTAGTCGACCTGTTCGTCGAGGTGGAACGGACCACAAGCGTCGACGCCGTGCACGACGCGAT
>JAPPAV010000002.1 GCA_026705345.1 Gammaproteobacteria bacterium
GGCGACCACCCCGATTCCGATGCCGGCACCCACCCCGAGGCCGATACCCACCACAGCAATCACGGTGCCGACAACCAGGAACGCGCCGACGACGAGGCCCGAACGGCTTCCCATCGTGCGCAGGATGGCGATGTCGCCGCGCCGTTCGTTGACGATCATGACGAGGCTCGACACCAGGTTGAAAGCCGCTACCGCGACCAACAGCGACAGCAGGAGGAACAGCATGTTCTTGGTGTAGCGGATCGCGGCGTAGAGATTGCCGTACGTGTCCATCCAGCTGATCCCTCGCAATCCCTGCCCGACGAGCAAGCCGGTTATACGTGCCCGCACGGTTGCCGCATCCAAGGCGTTGGTGGCCTTCACGTGGAACTCCTTGTCGAGTACGCCGGCCCGCAGAAGCTTGCCGGCATCCTCCCGGTTGACGTAGGCAGACATTCGGTCGAGTTGCGATCCCGTGTCGACGACGCCCAAAACCCGGAGCTTCTTCTGTCTGGCGAATACGCCCAGCGGGGTTACGGTCGTCGCCGGGAGCATCACGGTGAGTTCGTCCCCGGCGGCCACCCGCAGCCGGTCCGCCGCCTGTTCCCCGAGCAGAATCTCGAAACCGTCCGCCTCGGGCATTCGGACATCCCCGCCAACCACGAATTCGTCTATGCGGGACACCTCGGAATAGACCGCCGGGTCGAATCCGATCAAGTTGACACCGACGACCCGGTCCGCCTTCACCAACAAGCCACGACCCTGCACCACCTCCGCTGCACCGGAGACCCCGTCGACGCCCCGAATCGTCTCCAAGAGGCCACCGCTGTCATCGATCGGCTCGAGGGATGCGAGCCTGACGTGCGGCACGACGCCCAGGACCCGTTCGTTCATTTCGCGCTCGAAACCCGCGACGACGGCCTGCACGAAGACGAGAATGGCCACCGACACCGCCAACCCGCCGAGGGCCAGGGCACTGACGAAGGTAATGAAGCCGCGCCGCGAGCGCGCGTAGCGAACACCAATGTTGACGGCCAGCGGACGGAACATGACCAGCGGATCCGAAAAATACTCGGCAAGTGTACGGGATACGGCCGCGCAGGCGTCGCCTCCAATCACGGCCCCGCACAAGGCGTCAGCCGCGTTCCAGATAAGGGACCATGGCCTGGCTGTGGAACATTTCGAAGCCTCCGTTCGCACGAACGATGAACAGCGCGGCCAGGTCCATCTCACCGGCGAAACGGCGAGCTTCGACCTCTCCCATGACGAGCATTGCGGTTGCGTAGGCGTCCGCCATCATCGCCGTATCGGTGACGACCGTGACCGAGGCAAGGTGGTGGCGCACGGGGTACCCGGTGCGCGGGTCGATGACATGCGAAACGCGAACTCCATCGGTCTCCCGGTACTGCCGGTAGTCGCCGGACGTCGCCAGGGCATCCGTCCCGAGCAACAGGGTTTTCGCGTAGTCCGGCCCCGAGGGCGACTCCACCCCGACCCGCCAGGGACCGCCGCCGGGCGCACTGGCCCGAGCCTTGATCTCGCCGCCGAACTCGATCAGGTACGCCGGACAACGCGCGTCGTCGAGCAAACCGGCAAGCCGATCCACCGCGAAGCCCTTGGCGATGCCCGAGAGGTCGAGGGTCGCCGGCCGGAGTTTCTCGAGCGTGGGTGGCTCGCGGTTGTGTGCAATGCGACGGTAGTCTACGGAACGTAGCGCCTGTGCTACCTCCTTGTCCCCGGGCGCCCCGGGTGCAGCGTCCGCGCCGAATCCCCACAGCGCCACCAACGGCGCGACCGTGGCATCGAAGGCACCCCGCGTCTGCTCGGAGACGACGAAAGCGGCACCCACCACGTCCACAAGCTCGGGCGAAACCGGCAACGCTACACCGGTGGCACCACGGTTGAAGCGGGAAAGCTCGGAGTCGCGATCGTAGGTCGACATCAGGGCGTCGATCCGGGCCAGTTCCGCATCGACCCGGACGTGGGGGAGCGACTTCGGGCAATCCGCCTGAATCGAATACGTCGTTCCCATGGCGATTCCGTTGGCGCGCTCCAGACCACATCCCGCCGACATCAGCCCAAACGCTGCCGCCGACAGAACGGACGCGGCCAGTTGCGTCGTTTCCCGCTGGCTCGATCCACTCATGGATCGAGTGTACGGCCTCGGGATGCTCCGCAAACAAGCATTTTCGCTGAAGCTACGATCGCTAGAAGTACGGTGCCTGATCGAACATCGCCCCATTCAAGGACGGAGTCGCGTTCCCACCCCTGGCCCGCCGCGGCTCGTTTTTCTCGAGGACCGCGCCGTGGACGAAGCGTGGAAAAGGCGCCGAGCTGGAGCAGGGGTCGAAACGCGGCAGAAGCGGAGCGCTCGCGGCTCGCGCGTGCGACTCGGGCCGGGCCTAGCTGGGCGCGTTTTCCACGGGCTGTCCACGGACGCGATCCGCCCAGACAAGCACAGCGGCGGTGGGCAGGCGGTGGGAAACGCGGCGCCGGGTCGTCGGGAACCACGCTCGGAGCGCGGGGTCCGGCCTGCCACGTCCGTTGGGGAACATCGCCCGTTTCAATCCGTGCGGCGCGTTGGTGTCGACGTTGATGAACGGTAGGAGGTTGGGGAGAAACTTCGCCTCTTCCAATTCGGCAGGCGCGCCGGTAGTTGCGACGATGGTACCGATGCGGCGGAGGGACCATCGCCCGTTCAATCCGGCAGGCGCGTGGTGGTTGCGACGACGGCTGGAGGTCGGCGGGAGGGACCATCGCCCGTTTCAATCGGCGGCGGAGTTGCGTTTCCCACCCTTCGCCCACCGCGCCTCCGGTTTGTTTGGGGACCGGCGCCGTGGACGAAGCGTGGAAAACGCACGCCCCTTGGCGTTCTGTTCGAGGTCGGGCGGCGGGACGGATCGCGGGGAATCGCGGCCCGGAAGGCAAACATCGCCCCTTTCATTCGCCGCCCGCGAGTTTCGCCGAACCGCATCGATACTGTTGACATGTACAGTAGTCCGGCGTATGCTTTCCCGTACTCGCAGTACCCCGACCGGTGATTCCCGCAGTGAAGAGGAAGCGTCGCCAGGATTCCCGCCAGACCACCTTCGAGTTCCGCCCGTCCGGCCGCGGCG
>JAPPAV010000050.1 GCA_026705345.1 Gammaproteobacteria bacterium
TGGCCAGGCACACCTTGTCGTCCGCCTCGACCAGGAAGTGGGCGTGGTCGTCCTGCACGGAGTAGTGCACCACCCGGAACCCGGTCCGCTCCGCCGCCCGGCGCAGCGACTCCCGGAACGCCCGCACGAAGCGCGCCCGGCGCAGCGCCGGCACGCCGTCGAGCACGCGCAGGGTCACCAGCAGCGGACAGTCCCGGTCAATGTCCTCGCGGGTCCGGTGCGGGCGCCGCCGCGGCCGGACGGGCGGAACTCGAAGGTGGTCTGGCGGGAATCCTGGCGACGTTTCCTCTTCACTGCGGGGTCACCGGTAGGGTACTGCGAACGGGTGAATGGTACGCCGGACTACTGTATATGTCAACAGTATCGATGCAATTCGCGGACTTTCCCGCAGCAAATGAAAAGGGCGATGTTCATTGCGCCGGACCCTCACCGGCACCGCCGGCCACAACGCTCGACCCGTCGTTGATTGGGGCGATGTTCTCCTCCGCCATCCGCCGCGACCCGACTCCGCCGATCCCAACGGAACACCAGCGGCGGCGCGTTTTCCACGCTTCGTCCACGGTGCCGGTCCCCGAATCAACCGAGGCGGGGGCGAAGGGTGGGAAACGCAACTCGACGACGTTCTGGCAGTAGGCGATCCGCGTCAGGCACCGCCCGACCTGCACCTCGGCGACGCCGTGGTAGCCACCGCGATCCTCGACCGGCTGCTCGACCACAGCCATGTCCTGAGGATCACCGGAGGAAGCTACCGGTTGAGCGAGAAACGCCGCGCCGGCGTTCTCAACGCGCCCACGTCGCCGGCCGCGCAGGCGTCGTCGTCAAGGCGGGAAGAAGCCATCGGCCAGGGTCGTCGAGGGGGTTACCCACCCTTCGCCCACCGCGACTTGATTGTCTGGGGATCGTCTCCGTGGACAAAGCGTGGATAACCCCGTCAACGGCGGTGCCATTGATCAAGAGGGGTCGGTTTTCGTCTTGGCCAGGGGGTCTGTTTCGGAAAACCGCTTGGCGCGGCGCGTTTTCCACGCTTCGTCCACGATACCGGTCCGCAGAGACAACCGAGACGCGGCAGGCGGGGAGTGCGAAACGCAACTCGGCCTCGAAATTGAAATGGGCGATGTTCCGTTCGGGATGCCCCGGCGCCATTTGTCGTCGAAACCCACGATGTGCCAGTTCCGAAATGAGATGGGCGATGTTCAATCCGGAGGCGGTCACACGCCTGCCATTGGTTCGGACGTGGGTTGCATCACAGGGTAGGCTTGACGCACCCGATTGCCACAGCTTGGGAAGGCATTGCCCGACTGTGGTGATAGTCTGATCGTACGTCAATTGGGAGTCGACGTGTCCGCACCCCACGACCGCGGCGGTCTACCCACCCGTGAACCCATCGATCAGACGTCCCACGAGTGGGCGGACTGGGAGCACCTCGTCAACGCCTTGGTCGGCGTTCTGCGTCGGCACGACCTGATCAACGTCGATGAACTCCGGCGCGGCATCGAGGCGATGGCGCCGACGGAGTACGAGTCGAGCTCCTACTACGAGCGCTGGTCGGCATCGATCGAGCACATCCTGGTGGAGAAGGGCATCCTGTCGGCGGAAGAAATCACGGCGGCAACGCGCGAGATCGACGCGGCATGGGGGTAGGTGCCGGAGAGCTCCAAGTCGGCGATGTCGTCGTGGTTCGAGACGAAACGCCGGCGCATCACCATCGAACACCCTGGTTCGTCAAGGGCAAGACCGGGCGGATCGCGTCGATCAGCGGTCCCTTCTTCAATCCCGAATCCCGGGCGCACGGCGGTGACGGCCTGCCGAAACGGCGCCTTTGCTCGGTGGAGTTCCGGCAGGTCGACCTATGGGGCGAATGCTATGGCGAGAGTGACGGGGATCGCCTTCTCGTCGACATCTACGAACACTGGCTGGAGCGATGAGCGACGACCATACCCATCCGGGACTGCAGCACCACGTGCCTCTGAGCGAGCGTGCGAAACGCGCCGTGGCGATCCATCGGCTGCTGGCGAGGAAGAACATTGTTGGCCCCGACGAGGTGCGGGAGACGATCGACCGTGCGCGCCGACGCTCGCCTGCCGACGGTGCGCGGGTCGTGGCGCGGGCGTGGACGGACCCGACGTTCAAGACCCGGCTCATGGACGACGCGCCCTCGGCCGTCTTCGAACTCGGCTATCGGCTGTCGCGAGACGCCGGGTTAGCGGTTATCGAGAACACCGACCGACTCCACCACCTGGTGGTCTGCACGCTTTGCTCCTGCTACCCGACCTCGCTGCTCGGGCAGCCCCCGGACTGGTACAAGAGCTTCGCGTACCGACAGCGCGCCGTGGTCGAACCTCGGGCTGTCATGCGCGAATTCGGCCTGCACGTCGACGAGGATGTCGTGGTTCGGGTCGTGGACAGTACCGCGGATCTGCGCTACCTCGTTCTGCCGCGCCGCCCGAGTGGATCCGAAGGCATGCCGGAGGCGGAGCTTGCCGGACTCGTCACCCGGGACAGCATGATCGGAGTCGGCGAAGCCCGGAAACCGGCATAGGGGCGACTTTAGTGAGCCCGAAGGGCGTGCCGTCGCCCCGTGACTGCAGGCGACCGGCTACAGATTGCGTCAGCGCCGGCCGACTGCCTCTCCTAGCAGACCGACCGCGTCGTCCAACTGCGCGTCGGTGACGTAGGGTGCCGGCCCCAGCCGCAGGACCGTGCCCCGGTGGTCGGTGAACACGTCGCGACTTCGCAGGCGAGCCGCGAGTTTGGCAGCATCCAGTGCGTCGAGGGCTAGAAACCCGCCGCGTCGTTCCAGGGGCAGATCCCGGTTCCAGGACAGTACGGTGGGATTGAGCTCCAACGCGTCGATGCCTTTGGTCAATCGGGCGAGTTGGGCTTGGCTGACGGCGCGGAGCAGGAAAGGGGTCAACCGTTTCGACTGAAAGAACTGCAGTACGGCGCGGGCGCGGTAGTGGGCCACCGGATCGTAGGTCGAACCGGCGAAGCGAAGCGGCCCGTCGCCGTACGCGACCGCGCCGGTCCCCGGGTTGTCGGCAAGTTCACCGAACTCGCTGAACCAGCCGGTCAGGACCGGCCGCAGGGAACAGTCGGCGGGGATGCGCAGAAAGCAGACCCCTTCGCCGAACTGGCAGTACTTGTACCCGCCACCGACGACGAAAGCCCGTTCAAGGCCCATCCCGGCCACCGAGAACGGGACTGCGTTGATGGAATGGTAGGCGTCCACGAGCAGGCTGGCGCCAACGTGCTCGCATGCCTTCGCGACCTCGTCCAGACCCTCCACGATCAGACCGTTGCGGTAAAGGACCGAGGATATGACGACGGCAGCCGTGCGGTCGTCCAGGGCGTCGATCACGGCTTCGGCGATGGCTCCGGGAGCCGGCAATGATCCGGAGGTGCCCGCCTGCACCACCTCCAGCCCCTCCTCCTGCAGCCGCGCCAGTTGCCGCCGCACGGTGTGGAACTCGCCGTCCGTGGTCACCACCCGGGGCCGGTCCCGCAGGGGCAGGGCCGATAGAAAACGCGTGACGAGTTCGTGGGTGTTCTGTCCCAGCGCGATGTGCCCGTCGGGGTCGTCGAGGAGACGGCGGTAGCCTTCGCGGACTTCGTCGGCAATCGCTGCCGCCAACTCCCACTTGCCATCGACATATCCCGCAGCGTCCTTCCACGCCTGCATCTGCGCGTCGAAGGCGACATCCGGCCACGCCTGGTGAGAGTGGCCGGTCAACAGAATCCGTTCGCCCACCCGGAAGCGCGAATAGTGTCGAGCCAGGCGGCGGGCGTCGTGCCGGCTAGAATCAGCGGAGTTGGTCACGGTCTTTAGTGGACTTGGCGACTAGAAGCGGTCCCTGATTTCCCAGAGATCCGGGAAGAACGGGCCGGCCAATACGGTGGACAACAGGTACTCGGCACCCGAGGATCCGCCGGTTCCGGTTTTGGTTCCAATGGTGCGCTGGACCATCCTGAGATGCCGATAGCGCCACTCCTGCATGCCTTCGTCTAGGTCCACGAGGCTTTCGCAGAACGCCGACAGCTTGGGCTCGTCGCGATAGACGCGGATCAACGCGGCCTGCACCGCCGAATCGGTTCCGACGGGACAGTCGGCCCACTGGTTTCGCGACGCTGCGGGAATGGGATGGCCCGACCGCGCGAGCAGCCCGACGAACTCATCCCACAAGGACGGCGCGGCGATCCGCGCCTCGAGCCGCTGCCGCTCCGCGGATTCTTCCGGGAACAACCCCAACACCGACGGCCGCTTGTAGCCGAGGATGAACTCGATCTCGCGGAACTGCGCGGACTGGAAACCGCTGGACGCACCAAGCCGTTCGCGGAACGCGCCGAACTCAAGCGGCGTCATGGTCTCCATGACGTCGAGCTGGCTCACGAGCACCTTGACGATCTTCAGCGTGCGCTTGAGCGTCGATGCCGCCCGATCGGACTCATCGGCCGCGAGCAGGTCGCCGCCGCGTGCCAGTTCGTGAAGCATGCACTTGAACCACAATTCGTAGACTTGGTGAACGATGATGAACAGGGTCTCGTCGTGGGCGCGGGACAGCGGTTGCTGCAACGACAGAAGCTCCGCGATCTTCAGGTAGGTCTGGTAGTTCTGGAAACTCGGGTTCGTGCTCATCGGTCACATCCGGGGAATCACCTCGTCGGTGAGCAGCAACAGGGTCTGGTGGCTGAGGATCGATGCGAGGAGGTAGCCGAGCGGAATCTCCTCCTCCAGGCGTTTGAGTTCGTCAACCACCTTCGCGGGCGAACCGTGAATGACGACCTCGTCCACGTAGCGGCGGATGCGCTCTTCCTTCGAGGCGCCGTCGCGCACGCCGACATAGGACTCGACCGTCCAACGGGCTCCTTCGCGCGCCACTGCTTTGGCGGCCGCATCGGTCGGGGCGATGGCGATCAGCCGTGCCATCGGCGTTGGACGATTCCGACCGTCGGAATCGGCTGGTAGCGCCGCGCGGTACCGGGCGTATTTGCGGCCGATCTCCTCGTGGGTGGAGTGGGGATCCATGAGGATTGCGTGGCCTTGGTTAGCAGCCCAGTCGATGGCGTCCTGGGAACTTACGCCGATCCACGTCGGCATGGGGTTCTGCAGTGGTTTCGGCAGCACCTCAACGTCGTGGTAGGTGTTGAATCGACCTTCGTAGGTCAGCCGGTCGCACGACCATGCCTTCTGCACGATGTCGACGTTTTCGCGGAACCGGTCGTAGGACTCGTCCCGCTCGACGCCGAAGATCCGCATTTCGGTGGCGTCGAAGCCCCTTCCCGCGCCCCAGTTGACCCGGCCCCCGGACAGGTTGTCGAGCAGCGCCACCTCTTCTGCGAGCCTTAAGGGGTGGTAGAAGGCGGCCAGGCTGACGCCTGTGCCGATCCGCAGGTTGCGGGTGATGTCGGCGGCGTGCATGCCCATGATGTGCACCGAGGGGCAGACGCTGTACGTGGAGAAGTGGTGTTCGGCGAGCCAGACCGCGTCGTATCCGCCCTGGTCCATGATCCGGATTCGGTCCAGTGCCCGGTCGTATACCGTCCCTAAGGGGACCCGACGGCCGGGCCAACTGAAAAACTGGAGGACGCCGAATTTCATCGTTTGCAGAGTTTGTCGGAGACCCTTCGCCCTAGGCAAGCACGGAAGCGGAACTCACACGAGTTATCAACCGGCTCGATGCATCCAATTCGCTGTTTGCATTGAAGGAAAACGCATCTAAGACCGTTGGCTTCTGACGGGGGCACACACTTGACAACATCTTTTTCGGCCAGTTATGCACACGATATCCCCCGCACCATGCATCTAATTCATCGAAAACCCGCTTTGGACGTCTTGCGCCACGGGCTGGTAGGAGTAGATTCAGTAACACGGACTTGGATACGGCGCACACCCGAACGGCGTTTCGGCGCACGGAAGGTAGGCAAACCGGACCGAGATCCGATAGCCCTTCAGCCATAGGGCACCGGGGTCTCCAAGGCTTAGGGGACCCAACGGAGAGGCGGCAGCCGGGAAGCGGTGGCGAGCAATCGACAGCGTGGTACCGGACGCCGGGGCAAGCCGGCCTCGAGCCGGCGGGCAACGACGGTCGTCTCGACGCAACCTCGCGGCGCAGGACGCGACTGTGGAGCGGGGCGACGTAGAAAGGCGTCGTAAAATAACGACTTATGAGTCGGCTGTGCTCCGCCCACCGACGGGTGAGCGAAGAGGCAGCGAACCAGGGCCATCATCGGGGGGAACCCGGATCCTGACCTTGATTCAACGAAGCCCCGTCGCGAGACGGGGCTTCTTTTTGCCTCACGCTGATCTGCCGCGTCACAGCGTCACAGCGTCACAGCGTCACAATAGGTTGATGTTCCTGAGTGTGGCCGTAATCTCTTCTCTCTCTTCGGGTGGCAGGGACCTGATCCATTTCAGGATTGCTTTGCGCGCCTCTTCCGGGTCGTCCGGCGGGGGGCCAATCGCTTCCTCGAGCCTTCTGAAGATTTCCGCAGGCACAGATTCCGCCGCAGCTTGGATGCGGGCGAAATGTGCCTTGGGAGAGAAGTGCAGGGCGAGTTCGTTGCCGTCGCTGTCCTTGACGATCAGGACATCCCCCACTGGCCGACCGACCTCGTCCTTGACGGTCGTGCGACCCACAAGCTGAAGACGAAGCAGGTACAGGAACGCATACCCTTCACCCACGGAGATCGTTACGTACGCGGTCTCGGGCGTCCGACCGTCTCCGGTCGCCAAGATGGAATCCAGCAGTCCCTTGGCCCAATCTCGGTGCAAATTGCCTTCCTCGGGTTGGCCCGATTCGGTCAGCGCAACATAGGTTAGGTGGTGCACTCGGATGTCGACCGGGCATTGCTCGAGCCAACCGCGCCCCAGACGGGCCGCTTCGCCTGGGTTGCCGTCGGAGATGAGGGTGCGCATCTTGTTGAACGGCGGGTCCGATTCGCAGATATCGGAGAAGTCGTCCTGCCAGCCGATCTCCTGACGAAGGGAGGAGAAGTCTGGATAGTCGTGCCAATCCCTCGCATCGAGCGACGTCTCGCTTGCCAGGACCCAGGCGTATGAGGCCAACGCCGCAACAACGCTCGCCAGCTTCCAGGACGTCTCCATCGCGAACCTCCGCCGTTTCCCATCCACAACATAAACATCGTTTCATCGGCGCGACAAGGGCGCGCAACGGGGGGCGGGACGTTCGTGCGCGGGCGTGGGTTATGATCGCTAGAACGTGCGCGATGTCGGGTGCGTGCACGTCGGCAGTTCATCGGCAGCGTGCCCAACGGCCCGCAATGGATCCAACTCCATGAAAGGTAACTCTCCGAAATCGCGTTGTTCGGTGTGGCTCTTCACGTTGATCGCCACGTTGACGCCGTTCCCGCCGGCTGCGGCAAGTCCGGACTTGCTCGTCCCGGCCTTGGAATACGGCGCCAAGGACTGCAGCTTCTGCCATTTGACGCCCCAGGGCGGCGAGGCGCACAACGAGCGGGGCATTTGGCTGGTTGCGGAGCGGGACCGCCGAGGCGTCGAAAAGATCGACGTCGCGTGGCTGGCCGTTCGCGACAAACGCGTCGCGAAAACCGAGCAGCCGTCCCGTACACATGTGCACCTCGCGGAGCTGCCGGCGATGCAGGCGTTGCCCGCCGACCGGAAGCGCCCGGTGGACTACACGACGGCGCATGGCGACTGGCCGGCCTACGGGGGCGGACTCCGTGCTCAGAAATTCTCGCCGCTCGGTCAGATCTCGGCGGACAACATCGACGACTTGGCCATCGCCTGGGTCTGGGAGGCGTTCGACAATCACCGCTACACGGGTTTGTTCGACCGGTTCAACCGGAACAAGACCCCTGACGGCTTCAAGGCGACGCCGCTAGTGGTGGCCGGTCGGATGTTCGTCCGTACCGCATTCTCGGCCGTCGCGGCCATCGATCCGGTCAATGGGCAGACGCTGTGGACCTACGATCCGGGTACCGGCGACGGTCCCCGCCCGCCTGTATTCGGTTTTTCCACAAGGGGTCTGGCCTATCACCGGGGCGATGACGGCGATCGCATCTTGCTGGTGACGAGCGATGGCTGGCTCATCGCGTTGTCGGCGGACACGGGCGAGCCTCTTCCCGGGTTCGGGCAGGAGGGCCGCGTGGATCTGACCACGGGATTGCGTCGCCCCTTGTCCCGCCGAGCGAACACGTGGAACTACGCACCGGCCCTTTGCGGCGACGTCGTCGTGCTGGGCAACCAGACCCACGACGCCTCGCACATGCTCCGCAACTGGCGCGACAACGTTCCGCTTGGCGACGTGCGCGGCTTCGATGTCAGGACGGGCCGGCAGATGTGGGTTTTCAAGACGATCCCCCAGGCCGGCGAGTTCGGCAACGACACCTGGGGCGAGGAGTCGTGGAAATGGATGGGCAATACCAACGTCTGGTCCATGATGAGCTGCGACCCGGAACTGGGCATCGTCTACCTGCCGGTCACCGCGCCGTCCAGCCACTTCTACGGGGGGCTCCGACCCGGCGACAATCTGTTCGGAACCTCGGTGGTCGCTCTGGACGCCCGGACCGGCAAACGCAAGTGGCACTTCCAGACCGTACACCACGACATCTGGGACTACGACCTGCCGGCGGCACCCGTCGTCGCGGACATCGTCATGGACGGCAAACCGGTCAAGGCAGTGGCCCAGGTCAGCAAAGTGGGCTTCCTCTACGTCTTCGACCGCGTCACCGGCGAACCGCTCTGGCCCATTGAAGAGCGACCCGTACCGAAGAGCACGTTGGACGGGGAACAGGCCGCCGCGACGCAACCGTTTCCCACCTGGCCGCCGCCGTTCGAGATGCAGGGTCTCGCGGAAGACGACCTGATCGACTTCACGCCCGAACTCCGGCGCCTCGCGCAGGACGAACTCCAAGGTATCCGGACGGGCGGCTTGTTCCTGCCGCCGTCCACCGAGGGCAGCCTGGCCATTCCCGGGTGGGGCGGTGGCGCCAACTGGGGCGGCGCGGCGTTCGATCCCGAGACCCGCATGCTGTACGTGGCATCCCGTCGCGAGCCGCTCCTGATGACCGCTCGACCGGTGTCGCTGTCGCGCAATGGCCAGCCGTACAGAATCCGACCAACCGGCTTCGACATGGACGGCATTCCCGTGGTGAAGCCGCCATGGTCCAGCATTACGGCCTACCGTCTGGACACCGGCGAAGTGGCTTGGAAGGTTGCCAACGGCCGAGGGCCAAAGGAGCATCCACTGCTCGAGGGTCTGGACCTGCCAGACCTGGGTGACCGGTGGAACGCGCCCGGATTGCTGGTGACGAGGCACCTGATCTTCCACGGCCACCGCAAAGACGGGGGCACCACACTGCGGGCTCTCGACAAGATGACGGGCGCGCTGGTCTGGGAGCATCCCGTGCAGGGAACCCACCAGGACGCGCCACCCATGGCCTACATGGCCGGGGGCCGCCAATTCGTTGTGCTCGCGACCGGGGCGGGGGTTCAACCCGCGAGGCTCATAGCCTTCCGGTTGCCGTAGCATTCCGTCAACGACAACTACCTGCCGGACGCCAGGCGCTTGCTCGGCACGCTCACGACGCGGTCCGGCAGTTCAGTAAAGCCCCAGCTTCTGCATCGTGACGGGACCGGCGATGCCGTCGACGGTGAGCGAATTTTCCGTCTGAAAGGCCTTGACGGAGGTTTCCACCGCAGCCGAATAGAGGCCGTCGACGGGGCCGGCGTAATGGCCCTCGCCCTGCAAGGCGGTCTGCAGCCGCTCGACGTTGATGCCCTCGTCGCCGCGCTGCAGACGGTAGTGGTCGCGGTTGCCCGTCGCCGCCCCGTAGAGCCTGTTCTTGGATCGCTTCAGGTAGACATTGCGCTGACCGGCATTGGTACGCGCAGCCGCCATCTGGTCCCGCTCCACCCGGAGTGTCTCGACTTTGTTGGCGAGGCGAAGATCCTCGTGCGCGTCGTTCGCCTTGCGGATCGCGTGCTCCAGCTCGCGCATGGCTAGGTCCGCTGCGTCGTAGTGGCCCGCCTGGTACTGGGCGACGGCATCCCTGTGTCGGCGTTCCGCGGCAAGCAGTTTGGTTTCGATGGTCACTTCCGGGTTGTGCGCCGCGAGTGCCGCTTGCTCGTCCTCGACCACCTTGACGGTCAGCGGGATCCGTACCGAGGCCGCCCGGTCGTTGCCGAGGTCGCGGTAGCTGAACGCAATCTCGCCGAGGGAGGCTTCTCCCGCGGCGTCGAACAGCGTCGCTCCGGGAACGAACTGCGCGAGCAGGACCTGCGTCTCCCCGGCACGGAAGCTACCCAGATCCAAACCGGCTTGCTGCGGATTGTCCGCGCCCAGGATCGTCGCGTTCACGACGCCTGGGGCGGCCTCTAGGCGCAGCCGTGCGTCCTTCGCGACGGTGGCGGAAAGCGCCGCCAGTTCCTCTTGATAGACGCGCGCGATCTGGTGGGGATGTTCGACGTGGTAGAACGCGCCGCCCCCGTTCTGGGCGATGGCCAGCATCAGGTCTTCGCCGTAGTCGAGGCCGAGGCCGAGGGCCGAAATGCGAACGCCCTGGCGTTTTGCTTCCCGCACCATCCCACTTATCTCTGCGGCGTGCGTAACGCCGTGATTGGCCAGGCCGTCGGACAGCAGGAGGACGCGGCTGACGGCGGTCTGCGCGTCGATCGCTTGCATGCCTGCGGCCACTTCCGCGACGCCGCGCATCATGCCGGCGGCCAGATCCGTTCCGCCCCGGGGCGTGAGGCGATCGATCAAGCGTTTGATCGGCTCTTTATCCAGCACCGGCTGGGACGGCCACAGGGTGGTTATCTTCGTGTCGTACTCGACCACGGCCAGGTGATCGCTCGGGGTCAGGCCGTCGACCGCCTTCCTCGCAGCCTCCTTCAGATAGGCGATCTTGCCGGTTGCCTCCATGGAACCCGACCGGTCCAGAACCAGCGCCAGGTTGAGCGGCGGCCGGTTGGCCCGTTCGGCGGCGGGCGACTCGGCAGCGTGAAATCGAACGAGCGCGTAGACCGGCCTGCGGTCGCCTGGGATGATCAATGGTCGGTCCAGCTCGACGGTCGTTTGGACGACGGCCTTTGCGCCTTCGAGGGGCAGGGCCGACGCATTCGACGTCGTGCCGGCGAGGAAAAGCACGACTGCCGTAGCGGCAATGGTCTTCATGGTGTGCGCGTCCGGGAGTGTTTGCATCATGTCGTGGGTGTCCTCTTGGTGGGTGTCCTCTCAGCCTTCAGAGTGCGGGGGTCGTGTCGGTGTAGCGAAAGCCTTTCGCTCCCGCCTGCTCCCGCACGGCGTGGAAGATGCCGTGGTCGAGCGATGCTTCGATGCCCTCGCTGGCCTTGGCCCGTGCCGTGACGAAGGCGGTGCGTTTTGCGAGGAGTTCGCGGAGTTCGCGATTTAGACGGTCGCGCTCGTCGGTCTGGGACTTCAGGTAGGCCGTGCGTTCGCTGGCGTCCATCGGCCGCATCACCGCCGGCAACTCGGGCTCTGCGATGTCGGCAAGGCTTACCGATCCGTCGGCCACGTCGCTGACCAGTTCGCCGTCGCCGTAATGGCTCTTGGCGCCGCTCGCGGTGAGGTTGAAGGCGGCGCGACGAGCCCGCGAAGCGGCGCTCGCGTCGCGGTTCAGCCTTTCCGCCGCGGCGACCTTTAGGTTGGTCTTGGCGAGCACGTCTCCCGAGCCGTAGTAGAGCCGGGTGTCGTCGAGCCCTGCGGACAGCTCCGCGATCCGGCGGTCGTAGGGCGTGTCGATGGCGACGGCGTCGCCCTCTTGGCCGACGGCGAAAAAGCGGCCCTGGGCGAGATCGGCGATCTCCCGCCAGCGGCTTTCGGTTTGTGCATTGTCGCCGCAGAGGATGGCGTTGATGACGATGCCCCGCTCGGCGGCGAGTCGGGCGGTTTCCGGATATTGGGGCTCGTTGTAGTAATCCATGTGGGGCGGCGAGTCGCCGACCAGGAAGATGACGCGGTAGGCGGACGGGTCTTCGCTCCAGGAGATGTTGTGCACGGCGTCGTACAGGGCCGCGTTGACGCTCTCCGGTCCGTCGCCGCCGCCGGCCGCGCGGAAGTCGAGCAGCGTGGCGTACACGGTGTCGATGTCGGTCGACAGATCGGTGACCCGGGTCACGTAGTCGTCGCCCCGGTCCCGGTAGGCGACCAGGCCGATGGCGATTTCCGGCGCCGGGTCCGCCTGGGTCATGGCGTGGGCGATGGCGAAGATCTTCTCCTTCGCCGCGGCGATGAGGCCGCCCATGGAGCCGGTGGTGTCCAGTGCGAAGACGACCTCCATGCGTTGCGCCGTGGGGGCGATGGGCTGCGGCACGGTCGTTTCCGGGGTTTCGCGAAGTACCGGAAAGAACCAGATCAGCGCCCCCGTAGCCACGAACAGCGGCAAACCCAGGCGCAATGAGGTCTTGGTGCGCATCAGTCGGCCCCCATCTTGCGCACGGCGGCGACGGCGGCCCGCCGGGCGGACTGGTAGGCGTCTTCGGAGGCGGCGCGCCGGTCGCGGGCGGCGGCTGGGATGCAGACGAACACGCTTTGCACCAGGAAGAAGGTCCATATCGCGAGTCCGGGACTCTGCGTCCGCTCGATCGCCCACGCCGCGCCGGCGGCCCCGAGCACGATCAGACCAAGATCCAGCAGCGCGGTCGACACCGAGGTCGCGAAGTAGCACGACCGGACCAGCCAGACGGCGCCGAGGTGAGCCAACAGAAAGAGTCCGAGCGGCACCTCGGCGAGCCAGGCCAGAGCGGAACCGGTGCAGAACAGCACGCCGGCAACGACCCGGCCGACCTTGGCATCGCTGGCCCACAGCAGGTAGAGGACATAGCCGCCGGCCAGCAGCGCGACCACCAATCGATGCGCCGCCGGGGAATGACCCAGCACCGCGAACGCCGCCGCGCCGGCCACGGCGGCCAGCACGGCGAGCACCACGCCGGCGGTGAACGTGGCCCGGCTCATGGTGTGCTCCGGCGTTCTTTCTCCGCCAGCAAGGCGATCTCGACGTCGCTGTCGGAGACGGCGTCGTAGTCGACCCTGGGAACCGGCCGGTCGCGCCGAACGACCTCGGCCTGCTGCCTGATCTCCTCAAGATCCCGCCGCCGCTCCTCCAGGACCGCCGTCAGCTCGGCGGTCGCTTCGTCTGCTTCCCTGGCCGAACAGGTCAGGGACGCGGCGGCCCGGGACTCGGCGAGTTTCTTGCGGATGACGCTCCGGGCCAGGTCGTCCTGGTCCGATCCGAGGCAGAGGTCGAGCTCGCGGTCGAACTCCGCGAGTCGAGCATTCGACGCCGCCACGTCCCGCTGGTACTGCTGCCGGCGTTCCTGGACGGCTGCGAGACGGCGTTCATCCGCGGCCACGGCGTCGGCCATCTCGCGAATGGACTGGGCGAGCAGCACTTGTGGTTCCTCGATGCGATCGAGCACCGCGTGCAGGTCGGCGGTGAAGATCCGGGAAATTCGGTTGACTAGGGCCATCGCTCTCTCTACGGCTCGTTCGGTGCAATGGTCCGTCGTGTCCGAATCGGCGATAAGGCACGATTCCGTAAATGATCGGCAGTCCGCTTTACCTGCCGTTTACCTGTCGCGGACGGCGTCGGGCGGGATTCCGGCGGCCCCGTTTTTGCCCACTTTTTACAAATTCACCGCCGCCCCCTGCTACGGTACGACCATGACCAGGCGGAGACTCTTGATCGTCGAGGACGAGACGTCCATCAGCACCGGCTTAACGGACGTGTTCGTCTACCACGGGTACGACGTCGAGGTGGCGGCGGATGGCGAGTCCGGATTGCGCCTGGCGCTGACCGGCCGGTTCGACCTGGTGCTGCTGGACGTGATGCTGCCCCGCCGCAACGGCTTCGACGTCTGCGATGCGATTCGTGCCTCGGATCCCGAGCAACCCATCATCATGCTGACTGCCAAGGTTTCCGACGAGGACATCGTGCGGGGCTTGAGGCTCGGTGCCGATGACTACGTCGCCAAGCCGTTCTCGGTGCAGCAACTGGTGCTGCGCGTCGCGGCGGTGCTGCGGCGGACGAACCCGCCGTCCGCGTCCATGGCCAACATCGCACTGGACGGGATCGATATCGATACCGCCAACCTCGAGGGCCGGCGCGGTGCAAAGACGATCCCGTTCACCCGCCGGGAGATGGACGTCCTGAAGTACCTCGCCGCCAACGCCAACCGCCCCGTCCCCCGGGAGGAGTTGCTTGCGAAGGTCTGGGGGTATGCGCGCGGAATCGACATCGAGACGCGGACCGTGGACATCCACATCGCGAAGCTCCGGCGCAAGGTGGAGTCCGAACCGAAATCGCCCGTCAACCTGACGACGGTACGCGGCGCCGGCTACCGGTTGAACATGCCGGCATGAACGTGGCGAAGCCGGGCCGATCGCGTCGGCACCGACGTTTGTTCCAACGAGGGTTTCTCCTCGGCCGCTTCAACGAACGCCGATTCCTGCTGGTCTTGATCGGCCTGTTCGCCGCGCTCGCGGTTCCGGCGGCGATGCTGACCGCCCACGCGTGGCGCGAGCTCGGGTGGCAGGCGTTCCACCAGCAGCGCCTGCTGGCCGAAGAGTTCACTGCCCGTATCGACGCCGAGATGCAGGCTTTCGTCCTCGACGAGGAAGCGCGCTCGTTCACGGACTACGCGTTCCTGGTCGTGGAAGGCGACCCGGAAACGCCCGTGCTGCGGCGGTCGCCGCTGTCGGAGTTCCCCGTGGAAGAGACGGTGCCGGGACTCAAGGCCTACTTCCAGGTCGACCCGGGCGGCAACCTGACAACGCCGCTTGTTCCCGACGGTCGCGACCAGGCGCGGGAATTCGGCGTCGGGGCTCGTGAGCTTGAGCGACGCCTCGGGGCGGATCGGGAGGTCAAGACGCTGTTCGACGGCAGCGTGGAGGTTGGCGAGCGGAACTCGTACCGGCTAACGCAGCAACAAGCGCGGAGCACCGATCCGGCCGCAGCGCTTGCCTACGACCGGGCCGCACCACGTGTCAAGCGGATCGAGCAAAACGTCGCCGCGGTCGACAGTGCCCGGGACCAAAGTCTCGACGAGCTCGTCGTGACGACGTTCCGGAGCGAAGTCGATCCCTTCGACTTCCGCAGCCTGGACGCCGACAACTTCCTGCTCTACCGAAACGTGTGGCGCGAAAACCGGCGTTTCATCCAAGGCGCGTTGATCGCCCGGGAGGAGTTCGTCGATAAGGGGATCCTCGACGCCTTCGGGCAGACCAACCTGTCGCGGATCGCGGGTCTGGCTGTCGTGCACGGCGGCGAAGTGCTTTCGACCGCCGGCGGTTCGTCGGTCGCCGGCTATCCGGAGGCGGACTTGGCGGGACAGGTTCTGCTCCGGTCCCGGCTTACCGCACCCCTCGATGGGATCGAGCTGATCTACCGGTTGACCGCACTGCCGCCGGGCACCGGCAGCGGCGTCGTACTCTGGACGGCCGGCGCTTTCGCCGCCATCCTCGTGGCCGGCTTCGTCTGGCTCTACCGGCTCGGCGTCGGCCAGATTCGCCTCGGTCGGCAGCAGCAGGACTTCGTCTCGTCGGTCAGCCACGAGTTGAAGTCGCCGCTGACGTCGATCCGAATGTACGCCGAGATCCTGCGGGCCGGATGGGCGGACGAGGCGCAGAAACGCCTCTACTACGAGACCATCTACGACGAGTCCGAACGCCTCTCCCGGCTGATCGCCAATGTCCTGGAGCTGTCCCGGCTGTCGCACCGCCCCGCAGCCCTCGAATGCACCGCCGTGGCCGTCTCCGAACTGGTTGACAATGCGCGGTCCGGTATCGAATCGTCGATCGCCGCCGCGGGGTTCGAGCTCGTCGTCGACGTGGAGGACGCGACGGTGCAGGCCGAGCAGGACGCCTTTACCCAAGTGCTCATCAACTTGACCGACAACGCGGTGAAATTCGCGCGCGACGCGGACGTGAAGACCGTCGAGATCACCACCCGGATCCGCGACGGCGCCGCCGTGATCGCCGTCCGCGACTACGGACCCGGTGTCCCCCGCGACCAACTGCGCAAGATCTTCCGGCTGTTCTACCGGTCGGAGAACGAGCTCACCCGCGAGACCCTGGGCACCGGTATCGGCCTTGCCTTGGTGCGTGAGCTGGTGACCGCCATGGGCGGTGAGGTCGATGTGGTGAACCGCAACCCTGGCGCCGAGTTCCGCATCGTGTTGCCGATCCGGTAGAGGCCGACCCGGCGCCCGGCGGATGCGCCGGGGCAACGCTGATAGACTCGACCCATGCAAGCTGTGGCCGACTTCCAGGTCGTCGCCGACTACCGGCCGGCGGGCGACCAGCCCACCGCCATCGCCGAACTGGTCGACGGCCTCGAATCCGGTCTGGCGCACCAGACGCTGCTCGGCGTAACCGGTTCGGGCAAGACCTTCGCGGTCGCCAACGTGATCGAGGAGATCCAGCGGCCGACCCTGGTGCTTGCACCCAACAAGACCCTGGCGGCGCAACTCTACGGCGAGTTCAGGGAGTTCTTTCCGCGCAATGCCGTGGAGTACTTCGTCTCCTACTACGACTACTACCAGCCGGAGGCCTACGTGCCGGCCTCCGACACGTACATCGAGAAAGACGCGTCCGTGAACGCGCACATCGAACAGATGCGCCTCTCGGCCACCAAGGCGCTGCTCGAGCGACGGGACACGGTCATCGTGGCGTCGGTCTCGGCGATCTACGGCCTCGGCGACCCGCAGTCCTACCTGCGCATGGTGCTGCATCTGGACCGGGGCGACCGGGTCGACCAGCGCTACATCATCCAGCGACTGGCCGAATTGCAGTACACCCGCAACGACATGGCGTTCCAGCGCGGCACCTACCGGGTGCGCGGCGACGTCATCGACGTCTTCCCCGCGGAGTCGGAGAAGGAGGCCGTGCGTGTCGAACTGTTCGACGACGAGATTGACAACATCTCGACGTTCGATCCGTTGACCGGGGAGGTCCTGGCACGGGTACCTCGCTACACCGTCTTCCCCAAGACCCACTACGTGACACCCAGGGAGCGCATCCTCGCGGTGCTCGACGAGATTCGCGAAGAGTTGGGCGTACGCTTGGAGGTCCTAAAGGACGCCAACAAGCTGGTCGAAGCGCAGCGCTTGGAACAGCGCACCCGGTTCGATCTCGAGATGATCAAGGAGTTGGGCTACTGCAGCGGCATCGAGAACTACTCGCGCTACCTGTCGGGTCGACAGCCCGGCGAGCCGCCGCCGACGTTGTTCGACTACCTCCCGAAGGATGCCTTGCTGATCGTCGACGAGTCCCACGTGACGGTCCCGCAGCTCGGTGGCATGTACAAGGGCGACCGGTCGCGCAAGGAGACCCTCGTGGAGTACGGTTTCCGGCTGCCGTCGGCCCTCGACAACCGACCGCTGCGGTTCGACGAATGGGAGGGGTTGGCCCCGCAGATGATCTTCGTGTCCGCCACGCCGGGTCCCTACGAAGGGGAGCGATCCGGCAGTGTCGTCGAGCAGGTCGTGCGACCGACAGGGCTGGTCGACCCGCAGGTCAATGTGCGTCCTGCATCGACTCAGGTGGATGACCTCTTCGGCGAGATCGGGGTCACCGTCGACAACGGCGAGCGGGTGTTGGTGACCACGCTTACCAAGCGCATGGCCGAAGATCTCACCGAGTACCTGGACGAACACGGCGTGCGCGTCCGCTACCTGCACTCGGACATCGACACCGTCGAACGCATGGAGATCGTCCGGGATCTGCGTCTTGGCAAATTCGACGTCTTGGTCGGCATCAACCTCCTGCGCGAAGGTCTCGACATGCCGGAGGTGTCCCTGGTCGCGATTCTCGACGCCGACAAGGAGGGCTTCCTGCGCGCCGAGCGGTCGCTGATCCAGACCATCGGCCGCGCAGCCCGAAACCTGAACGGTCGCGCCATCCTCTACGCCGACGAGATGACCGGGTCGATGAAGAAGGCGATCGACGAAACCAACCGGCGCCGGGACAAGCAGATCGCCTTCAACCGGGAGCACGGCATTACGCCGAAAACCGTCGAGAAAGCCGTTGCGGATGTCATGGAGGGTGCCCGGACGGCCCCGGGCGCCGCCCGCGGTCGTGGTCGGCGGGACGCCAAGGATCGGGCTGGGCCGCAACGGGCACCGCGGGTGGTTGATACCGACCCGAAGGCCCTTGGCAAGGTGATCGACGAACTCGAGTCGAAGATGTACGAACACGCCAAGAACCTCGAATTCGAGGAAGCCGCCGCCGTGCGAGACGAACTTCGCGACCTGCGGGCGACGTACCTCGTGAACTGATCCGCTATGCTTCACACGCCATAGCCTGGAGTCGCCTAGCTTGCAGGTCACGCCATTGCCGAACGACTTCGCCGCCGAAGCGTCGGGCGTCGACGCGAGCCAGCTGGACGGTGTCACGTTCAAGTCGCTGCATTCGGCTTGGCTCCGCTACCCGATCTTGCGCCTGCGGGGCCAGCGCCTCGACGACGCCCAGCTGCAGGCATTCAGCAGGCGGTTCGGACCATTGGAATACGCGCCGATGGGCAGGATCCCCGACGCCGAGCGCGACAAGCTCCCCAATCCATTTGTCACGACCATCTCGAACATCGTCGAGAACGGCCGTCCGGTCGGCGGTCTTGGCAACGCCGAAGCCGCATGGCACACCGATATGTCGTACATCGAGGACCCGCCCACGGCCAGCGTTCTCTACGCCGTGGAAGCCCCCGAGGAGGGCGGGGACACTCACTTCTGCAACATGATCGCGGCCTTTCTGGCCCTGCCGCCGAGCCTGCGGGACCGGGTGCGCAAGGTTCGGCTGAAGCACGACGTGGCGCACGACAGCGTAGGCAAATTGCGGCGCGGCCATCGACATGCTCCGAGCCCCCTCGAGGCACCCGGTGCGGTACATCCCATGGTCCGGTCACACCCGGAGAACGGCACCGAAGCCCTGTTCCTGGGTCGCCGCCAGGATGCTTACGTGGAAGGCCTGTCGCTCCGCGAGAGCGAAGCCTTCCTAGACGAAGTGTGGCACTACGTCGCACTCCCGGACGCGGTCTGGACGCAACAGTGGCAAGTGGGTGATCTGTTGATGTGGGACAACCGCAGCGTCATGCATCGTCGCGCCGCCTTCGACGCGGGAGCACGCCGATTGATGCGCCGTACGCAGGTCCGCCCATGAAACGAATCTCGTAGGGGCACCCTTGTGGTCGCCCGCACGACGTGACGCATCGCCGCGGTGTTTCTGGTCTACAATCCGCAAACGCCGACGTCGTCAGCCGTTGGCGCAGAGGATGCGGAGCATTCTGCAAATTCGCCCGAGGGCGAGCAGCAGGCGCGTAGCTCAGTTGGTTAGAGCGCTACCTTGACATGGTAGAGGTCGTTGGTTCGACTCCAATCGCGCCTACCAAACCCGCGAATGCCCGGCCCGAGCGGTCGGGCTTCACGGTCTTCGCACCTTCGCGGCGCGGGTGCCTATCGTTAATGGATGAAGCCTCCAGCCGTCTTGGTTGGTAGCCGAGACTGGTGACAATCGACGGCGAGTAGCGATGCAACCAACCGAGCAGGTGTTCAACGGCGGCCCTTCGCAGGCGCTGGCCGCTGCGTTCGAGGAGCATCACCAGCGCATCTTCCGCGCCGCCTTCCGCGTTACCGGCAGCATTGACGATGCCGAGGATGTCCTGCAGACGGTTTTCCTGAACATGATGAAGCGCGAGACCAACGCCGGCGTCGACTTGGGCAACGATCCCAAGAGCTACCTGTGCCGGGCGGCTGTAAACGCCGCCGTGGATGTGTTGCGCACTCGGAAACGCAAGGCGGCGATCGAGCCGGAGGCCGAACCGCCCCAGGAAACGGCGGCTGCGGACGCGGAACTGGAAACTCGAGAGCTACGCCGTCGGCTTCGCGCCGCCCTATCGCGGTTGTCTCCCCGGGCCGCGTCGATTGTCGCGCTCCGTTTCTTCGAGGGATACGGCAACGCGGAGATCGCCACCATGCTCGGAACCTCCTCGTCGTCGATTGCCGTCACGCTGCACCGGGCTCGACGACGATTGAAAGCCGAACTCCAAGAGGTGGGACCATGAACGAGACGGACCAAATGACGAAGTCCAAACCGGTCCTCGACGCGGACGACACGAGCCGGGACGAACTCCTTGACCAGGCGCTCGCCGCGGTTTGCGAGGAAGTGCCGCCGGGTGGAAGCGAACAAGGGGCAGCGGCGCGCGTGCGACGGTCATTGGGCCTGCCGGCGGGTCCCGCCGGGAATCTGACCGACTACGGGAGCTTGATTCCGGCGTACCTGGTGGGGAGGCTCAACGACGCCCAAAGGCTGTTGTTCGAAGACGAGGTCCGCACGTCGATCCCGCTGCGGCGGGCCTTGGCGGCCGCAAGAGGGGAAGGCGGCGGCAACCAGGCCACGCCCATTGTTCAATCTGCGGCGGACCCGCGCCCAGAACGGGGTTCTGCGCGAAAAGATCGGCGGTGGTTCTATGCCATCGCCGCGGGGGTTGCCGTCGCGGTTGGCGCCGTGCTGATCCTGCCCATCCTGGATGAACCGGCGATGCGCCTGGCACGCGTCGATACCGTCGAGGGAATGTCCTTGCGGCAAGTCGGAGGCCAATGGGTGCCTCTGGTCCAGGATGACTGGATCGAGGATGGCCAACGGTTGGCGACCAAGCAAAACGGCACCGCCCTGCTTCAGTTCGAGGACGGCTCGAGAGTGGAGGTCGCCCCCCGCTCTCTGCTGCTGTTGACCGGCGGACGTGGTGGGAGCCGGCTACGTATCGACCACGGCGACGTCATCGTCCAGGTGACGCCGCAGGGCGATGGGACTTTCGATATCGCAACGGACGATCTCGTCGTCGAGGTCGTCGGAACCACGCTAGGCGTCAGCCACGGCACCAAGGGTTCCCGGGTGGCCGTGATCGAGGGCGAAGTCGAAGTGAGCCACGGCGGCAAGACGACCAGTCTCCAGGCGGGCGACCAGTACGGTACGCGCAAGACCACCGCCACGGCGCTGGAGGAGACGGTCGGCTGGAGTCGAGAGGCCGAACGCTACGTCGAAATACTGCAGGCCTACGCAGACCTTCAGCGCGACATCGAGGCCGCGCTAACGGTGGACAGTCGGCACTCGACGCGCTTGTTGGACCTGGTTCCCGCGCAGACGTCGGTCTATGTTGCCGTGCCCAACGCACCCGCCACGATTGCCGAAGCCTACGACGCGGTGGAAGCGTTCCATGACCGGTTGCGGGCTAGCCAGTTTCCACCCCACGAGTCGACTGCGATGGTCAAGGAGATGGTTGGCTGGCTTGGCGAACTAGGAGAGCACCTCGGCCCGGAAACCGTCTTGGCACTGCATTGGGAGGACTCGGACAGTCCAGTTCTACTGCTGCTCGCCGAGGCACGGGAGGGCCTGCACGCTGTGATCGCGGACAAACTGCGCGAAGTCGGGCAGACGGTCGGCAGCGAAGACATCGGGGTCGAGATTGTCGACGCACCCGAGGAGGCGCAGGAAGGGCGGCTCGCCATCTGGTTGACGGGGGGGCTTTTCGCCGCAACTGCATCGCCCGCGACCTTCGTCGAGCTCCGGGCGACGCTCCAGGGGGCGCCGAATCGCTTCCGGGAAGGCGCGCTTTATGCTCGTCTTGCCGAGGTGTACGAACGCGGTGCCGAATACGTGGCCGGCGCCGACTTGACCAGGCTCGGACTTGACGAGTTCGCGAATCCCCTGCTCGACTTCAGGGGAGCGCAAACGGCGATCGCGGAACATCGCCTGGACGAGGAACTGGCCTTGGCGGCTTTGGAAGTACGCTTCGACACCGACAATCCCGACCGGGTTCCGCTGCTCGACCAGCCGGGACCGATGGGAGCGCTGAAGTTCTTCTCGCCCGACGCGACGCTTGCGGGCGCGCTCGTCCTGCCCGACTCGAAGAAGCTGAAGGCCGTCGTTGACGCCTGGCTTGCGGATCTGCGGCCCGCCTACGCGGATCAGCCGGCCGCATCGGAGTTCGTCGAGGGTCTTGCCGACATAGTCGGTGGGGAGATCGCCGTCGCCCTGGACGGGCCGCTGCTCCCCCAGCCGTCCTGGAAGGCAGTCGTGGAAGTCTACGATCAGGCCAGATTGCAGACGATGGTCGAGACGTCGGCTGGTCTTTTGCAGTTGGCGGTCGGCGACGACGAGTTGGGCTTGGAGGTCGTGGAAGGAACCGCGCCGTCCGAGCCGGTCTACCGGCTGTCCGCGGGCGGCATCGCGGTGTACTACGCCTTCATCGACGGCTACCTGGTGCTGGCGGGCAATCGAACGGTGCTGGATCGTGCCCGAGGAACCTATGAGTCCGGCGTGACGCTGCTGGACGGCGGCAGATTCCAGAAGTTGCTGCCGCTCGACAGCTACCTGGACTTCTCGGCTGTTACCTATGCGCGGCTGGATGATTCGCTCTTGCTGCCGTTGCTGGATGTCGCGACGCGCGGGTCGGACGGTCCCCGGAATCAGCTTCTGAACGGACTGCGAGAGATTCTTGCCGGCGCTGCGATGTTCGGGGTGTACAACGAGCCGGATCGTATCCGCCTCGTACTCAACGGCTCCGAAATCGCGCCGTTCTACGGCTTGCCGCTGCTCCCGGCGCTCGGTGTGGACGCATCCGACTCCGCGATTCGATGGGATGTCGACATCTCCGTCGATCCGGATGGCGAGCAGGGGGACGGCACTTGACCGACGCTGCCGGGTCCTTGTCTGCAACGGTGCCGAAGCCAGATAGTTCCCGGACCGTCCCCGCTCGGGATGACTGGGCCGAGTTTCGGGGCCTGAGCGTTGATCTAGGTGGCCGGCGCGTTCTCAACGACCTGAATGCGACGCTTCGGGGACGCTGCATCGGGCTGCTCGGGCCGAACGGCGCGGGCAAGACCACGTTGCTGAACACGCTCCTGGGGTTCTTCAAGCCGTCGGCAGGCCAAGCTCGCATTTTCGGTCGGGACGTCGTCCGGGATGCGGCGGCCGTCCGACAGTTGATTGGCTACATGCCCGAGCGCGACAGTTTCGTCGGCGGCATGACGGGGGTGCGTTTCGTGCGCATGATGGGGGAACTGTCGGGCCTGCCCCGCGACGATGCCCTCGACCGAGCCCACGAGGCGTTCTTCCACGTCGGCTTGGGGGAAGCGCGTTACCGCAAGGTTGAAACCTATTCGCAAGGCATGAAGCAACTGGCCAAACTCGCCCAGGCGATCGCTCACGGGCCCCGGCTTCTGTTTCTCGACGAACCCACCAATGGCCTCGATCCGCCGGCCCGGAGCCGGATGCTGCAATTGGTCCGGGGGATCCGGGACACCGGCGAGACCCGACTGGTGGTCTCGTCCCACCTGCTGCGGGACGTTGAAGAGTGCTGCGACGAAGTGCTCATCCTCAAGAACGGCCGGATAGCGTCTGTATGCGACCTAGAGAGCGAACGACGATCAAACCGCAAGTTCTTGTTCCTCCAAGTCAAAGGTGACCAAGAACGGTTCGTCGAGGGCTTGGCGGCCTTGGGTTGCGAGGTCGGCATGCCGAACCGCCGTCGGCTGCGGGCGGTGTTGCCGGCAGATGTCGAGATCGCCGACCTCTACGCGCTGGCCGCCGAGTTGTCGGTCCAGATCCGCCAACTCGACCACAAACGCGACTCCCTGGAGGACATCTTTCTGCGCGCCATGGACGATGCGGTGGACGGGGAACCCGCGAGTACGCCATGAGTCTGCGCCACCACGGATTCAGAACCCACGCCGGCCCGTGGACTCGTTCGGTCACGCGACCGCTGGTGATCGCGAGGTACAACCTCTCCGGCGTCTTTTCGTCCCGCCTGTTCACGATCTTCTACGTGGCCTGCTTCCTGCCGTCCTGCCTGTGCATGGTGTCGATCTACCTTCGCTACAGACTGGAGACGTTCGCCGGGTTCACGGGTACCGCGTGGCAGGAGATCACCGCCTCCGACATTCTCGACGACTGGCTCTACTACGGGATCCTGCAGCCGTCCGAGTGGGTGGCCTTCCTGATTATCCTGGTCGTGGGACCGTCGTTACTGGCGCCCGACCTGAAGGACAACGCGATGCCGCTGTACCTGTCCCGTCCCGTGACCAAGCTCCAGTATTTTCTCGGCAAGCTCCTGGTTCTCCTCGTGCTGACGGCCGCCGTGACGTGGCTGCCCGGGCTGTTGCTCGTGCTCGCCAACGCGTACTACGCGGAAGACGGTTGGCTGCTGAACAATCTATCCGTCCCGCTTGGCCTTGTCGGCAGTTGCCTGGTGTGGACCGCGTGCCTGTCGATCATCGCGTTGGCGTTGTCCGCGTGGGTGCGATGGCGCCCCGCAGCGACACTGGGCTTCCTCGGGCTGTTCGTCATCGGCTCGGCCATCGGCAACCTGTTTCGAGCCACCAGCGGCGACTGGCACGGCAGCCTGATCATCCTGTGGGATGCCATCGACGTGGTGGGACGGGACCTGTTCGGCGCCAAGGCGTCCGAGTTGATGCCGTTGCCATGGGCCTGGGGCACCTTGGCAGTTGCCACGGCGCTGGCTTTCTGGGCGCTGATGCGCCGCATTCGCGCCTTCGAGATCGTGCGGTGAGCGACCGCGCCGTCGATAACACGCCGATGCAATCGACGCCTGCGTGGCGGGGTGCGATGCACTGTGGATGGGCGGCTCCGCTGCTCGTGGTTGCGTTTGCAGGTAGTGGTCACGCTGCGGGGTCTGCGGTGTCGTTCAGCGATACGCTCGACGTCGGGGGCACCGGACCGCCGATGGTCGCTGTCAGTGGTGGGTCGTTCGAGATGGGGTGCAATCCCGAGAACCCGTATCCGTGTCCCGTCAGCTTGGGACCCTTTGGCGAAATCGACATTGCACCGTTCGCCGTGTCGAAGTACGAAGTGACGTTCGACGACTACGATCGCTACCTCGAAGCAACCGGAGGCAGTGGCAGGTCCGATGAAGCGGACGACGAGGGATGGGGTCGCGGCGCCCGGCCCGTCATCAACGTGATGGTGGCGGAAGTCCTAGCCTACACCGAGTGGCTTTCGACCCAGACCGGCGAGCGCTATCGGCTGCCCAGCGAGCCGGAGTGGGAGTATGTTGCCCGCGCGGGAACTCGGACCGCGTATTCGTGGGGGAACGAGGCGGGCGAGGGAAACGCCAATTGCGAAGGCTGTGGAAGTCGGTGGGGCGGCGAGACGACGGCGCCCGTGGGCTCGTTCCCGGCGAATCCATGGGGCATCCACGACATGAACGGCAATGTAGCTGAACTCGTGCAGGGTTGCTGGTACGCCATCTATCTGGCGGGCAATCGGGTACGGGCTACCCCCAGGTGGACGAGGATCTTGGGGGGACGCAGGTGCCCCGACCGAACGGTCCGGGGCGGATCTTGGACTAACGACTCCACGTCCATCCGGGCAGCCGCCCGAGGCTGGACGACATGGGAACGGTACGGAAGCATCTTCGGCATCCGGGTCGCGCGTGAGCATCCGTAGCGTGTGCAAGCTGGCGTACCGGGGCTCGTCCGCTTGTCGTGGGATTTTGGTTGCGGCGGGGATTTCTCCATCGATGGGGCTGCGGTGAACGACACCATCCGTTTCGAGGGCGTGTCGCGTTTTTACGGTGACGTGCTGGGCGTGAACCGGGTCGACCTCGAGCTGGAGCCCGGCATCATCGGTTTGGTTGGGCCCAACGGCGCCGGCAAGTCGACGCTCATGAACCTCGTCACGGGACTCGTGCGTCCCAGCCGGGGCAAGGTCACGGTACGCGGCGTGGCACCAGGCAGTACGGAGACTTTCTTTCGACTCATCGGCTACTGCACGCAGTACGACGGCTTCCCCCTCGGTATGACGGGCCGCCGTTTGCTGGTCAGCCTGCTCCGAGTGCATGGATTCGAGTCCGAATCGGCGAACGAACTCGCCAACGCGGCCTTAGACAGGGTGGGAATGACCGCCGCGGCGGATCGGCCGGTCGATGCCTACAGCAAGGGCATGCGACAACGGATCAAGCTGGCCCAGGCGATCTGCCACGCACCGCAGGTCCTGGTTCTCGACGAGCCGCTGAACGGGCTCGATCCCCAGGCGCGGGCCGAAGTCACAGAGATCTTCCGCGAGCGTGGTGCGGCGGGTGCGCACGTGTTGATCTCGAGCCATATCCTCCACGAGGTCGACGCGATTTCCGACCGAGTGGTGTTCCTCGACAACGGCTATGTCATCGCCGAGGGCGACGCCCCGGGCATCAAGGGCGAACTCACGCAATACCCGATGCAGGTCTTCATTCGCTCCGAACAGGCACCGGGCATTGCATCCCGCCTGTTCGACTCAAGCCAGGTCACCGAGGTGCGCCTGCACGACGACGGCGCGGGTCTCTTTGCCCGGACGCCAGATTCGGATCGGTTCTTCCTTGCTTTCAACAAGCTGGCGATCACCGAGGGTTGGCGGATCGACTCGATAGGCACTGCGGACGAGACGGTGGAGGCCATCTACAACTATCTCGTCGTCGACGGGGCCGGAAGTTCGTGATGGAGCAAATGCCGACCTCGGTTTTGGATGCGCCTAGCTGGGCACTACGCGCTCGGCAGGCCTTGGCGGTCGTCGTCGTCGAACTCCGAAAAATCCTGGGGGGCAAGCGAATGGTGACCATTTGCCTCCTGGCCAGCCTGCCGGTGATTGTCGTTTTCCTGATTGCCATCGAGGCACCGGGGCCGTCCAGGGTGACCGCGCAGAGGTACTTCGGCAACATCTATTCGGTGGTTGTCCTCGGCGCCACCGTGTTCTTCGGTTGCGCGCTCGTCTTCACCCACCTGTTCCGTGGCGAGATCCTGCGTCGCAGTCTGCACTTCTACCTGTTGGCACCCCTTCGTCGCGAGGTGCTGACGGTGGCGAAATACGTCGCGGGGTTGCTGGCGGTCTACGCCCTCTTCGGCGGTGTCACGGTTCTCGTCTATCCGGTGTTCATGGTAATCGCGGACGCGGTTAGCGGCACCGGTGGTCCGGAGATCGTCGAAATGCTCCGGTATCTGGGAACAACGATACTTGGTTGCACGGCCTACGGGGCCGTGTTCCTGCTGTTCGGCACGCTGTTCCGAAACCCGATCCTGCCGGTGGCCGGGCTGCTCGGGTGGGAAGCCCTGAACTTCCTCCTGCCATCGGGGATACGCGTTGCCAGCGTCAGCCACCACCTGAAGGCGCTGTTGCCGGTGCCCGGACCCATCGAACAGACCTTCGGCGGGTTGGCCCAGCCGCCGACGGCGGCGACCGCCGTGCTGTCGTTGCTTGTCCTATCGGCCGTTGCGGTGGCACTGGCTTGCTACCGGGTGCGGCGAATGGAAATCCGGTATACGGACGACTGAGCCGCGGGACGGGACAAGCCCGTCCCCTACGTGGGCCATCCCTATCGAATCCGGCCTAGACCCCTAGCAGCGTCCGCGCCTGGACCACGACGACGTCGTCCCCATCGTCGCTGCCGTTCGCGTACATCAGGCTCGCGGCGAGGAGGGCGTCACGCCAGGGAAGACGTAGCCACCGGTAGTTCTCAAGCATCGCCTCGGTGAACTTGATGTCGTGGGTACCCCGGTTCTTGAGCGTGGCGTACCACCGGACACGGGCGCCCAGTGCCGCTGCGTCCCCACCCGCCTGGAGCCATCCGAGAGCTTGCCGGACCGCCTCGAAGCGACGCCGGCCAAGGGTTCGGAAGATCTCGTCCAGGCTCTCCGCCGGCAATGGCGCGATGGAATCGATTCGTCGATCCCGCGCCCTCGGGCCGCGTTCCACCGTCGACCGAAAGCGGGTCATGAACCCGACGGCCTGCAGAAGCTGCAGTCGTCGGGCGCGGTCTTCGTCGGCCACCAGGTAGCAGTAGTGCATGGCGTTCGCTGTGGTACACGCGTGCAAGGCAACGATGTTGTTGCGTCGCAGCATGAGTTCACCGGCGAACATCATCACGGCCTCCCACACGGTGTGTGGGCTGACGTTGTCCGTAAGCAGTTCGACGGCCGAGCCGGCGGCTTGCTCGCTGCCCGCCGTGCGCAGTTCCTGCAACAGCGTCCGCGCCGCCGAGATGTCGTCGCGACCGCTTCGCCAATCTGGCGGCAGCTTGGCCGCCATCGTCTGATTTGCTTGCCAGTCGAGATCGGCGGAGTGCTCATGCCGCGCCGGGCTGGCATCGCCTTCGGCGTTCTGAACGGCGAGGGCAAGCGATCGCGCGAGGGGGGCGGCCACGGGTTCGCCCAATGCCGAGACCAGTCGATGCGCATTGGCGCCGGTGATGGGTTTGTGACCGATGGCGCGGTAGTCCCGGGCGGCATGAAGCATCAGCGTCTGCAGCGCCGAATGGGTGTGCCCTGCGGCGACCATGGTGGCGGTGGCGAGATCGGCTTGTTCGGCGTCCCAGGAGACCAACGCGTTAACAAGCGCTGCCGGTTCGGCCATGCCAACCGAAAGCGGTCCTTCCGGTAGCGGGCGAAGTGACCAGGGGGCGATGCGATCCTGTTGTGCCGATGCCGCCTTGAAGTAGTCTGCGGTCCAAAGCAGCGGCAGCCAGGCGCGTTCGGCAGACATCGCGACCATCGACTGCTCGACGGACCTCAGCATCATGACGGCATGGTATTTGAACCCCACGTTCGGATAGGGGCTCACCTCCCGGCAAGTGGCAACGGCCAGCGCACCCAAGAGTTGCCGTGGTGCTAGGCCGGCTCGAATCCGCGTCGCCAGCGCGTCGAGAAGGGACTCCCTGGGCGTGTCGATGAGTAGCCGCACGAGTTCGTCATGGCCGGCGAAGGCAACCGCCGGTCTCCCCCACAGTGCCCACGGTGCGAGCGCGGATGCCCCCAATACTCGCCGTCGGGAAATCACCCGAGACTCCACGGATCGACAACCATGGACCCAATACTGCGCGTGCGGAAGCTATTCCGCCATGGGTACCATGTCGGTAAGCGAACCGGGAGCCTAGCGCGACCCACATGGCCTATCGCGACCGCAGCACGATGTCACGATCCCAGCAACGGACGTGGTCGATTGTCGTCCATGCGGCGGCGTTTGCCGGCGTGGCTGTGCCGTTCGGCTCGATCCTCGGACCGTTCATCGTGTGGATCATCAAGAAGCCGGGGTCGGCTGAAGTCGATCGCCAGGGCAAGGCGGCGATGAATTTCCAGATCAGCATGTTGATCTACGTCATCGTTGGCGTGCTGTTGATCCGCTTGCCGATTGGCTGGGTGCTCCTCGTCGCGTTGGGCATTTTCTGGTTCGTGATGTTGCTGGTCGCTACGATTCGAGTCGCCCATGGCCGGGATCCGGGATACTTGCTAAGCATCGATTTCCTGAAGTAGCCGCGAAACGCCGACGTCGGGTCGTCCTCTCGCCATGTGCCGTTCGACGAGACGGATCGACCTTGGCCTTGGGTCGCGAGGGTGATGTCGCTAAGCTACGAGCCGTCAACGGCCTAGGCGCGACCCCATGGCAGACTTCGACCCCAACGCCATGCCCAGTTCCGAGGAACGGACTTGGTCGATCCTGGTCCACGCGGCGGCGTTTTCCGGGATGTTTATCCCCTTCGGCGGGATCCTCGGCCCGTTCATCGTCTGGATCATCAAGAAGCCCGAGTCGGCATTGGTGGATCGGCACGGCAGGGCGGCGTTGAACTTCCAGATCAGCATGCTGATCTACGTTTTCGTCGCGATAGCGCTCGTGTTCGTGGTCATCGGCGTGCTCATCCTGATCGCATTGGGCATTTTCTGGTTCGTGATGGTGCTGATCGCCACGATCCGGGCCGCCGACGGTCGTGACCCGGGATACGTCCTGGCCATCGAGTTCCTCAAGTAGGACGCGGCTGGTCGTTCTCTCGGTGCGCGGTGATAGAATCATTCGGACAGTCGCCGCGAGAGCCGCGGCCACTGCCGGGGCGTAGCGCAGTCTGGTAGCGCATCACACTGGGGGTGTGGTGGTCGTCGGTTCAAATCCGGCCGCCCCGACCAACCACTCGCAACCCGACGTCGGCTTCCCCGACGACCGTTGACGGAGGAAGGGTGAGGGAAGGCCGACAGGCAGGTTGTTGTCCACGCGGGACGCATGCCCCATGGTGACCGACGTATCCAAGGACCGCCTGGTTCCCTTTTCCAGCAAGCTCGCGTTCGGCGTCGGCCAGTTTGCCGAAGGGCTGAAAAACACGGCCTTTGCGGCCTTCGTCCTGTTCTACTACAACCAGGTCCTCGGGCTGCCGGGCACCCTCGCCGGGGCGGCCCTGTTCATCGCCCTCGTTGTCGATGCCGTCACGGATCCCCTGGCCGGGTCGCTGTCGGACAACCACAAGTCGAGGCTCGGACGCCGACACCCGTTCATGTACGCCTCGGCGGTACCGCTGGGCATGGCGTTCGTCGGGTTGTTCGCCCCGCCGTCGGGCTTGGGGGAATGGGGTCTGTTCGCCTGGCTTGTGGCGTTCGCCATCCTCACGCGGGTGGCGATGACCCTCTACCACGTGCCACACCTCGCGCTTGGCGCGGAGATGACGGAGACTTTAGCGAGCGTACCCGGGTCGTCGCGTATCGGCAGTTCTTCGCCGCTGGAGGCGCGGCTGCGGCGTGGGGTATCGGACTCGGCTGGTTCTTTGCGGACGAACGCGGCGGTCGCCTCGCTATCGACGCCTACATGCCCTATGCACTGACATTGGCGGTCCTGATGGTCGTGACCATCTGGTACTCCGCCTACGGAACCCAGAAGGAGATTCCCTTCCTCTCGGAACCAGCGCTGAGGCCGCAACGCAACCCGCTCACGCAGATGGTCCTCGATTTGGGCGAGGCGTTTAGAAATCGGTCGTTCCGATGGCTTTTCTTCGGTGTGCTGATCGTTTTCATCATGGCGGGCGTCAACAGCGCGCTCGACCTCTACATGTTCCAGTACTTCTGGGACTTGACCAGTGAGGAGATGCTGGGGCTGCAGGCGGCCAGTATCACAGGGCTCCTGATCGGAGTTTTCCTGACTGCGCCGCTCCTGCGCCACACGGACAAGCGGTTCGGCGTCCTGTTGGGGACGATCGTATGGGCCGTTTGCCAGGTGATTCCGGTCGTGCTGCGACTACTGGAGGTGTTCCCGGACAACAATACCCTCTTGCTCGTCTACACCCTGGTGGCGTTTCGGTTTGTTCAAGGGGTGATCCTCCAGCAGGCGTTCATCGCGTTCGGATCCATGATGGCGGACGTTGCCGACGAGCACGACCACCAGACGGGTGCCCGCCAGGAGGGGATATTCTTCGGTGCTATCGCGTTCTCGCACAAGGCGACATCCGGTTTCGGAAATTTCATCGGCGGCATCGGACTCGACATCATCGCCTGGCCACGCGGCATCGGAATCCAAACAGCCGCCGACGTGCCGGCCGAGACCATCGTCCATCTCGGACTGCTCTACGGGCCGGTCGTGGCCGGGTTCTCGGTGATTTCCGTGTGGTGCTACCTGCACTACGACCTGACCCGGGCACGGCATGCCGAGATCCTGCGCGAACTCAACGCCCGGCGGCGTGTGGAGCCCGCGCGCGATCCCACACCCACCTGACCAGCTTCGATACAGGGCATGTACACAGCGCTTCGCCCATTGTTGTTCACCCTGCCGCCCGAGTTCGCGCACAAACTTGCGCTTGCGGCGTTGAGGAGGTACGGCGCACTGCCTGCGTCGGGGCGGTCACCGGGATCCGGCATCGAGTTGCTGGGCTTGAAGTTTCCCAACCCCATCGGCTTGGCAGCGGGACTCGACAAGGACGCGACGGCGACGGCGGGGTTGGCGAAGCTCGGCTTCGGTTTCCTCGAAGTCGGCACGGTTACGCCTCGTCCGCAGCCCGGCAACCCGAAACCGCGGCTATTTCGCCTAAGAGAGGACGCCGCCCTCATCAATCGCATGGGTTTCAACAGTGCCGGTGCCGTCGCAGTGGCCAAGAACCTACGGCGGCTTCGGGACTGCGTTCACGTTCCCGTGGGGGTCAATATCGGCAAGAACCGCGACACGCCCGTGGACGAGGCCGTGGCCGACTACCGTGTCTGCCTCCGGGAGATCTACGACGTCGCCGACTACGTGGTCGTCAACCTCTCGTCGCCCAACACGCCCGGGCTTCGGGATCTCCAGTCGGCGAACGTCGCTCGCTCTCTGGTGGGCGAGTTGGTCGCCGAACGCCGACGTCTCGCGGCCGAATGCCCCGACAAGACACCGATACCGCCGTTGTTCGTCAAGATCGCGCCCGATCTCGCGCCCGGCGACCTCGAGGCAACAGTTGTCAGCGCCCTAGAGGCGGGGGCCGATGGCATCGTGGCCACCAATACCACCTTGTCGAGGCCGGCATCGCTCCGCTCGAAACGGGCGGCGGAGGCGGGCGGGCTGTCGGGGCGACCATTGTTCGCGCTGGCGCTGGAAACCGTCCGCCGGACCCGCGACGCCGTTGGCGAAGGGCCGGCGATCATCGGTGTCGGCGGAGTTGCCAGCGCGGCGGACTCGGCGGCGATGTTCGACGCGGGGGCGAACCTCGTCCAGGTGTATTCGGCGCTGGTTTTCGAAGGTCCGGCGCTGGTGGGACGTCTCGCGGGTGGATCATAGCCGCCGTCTTGTGTAATTTGGGGCGGTCAAGGGGAGCGAAGGCAGACTCGTCGCTGGGGAAATCCGCAGCAACGATCTCGGGGAGGGAAATTCGTATGAGAACGCTTATTCAACGGCTGATCGCCGTCGTGCTGGTACTTGGCGGCGCGGTCGCCTATGGCGATACCCTGGACAGCGGCGACAGCGCGTGGATTCTGACGTCCACGGCGCTCGTGCTGTTCATGACCATTCCGGGTTTGTCGTTGTTCTACGGGGGCCTCGTGCGCTCGAACAGCGTGCTCTCCGTGCTCATGCAGTGTTTCACCATCACCTGCCTGGTGACGATCCTCTGGGTGATCATCGGCTACAGCCTAGCGTTTGGTGGCGGCGGCAACATTATCGGCGGGGTGGGGAAGTTCCTGTTCAGCGGCGTCGGCGAAGACTCCATGAGCGGCACGATTCCAGAGTCGATCTTCGCCGCCTTCCAGCTCACCTTCGCGATCATCACCCCGGCGCTGATCGTCGGCGGCTTCGCGGAGCGCATGCGGTTCTCCGCCGTGCTGTTGTTCACGGCGCTCTGGTCGCTCGTCGTCTACGCACCCATCGCCCATTGGGTCTGGGGCGGCGGCATGCTCAGTTCGGATGGCTGGTTCGGCGAGTGGTTCGGCGTTGGGGTCATGGACTTCGCGGGCGGCACGGTGGTGCATATCACTGCCGGCACCGCCGCCCTGGTTGCCGCCGTCGTGCTCGGCTCTCGACGCGGTTTCCCGGACAACGTGCAGCCCCCGCACAACATGACTCTCACGGTCGCGGGCGCCGCCATGCTCTGGGTCGGTTGGTTCGGCTTCAACGGCGGCAGCGCGCTGGCCGCCAACGGCGACGCGGCCATGGCCTTGACGGTCACCCACATTTCCGCGGCGGCCGGCGCGTTCACTTGGCTCATGATCGAGTGGATCCGCTACGGTAAGCCGAGTGCGCTGGGTGCGGTGACGGGGATGGTTGCGGGCCTCGGCACCATCACGCCGGCCTCCGGTTTCGTGGGGCCCGCCGGCGCCTTGGTAATCGGAATCGCCGCAGGCACGGTGTGCTTCTTCGCCACCAACTTCATGAAACAGATCTTGAAGATCGACGACTCCCTGGACGTGTTTCCGGTGCACGCCGTGGGCGGTGCCCTGGGGACAATACTGACGGGCGTGTTCGCCAGCTCGGCGCTAGGTGTCTTCAGCGGCCAGGAGGCGATAGCGATCCCGACCCAGTTGGGTGTTCAGGCGCTCGGCGTGCTCGTGACCCTTGGCTACACGGCGATCGGCACGTTCATCATCCTGAAGATCACCGATGCCGTTGTTGGCAACCGCGTCTCGGAGGAGGAGGAGACCGAGGGACTCGACCTCGTCTCGCACAACGAACGCGGCTACAGCCTCTAGGAGTACGAGAACCGGTGCCAGACAAGATTCGGGAGCTACCCAAGGGCTATACGGACACGCCGGTACTCCCCGAGTCTAGGTGGCGCGTGCACGACATCGCCCGACCGGCACCGCCGGTGGTGCGTCCGCCGTCGTTTTCGACCCAGGAGCGCCCGGGCGACGCACCGTCGGACGCGATGGTCCTGTTCGACGGGTCGGGATTCGACGCCTGGGCAGGCCGGGACGGCGGTGCGCCGAGGTGGAACCTAGTTGACACCAATGCCATGGAGGTGGAGCCGAGAACGGGCGACATCCATACCCGGGAGTCGTTCGGCAGTTGCCAACTGCACATCGAGTGGAGTGCACCGACGACGATCTACGCGGATAGCCAGGGTCGGGGCAACAGCGGGGTATTCCTGCTCGGTCTCTACGAGGTCCAGGTGTTGGACGGCTACGACAATCCCACCTACGCGGACGGCCTGACGGCGTCGATCTACGGCCAACATCCGCCGCTGGTCAATGCCTGCGTCCCGCCGGGTCAATGGCACGTCTACGACATCGTCTTCGAGTCACCTGTCTACCGGGACGGTAAATTAGCGACACCGGCGTACATGACGGTCCTCCACAATGGCCTGCTAGCGCACCACCGCCAGGAGATGCAGGGACCGACGCAGCATCGGCAACTGGCCAGCTACGACAACCCGCACGGTCCCGCAGGCCCGCTAACGCTGCAGGATCACGGCGACCGCGTTCGTTTCCGCAACATCTGGATCCGACCGCTGACAAGGATGCAGGCCGCGTAGGGGCGACCCTCGTGGTCGCCCGCGTCAAATGCGTCCGTGGGCTGGCGGGACGGGACAAGCCCGTCCCCTTCGGTCCACTGTTCCTTGCGCGTCCGCGACGCGGTAACCGGGTCGGCACTGGGCGCTACGGGCGCTCGTCTTGCGAAGGCGATGAGAGGATCTCCCGGTACACACGGCGTTCGTGCCAACGCTGCTGCCACGCCACCGCCAGATACGAGGCGAGGATGCCCAACACCATGGCAACGCCGACTCCGATGCGTCCCACGTACTCCATGATCCAATCCAAGCCAAACAACATCGCAATCCCGATACCCGACGTCGCGGCAAAGTTGACAAGCTTAGGGAAGGTGCCGCCGCCGACGTTAGACACGTTACCGAGCCGTTCGAACAACGCTTTTGCCAAGAAAAACGTCACCACGAACGAGATCACCACGGCAAGCTGATGGAAGGTGGATTCGCCCATGATCGCTATCGCAACGACGATGAGGCCAAGCGCCAACCCAAAGGCCTCGAGTGCTGCGAGGATCGAGGCGTTGCCGCGCAAGGCATCGGGACTACTCTCGGCCGTCTCGTGCCCGTTCGCTAGAGAGGCTGCCACCGCCTCAAGCTCGTGTTCGGCAGCACGGCGGGATTGACGGCGCTCCGGGGCCACCTCCCCGTCAGGCACATCGCGACTTCTCGACCGAGACGGCGGCGGGACTCCGGACCCATGCGGGCGCTGGCGGAGGCCATGTGCGGCGTGCAGATCACGTTGTCCATGCCGAGCAGCGGATTGTCCGTGGACACCGGTTCCTGCTCGAACACGTCGAGCGCCGCTCCAGCGATCTCGCCGTTCTCAAGCGCCCGGATCAGCGCGGCCTCGTCCACGGTCGGGCCGCGGCCGTTGTTGATGAACAGTGCCGACTTCCTCATGCGCGCGAAGTGCGGATCGGACAGCATGTGATGCGTCTCGGCGTTGAGCGGCGCGTGCATCGACACGAAATCCGATCGTTCGAGCAGTTCGTCGAGGCTCGTCACGGGCTCGACGTTGGCGCTGGTCATCGCGAGTTCGTTCACGAAGGGATCGTACGCCAGCACCCGCAGGCCGAAGGCGTGGCAGCGTCGGGCGACGGCCTTGGCGACGTTGCCGAACGAGATCAGGCCGATCGCAAGCCCCCACAGCCGGGGAATGTCGTTGTGGTACGGACGGCCTTCGCCCCAACGGCCCTCCACCGTCATCTTGTGCATGAGGAGAACCCGGCGGTAGGCGGCCAGGAACAACATCATGGTGTGGTCGGCCACTTCGTCGATGAACACGTCCGGGACATTGGTGACGACGATGCCGTGATCCGTCGCGGCGCCGACATCCACCGTGTCCGCGCCGACGCTGCCGAGGCCGATGACGACACAGTTGTCGAGTCCCGCGATGATGTCGCGGGTGATGCGGCGACCCCGGGCGATCAACGCGTCGGCGTTCTTCGCCGCCGCGATGAACTCTTCCTCGGTCTTGGCCGACACCCCGACGATTTGCGCCCCGATGGGATCGAGCGCTTCCCGCTCGATGGCAAAGGCGGCATCGATGCGGTGCTGGGACATGCCGGCCGGCACCTGCACGACGACCGTGTACTTCGCGTCTGACATTCGTTCTTCTCCGACGAAAACCGGGCAGTATATGACGTGACCGCTTCCGCGTCGTCACCGTTCCGTGCGTTCGGCGCCTCTGCGAAGAGCGCTCAGCACGAGGCGTTCGGCGAGTTCGGCGAAGTCGATGCCAACGGCGCGGCAGGCGTCGGGATAGAGACTGGTGGCGGTCATACCCGGCAGGGAATTGACTTCCAGCAGGTAGAACCCGCTGTCGTCTACCACGAAATCCGCCCGGGACAGGTCGCGCAACCCGAGACAACGGTGTGCCCGCAGCGCGGCGTCCGCAAGCTGCGCGAGGCATGCGGTCGGAAACTCGGCGGGCACGATGTGCTGGCTCCTGCCCGGCGTGTATCGGTTGTCGTAGTCATACCACTCGCCGCTCGCTACGGTGATCTCGATGACGGGGAGAGCGACCGCCTCCCGCCCATGTTCGTCGAGGACGGCGACGGTGGCTTCGCGACCCGTTTCGAACCGCTCGACCAATGCGCCGGCCCCGAACTCCAGAGCGTCGCGAAGCGGCGCGACGAGGTCGCCGCCATCCGGCAGGAGCGTGACGCCCAGCGCCGACCCTTGGCGACGCGGCTTGATCACCACGTGGTCGCCGAGTTTCTCGAGCACGACGCGTGCGGCCTCCTCGGCCGCTACGCCGGGTGCGATCAATACGTCCTCCGCGACGGGCAAGCCCTCGGCACGAAACAGCGCTTTCGCGAGGTATTTGTCCATGGCCGCTGCCGAGCCCTGCACGCCGCTGCCCACGAACGGCAGCCCGAGCATGGCCAGTAGGCCCTGTACGGTGCCGTCCTCCCCGGGAGGGCCGTGCAGCACGGGGAACACGACGTCCGGCGCGAACGCGCGTAGGGCGCTGACCACCTCGCGATCCAACTCGATGACGTCGACCTCGTGGCCCCAGGTCCTGAGCCCCGCAGCGATGCCGCCCGCCGAGGAGCGCGACACCTCCGCTTCGGCTGAGTTGCCGCCCGCAAGAACTGCTATGCGTAGCGCCGTCGCCACACCTATCCCGAACCGGGAAGATTGTCGATGTCGACAACGGGGAGGTCGTCGGCGGGTTCGAACCCGAACACCCTCGCGAAGAACGCGTACTCGGCTTCGATTGCCCGTCGCACGTTCTCGGCGCGGCGAAATCCATGTCCCTCGCCCTCGAATAGCACGTAGGCGACCGGAATGCCTTTGGCGGCCAGTGCATCGCGCATCGACTCGGCCTGGTTTGGCGGAACGACCCGATCCTCCGCCCCCTGGAAGAAGATGACCGGGCAGTTCAGCTTGTCGACGTGGTTGATGGGCGAACGCTCGTCGAGCGCTTCGGAACTGCCGAGCAAGGTGTCGAGGTAGCGTGATTCGAACTTGTGCGTATCGGCAGCCAGCGCCCTGAGGTCGCCCACGCCATAGTGGCTGGCACCCGCCCGAAAGACGTTGGTGAAGGCGAGCGCTGCCAGCGTGGTGTAGCCGCCGGCACTGCCGCCCTTGATGGCGACCCGCGCCGGGTCGACCAGGCCCCGGGCGACGAGATGGTGCACGCAGGCGACGCAGTCGTCGACATCGGTCACGCCCCACGCGCCGTCCAGGCGTTCCCGGTATGCGCGCCCGAAGCCGGTGCTGCCGCCGTAGTTGACGTCGGCGACTGCCCAGCCACGGGACGTGTAGTACTGGACGCGCCAGTCGAGATCAGACCAGGCATTGCCTGTTGGACCGCCATGCGTGGTGACAAGCAACGGCGGCAATTCCCCGGCCGGAACGTGGTGGTCGCGACTCGTGGGCGGATAGAAGAACGCGTGGGAGTCGCCTGCCTTGGCGGGAAACGTCAGCGCCTCGGGGACGGCGATGGAGCCGGGTGCCACCGGCGGGGCGTCGGGCTGTGCAATGGCGGCGCGCGAACGGGAGTCCAGCCGCAACTCGACGATCTGCTTCGGCCCCTCGGCGAACCCCGCGATGTAGGCAATACCTCTCGGGGTACGGACGATGTCGAGGTAGGACGAGCTTTCGTCGTCGAGGGGACTGGCCAGGCCCTGCTCGAGATCGACCAGCACCAACGAGGGCTTGCCATCCTCCACGCGTCGGGCGACCAGATGATTCGCGCCGACCGGCACGTAGTAGGTGCTCGCAAAATACCAAGCCGGACCGGCGTACTCCGCGGCGTCGGGGAGCACGGCGTAGACGCCGGACCCATCGTAGGCGTAGAGGTTCCAGTAGCCGTCGACATCCGACGCGAACAGCAACCGCTGGCCATTCCATTCCGGTTGCACGATGGATTCGTTCGCCCCGCCGGCTGCAATGGTGGGGTTCAGCAATCCGTTGCCGTCGTCCTCGGCGACCAACAGCTGGCACCCGTCGAAGGGCATATTCGGATGGTCCCATGCGAGAAACGCGATGCGACCGTCGCCCGATGGACGCGGCGCCGCGTAAAAGTCATGACCCGCGTGGAGGGTGGCGACGCTCCCGTCGCTGATGGCGATGCGCACCAGGTCGTTGACGGGTTCCGGGCGGTCCTCGTCGTGTCGTTCGCGAACCGCCAGCAGTGCGCGACCATCCCAGGCCAGATCGGCGAACCGCTCGGTGGCATCGCCCGGCGTGACCCGTCGAGGCGTCTCGCGACCCGGATCCACCGACGCCGGCACCTCGTAGACGTTCTGGTCCGCGAAGTTCACGAAATAGACATGATCGTCGGCAACGCAATACGAACCGCCGCCGTATTCGTGGACCCTGCTGCGCGGATTGAAGGGGAACGGCGTCAATTCGCGAATGGAGTGCGCAACACGCTTGACCAGGGTGGAACGTCCGGCTTCCTCGGGGCGGGACTCGGTCCAGAACAGGGCATCGCCCCTGGCACGGAGTTCGCCGTAGCCCTTGGAGCCCCGGGTGACGAGTTGAGCATCGATGGGAGACCGCCAACTCCCACATCGATTCGGCTTCATGTCAGCCCCGGCCGAGGGTCCACAGCCGTCCAACGCTCGTGGTCGCGCCATGCGCCGTTGATGTAGAGGAACTGCGGCGAAAACCCTTCGCGTTGGAAGCCACAGCTTCTAACCAGTCGAATCGACGCGGTGTTGTCCGGCTGTATGTTGGCCTCGATTCGGTGTAGTCCGAGTTCCTTGAACGCGTGCTCCTTGACGTGCATAAGCCCCTCGCGCATATAACCCCTGCCCGCATGCGCTAAGGACGCGTAGTAGCCCACCGACGCGGAACGGAACGCTCCCTTGACAACGTTGTTGACGTTGATGACGCCGACCATCTCGTCGGTGTCGTTCAGACAGATGACGAAGCCTTCGTGGTCGTCACGCTGCGTACGCCGGTAGTAGACCTTGAACATATGCGACGTGAGCGGTGGCGAGATCCACGGGTAGTGCAGTTCGCGACTGTCGCGTGTCAATGCCAGCAACTCGTTTCGGTCTGATGACCGAACCCTTCGCAAGTAGGTCCTAGGACTCTCAAGGCGGGCTGCGGACGCTGACGTTGACGCAGAACTTGCGGCGGGGGAGGGGTGTGCCGGACCGAACCCGGTCCCGAACCGCGACGAAGGTTCCCCGTCCGGGTGGTCACCCATCGTCGGCGGTTCCGGATCGATCTTCGCCCAACGGGCGCTTCGCGGCATGACTCTCCATCGCGAATATGTCCCACATGGTGGGTGGGATCAGGCCGATTCCGACCACCAGGAAATGCACGGGATGAAGGCGCCAGTCGTTGTCCACGAGCCAAACGCCGACCAACGTGAAGCCCTGGTGTTGCCACGCCAATAGACCGTAGGCGACCGCCGACGACGCTGCGGCGAGAACGATGAGACGGATTACGAGTCGGATCGGCCCGGGCATCTCGAGCACTCGCGTTCGACCAGTTGGGTATCTTAAGCCGGCGAGTTTACCGTGCATTGGGCGCCGTGAAACGAACGTGTGGTCATGGCAAGCCGAAGAACCGCATGGCGTTGACGCGCGTTTGTCGTTCGACCGAAAAGAGGTCTTCGTCGCGACATCGGGCAACGCGTTGCGCGACCCAGGTCAGGAAGGCGGGTTCGTTGCGCCGCGAACGTGGCCGCGGAACCATGTTTCGCGGCAGCAGGTAGGGTGCGTCGGTTTCTATCATCAATCGGTCGCCGGGGATCCGCCGCACCATGTCCATGAGTTGGCGTCCCCGTCGCTCATCGCAGATCCATCCGGTGATTCCGATGTAGTAGCCATCATCGATATAGCCGTCCAAGTCGGCCGCCGTGCCGGTAAAGCAATGGATCACGCAAGCCGCCAGTTCGTCGCGATAGTCGGAGAGAATGGTGCGGGTAGCGCCCTGGGAGTCGCGGTCGTGCACGAACAAAGGCATCTTCAAGCGCACAGCCAGTTCGACCTGCCGCCGGAACACGCCCTGTTGTACGTCCCGAGGTGAAAAGTCGCGGTGGTAGTCGAGCCCGGTCTCCCCGATCGCGACGACTTCCGCCCGGTCCGCTAGCTCGGCGATTTCGTGGTCCCAACCCGCCTCGACCGCCTTTGCGTCGTGGGGGTGCACGCCGGCGGTTGCGAAGAGACGCGGAGACGGGTCATGGGACGATTCGCCCGCGGACTCCCTGCGGCCGACGCGCCGCCGGCTTGCGAAGCCCACGGCTGCCCGACTTGATGCGATGCTCGTGCCGGTGAGTACGATGGCGTCGATTCCCGCCGCGCCGGCGCGGCGAAGCACTTCCTGGCGGTCGGCGTCGAATACCGGGTCGAGGAGGTTCGCGCCGATGTCGATCAAGGAATGGTCCGCTCGTGGGCATCCAACACCGGGCCCGGTTCGCCGGCCTTCTGGCGGTAGATGTAGTGGTAGAAGAGTACGTTCTTGACGTAGTCCCGGGTTTCGCGGAAGGGAATGCGCTCGATCCACACCGGCGTCGGCAAGCCGCTGGCATTCTCACGCCAGCTCTCGACACGACCCTCTCCGGCGTTGTAGGCAGCCGCCACCAGCGCCCGGTTGCGTCCGTAGCGGTCCATCAATCTGGCGAGATGATGAGCGCCCAGGCGGATATTCGTGTCGGGCCGGTAGAGATCCTCCGTGTTGGGTCGCGGGTCGCGAATACGGTCTGCGATCAGCCGGGACGTCGCCGGCATCAGTTGCATGATGCCACGGGCCCCCGCTGGTGACCGAGCCCGGGGATTGAAGGCGCTCTCGCGGCGGGAAATGGCCAGTAGCAAACCGGTGGGAAGATTGGCCTCGAAGGCGCTACGCCGATAGAGGCCGAGATAGGGTGTGGGAAACCGCACCGCAACCAGATCCTTGAGTTCCGCTTCCCAGGCACCCGCGATGGCCTGGTCGATCCACCCCATGGCCAAGGTCAATTCGACCAGGTGTTGGTGGCGGTCCTCCGCCAGCGTCTGCAGGGCGTATTGCCACTCCCGCACCGCATTGGCCGTGTCGCCCACGGCGAATAACTCCACCATGCGTCGCACGGCCGGGACCGTCATCAACTCGCGTTGGGCGAGGTGATCGTTGGAGGCGGGGCGAGGCAGGAACTTCGGGTCGCGGCCAAGATCCTGGGCCGCGAGCAATCCGTAGAAGGTTCGCCAACTGGCGATCTCGGCCAAGTGGTCGCGACCTGCGTCTTCGCCCTCGCCGCTGTCGATGAGGGCCCGTCCAAGCCAATACCGCCACCGGCCCTGGGATGCCATTTCCGCTGGCAACGCGGTGATCCACAGGATCGCTTCCGGCCACTTGCCATGGCGGATCAGACCCTCCGCAACCCGTTCGAGCAAGGCCGGCGAATAGCCGATCGGACCGTCGTCCGGTACCAGGCCGGCGTTGGCGGCCTCGGCCATCATCTGGCTCTGGATGAACCGACGTTGGTCCGGTTCGAAGCCGTAGCTTTCCCGGGCCTGTTGCCACACCCCGAGCGCTCGTTCGGCGTCCCGTTTCGCGTAGCGGACGATACCGTGAGCAAGCGCACGCCGACCGAGTTCGTTGTCGGCGAACCGGGACAACGAGCGCACCAGTTGGGGTCTCACGTGGGCGTCGTAGGTCAAACGGGCAGCACCGGCATTCGCGCGGTCGAAAAACCGGAGCAGATAGCGCGCCAGGGTCACCTCGTTTTCGCCGAGGGCCATCAGAAGCCGCGTCCACGCGGTCTCCTGGTCAAGGTGTCCGGCCTTGATCCAGGACTGGAACGCGGGATCGCATTCGTCGGGCTGCGAGCGGGGCGAGAGCCACAACCCGGGAACCTGTTGGTAGGCCTCTGCCCGCCGGCCCGAGATGATCAGGGCGCGCAGGTAGTGGCAGCGGGCCACGACGTTGTAGGTTGGTTCGTAGTTGTCGAGATAGGTCTTCCAACGGCCGTTGCTCGCTTGGCTCTCCATCCAATGGTCGAAGAACCGGTCATGCAGCGGGGTTCCGGCGAGGTCGGCCCGCACCTCCTGGGCTCGCTCGGTGCTTAGGCCCGACGCTCGACGACGCGCGTCGTAGAACACCAGGTACGGCCGCAGCGGATAGTCGACCAGTTCGGCGAGTCCCTCCCGGTAGTCGCTACGGCGACCGGCCCGGGCGGCATACGCAGCCTGCCGATACGCCATGCGGCGGTCGTAGAGGTCCGCATCGTCTAGCAGGGCAGGGGATGAGCGGACTTCCAGCGCATAGTGGCTCAACTGCCCGTCATCCGCGAAGGCGCAAACGGCGGCGACGAAGCCCAACACGGCACCGATTCCTCGCCCCGTAGCGCCCCATAGCCGGATCCGGTGCCTCGCTGGCGCTCGGTACCGGCTCCGCCTCCGGCCCAGCCACGCCGAACTGCCCATGGACCAAACTCCACGGTCGCAGGCTCCCTTTGGCGTTTGTTCCATGCGAGTTCCCACCCCGGGACCGGGCCGCGGACGGAAAGGAAACAACGGAGTCGTAGGGGACGGGCTTGTCCCGTCCCGCCAGACCTCTCGCCATGTCCGTCTCGGGCGACCGCGCGCCCTGGCGGGCGCGACAGGGTCGCCCCTACGCATCATCGTCCTCGGGGGCGACATCCCGACCAACACGTACGGCAAGTACGTCACACGATGCCCCGTGCAGCACGCCGTTGGCGGTGGAGCCCAACAACAACGCCAACCCATGCCTGCCGTGGCTGCCGACGACGATCAATTCCATCGCTTCGGTCTCGGCGATGCGGTGGATCTCGCTCTCCGGGCGTCCGAAAACGAGGTGTCGGCGACCCTCGGGCACGTCGAAGTCCTCGGCGAAGTCCGCGAGGTGGGCACAAGCCTGCTCGTGGATCTGGTCCTGAACCGAGGAAAGATCCATCGGCACGTCGCCGCCATAGGCGAGACTCAACGGTTCGATCACGTGGACGATGTGCAACTCGGCACCGGCGGATGCGGCCAGCGCACGGGCTCGTCTCGCCACGCGCCGACACTCTTCGGTCAGGTCGACGGCCAGGAGAACTCGGCGATAGTCGGCCATACCGTGTTGCCTCTATTCCGTTTCAACTTGGCAACAGGTTATCGCTCGACTGGGTCTTGGATGCCGTATTGTTGCCATCACTCGTCATGCCGGTTGCCGCCGCTAGCGAATCGGCGCGACCATACACTCAACGCGGATGCCGCCACAACAACGCGCATCGGAACGG
>JAPPAV010000147.1 GCA_026705345.1 Gammaproteobacteria bacterium
GGTTCAGGCGGTCCGTGACGTCGCCGATCGCCCAGATGTTCGGCACGTTGCTGCGGGAGAAGTCGTCAACCAGGATCTCGCCCTGCTCGCCGAGCGCCACGCCGCAGTTCTCCAGTCCAAGGTCCGCGACCAGGGGCCGGCGGCCCGTCGCGTAGAGCACCTCGTCGCATTCGACACTGTCGCCATCGTCGAGGTGGAGTCGCAGACGATCGTTCCCGCTTCCCGGCAGCTCTTCAATTGACTCCACTTGGCGGTCGAAGCGGAGGTCGATCCCCCGCGACCGCATCTCCTCGGCCAGATGGGTGCGGATCTCCTCGTCGAACCCGCGCAGAAACAGCGGCCCGCGGTAGACCAGGGTCACCTGACAACCGAGGCCGGCGAAAATGCCCGCGAACTCGACGCCGATGTAGCCGCCGCCGACGACCGCCACCTGCTCCGGAAGGCGCTCCAGGTAGAACGCCTCGTTCGAGCTGATCGCGTGTTCGATGCCCGGAATGGGCGGCATGTCGGGCCAACTGCCGACGGCGATCAGCACTTGGTCCGCCGTCACCCGCGGCCGGCCTCCATCGGCCCCGTCGATCTCCACCGTGTGCGGATCGAGCAGCCGCGCCCGCCCCTCGAACAGCTCCACGCCGGCGCCGTCGAGCAGGCCGCGGTAGATCCCGTTGAGTCGCTCGATCTCCCGGTTCTTGTTGCCAATGAGCTGGCCCCAGTCGAAAGCTGGCTGCCCCGCCGTCCAGCCGAAACCCGAGGCCTCGCGGTAGTGGTCGGCAAAGGCCGAGGCGCACACGAGCAGCTTCTTCGGCACGCAGCCCACGTTGACGCAGGTGCCGCCCAGGTGGCGTTCCTCCGCCACCGCCACCCGGGCGCCGTAGCCGGCGGCCATCCGGCTGGCGCGCACACCGCCGGAGCCCGCGCCGATCACGAACAGGTCGTAGTCGTACTTCATCTCTAGCCGAGGTTCCAGGACTACCAGTTGGCTTGTCGATAGTCCCGGAGATCAAGGCAGCTGTCGTAGAGGCTCCGGTCCAGGACGATCCAGTCCGTGCGGTCGATGCCCCTGTGGGACGTGGCAGTCGGGCTATTGGGATAGGCAGATGCGATCTTCAACCAACGATTCGTCGAGCGTACGATGTCCCGAATCTCGGACGCGACTTCCGCCAGGTCCTGGTCCTGACTGAAGATGACGGCAACGTCCAAGTCGCCGTTTCGAGCCATCCGGACGACGTCAAGGCCGAGACGAAGGTCGATCCCTTTCTCGCGGGGAACAAAGACCTCCCGGTCGGAGCCGTCTGGCAGGGGAACCGTCTCTCGACGATAGCGCAGGGGCCGGGAAGTTACGTGGACGCCTGAGCGTCGCATAGCGACAAGGCGGCGGTTCCAGTAGGCGTGCCATCGCCGGTCGTGTTGGACGACGGGAACGCCAGTGTAAAACCGGACCTGCTCGTTTAGCCAACCCTCACGCGCGCACACGGCCTCTGCGAGTCGCCAAGGATCGTAGTTCGGGTGATAGTGGCCGAATGCGTCCTTCGCGTGTCGAAACAGATTCTGGCCGTCGATGAAGGAGACAGCGCGTTTAGTCGTGGGTTCGCGTGGCATCGAGTCAAACAAATAACCCCACCGGGGCCCCGAAAGGGCGAGTCCGGTGGGGAGCAAGTTGAAGCCGATGTTAGGTGACACGCGGAACACGCGTCAAGCTCCTGGGGCTGCTCAGCGCGCACCGTCGCCGGCACCCGTAGACTCCGACTCCATGGCGACAGGCAGGCGAACCGCACCCTCCGTCAAGGCCGCTTCCTGGGCGCCACGCGCGGTCGTCGGCGGCGTTCTGATGGGTCTCGCCAACGTGATACCCGGAATCAGCGGCGGCACCATGCTGCTCGCGGTCGGTATCTATCCCCGGTTCATCGAGGCCGTGGCCTTGACGACACGGCTGCGGTTGCGGCTTCAGCCGCTGTTGCTGCTGGCAGTGGTCGCCGCCTCCGGCGGTCTGGCGATCCTCCTCCTGGCGGGTGTCCTGCGCGATCTCGTAGTGCACCACCGCTGGATCACGTACAGCGCCTTCATCGGCTTGACCCTGGGCGGCTTGCCGCTGGTCTGGCGTCTCGCTCAACCGGCTGTCCGTGCGTTCTGGGGCGGCGCGGTCGGCGGCTTCGCCGCCATGACCGGGCTCGCCCTGCTCCAAGGTGCCCCCACCGCGGCGGGGACCGCCGCTAGCGGACCGTTCCTGCTCGCAGTCGCTGGAGCGGCGGGCGCTGCCGCGATGATCCTGCCGGGCGTGAGCGGCGCCTACCTTCTCCTTGTCCTCGGCCAGTACGAGCCGATCCTTGGCGCCATCGACCAGGTGCTGGCGGGACTCAGCGGTCTCGATCCGCGAGCGGTCATGGAAGCGGCAGATGTACTGCTGCCCGTTTTGGTGGGCATCGCGGTCGGCGCGACCCTGATCAGCAATGCCGTGCGGTTCGCCCTGCGCCGTTTCCGTCAGGCGACGCTGGGAGTGTTGATGGGACTCCTCCTGGGCGCCGTCGTCGGTCTCTGGCCCTTCGAGGACCCGGCCTCTCCAGCACCGCTGCAGGCCGCATCGGCTCTGGGACTCGCCGGCGCCGGCTTCGTCCTTACCTGGACCATCGGCCGCTTCGGTACGACACGTACGCACCCGCCCGGACACCAGTAACTCCCGCCCGGTGCTGCGCTACAGTCGCGGCCCCTTCCCGTTTCCGGATCAACGGAGGTTCCCGACGATGACGAACCGCTTCGCCCCATGCCGCGTAGCCGCCTTCCTCTCCGTGGCTGCGCTCTTTCCGGTCGCTACGACAAGCACTCTGGCCGACGACGGTCGCACCGTCATCCACGCCGGCTCGCTTGTCGACGTCGAAGTCGGCGAAGTCCTCGGCAGACACACGATCGTGGTCGAAGGCGAGACGATCGCGAGCGTCGAGGAAGGACTTGCCGATCCCGAGGACGGCGACACGCTGATCGACCTGTCCGGCCACACCGTGCTGCCCGGCCTGATGGACATGCACGTCCACCTGACCTCGCAGCAGGCCGGCGCCGCCTCCTACCTCGAGCGCTTCCAGG
>JAPPAV010000070.1 GCA_026705345.1 Gammaproteobacteria bacterium
TGATTGAATCGGCACTGGAGGCGGGACTTGCCTCTGCGGGCGTGGACGTGAACCTGTTCGGTCCCATCCCGACGCCCGCCATCGCCTATCTCACGCGCACGCTTCGGGCGGACGCCGGCATCGTCATCAGCGCGTCGCACAATCCATTCGAAGACAACGGCATCAAGTTCTTCGATGCCGACGGCAACAAGCTCCCGGACGAGATGGAGGTGGCCATCGAGGCCCAGCTTCGCCAGCCGGTGGTCTCCGTGGGTGCCCAGGAACTCGGCCGTGCCTACCGCGTCGACGACGCGAGGGGCCGCTACATCGAGTTCTGCAAGGGCACCATCGACCGCGGTGTGCACTTTCGCGACTTGAAGCTCGTCATCGATTGCGCACACGGCGCCACCTATGCTGTCGCCCCCGGCGTGTTTTCCGAACTCGGGGCCGACGTAACCCTCATCGGCGCCGACCCGGACGGCACCAACATCAACCACGAATGCGGCTCGACGCATCCCGAGACCGTCGCCCGCAAGGTCGTCGAGATCGGTGCCGACGCCGGCATCGCCTTCGACGGCGACGGGGACCGGGTGATCATGGTCGACGCCAACGGCGACATCGTCGACGGCGACGAGATGCTCTACGTCATCGCCAAGACGGGCCTGCCGAAGGGCCGTCTCACGGGTGGCGTGGTGGGCACCGTGATGTCCAACTTGGGATTGGAACGGGCACTGGAGACCTGCGGCATCCCCTTCGAACGTGCCGCCGTCGGCGATCGCTACGTCCTCGAGCTAATGCGCGCCCGGGGTTGGCAACTCGGCGGTGAAACATCCGGCCACCTGGTCTGCCTCGCGCTGACCACTACTGGCGACGGCATCGTCTCGGCCCTGCAGGTCCTGGTTGCGATGGTCGAGAGCGGACGCTCCCTGGCGGAGTTGCGCAACGGCATGCGGAAACTCCCGCAGGCCATGGTCAACGTACGGATCGAGGATCCCAGCGGCATCGCGGCGAACCCGTTGATCGACGACGCCATCCGCGGTATCGAAGCCCATTTGAACGGTCGGGGCCGGGTGGTCATTCGCCCCAGCGGCACCGAGCCCGTGGTGCGGGTCATGGTCGAGGGCGAAGACGCCGACGAGGTGAACGAACAGGCGGCCTCCCTCGCGGCGGTGGTAGAGCAAGCCAACGGCGGCTGACTTGTCTGCGAGACGCGCGCTCGTCGCCGCAAACTGGAAGATGAACGGCACGGCCGAGGCAGTGGCCGAATACGCCGCCGACTGGCCCGGCACCGGGCCGGAAGTGGACGTGGTGCTCTGTCCCCCATGGGCCTTTCTTGATCGACTTCGGTCGGCGTTCCAAGGTCGCGACATCCAATTCGGCGTGCAGAGTACGGCCATCGAGCCCGCTGGCGCGTTTACCGGCGAACACGCAGCGGAAATGGCCTGGGACCTAGGTGCCAAATATGCCATCGTGGGCCACTCGGAACGCCGCCGGCTGTTCGCCGAGTCGTACGACGTCGTTGCAGCGAAATTCCTCGCGGCGCAACGGGCCGGCCTGTTACCGATCCTGTGCGTCGGTGAAACGTTGGATGAACGGCACCGAAGCCGTGCGATCGAGGTCGTGATGGCCCAACTCGATTCGGTCGGCAGGACCTGCGGAGGCACCGCGTGGGAACATGCGGTGATCGCCTACGAACCGGTATGGGCGATCGGGACCGGAGAAACGGCAACGCCACAGCAGGCCCAGGAAATGCACGCGGCGATCCGAGCCTACTTGGGTCGCACGGCGGCGGAGTTGGCGGATGCGGTGCGTGTTATCTACGGCGGCAGCGTCAACGCTGGCAATGCGGAGACGTTGTTCGCACAGGCGGACATCGACGGCGGCTTGGTCGGCGGCGCGTCGCTGGACGCCGTGGAGTTCGCCGGGATATGCAGCGCCGCCGCACGACCCTGTGAAGAGGAGTCCCTGTAGGTCCGGTCGGGCTCGCTTCGCGCGACTCGCCAAGCATGCATGTTCGCTTCATGCCAGCTCATGGTAACGTGCTTGGTCATTGGTTTTTGGGAGCCAAATGACGTGTCGAATGGCCTTCGTATCGTTCGCCGACGGTTGGTCCTCGTTCTCGCCAGTTCGATTGCATCCACGACCGCACTAGCTCAGGAACGCTGGGAGCGGAGCGTTTCCGACCACAAGGACTGGATTCGAAGCTGCACGGATTCGTCCATTGATCTAACCACCCAGGGGGCATTGGTCATCTACTCGATCAACTCGGGTTCCGAGACGGTATCTGTGATTCGCTGTCTGCTTGACACGGTCGAAGTGGTTCCCAAGGTGCGGGTGTCCGACAGTTGGCTAGCGATTCCATTTCGCTCTCATGACGAACCAAGACCTGAAGACGGAGCCGATCCCACAGGATTTACGGAAATCCTCATTCGAACAGCCGAGCAAGCCATTGTCGTTTCCGGGATACGAAGCGAATGGGGCATATCAGAAATCACAGACGTCTCAGGAGATCTTCTGTTGATCACGACTGCTCATGTGGCCCACCGAGGGGTCTACAAGCTAGACCCGAGTAGAGGAACGGTGGAGTATTTGACCAATGGTTTGGTAGAAGTCGTAGACGAGGACATCCCGATCTTCAAAGTCCATGGTCGAAAACACTACTTCAACGAAGGGGGCGCATTCTGGATTAGCGCAGTGATCGATGGTGAAGGCAACATCTTGGATGTGCCTGACCAAGGTGGGCTCTGTTTGAGCGTAGATGAATTGAGTGAACGCTCGAGTCTTGACCTCACCAGGGTTGTTCGGCCAGAGGTTTGCGTGAGTAGATAGAGGCTACGCTACTGGGTCCGCCGTAGAACGCGTCAGCCGGCCCCTCGCCGCCCGAATATAGAACGCAACGGCTCAGGTGAGCAGCGGACGGTGGCAACGCATTTGCCCTAAAAGGTCCAATGCACCTGCACACCGTCCACTGAGAATTGCGGCATGTTCTTGGCACCGAACGTGGGCCAAAGCGGTTCGATGTTTCCGCTGTTCCACTTCGCGTAGGCTGCCTTGATCGTTTTCACGATATCGCCACGCTCTTTGGCGAGGTTGTTGGTTTCGCCGATGTCCTTGGACAGGTCGTAGAGCCAGTATCGGTCCGCGGCGTGGATCAGTTTCCAGTTCCCCACTCTAGCCGCCCAGATGGGACCGGCCCGCCAGAAAAGCCTGTCGTGGGGTTTTGCGCTGTTCGAGCCATCGAGATACGGGATCAGGTCGACACCATCGATATCTCGATCTGGCGGCAACTCCCCGCCAGCGGCAGTGATCGCCGTGGGGAAGATGTCCAGCGCACTGACCGGGTGCTCGTAGGTAGTGCCTTGGGGAATCCGTGCCGGCCACTTCATCGTGAAAGGCACACGGACACCCCCTTCGAACATCGTCTGCTTGCCCAGCCGAAGCGGTTCGTTGCTGCAGTACTCGGACACGCCGGCGCCGTTGTCGCTGAGAAAGACCACCAGCGTGTTTTCTTCGAGGCCGCCCTCCTCCAGTGCATCCAAGACAGCGCCGACGCCGTCGTCGAGAGCCGATGTCATTGCGGCGTAGATGCGACTGCCTTCGTCTTCGATGTGCGGGAAACGGTCGTAGTATCTCTGCGTAACCTGAAGGGGGCCGTGGACGGCGGTATACGGCAGATAGAGAAAAAACGGCCGTTCCTTGTGTTTTCTAATGAATGCGACGGCTTCTCGGGTGAACGCGTCGGTTAGGTATTCGTTTTCTTCGACCGGGGTAGTTCCCCGGGTCAAAGACCCGTCGCCTCGGCCTTTCCACGGCGACGCCGACGGCGGTCCCGGCTCGATCGATAGTTCCCCTGCACGACGCATGATTCTGGCGTCGTCCCGCGTCGGGTCGAGATAGTCGGTGCCCCCGGGACTCATGCCGAAGTGTTCGTCGAAACCCCGGTTGATCGGATTGAATTTCTCGTGCGAACCCAAATGCCACTTGCCCACCATGCCGGTCACGTAGCCCGCTTCCTTCAGGGCATCGGCCAGGGTCACCTCCTGCACGGGCAAACCATCGTCGCTCTCGGGTCCGGTTTTGGGGAGGAATTCGAGCCCGAATCGCTGCTGGTAGCGACCGGTTAGAAGCCCCGCCCGGGAAGGCGAGCAAACGGGACTCGAGACGTAGCCGTCGGTGAACAATACGCCCTCCTCCGCGATGCGCTTGATGTTCGGCGTGGGGACCGTGTCGCACCCGTAGAGCTCGCTGTCGCAATAGCCGAGATCGTCAACGAGAATGACAACGACGTTCGGCGGCACCGAGTCGGCGCCGTGTCCGGATGCGGCGCATGCAAGCGCCAATGTCAGTATGGAAAACACTCGCACGGATCTGACTCCCGGGTCGCCGATGTTGAGAACTCTAGCATTGCCGCATCCAATGAGGGTGCGGTTGCGCTTGACGAGACACCCAGAGTGACTATCAACTTGCGCTCTGTGTGAGGGGATGCCAAGGGGAAGCGTCGAGTGGGACTCGCTGTCCAACCAGAGGTCGACATTGCGTTCGAGCCGGCCGATTTGTCGGGTACCCGGTACAAGGGGTGGATTGCCGACCGGATGACAATCAACGTCGAGAAACGTCTGCTCACGCTGGATCTGCAGATGATCCTCGACCCCTTCGTCAACCGGCCTGGCAAGCAATGGTGGGCCGGGGAGCACGTGGGGAAGTTCCTGCACGCGGCAACACACGCGTGGCTGTTTACCGGGGATGATCGACTCAAGGCGCGCGTGGACTCTGCCGTCAGCACCCTGATCGACACCCAACTCCCCAACGGCTACCTGGGCACGTACAACGAGAGCGATCAGTTCGGCCAAGGAGACGGGGCCGGCTGGAACGGTCCGGTCTGGGACGTCTGGACGCACAAGTACGTTCTCATTGGATTGCTCACGTACTACCGCGAGACCGGCCATGGGCCGTCGCTCGAGGCGAGCAGGCGTGCAGCGGACCTCATGTATGAGATATTCGTTGTAGGCAAGCGCAGCATGCGGCTTGCCAGCGCCCATCAGGGCATGGCGGCGACCAGCCTACTTGAGCCCATTGCAATCCTGTACCGGCTGACCGGCGAGCCACGCTACCTCGAGTTCTGTCACGCGATCATCGAAGCGTGGGAGGACGAGAACGATCCGGAGACCTGGATGAACGAGGACGGCTGTCGGCTTCTCACGAACCTGCTCGAGCACGGAAACGTCTATAGGACTGCCAACCGGAAAGCCTACGAGATGCTCTCGAACCTAGTGGGGTTGCTCGAGTTGTATCGCGTCGATCCCGACGAGCGCTACCTCACGGCCTGTACGAATGCATGGAACGACATCGCGACGAAGCGTCTCTACATCACGGGGACCGCCAGCTACCACGAGCATTTCACGCCGGATCACAGGCTCCCGCCCGGCCAGGCGGCGGGAGAAGGCTGCGTCACCGTGACTTGGTTGCAGCTAACCCGCCACCTTCTCGAACTGACCGGTGAGGTGCGCTACGCCGACGAACTTGAGCGCACCACCTACAATGCGCTGTTCGCGGCGCAGTCGCCCCGTTCCGGCGAAGTGACCTACTTCGTCCCGCTCGTCGGACGCAAGCACTACAACGGTCACGACGCCAAGCTCGATCCCCCGATCTCCTGCTGCTCGAGCAGTATTCCCCGCGGCATCGCGATGATCCCGACCTTCGCGTCGGGCGCCTTGAACGGCAAGCCGGCGCTGCTGCAGTACATTCCGGGCAAGCACGTGCTGCACTACACAAGCGGCAACGACCGGGGGAAGGTCACACTGCACGTCAGTGGTGACTATCCCCGCAAAGGCGACTTCGAGGTCGAAGTGGAATTGGAACAGACGGCTCAGTTTGCACTCGTGCTGCGAGCGCCCGCTTGGGCACCCGGATTCGAGGCGACCGTTGGCGGTATGACCTACCGCCCTTCGGCCAGTCGTCTAATCGAGATCGAGCGTGTCTGGTCGCCGGACGACAAGCTACGCATAAAGATTCCCTTGCAGATTCGTCGGGTTCCGGACGGCGACAAGACCGGAAACTCGGTTGCCTTCGTGAGAGGGCCGCAGGTTCTCGCCACGGATACCGCCATCGAAGGAAACGGCATCCCGGCGTCGTGGTGGGGCGACACCCTCTACACTCAAGTCGTCAAACAGAACGGTATCGACAAGGCGTTCCGTCTGGTGACCTTCGCGGACGCGGGCCAAAACAAGGAGGAGTACGCGGTGCTCCACGAAGGCGTCGAGGCGAACGACCCCGCATGAGCCTCATCGCACGCTTCCTGCTCCTCGCCGCCGTGTTCAGCGTCGGAGCCGTTCTCGCACGGGAGTCCTCGACCCGACCAAACGTCCTGTTCATCGCGGTCGATGACCTGAACCACTGGGTTGGCCATCTCGATGGCCACCCCGGCACCCTGACACCGAACATCGACCGTCTCGCCGGTAAGGGCGTGACCTTTTCCCGTGCCTACGCAGCGGCACCCCTGTGCAATCCGTCACGAGTCAGCCTGCTCACGGGCGTCATGCCCGCGCACTCGGGTGTCTACGGCAATCGCGAGACACTTCGCGAACAGCTACCGGACGTGGTCACGCTACCGCAGTACTTCCGCCAGAACGGTTATAGCGTCAAGGGAGGCGGGAAGATCTTTCACGCTGGGCCGGGAGACGAGGAAGCCTGGGACGAATTCTTCCTGACCGACGCGAAGGCGAAATGGCTCGAAGGGGAAGCGCCCAAGGAAAAGCCAAAGAAGGGTCAGCAGACAGGCATGTGGGACCCTTGGGGACCGTCGTCTTCCGATGTTGGCACGATGCTTGACGCAAAGATTGCCGACCGCATCATCGCCGAGCTCGAAGTTCAGCACGACAAACCGTTCTTTCTAGCCTATGGCACATACCGGCCGCATTTGCCCTGGAACGTTCCTCAACGGTACTTCGACATGCACCCTAGGGAATCGGTCGTGCTGCCGACGGTGATCGAGAATGATCTCGATGACGTACCGCCCTTCGGCCGCAAGCTTGCTTTCGGGGTTTTGGACATTTCGAACAGCAGGAACCATGCAGCCGAAGGCGGCGATCATGCCAACATCCTCAAGTACGACCAGTGGGCCGCCGCCGTACAAGGTTACCTGGCGAGCGTCACGTTCGCCGATGCGCAGGTGGGGAGGGTCTTGGATGCTCTGGCTGATTCGCCCTATGCCAACGAGACGATCGTGGTGCTCTGGGGAGACCATGGCTACCACCTCGGCCAGAAGGAACACTGGCGCAAGCACACGCTGTGGGAGGACGGTCTGCGAACAACGCTGGTGATCTCGGCGCCCGGGTTCGGCAGCAATGTCCAGAGCGACCGCGTCGTCGGTTTGATTGACCTTTATCCGACACTGATCGAACTCGCGGGTCTCGAGCCACGGGAGGGAATGGATGGCCAATCGCTCGTGGCGTTGCTGCGTGAGCCGGGTCTACCCTGGCCGCGGCCGGTGGTCAGCACCTACGGCTTTCAGAATCACTCCATACGCACCGAACGCTGGCGGTATATCCGCTATCACGACGGAACCGAAGAACTCTACGACCACGACGCGGATCCCAATGAGTGGACCAATCTTGCCGTCGCTCCCGTCGCGGACGAATACCGCGCGGTGATGAAGCAGTTAGCCCGCCACTTCCCCAAGGTCAATGTTCGGTAGGGGCGACCCTTCTGGTCGCCCGCGGCGACCCTAACGCGCGGTCGCCCGCACCAAACGCATCGATTGAGTGGGCGGGACGGGAGCCACGGGGCACGGTGTGGTGGGTGTAGCGTATGGTGGTAATGATAGTGCCAGAAGGCGCAGGGTCTTTGCCGCTGGCGCTGCCGAGTTCTCCGGGATATGCTGCGCCGCCCCGCGAGGCGCCGTCGAGGAATCCGGGGTACGCTCACCCTCGACTCGGCGATGGCCGCGCTAAAGGAGTCCAACGATGCAGACGCTGCAAACGGTCTTGTTAATTTTGCTGCTCATCGATGCGGTTGCGTTGGGGGCCATCGTGCTCCTCCAGCAAGGCAAGGGTGCCGACGTCGGTGCGGCATTCGGCTCCGGGAGCGCGAACACGGTGTTCGGGAGCGCGGGCTCCACGTCGTTCTTGACGAAGGCGACGGTCTACCTGGCAATCGGTTTCTTCGTGATCGCCTTCGGCCTGGCCTATACCGCCAAGGAGATTGCCCTCGGCCTGCGTACCGACGGCATGTCCGACTTCGTGGACTTCGAGACAGAGGTCGACGCCGAAGAGTCCGGTCCGCCGCCGGCGGATGCCGACACGGATTCCGATCTCCCCGATGTATAATCCCGCGCCCCGTCGACAAGGACGGGACGTGCCGAAGTGGTGGAATTGGTAGACACGCTGCCTTGAGGGGGCAGTGGACTTGCGTCCGTGGAGGTTCGAGTCCTCTCTTCGGCACCACTTTCGGGCCGAGTGGTGACTACTCCGCTCTCACCAACGGCCCCGACAGGGGCGATCTCACTACCCGAAAGCCCAACACTGTCTCGGTGGTGGTCTTTCCCCACCGCATCACGTTCCGACCCGCGAACGGCCTCAACATATGCCCGCGCACCACTCCCTTGCGGCAGTCCCCGTCGCGTCGCGGCTCTCCGTCCGTGGGAGCGCCCTCGTAGTTCGGGTGCCAGCAGTCCGCCGTCCATTCGGCCACGAACCACACGTCCTCTAGACGCGTACCCAAGCCACGCAGCCCGAAGGCATTAGCCGTGCGTTCGTCCGCTGGTCCAGGCGACGGGAATACGCTCTGGTCGTTACGGGTGGCGGCATCGTTGTCTTCCACGAGCATGGCCAGATCCCAGTTGGATCGACCCGCCCGCGCCGCATACTCCCACTCGGCCTCGCTGGGCAACCGGTAGGGATGCCCCGTTTCCTTGGCCAGCCACTCGGCGTAGGCCGTGGCGTCCTCGCGGCCGATGCAGGCAACCGGGTGCTTGTCGGTGGTGGGGTATCCCGGGTTGCGCCACGTAAGGCCGGTGTCGACATCGAACTCCACCGGTCCGCGTTGACGTCCGGGGTGGCCTGCGGAGCGGGTGTGGAGACATTGCTTCTCCGGTGGTCGCCGTGCCCTTAAGGGTCTCTGTCCGGCGCCCGACCGTTCCGCGAGGGTCAGGTAGCGCGTTTGCTGCACGAACTCGGCGAACTCTGCCACGGTCACCTCGTCTTTCGACATGGCGAACACGTCCTCGATCTGGACGGTGCGCCTGGGCTTGGCCGACTCGGGAGCGCGCTTGTCGAACATCCGGTCGGTGTCGGCACGAAACCAGCCCATCTCGAACTCGGCCGGGTAGATCGACACCATGACGGGGCCGGTGCCGCCCGATCGAAGGGGGTCCGTGAACTCGTCGGCAGCCCCTGCGTGGAGGGCGGCGGCCGCTGTGATGACGATGCCGGGGATTCGCATAGTCCGTCCTCCTGGTTAGCTTACCGTGATCGCGCCGCCGGTGGTGCAAAAACGCCGTCGCATGCCCCGTGAATCGGCGCCCCGGGCTGGAAGTGTTGGGTGCCTGGACAAAGGGACGGGGCAAGCTCGTCTCCTTCGGTCATTGTTTTTCGGGTGCTTGAGACCCGTTCTTCGGCGCGTGGTATGTTGGTCCGTCCGTTACCCAGAATTGACGAGGTCTTGCCGGCATGCCCCTGCGCCCGGTAGCCGCCGAACATCGACAGACCGGCTATGTGCCGTCACCGATTCTCGACCCGCCGGAGGCACTCGGCCTACCGCCGCTGACGCGGGATTTCGACACGGCCAAGCAGCACCTCTCGGAATACGGCATGTGCTTCGTGCCGGATGTGCTCGGCAGATCGGAGATCGAACGTCTCCGCACGGCGCTCGACGAGCAGGCGGCGGCGGAGCGGAACCTCGCCGACTTGGCGCCACCGGGCGCGCTCGGCAACAAGCAGAGCATCTCCAACATGGTCAACAAGGGCCGCGTGTTCCTGGACCTGGTCGAACGCCACGAGACCGACGAACTGGCGGGGTTCCTGCTCGGCCGTTCGTTCCTCGTCTCGAGCATCACCGGTGGCATGTTCCACGCGCCGACCACCGAACCCCAGGCCTTGCATCGCGACCAGGGTTTCGTCCCGGCGATGGCGGAGTTCCCGGCCGCGTGCAACCTCTTCTGGCTGCTCGATGATTTCACACCCGAGAGCGGCAGCACGCATGTCGTTCCGGGTAGCCATCGCTGGCGCCCGGAATACCAGATCAAGGCGCCGCCGCGCGAAATGTCCGTGCAGGTCGAAGTTCCAGCCGGGAGCGTGTTCGCCTGGGAAGGCCGAATCTGGCACGGCCTGGGGGTCAATACCAACGGCGAGCCCAGGCGCAGCATCACGACGTACTTCTGCCTACCGTGGATGCGCCAGCAGGAGAATTGGGGCGTGTCATGCCTGCAGGAAGTGCTCGATGAGGCGAGCCCGAAGCTGCGCGCGCGTTTGGGCTTGCGCATCTATGGCACCTTGGGCGGTGTCAACGGAACGAAGACCGACGCCCGGCCGGTACAGTTCGGCAATGCCGACGTGGTGTTTCCAGACTACATCATCGGCGAGGGTGGCAGCTTGCACCCGCTTAGGCGCGTGTCGCGAGACGAGCACCGGTAGTCGTCGCCGACCAACGCGACGTTCGTCGTAGGGGCGACGCTTGTCGTCGCCCGCAGTACGGTATCAGGACGGCGCTGGGGCGCTACGGACGGTATCGAAACGTCGGTTTCTTCGGCGCGGGATGTGACAGACCGGTGTCCTCGGGGGGAGTTTCAGCGCCCCGTGCGGCACTTGCTGTCCCCAAGTCGCCTACCTATAATCCCGCGACCTGATGCGGGGTGGAGCAGTCTGGTAGCTCGTTGGGCTCATAACCCGAAGGTCGTAGGTTCAAATCCTGCCCCCGCTACCAAGCATGGTGGCGGTGCCGCAAGGGGCGGCACCGCGACATGACCCGGTGCGATTGACCGGGCACTAACGGTATACGCACGCCGCGTCAGCGAGATGGGGCGTGCCTGATCGGCTTCGGATGGGCATTGCTGCCCATTTTTTGTGTGTGAACGAGAGGAACTGCGCAAGGCAACGGCCATGACGCGGAAGGAACGGGACATAGAAACGCTGTTGACGCCGACGGTGCGCGCACTCGGCTGCGAGATCTGGGGGATCGAATACCGGCCCCGGGGCCGCAACTCGTTGCTGAAACTCTATATCGATTCGCCGGAGGGAATCGGGATCGATGATTGCGAACGGGTGAGCCGGCAGGTCAGCGCGCTGCTCGATGTCGAGGATCCGATCGTCCACTCGTACCGTCTGGAGGTGTCCTCGCCCGGTGTCGACCGGGTGTTGTTCCGTCGCGAACAGTACTTGGCCAACGTCGGCGAGCGAGTCGACGTGCGCCTGGCGTTTCCTTTCGACGGACGCCGCCACTTGGCCGGTCGACTGGCCGGCGTCGACGGCGACGACATCGTGGTCGAGGTCGAGGAGGACCAGGAGGTCGTGCTGCCCTTCCAACAGATTCAACGTACCCGTCTCGTATTCCAAGGCGTCACCCGCTAGGGCGTGCTGGCGAATAAGAGCGACTCGGGATTGAGGGAATCGCAATGGCGGAGATGAACAAAGAAGTGTTGATGGTGGTGGAGTCCGTCTCCCACGAGAAGGGCGTCTCGAAGGACGTGATCTTCGAAGCCATCGAACAGGCGCTGGCCACGGCCACACAGAAGAAGTACCGCGAGAATGCGAGATTCGCCGTCAGCATCGACCGCGAGTCGGGCAGCTATGAGACCTTCCGCACATGGGAGGTGATCGATCCGGAACGGGAACTCGAGGAAGGCGAGGAGCCGAACCCGGATGCGGAGTTCACCCCGGAAGAGGCTCTTGAGAAGGATCCCTCGCTCGGCATCGGTGACTTCTACCGGATTCCGGTGGAATCCGTGGAATTCGGCCGTATCGCGGCGCAGACGGCCAAGCAGGTCATCGTGCAGAAGGTGCGGGAAGCCGAGCGTGCCCGGGTCATCGCCATGTACGAGCCGCGGGTCAGCGAGTTGGTGAGCGGGTCGGTCAAGAAGACGTCGCGCGACAGCGTCATCGTGGATCTCGGCAACAACGCGGAGGCAATTCTCACCCGCGAAAACCTGATCCCCCGGGACAGTTTCCGTATCGGCGACCGGATTCGAGCCTTGTTGGTGGAAGTTCGCCCGGATCAGCGGAGTCCGCAGCTGGTGCTTACGCGAACCACGCCGCAGGTGCTCATCGAATTGTTCAAGATCGAAGTGCCGGAGATCGCCGAGGACGTCATCGAGATTCGCGCCGCGGCGCGGGACCCCGGCTCCCGGGCCAAGATCGCAGTCAAGACCAACGACGGCCGGATCGACGCCGTGGGTGCCTGCGTCGGTATGCGGGGTTCGCGCGTACAGGCCGTGTCCGGCGAACTGGCCGGGGAGAAGATCGACGTCGTGCTCTGGGACGAGGATCCGGCGATTCTCGCGGTCAACGCGATGTCGCCGGCGGATGTGAAATCCATATTCAAGGACGAGGACACCCACACGATGACCATCGCGGTGGAGGAGGACAATCTCGCCCAGGCCATCGGACGGGGCGGCCAGAATGTCCGACTGGCCACCGAGTTGACCGGCTGGAACTTAAGGGTGATGGACGAGGAAGAGGCCGCTCGGAAGCAGGAGGAGGAGTCGCGCGGCTACGTCGAGTATTTCATGAAGGTGCTCGAGGCAAACGAGGACGTGGCGACCGTGCTCGTTGAAGAGGGCTTCACGGACATCGAAGAGGTCGCGTACGTCCCCATCGACGAGTTGACGAACATCGAGGATTTCGACCGCGAACTCGTCGACGACTTGAGAAACCGCGCCCGGGACGCGCTGTTGGAGATGGAGATCTCCGGGGAGGCTCCCGGTACGCCGGCTGCGGATCTGCTTGAGATGGACGGCATGGACAACCCGCTCGCCTTCAAGCTTGCTGCCGCGGGCGTCGTGACGATGGAGGATCTCGCCGAGTTGTCCATCGCGGACCTACAGGAAATCAACGACGAGGTCGACGAGGAACGCGCCGCCGAACTGATCATGACCGCTCGCGCCCCCTGGTTCGAGGACTCAGAGCCGGAGGAAGCCCCCGTGGGAGACGCGCATGGTTGACGTCACCGTAGGACAACTCGCGACGACTTTGAAGCGACCTTCCGGCGACCTGCTGAAGCTCATGCAGCAGGCGGGGCTTCCCCACGAGCGGGACGACGAAATCGTCTCGGATGATCAGAAGACGCAGCTCTTGAGTTTCGTTCGCCGTCGGCAGACGGACCGAGCGGAGCAGCAGAAGCAGATCACCGTACGCCGCCGCAATGTCAGCACGCTCCGGACCGGCAAGGGCGGTCGAGGCACCGCGGTCAAGGTGGAGACCCGCAAGAAAAAGGTTTTCGTCCGGCGGCCGCCCGCCGCAGACGCCGCTGGCGAACCGGCGGCCCGCGCGCCTGCCGCACCCACCCAAGCCCAGATCGAAGCGGAACGAATCCGCGAAGAGGACTTGAAGCGCAAGACCGCGGAGGAAGAAGCGCGCCGTCAGGAGGCCCAGCGCAAGGCCGAGGAGGAGGAGCGGCGACAAGCCGAAATAGCCGCCAAGGCCAAGGCCGAAGAAGAATCGCGGGAAGCGGCGAAGAGACGCACCGAAGCCTCACCCGAAGCCGTCGCGAAGGCGGCAGCGGAAGCCGCGGCCAAGGCGCAGGCCGAAGCCCGTGCCGCGGAGAGCGGCAATCGTCGAGCACCGGGAAGGGCGCCAGCGCGTCATCGCGACCGCACCGCCCGGGAAGACGACTTCGGCGATGGCAGGGTTCGCCGCCGCGAATTGTCGCTGAAGCACGAGTCGAGGCGGGCCAAGCGTCGCCATCTCACCGTGGAGAAGCAGGGCGGAGAGTTCGAAAAACCCCAGGAGGTCATCGTCCGGGAGGTGGAAATCGGCGAGGTCGCCACTGTCGGCGAACTGGCCCAGCGCATGAGCATCAAGGCTGGCGAGGCGATCAAGACCCTGATGGGCATGGGCGTCATGGCCACGATCAATCAGGTTCTCGACCAGGACACGGCCGTCCTGCTGGTCGAGGAGATGGGACACAACGTCAAACTCGTCGTCGAGGACGAGGTGGAGCAAGATCTCGAGAAGTCGCTGCAGGTCGAAGGCGATCGCCACCCGCGCCCGCCCGTCGTCACCGTAATGGGCCATGTTGATCACGGCAAGACGTCGCTACTCGACTACATTCGACATACCCGGGTCGTTGCCGGTGAGGCCGGGGGCATCACGCAGCACATCGGGGCCTACCACGTCGAGACCGAGCACGGCGAGATTACGTTCATCGATACGCCGGGTCATGCCGCGTTCACTGCCATGCGGGCCCGGGGCGCCAAGTCCACGGACGTGGTGATCCTCGTCGTGGCCGCGGACGACGGCGTGATGCCGCAGACGGAGGAAGCCGTCCAGCATGCCCAGGCAGCCGATGTTCCCCTCGTCGTCGCGGTCAACAAGATCGACCTGGAGGCTGCAGACCCCGAACGGGTCAAGAACGAACTGAGCGCACTCAACGTGATCCCGGAGGACTGGGGCGGCACGGTGCAGTTCGTCGAGGTATCCGCGGAGACCGGCGAGGGCATCGACACCTTGCTGGAAGCCGTGATACTGCAATCCGAACTCTTGGAACTCTCCGCCGTGCCCGAGGCACCCGGTCAGGGCGTGGTCATCGAATCTCGCCTGGATCGGGGCCGCGGACCCGTCGCGACGTTGCTGGTGCAGAACGGAACCCTGAAGCGCGGCGACGTCATCGTTGCCGGCGAGTGCTTCGGTCGGGTTCGCGCATTGACCAACGAACGCGGAGAAAACGTCGAGGAGGCACCGCCGTCCGCACCCGTGGAGATGCTCGGCCTGAACGGAACGCCGGAGGCCGGCGACGAGTTCTCTGCCGTGGCGGGCGAGCGCCAGGCCCGGGAGGTGGCGGACTTCCGCGCCGGGCGAAGCCAGGCGCAACGCCACGCCAGCCAGAAAGTGGCATCCTTCGAGAACATGTTCGCGAACATGGGCCAGGGCGAGAAGCGGGTGCTCAAGCTCATCGTGAAGGCTGACGTGCGCGGCTCGCTTGAAGCGATCACCAAGGCCTGTTCGGAAATCGGCAACGACGAGGTCTCCGTGAACGTCCTGGCATCCGGTGTGGGCGGTATCACGGAGTCGGACGCCAACATGGCGATGACCTACGGCGCCGCCATTTTCGGCTTCAATACCCGAGCCGACCGCGCTGCCAAGGACATCATCGAACGCGAATCCATCGACCTGCGCTACTACGGGGTCATCTACGAGTTGCTCGACGACATCAAGGCGATTCTCGAGGGCATGCTTGCGCCGGAGATCCGCGAGGAGATTCTGGGCGTGGCGGAAGTTCGCGAGGTATTCCATTCGCCGCGGTTCGGCCAGATTGCCGGCTGCATGGTGGTGGAAGGCACCGTGGCGCGGAACAAGAACATCCGCGTACTGCGCGACAATGTCGTCATCTTCGAGGGAGAGCTCGAGTCCCTGCGCCGCATAAAGGACGATGTGACCGAGGTCCGCAACGGACTCGAATGCGGAATCGGGGTGCGCAACTACAACGACGTGCGCGCCGGCGATCTGATCGAGGTGTACGAGTCGAGGTCCGTGGCAAGAGCGCTCGGCGTCGAGGTGCGCCCGCCGGAGCCGGCGATGGCTGCATCAGAAACGGCTGTATGACGCCCGATCGCGCAGAACGCATCGCCGACTACATACGTGCGGAACTCGCCTCGGTCGTACTGAGGGAGATGCGGGATCCCCGCGTTTCGATGCTGTCGGTGACCGATACGCAAGTGAGTCGCGACTTCGCGGTCGCCGATGTCTACGTGTCGTCGGTGGCGGCGACGGACGAGGCGGCGCAGCAGAAATTGGTGTCCGTACTAAACAATGCGGCCGGGTTCCTGCGCAGCGCCGTGGCCAAGCGACAAGGATGGCGGAAGACGCCCAAACTGCGTTTCCACTACGACGACCTGCCCGAACGGGGCGCGCGCATCGGGGCGCTGATCGATCAAGCGGTGCGCGCCGATCAGCGCAATGAGCGGGCAAGGAGTTCTCCGGATGGGGCGTAGACGGCGCGGCAGAGACGTCAATGGCGTCGTGGTCCTGGACAAACCGCCGGGGCTGAGTTCCAACGACGCGGTACAACGCGTCAAACGCTTGTATTCGGCACGCAAGGTGGGTCATACCGGAAGCCTGGATCCGCTGGCGACGGGCGTACTGCCGTTGTGCCTCGGCGAGGCCACCAAGTTCTCGCAGTATCTCCTGACCTCCGACAAGACGTATGTGGCGACTCTGCGACTTGGGGTGTCAACGGATAGCGGCGATGCGGATGGTCAAGTACTTCTGCAACGCGACGTGGGGGAGATGCCACGCGAACGCATCGAAGAGGCGCTCGACGACTTTCGCGGGGACATCGAACAGGTGCCTTCGATGTTCTCGGCGGTGAAGCACCAGGGCAAGCCGCTCTACAAGCTGGCACGCCAGGGTATCGAGATCGAGCGCGAGGCACGGCCCGTCACCATCTACCATAACGAGATCGTTGATTTTGCCGATGACCGACTCACCCTCGAAGTCCATTGCAGCAAGGGCACCTACGTGCGCACCATTGCGCACGACTTGGGTGAGCAGCTAGGTTGCGGAGCCCACGTCGTGGCGCTACGTCGCACCACTGCCGGCCCCTACCGGGAAGACGACCTGGTCACCTTCGACGACATGTCGACAATGGCCGAACTCGGCCGCCTCGACGACCTGCTGCAGCCTGTGGCGACCGCTGTCGGCCAGTGGCCGACGGTGGAACTCGCTGGCGCTCCGGCGTTCTATCTCAAGCAGGGACAACCGGTGTTGGTGCCGCACGCGCCCACCGAAGGCTGGGTACGACTGTACGAACAGGAGAACGATGACGGTCGCTTCATAGGGGTTGGCGAAATCCTGGGCGATGGCCGGGTGGCCCCGAGGCGACTCATCGTCTAGTGGATCACCTACCAAGGGAGAACTGTACATATGCGCGGTGCCCTCGGTTTCTTTCAAGGCATATTGGAGAAGTGAAATGGCATTAACGGCCGAAACCAAGAAGAAGATAGTTGAAGACTATCGACTGGACGACAACGACACCGGGTCACCGGAAGTACAGGTGGCGTTGTTGACCTACAACATCAATTCGCTCCAAGAGCATTTTCGGGCCCACGGCAAGGATCATCATTCGCGCCGGGGCCTGATTCGCATGATTAATCAACGTCGCAAGCTCTTGGATTATTTGAGAGGAAAAGATCAGCCTCGGTACTCGTCGCTGATCGCCCGTCTGGGCTTGCGCAGGTAACGCGACCGCTTTGCGGTCGGTATGAGAATCCGCTTACGCGAATTCTCCTGGCGGAAGTCAAGCTGACGGAAAACGAACATAGGAAAGGAGAAGTAAATTGAATCCAGTAAGGAAAGAATTCCAATTCGGCGACCATCGGGTCGTCCTTGAAACGAACAAGATAGCAAAGCAGGCGACGGGAAGCGTCATGGCGACCATGGGCGACACCGTGGTTTTGTGCACGGTGGTCGCCAACCCGAGCCCGAATCCGGGTCAGGACTTTTTCCCGCTCACCGTGAACTACCAGGAGAAGTCCTACGCGACGGGCAAAATCCCGGGCGGCTTCCTGCGTCGTGAGGGGCGGCCCTCGGACAAAGAGACGCTGACTTCGAGATTGATTGACCGGCCGATCCGACCGTTATTCCCCGATGGTTTCATGAATGCGGTGCAGGTCATCCCAACGGTCATGTCGGTGGACAGGGATATGGATCCCGACGTGATTTCATTGATCGGATGCTCCGCGGCACTCGCGTTGTCGGGCATCCCGTTCAACGGGCCCATCGGGGCGGCACGGGTCGGCTACGCCGACGGGCGCTACCTGTTGAATCCAGGCTACGAGGTTCTCTCCGAGTCGGCACTCAACATGGTGGTCGCGGGCACGGAATCGGCCGTGCTGATGGTCGAGTCGCAAGCCAAGGAACTGTCCGAGGACCAGATGCTCGGCGGTGTGCTTTTCGCGCACCAGGAGATGCAGATTGCCATTGCCGCCATCAAGGAACTCGCGGCCCAAGCGGGGAAACCGGCATGGGAGTTCGAACCGCCGGTCATCGACTCCGGTTTGGCGGAGAAGGTCGACGCGGCCGGTCGCGAGGAGCTTGCGGCGGCCTACCGGACTACCGACAAGCAGGAGCGCCAGGCGAAAGTCCGGGCGGCGCGGGATGCGGTCCTAGCGCAGTGCGGGGGTGAAGACGGCGAGTTCGCCGAAGATGACATCGTCGAGGCGTTCTACAAGCTCGAGAAGAGTCTGGTGCGCCAGAGCGTGCTCGCCGGCGAGCCGAGGATCGACGGCCGGGACAACAAGACGGTCCGGCCGATCAGCGTGGAGGTGGGGATTCTGCCGAAGACACACGGTTCGGCCTTGTTCCAACGGGGCGAGACCCAGGCCATCGTCGTGGCGACGCTTGGCACGCTGCGGGACGCGAAACTGGTCGAAACGCTGGAGGGGACGTTCAAGGACAACTTCATGCTGCACTACAACTTCCCGCCCTACAGCGTCGGCGAGGAGGGGTTCCTGGGCGCCCCCAAACGCCGTGAAATCGGACATGGCAATCTCGCCCGGCGGGGCATCACGGCCTGTCTGCCGTCCGAGGAGGACTTCCCCTACACGGTCCGCGTCGTGTCGGAGATCACCGAGAGCAACGGCTCGAGCTCGATGGCAAGCGTCTGCGGCAGTTCGCTCGCCCTGATGGACGCCGGGGTACCCATGCGGGCGCCCGTGGCGGGCGTCGCCATGGGCTTGGTGAAGGAAGACGAACGCTTCGCCGTGCTCACCGACATCCTGGGTGATGAGGATCATCTGGGCGACATGGACTTCAAGGTCGCCGGCACCGCGCAAGGCGTCACGGCGCTGCAGATGGACATCAAGATCGACGGCATCACGGAAGAGATCATGGAGACCGCACTCGAGCAAGCCCTCGAAGCGCGTCTGCATATTCTCGGCGAGATGAACAAGGTAATCGACCGCTCGCGGGACACCGTCTCCGAAAACGCACCGTCGATGGTCGTGATCAAGATCGATCCCGAGAAGATCCGCGACATCATCGGCAAGGGCGGCGCGACGATCCGCTCAATCACGGAGGAGACCGGTGCGGAAGTGGACGTCGAAGACGACGGCACCGTCCGCATCTACGCGGAAGACGGCGCGTCGAAGGACGCCGCCGTGGCAAGGGTGCAGGAAATCACCGCCGAGGCGGAGGTGGGCCGCATCTACCAGGGCCGGGTCGAGCGCATCGTCGACTTCGGGGCGTTCGTCAACATCCTCCCCGGCAAGGACGGCCTGCTGCACATCTCGCAGATCGCCGAAGAGCGCGTCGAGAAGGTCACCGACTACCTCGAAGAAGGCCAAGAGGTCGAGGTCGTCTGCCTCGACACCGACCAGCGCGGTCGCATCAAGCTCTCGATGAAGGAGGTGCAGAACTACGCCGCGGCGGACTAGCTAACGCTCGCCGGAGGCGCGAGCACCTGCAGGGCACACGGATCGTAGGGGACGGGCTTGTCCCGTCCCGTTCTATGGGGATCGGTCCACGCGCAAGGTGTGAGCGATCCTCCTCAGATCCTCCCAGTCGTGCCACTGGGATCCCGTTAAATACAGCGTGATTCGGCCCTGGGTGTCGCCGCCGACGCTGATGGCAAGCGTCCGTAACTCCGACTGGGAATCGGCGTGGTACCAGTCGACGATCACCTCGTCTGCTGCGACGCCGCCACGGAGCGTCGTCGTTCCGACGGTGACGGTCTGATCGCGCCCCACGTCTTCGGATGGCTTGGTTTTGACGCCCTTGCCCTTTCCGAACGCGAGCGATGTGTTGTGGGCGTCCGCCAACTGCGCAACATCGGCATGCGCATCGGCGGTCAGCCCGATGTCCATTCGGGGTAGCCCGTAGGGCGACGACACGCTGAAGAGCTTGTCCGTACCTTCGACGACCGTGGTGTACGACGCGGGGTACAGCACCGACACGCCGTGCGTCTTGTCCTCGAACACACGGAGATTCCAGTCCGGCACGCCCGGTTCGGGGAGTAGGTCACGGGCAACGCGGAATCCGATGCCGTCGAACAGGATGTCCGGCGGATCGTCGCTGCGGTCGGCCGACCGCAGGCTCGGCAGGTCGTAGCCCCAGGAACCGCCGCGGATGCTGTACGCACCGCAATCGCCCTTGACCAGTGCGGAGCCGTCTGTCGGCACGTTGGCGTAGCTCCGCTCGTAGCAGTCGGCCAGCCATTCCCAGACATTGCCCGTCATGTCGTGCACCCCGAAGGCGTTCGGCTTGAACTGCCCGACGGGTGCCATGTCCGCGAAACCGTCGCTGCACGCCGTGGTGACCAGCTCCGGCGAGACCGCGTTGCGGGACTGGTCCGGGACGTTTCCGTACTCGCACAGAAGTTCCGGGTCGTCGCCGAAGTGGTACGCCGTGTCGCTGCCGGCCCGCAATGCGTATTCGAACTCCGCCTCCGTCGGAAGCCGGTAACGACCGCCGGTGCGCAGACCGAGCCAGTGCACGTAGGCGTTCGCCGCATGCCAGTCGATGCAGGACGCCGGGAAGTCGCCGCGGAATTCGCGTCCGAGGTTTTTCCAGGTGCCGGTCTCTTCGGCCGCCCAGACGCCGTCACCGTCCGGGTCGGAGAAACACCCGCCCGGCATCTCGTAGCCGCTGTCCTCGACGAAGCGCGCGAACTGGTCGTTCGTCACCTCGAATAGGCCAAGGGCGAATGGGAGCACCGAAACCCGGACGCGCTTGCCGCCCGGCCCTTCGAGATCGTCTTCGTCGTGATTGCGCGAGTCGAGGTCGCGCCCCGGTTCGTCCTGGGGCGACCCGCGCATGAAATGCCCGGCGGGAATCACCACCATCTCCGGGCAGGTCGAGCAGTCCCTGAATCGAGCGGGGCCGGCCTCCGTTTGGGCATGGACCGGAACGGCCAGCAGAATCCATACGGCAGCGATGCGCGCCGCGTTCAGCGAGACGGCCATCAGTCGCTTCTATTCGCGACGAGGTCGTCCACCACGGCGGGATCGGCCAGCGTTGACGTATCCCCTAGATCGTCGATCTCCCCGGCCGCGATCTTGCGCAGGATCCGACGCATGATCTTGCCGGACCGCGTCTTTGGCAGACCGGGCGCCAGCTGGATCACGTCGGGCCTGGCGATGGGACCGATCTCCGTACGCACCTGTTGGACGAGCTCGTCGATGAGGGCGTCGCCTTCGTTGACGCCGGCCATCAGGGTCACGAAGGCGTAGATTCCCTCGCCCTTGATCTCGTGGGGGTAGCCCACCACGGCCGCTTCCGCCACGGCGGCGTGCAGCACCAGGGCGCTCTCGACCTCGGCGGTGCCGAGACGGTGGCCGGAGATGTTCATCACGTCGTCCACCCGACCGGTGATCCAGTAGTAGCCGTCCGCATCCCGACGTGCGCCGTCGCCGGTGAAGTAGAAACCGGGATAGGTGGCGTAGTAGGTGTCCACAACACGCTGGTGGTCGCCGTATACCGTGCGGATCTGCCCGGGCCAGGGTGCGGTGATGACGAGATTGCCGGACGCTTCGGTGTCTTCGATGACGTGGCCGTCCGGGTCCACCAGGGCCGGTTGGATGCCGAAGAATGGTCGCGTCGCGGAGCCTGGCTTCAAGTCCGTGGCCCCGGGAAGCGGCGTGATCATGATGCCGCCGGTTTCGGTCTGCCACCAGGTATCCACCACCGGGCAGCGGCGGTCGCCGACCACACCGTGGTACCACTCCCACGCCTCTGGGTTGATCGGCTCCCCCACCGTTCCGAGAACCCGAAGACTGTCCCGCGACGTGCTCCTGACGTACTCGTCGCCTTGGCCCATCAGTTGGCGAATGGCAGTGGGCGCAGTGTAGAAGATGCTGACCTCGTGCTTGTCCACGACCTGCCAGAACCGGGAAGCATCCGGGTAGGTCGGCACGCCTTCGAACATCAACGTGGTGGCGCCGTTGGCGAGCGGCCCATAGACGATGTAGGAATGCCCGGTAACCCAGCCGACGTCGGCGGTGCACCAGTAGATGTCGCCTTCGTGGTAGTCGAAGACGTACTTGTGGGTCATGGCAGCGTGCAGCAGATAGCCGCCGGTACTGTGTTGTACGCCTTTGGGTTTGCCCGTCGAACCGGAGGTGTAGAGGATGAACAAAGGATCTTCGGCATCCATCACTGCGGGCTCGAAGGTCTTCGGCTGGCCGTCGACGAGTTCGTCGTACCAGACGTCGCGACCATCTTGCCAGGATACGTCCGCGCCGGTGCGTCGCACCGTGAGCACAGTGTGGACGTCGGGGCAGTCGACCAACGCCACCTCGGCGTTCTCCTTGAGCGGCACCGTGCGTCCGCCGCGCACGCCCTCGTCGGCGGTGATGAGCGTGCGGCAATCCGAGTCGAGTAGGCGGTCCTTCAGGGACTGGGGGGAGAAACCGCCGAAGACCACCGAGTGGATCGCGCCGATGCGTGCGCAGGCAAGCATCGCGTAGGCGGCTTCCGGGATCATCGGCATGTAGATGCACACACGGTCACCCTTGCCGACGCCTCGGCTCGTTAGGGCATTGGCTAGCTGGCAAACGGCGTCGGACAGTTCCTGGTAGGTGATGCTGGTGGCCGAACCCGGATCGTCGCCTTCCCAGATGATGGCCGGCTGAGATGCGCGGCGAGGGAGGTGGCGGTCGATACAGTTGGCGCAGGCGTTGAGCGTCGCGTCCTTGAACCAGCTGACTCGGCCGTTCGGGAAGTCGTGGGAGGAGACCTCGGTCCACTCGCTGTACCAGTCGACGAACTCGCGGGCGCGGTCGCTCCAGAACGACGCCGGATCCGCAATCGACTGCTCGTACATCTCGAGGTAGCGCGCGTTGTCGATGTGGTATCGGTCGCGAATACCGCCTTCTACGGGATAGATGTTCGCCATTAGCGTGCCCTTCTTATCTGGGTGAGCAACCCGACCGTCGATGCGTCGTGCCGTACACGGCCGTCCCCTGTGCTCGCGAGTTCGTCGTGGATCGGCCCCGCGAGCTCCTTGCCAAGCTCGACGCCCCATTGGTCGAAGGCGTTAATTTGCCAGATCGCGCCGAGGCAGAACACCTTGTGCTCGTAGAGCGCCAGCAGGGCGCCGAGGGAACGGGGACTCAACTCGTCGAGCAGTACCGTGGTGCTCGGATGCCCACCGGGGACCCTGCGGTGGCTGCCAAGTGGGCCGTCGGTCCTCCGTCCTTCCAGCATGGCCTTGCTTTGCGCCAGGCAGTTGGCGAGCAGCCAGTCGTGATGATCGTCGAGATCGTGCCCGGCCCGCACGGTGGCGATGAAGTCGGCGCTGAACGCGCGGGTGCCTTGGAGCAATAGCTGATGGAAGGCGTGCTGGCCGTTGGTTTCCTCGTCTCCCCACACCACGGGGGCCGTGTGCGTACCAACGGCATTCCCGTCGCGTCGGACGGATTTGCCGTTACTCTCCATCTCGAGTTGCTGCAGGTAGCGGGGAAGGAGTCGCAACCGGCGGTCGTAGGGGAGCACGGCGTGGGTGGCCGCACCGTGGAAGTTCGTGTTCCAGACTGCAAGCAGCGCTAATAGGACAGGGATGTTGTCCCGGAGCGGCGTTTGGCGGAAGTGGTCGTCGACCCTATTTGCGCCGGCGAGCAGTTCCTCGAAACCCCGACGGCCGAGCGCGATGGCGATGGGTAGACCGGCCGCGGACCACATCGAGAAACGCCCGCCGACCCAATCCCACATGGCGAGACAATTGCCGGTCGGAATGCCGAACTCGGCGGCGGCGGCGTGGTTGGCGGTGACCGCCAGGAAGTGCTCGTCGACGACACGGGGTTCGCCGGTCCGCTCGAGGAACCAACTGCGGGTGGTCTGTGCGTTGATGCGGGCTTCGAGGGTCGTGAAGCTCTTCGAGACGACGATGACGAGCGTCGTGGCCGGATCCAGGCCGGCAAGCGTCCGAACGGCCGCGTCACCGTCGATATTCGAGAGAAACCGTACATCGGGGGCGTCCGGGGGACGTAGCGCGTCGACGACGAGTTCCGGACCCAGTTGCGATCCGCCAATGCCGATGACGACCAAGGTTTCGAACGGCTTCCCCGTATAGCCGCGGCGACGGCCATTCCGCACGGCATCGGCTAGGCCAAGGAAGCGTTCCCGTTCCGTCGCGACATCGTCCGGGCACACGCCTGCCGGCGCCCGGAGCACCGTGTGCAGGACGGGCCGGTCTTCCGTCAAGTTGATCCGCGCCCCGGAGAACATCTCGTCGATGGCAGCCGCCAGGTTGCTTTCCTTGGCCAGCGCGCCGAGGGCGTCGACGACCTCGTCGTCGAGGGCCTGCTTGGAATAGTCGATGTAAATCGGACCAAGGCGGCGAGAACGGGCGGTTTCTCGCCCAATGACGGGCATTCCACCGCGCGGTTTGGCAAGTCCGGCGAGCCGCCGCCAGGCGGCAAGCTCCTGCGGCGGACTAGAGTTCGACGCCGACATTGTCGATCAGTCGAGCCCGACCGAGTCGGGCGGCCGCGAGGATTCGGAGCGTGTGGGTATCGTCATCCGGCGGCCCGAGCCGATCGGCGTCCCGGATCGCCACGTAGTCGACATCGAAGCCGGCTGCGGTCAGTGCCCGGCACCCGCGTAACTCGGCAACCGCGTAGGCACGGTCGCCGCGTTCGATCGTGGCCTTGATCCGATTCAGGATCCGGTTGATCAACGCCGCCCGCTCGCGCTCTTCGTCTGACAGGTAGTTGTTTCGGCTGGACATGGCCAGACCGCTGGCTTCGCGAACGGTGGGTACCCCGGTCACCGCGAGTGGCATATCGAGTTGACGCGCCATCGTGCGGATGAGTGTCAACTGCTGCCAGTCCTTCTCGCCGAAGAAGGCTTCGTCCGGCGCGACGATGTTGAACAGCTTGGCGACCACCGTGGCAACGCCGTCGAAATGGCCGGGCCGTGCCTCGCCGCAGAGCGTATGGGCGAGCGACGGCACCGAGACCGAGACATGACCGTCCTGACCATCGGGATACATGGCGTCAACGGAAGGATTGAAGACGAGGTCGGTACCCGCCCCCTCGAGGAGCCGCAGATCCTCGGCGAGCGTCCGCGGGTAGTTACCGAAGTCTTCGTTTGGACCGAACTGGGTCGGATTGACGAAGATCGACACCACGCAGACCTCCGACGTCCGACGGCATTCACGGACCAATTCCAAGTGTCCGGCATGGAGGTTGCCCATGGTCGGTACGAGGCCGATCTTCCGATGCCGTCGACCGTCAAGCGCGGCGCGTAGCCCCGCGATGTCGCCAACGGCATCCACTTAAGTGAAGCAGTGTTCCGGACCGGGGAAGACGCCGGTACGAACCGCCTCCGCGTAGGCGCGAAACGCGCCGGGAATTCCATCGTCGCTCTCGGGGAGGAAGTTCTTGACGAATTTCGGTACCCGGATGCTCGATGGGGTAAGTCCAAGCATGTCGTGCATGACCATGATCTGGCCGTCGGTGTGAGGACCCGCACCAATGCCGATCACGGAGACCTCGAGCCGTTCGGTGATCTCCTGTCCAAGGTCCACCGGCACGCACTCCAGCAGGATGATCGAAGCGCCTGAGTCCTGCAGGATCAGTGCTTCGTTGATCATGGACTGTGCCTGGCTTGGATCGCGGCCTTGCACCCGGTAGCCGCCGATGCGGTTGATCGACTGGGGCGTCAGACCCATGTGTGCACAGACGGGAATGCCGCGCTCGGTCAACAGTCGTGTCGATTCGGCAAGCCAGGCGCCCCCCTCAAGTTTCACCACGTGTGCGCCGGCGCGCATGAGCGCCGCGGCGCTCTCGAGCGACTGCGACTCCGAGGCATAGCTCATGAACGGCAGGTCGGCCATGATCAACGCGCCCTGGTTGCCCCGACGCACGCAGTTCATGTGGTAGACCATGTCGTCGAGAGTGACGGGCAAGGTGCTGTCGTGGCCGTGCAGCACCATGCCGAGGGAGTCTCCCACCAGCAGGACGTCGACGCCCGACGTCGAGATCAGTTCGGCGAACAACGCATCGTAGGCGGTCAGCGACGCGAAGTGCTCTCCACGCCGCTTTTTCTGGCGTAGCGAATTCAGCGAAACGGGTGACTTGCGGGCTTGGGTACTCATCGACAAGACCTCCACACCTTAAGGATTGCAGGCGTTCGGCTGGACGCGTTCCTAGAGCAGACTGGGACTCGGGTTGAAGTAGTGGCGCACGCCGCTCATGTTCCGGATCTCCTCCACGAGCGCCCGATAGTGCGCCTCGTTGTCGGCAAAGTCGATTTCCGCCGCGTTGATGATGAGCAGCGGTGCCTGGTCGTAGTCGTGGAAGAACTCGGTGTAGGCATCGCTCAGCAGCGCCACGTACTCCGAGTCGATGCGTTGTTCGTAGGCGATGCCGCGCCTGCGGATACGGTCGAGTAGAACCGCGACGGGCGCCTGCAGGTAGATGACCAGGTCCGGCAGGGGCGGTCGGACATCGAGGTTGCGATGGATTTGTTCGTAGAGTTCCAGTTCGTTCTCGTCGAGATTCGCCCGCGCGAAGAGCCGGTCCTTCTCCATCAGGAAGTCGGTCACCAGGATGGGGCCGAGCAGGTCGTCCCGACCGAATCCGGCGACCTGGCTGGCACGGTGCAGGAGAAAGAACAACTGCGTGGGTAGCGCATGGCGCCGACCCTCGCGGTAGAAACGGTCGAGAAACGGGTTCTCGATGGCTGGTTCGAGAACAAGCGGTCGGTGAAAGGTGTCGGCCAGGCGGCGGGCCAATGTCGTCTTGCCGACGCCGATCGGTCCTTCGACCGCGATGTAGTGTGGTGCCCAGCCCACTTCTGCGACCGGGGTTTGTGGTGCGGCTACCGCCATGGCGTCCGTGGGCTGTTCATGGTTGGGCGACCTCCCGGGGCAGACGCGGACCGCCGTTCGCCGCGTTCAGGTCGGCCGAGCTCCGGTTCGGGCGATTGCGACCGCGCCGGCGACGCCTTCGACGGGGACGTCCGGACGGCAGCTCACGAAGCAACGCCTCGGTGTTTTCCGTCTGGGCATTCGTCCACCAATCGCCAAGCTCTTGGGGAGCATCGCCGGTGGCGCACCGAATCATCAGGAAGTCGTACGCGGCACGGAACCGCCGGTGTGCGAGCGCCCGGGCAACGTCGCGCGCCGTGCGCCGGGCGAGGAGAGGCTGCAGATGCCAAACATCGCGCACGAACCACCCGTGGCGGCGCGGTATCGCGATGGTGGACTGCTGGGCGGCGATCACGGTGCTCGCGGGGTCGTCCTCCCGACGGGGTGCTGCGGTCGCGGTGAGTTCGAGGCGATCGAGATACTCCTGCCATAGGAACGCGGCAATGAGAAAACCCGGCGTTACCGGTTTGTTTTCCTTCAATCGTTGATCCGTGCTGGCAAGCGCAAGCTTGGCGGTTGCTTCCCCGTGTGGTGGTAGCGGGAAGAGGATTTCCACGAGATCGTGTTCGGACAGCAGCTCGAAGGCTCGTTCGCCGTGCCCGGTGAGAAACAGCTTGGTGAATTCGTCGAATAGTCGTGCGGGCGGTATGGCGTTGAGCATTTCGCACATGGGCGCGATGGCCGCCTCGGTATCGGGATGCAGCTCGAGGTCCAGCTTGGCGGCGAACCGGATGGCGCGCAGAATCCGCACCGGGTCTTCCTGGAAGCGGGTCTCGGGCTCGCCGATGAGGCGCAGGGTGCGGGCCGCAATGTCCTTCATTCCCTCGCAATAATCGAGCACGACATCGGTGGAGGGGTCGTAGTAGAGGGCGTTGACGGTGAAGTCGCGCCGGAACGCATCCTGGTCGATGGTGCCGTAGAGGTTGTCCCGAATGATCATGCCGTCGTCCGAGAGGTGGGGCATGTGGTCGTCCCCGTCGGTGACCGCGCGCCGGAACGTCGACACCTCGATGATCTCGCGACCCACTCGAACATGCACGATTCGGAATCGCCGGCCCACCAGGCGGACCCGTGGAAAGACCTTCCTCACGTCCTCCGGGGTCGCGGCGGTCGCGACGTCGAAGTCCTTCGGCACCTTGCCGAGCAGCAGATCCCTTACACAGCCGCCGACGAGATAGGCATCGAATCCGGCGCGGCGCAGTTTGTCGATCACGTCGACCGCTTTCTCGGACACGCGAGTGCGGTCGATGTCGTGTTCGGTAATCCGCTGCAGCAAGGAGAGGATGGCGTCGCGAAAGGTGACGGCGATTGTATAGTCAGCCGCCCCGACCCGCCAGCGGTACCGACCCCTACGGGCCGCCCCCGTGGCGGCCCGCGGCGACGAAAGGGCACCGAGACGTCAGCGTCGAGGGCCCCGCGTGCGTGTCCGTCGTCGGGGAATGTTGAGTCGCTGGCGACGTTCCCAAAGGCTCTTGCGGCTGATGCCCAGCACCTTCGCCAGCTCGGTCTCGGTGAGACGATCTTCGTTGTCGAGAACGAAGCGCAGGAAGTAGCCCTCCAAGCTGCTCGACGACTCGCGCTGCGCATCGGCCTGGGCCGCGTGCGATGTGTCGGCATGGATGGGCAGCAAATCGGCATCGATGGTCTTCGACTGGCATAGGATCACGGCGCGCTCGAGGGCGTTCTCGAGTTCCCGCACGTTTCCGGGCCACCGGTACCGCCGCATCGCTTCCACTGCCCCGGCCGACAGGGCGAGTCCGCGCTTGTTGAACTTGCCAGCGAGGCGCTCGAGCGTGGTTTGCGCAATGGCGACCACGTCGTCTCCGCGTTCACGCAGTGGAGGCACGTGGAGGGAAACCGAGTTTAGCCGAGCGAACAGATCCTCCCGGAACTGTCCGCTCTTGGTCATTTGCCGAAGGTCGCGATGGGTGGCGGCGATGACTCGGACGTCGACGCGGTGGGCCTCCGAACTGCCGAGTCGCCGAAACGTACCTTCATCCAGGTACAGGGCGAGACGGGCTTGTGCGCTGGTCGGAAGGTCGCCGATTTCGTCCAGAAACAGGGTGCCGCCGTGAGCTGCTTCGAGCAATCCGCGTCGTGTCGCCGGGTCTTCGGTCGAGGACGGGCCTGCGGAGGTGCTTCCGAACAGTTCGGCCTCGATCAACGTCTCGGGAATCCCGGCGCAGTTCAAGGTGATCACCTGTGCGTGGCGCCGCCGGCTCGCCGAGTGAAGGGCCCGGGCGATCAGTTCCTTTCCCGTGCCGGACTCACCGAGAATCAGTATCGACGACTCGGTCGGGGCCATGGAAGTGACTTGGTCGAGTAGCTCCCGCATTTCTTCGCAGTTGCCGATGATGGGCGAGAACGCCACGCTCTCGGCCACCCGAGGCGTCGCTGCGGCGCGTTCCACGGCAGCGACGAGGCTTGTCGGTTGTAACGGTTTCGCCAGGTAGTCGGCGGCCCCGGCGCGCATGCATTCAACCGCCTCGGGAATGTTCGGTGAGTCGGCCAGGACCACGACGGGCAGGGGTGCCGCCATCGATAGGATGTTCGAAGACGAGCCGGCGAACGAAACGTTGGCGACCACGACGTCCGCTGGCGCGGTGCCGAGGCTCAGCAGTTCCGTATTGGGTGCTTCGACGACGCCGAACCCGTTGCGTTCGAACTCCTCTCGCAGTTGTCGGCGGCTCGAGTCGTCGGATTCGATCACGAGCACTCGGGTCATCTCGTCAATACTAGCGCGTCTCGCGAAAACACGAGCCGTCAAGGAGCGGATTCAGGCACTTGCCCATTTGCAACCTAAGTCTAGGCATCGAAGCGCTCAAGGAGTCTAGCAGGACAATCGCGCCTCCCTCGGGCGTTTGTTTTCGTGAAAGAATCCGGCCTAAGACAAGTGGCGCTGTTGTGGCGGCGAGGCAATAACATGAACGAACTGTCGATGGGCACCCTGCTGCTCGTCATCGTCGTGCTGACCATCTTTTCCGCGTATTTTGCGGGGTCCGAGACGGCGATGATGGCGCTGAACCGCTATCGCCTTCGGCATCTCGCCAACGAGGGCCACCGGGGTGCGCGCAAGGCCAACCGCCTTCTTCAACGGCCCGACCGGCTGCTCGGCGTCATCCTCGTCTGGAACAACATCGTCATCATCTTTGCCGCTTCCTTCGCCACCGAGGTCTCCAGCCGGCTGCTGGGCGATGGTGTGGGACCGATCCTCGGCGCGGTGCCGTTTACGGTCTACCTGCTGATCTTCGGCGAAGTGACCCCGAAGACCATCGCGGCGGCGAGACCGGAAACGTTCGGCTTTCCGTCGGCCTACATCTTGCAGCCGCTGTTGAAGATCTCCCGTCCGTTGGTGCTTTTCGTGAACTGGATCAGCAACAAGCTGGCGGCACCGTTGATTGCGCGAGCCGAGGAGAAGTCGGAGACGCTCTCAGTCGCCGAGCTGAAAACGGTGCTGAACGAGCACACGACGCTCCCACGCGACCATCAGGACATGATCGTCGGCATTCTGGACCTGGAGAACGCCACGGTGGAGGACATCATGGTGCCCCGCGCCGAGATCGCCGGCATCGATATCAACGACGACGCGGCGACGATTCTCGAGGCGATCGAGAGTTCGCAGCACACGCGCCTGCCGGTGTACCGGGAGAACATCGACGACGTGGTCGGCATCCTCCATTTGCGGCGCGCGTCCCGTTTCACGAGCCGGGATGCGTTCAGCAAAACCGCCCTCGTGCAGGAGACGGAAGAGCCGTACTTCGTTCCGATGAGCACGTCGCTCCACACCCAGCTGTTCAACTTCCGGCGCCAGAAGCGGCGCATCGCGCTGGTCGTCGACGAGTACGGCGAGATCCAGGGCATGGCGACGTTGGAGGACATCCTTGAGGAGATCGTCGGTGAATTCACCACCGACTTCACCGCCGACCTAGGCGAGATTCATCGGCAGACCGATGGCTCCTACGTGATCAACGGCAGCGTCCTCGTCCGCGACGTGAACCGCGCGCTGGGTTGGGATCTCCCGACCACGGGCCCACGGACGATGAACGGGCTCGTTCTCGAGCACCTGGAGGCGTTTCCGGACGGCCAGGTCGGCGTGCGAATTGGGCACTACGGGATCGAGACTACCCGGATTACGGACAATGTTGTGCGCACGGTCAGGGCGATCCAGTTGCCGTAGGACCGACCTTCATCAACGCGTGAGCGCGAAGAAACCGGCGAGGCTCCTGGCGCGGGGTACGTGCGCGATGTTCCATTCGCCAACAGCCCGCGCGAGCATCGTTCCGACCTGATCGAGAGGCGCTTCGAGACCGAGAAGCGAGAGCACGGCCGCGAGGTTGTGCGGTGCCCATCGGCTGTCGATGGCCGTCGCACGGTTGTGCTTGGATAGCTTGACACCGGAAGCTTCGACGATCACCGGGACATGTGCGTAGGTGGGTGGCGGAATGCCGAGCATGCGCATGAGGAGAAGCTGCTCGGCCGTGTTCTCCAGCAGGTCGGCCCCCCGGACAACGTTGTTCACGCCCATCGCCAGATCGTCCACAACGACAGCAAGCGGATACGATGCGACGCCATCGCGGCGTCGCACGATGAAGTCACCCACGGTGCGATTGGACGCGTCCACGTGACCCTGCAGCCGATCGATAAACGCGGGAGCCTTCGCCTCCGCACGGACCCGCAAAGCGTTGCCATCGAGCGGCAATCCCCGATCTCGGCACGTTCCCGGATACCGATCAAGCCCGTGCAGCTCGCGACGGGTGCAATCGCAGGCGAAACACCTCTCGCGCAGTTGCCGTATGGCGCGGTCATGGTCTTCGAGGTGGTCACTTTGCCGATGAACGGGGCCGTCCCAGGCAAGGCCGTGGGATTCGAGTGTCGCGAGAATGGCGGGCTCGGCTTCCGCGTCGACGCGTGGCGTGTCCAGATCGTCTATTCGAAGCAGCCAGATGCCCTGGCGGGCACGGGCGTCGAGCCAGGAGGCGACGGCGGTAAGCAGCGATCCGAGGTGTAGTGCACCCGAGGGAGTCGGCGCGAACCGACCCACGTAACCCCCTGAGGGTTGTTCGGCGCTGTCCTGCCCGAGGTCGCCGCTGACCGGCGTCACGTCAACCGCGGAGCTGCCTCTCGCGGAGCTCGTCCAGGGACTTGCAGTCCACGCATTGGGTGGCCGTGGGTCGCGCTTCCAGGCGGCGAAGACCGATTTCTACGCCGCAGGTGTCGCAGTAGCCGTAGTCCCTGCGGTCGATCCGGTCCAGGGTTTCGTTGATCTTGCGGATTAGACGACGCTCTCGGTCGCGGGTACGCAATTCGATCCCGAGCTCCTCCTCGCGCGTGGCGCGGTCGAGTTCATCCGGGAAGTTGGACGCTTCGTCCTGGAGTTGGTTGACGGTTCGATCCACCTGCTCCATGAGTTCGCGACGCCATTCATTGAGGATATGACGGAAGTGGGTGACCTGGTCCGGGTTCATGTACTCCTCGTCCGAACCGGCGCTGTAGGGCACGAAGTTCCGAAACGGGGAGTCGCCGCCGGTGGCGTTTCCTAGGGGTGAATCCTTTGTTTCGATGGATGCTTCGCCGGCTGCTTCGTTGGTCATGGCTGTACGGGCAATCCTCTTGATCCAGTATGCTTGGCTGCGGCCAAGGTCTCCCTGTCGAGAGAGGCTCTCTTGTCGACCCTCTTTTCGGAGGGCGCGTAACCTACCAAAAGGACTTCGCAATAACCACATCGAATGCGTTACGGGAAGTTACGGCCCCTTGAGGTTCAGACCGCCCCTTCAACGCGCCAGCTTGATCCGCCGCTACAAACGTTTTCTCGCCGATGTCGAGACCGTTGCGGGAGAGACGCTGACTCTGCATTGTCCCAATACCGGGGCGATGACCGGCTGTGCCGATCCGGGCAGCGACGCCTGGTACTCCACCTCCACCAACGAGCGCCGAAAGTACGCCCACACCTTGGAAATTGTCGGTGATCGCGACGGCCATCTCATTGGAATCAACTCCGTTCGCGCCAACGCTTTGGTCGTCGAAGCGCTGGCCGCCGGCATGCTCCCCGGTTTCCCGGCCCACGCACGCGTGCGGCGCGAAGTGGCGATTCCGGGGCAGCAGGGACGCCTTGATCTATTGGTGGGCGACGTCTACGTCGAGGTGAAGTCCGTCACCCTTAAACTGGCCGATTCCGGGGCGTTTCCCGATGCGGTGAGCGTGCGCGCAACGCGTCACCTGGACACGCTGGCCCGCCTGAAGCGTGCGGGGCAACGCGCCGCGCTGGTGTTTTGCGTTCAGCACACGGGCATCGACAGGGTGCGCAGCGCCGACGAGATCGACCCCGACTACGGACGCGCGCTGCGGCGAGCGGTGGCGGATGGTGTGTACGTGTTGGCCCTGCGCTGTCGAGTGACCCCATCGGAAATCGCGCCGGTGGGGCTTGTGCCCGTCGACTTGCTGCCACCGGGCGAGGAACGCCCGTAGCGCCCCAGTGCCGCCCCGACCGCGCCGGTAACGGCCGCGCCTCCGCTATGGGTCGGATCGCCTCGGTTCCGGCCCCGCCGTCGATCATTGAACATTCTCCGCCGGGCGCGATGCGCCCTTCGACGGATGTTCCGTGAAGGGGAACGGCTTGTCTCGTCCTGGGGAACGATCGGCATCTCCGCGGCGCTACGGGGCCCGGTACGTCGCCTTGATTTGGACGTAGTCCGCAACATGGTCGAGACGGGCGCCGTGCCTCGCTACCAGCTCGGCGGCGGCGAAGTTCGCGAAACCGGCGGCCTCGCTCGGCTCGGCGCCGTTCACCCGGGCGTGGAGCACCGCGCCTGCGTAGATGTCCCCGGCACCGGTGGTATCCACGGCCCGGCTCGGATGGCCGGGAGCGAACCGGCTTTTCCCCTTTGCCACGGCGAGGCTGCCGCGGGCGCCGAGAGTAATGTTGAGGTACGGGGCGATGTCGCTCAGTTCGGCGACTGCGATGTCCAGACGATCCGTCCCGGCCCAGGTCAGCGCTTCTTCCTCGTTGCAGAACAGTTGGTGGACCCCGTTGCCCAGCATGTCGATGAGCCCGTCGCGGAAGTTGATGACCATGGACGGGTCCGCAAGCGACAGGCTCGTCCGCGCGCGGCCGAGTTCGGCGACCTCCCGCGCTTGGACGGCGGCCTCTCGGCCAGATTCCGATGACGCGAGATATCCCTCGACGTAGAAGTAGTCGGACCCGGCGATGGCGGCCTCGTCCAGATCCCGCGGCCCCAGTGCGGCCGATGCGCCTAGGAACGTCGTCATCGTTCGTTCGGCGTCCGCCGTGATGAGGGTCAGGCATCGACCGGATTTGCCGTGCCCATCGCGTGTTCCCGTGGTGGCCACGCCGGCATTGCCGAATTCCTCGAGAAAGAAACGACCAAGATCGTCGTCGGCCACCCGGCAGGAGTAGGCGCAACGACCGCCGAAGGCTTGTACGGCGAACACCGTGTTCGCCGCGGAGCCACCGGCGCGGCGCTTCGGCTCGTGCTCGTCGAGGCTGGCGGCGAGCGCGTCGATGCGGGATTCGTCGACCAGGGTCATGTGGCCCTTGGCGAGATCCATGTCGCGGAGGTAGGAATCGTCGACCGTGTATTCCAGGTCGACCAGGGCGTTGCCGAGCCCGTAGACGTCGTAGCGCGACCGGCGCGAGCCGGCTTGTGTGGAACGGGCCAACCGAGGGGGGCGTGTTGTCACGCGAGGCTGGCAAGTACGCGGTCGGCCGCCTCGAGAGTACGAAGCACCTCCGCATCGCCGTGGGCGCCCGAGACGAATGCCGTTTCGAATGCGGACGGCGCGAAGTAGACACCCTGTTCCAGCATGGCGTGGAAGAAACGTCGGTACCGGTCGACGTCCGCGGCCATGACATCGTCGTAGTTGCCGACGGTGCCGTTCTTGAAGAACACGCTGAACATGCCGCAGGCCCGGTTCACCGCGAGTTGGACACCGTGCGCCTCGGCCAGCGCCGACATGCCGTCGGCGAGTCGGTCAGTTGTCGACGCGAGGGACTCGTAGAACGCCGCATCGAGCGAGTCGAGCATGGCGAGTCCGGCGGTCATTGCCAGCGGGTTGCCGGACAGCGTGCCCGCTTGGTAGACGGGGCCGACGGGTGCAAGCCTGTTCATGATGTCGGTTCTGCCGCCGATGGCACCGACGGGGAGGCCGCCACCGATCACCTTCCCGAGCGTGGTGAGATCCGGCAGCACGCCGAAGCACCCCTGCGCGCCCGCGGAACCGATACGGAAGCCGGTGATTACCTCGTCGAATATCAGGACCGTGCCGGCATCCGAGGTCAGCTTCCGCAGTGCCTCTAGATAACCGGGCCGAGGGGGCACGCAACCCATGTTGCCTGCGACCGGTTCGACGATGACGGCCGCGATGTCCTCGCCGTAGCGACCGAAGGCCGTGGCGACGGCCTCGTCGTCGTTGAACGGCAGGGTCAGGGTGTGTTTTGCGGTGTCCTCGGGGACGCCGGGCGAGTTGGGGAGTCCGAGAGTCAGCAGGCCCGATCCCGCTTCGGCGAGGAGTGCATCTGAATGGCCGTGGTAGCAGCCTTGGAACTTGACGATCATGTCCCGGCCCGTATGGCCTCGTGCCAACCGGATGGCGGTCATCGTCGCCTCGGTGCCGGAGTTGACCATGCGCACTTTCGCTATGGCGGGGAACCGCTCGACGACGGCTTCCGCCAACTCCACCTCGATCTCGCTCGGGGCACCGAACCCGAGCCCGCGCAGGGCACGGGCGCGTACCGCCTCGATCACGGGGGGGAAGGCGTGACCTTGCAGCATGGGTCCCCAGGAACCGACGTAGTCGATGTAGCGGTTGTCGTCCACGTCGGTAATCCACGCGCCTTCGCCACTCGCGAAGAAGACCGGCGTGCCGCCGACGCCCTTGAATGCACGGACGGGCGAGTTCACACCGCCCGGGATGCTGCGTTCCGCCCGCGCGATCAGGTTGGCCGACTTGTCATGATCCATTGATTCACCACCAAGCTTGTCGTTCGATGTCCTCCCGCGTCAGCACGCCGACCACGGCGATCGGTTCATCCCCCGGGGGCTTTGTCGACGCCGCGCGGATGACGCACAAGGCATCGCTGCCGGTGCGATTGAGTTCGGTCAGCGCTTCCTGCAGCGTGGCCCGAACGTCGACGATGCCGCTGCCACCTGAAGTCGTTGCCGTCAAGTCGGGCCGGTCGGTCGCGGCGCTATTCCCATGGTAGGCGACGACGTCCTCGGCGTTAAGCACGAGCGGCATTCCGCCGGGAATGTCGACGATGATCCAGTCGGGCTTCCTCGACAACACCGATCTCAGCTCCGCTGGTTCGGGTTGCCTCGGCAGTTGAACGACGTCGCGGGACATCAGGCTGGCGACGCCTACGCGCATGAGGTGTTGCGCTGCGGGGTGGGGAGGATAGCGAACGCCGAGCGTGGCCAAGGTAGTCAGCAGCGCGGACCGTTGCTTCAGCAACTGGCTGACCGTCAGCGTCGCCACCGCGATGATTAGCATCGCCGGCAGGATGACCTTGGGGTTGGCGGTAAGCTCGAGGACGGCGACCAGTGCGGCCAGCGGCGCCTGGAGCACCGCAGCCATCATCGCCGCCATGCCGAGCATGACGTAGAGAGCGGGGTCGGATGCAAGGTCGGGAACGAGTGCGTTGCCGGCGGCGCCCAACAGGCCGCCCAGCACCGCGCCCATCACCAGTGTCGGCCCAATGATGCCCACGGGCAGCCCGACTCCCACGCAGGCGGCGGAGGCAACGGTTTTCGCGACCAGGATCACCAGCAGACTCGTCCAAACGAAGTTGTCGAGCAAGGCCTGGTTGACGGTGTCGTAGCCGACGCCGAGTACCTGCGGGGCAACGATTGCCGCAACCCCCGTGATCGCACCCGCTGCGGTGGCTCGCACCCAGAACGGGCCGGTCCGGAATTCCGCGAAGGTCTTGACAAGGTAGATGAACACGCCGCCTAGGAGCCCCACGACGATCCCCGACACCATGATGTACGGGACTTCCAGCAGCGAGCGGAGATCAGTCTCGAGCCCCGAGAATTCGATGACGTCGCCGAGATACCAGCGGCTGAGCACGGTGGCCGTTACCGTGGCGATGATGATGGGAATGAAGCTCACGATCGCGTACTCCATCATCACCACCTCCATGGCGAAGATGACGCCCGCCATGGGGGTATTGAAGGATGCACCGATCGCGGCCGCCGTTCCGCAAGCCACCAGGGTTCGGACACAGTTGTCGGGTAGCCGAAGTGCTTCCCCGAGCAGGCTGGATGCGGCGGCACCGAGATGAACGGCCGGACCTTCGCGCCCTCCCGACAACCCCATGGAGAGTCCGAAGACGCCGCCGACGAATTGGTGAATCGCACTCTTTAGCGGCAGCCGGCCACGATGGCGTGCCAGGCGTTCCATGACGTGAACGACACCGAAACGACGGGAATCCGGCGGCAGACGATTGAGCAGGACGCCGAGGCCGAGTGCGCCCAGGACTGGCAGGATCACTCGCAATTCGAGGCTCAGTGCCTCGGGACCGTCGGTGGTCTGGCCATGCAGCAGCCAAGAGACCCCTTCGATTGCTCCCCGAAACAGCAGTACGACGACGCCTGTCACCAAGCCGACGGCTACCGCCAGAACCGATAGCTGCGGCAGTGCCGCACTCTCGGAAAGCTGGCGGCGAAGGAACTCCATGGTGCCCGTCACGGACGATCGGCGAGTAGACGACAGAACGGGTCCCCTTGCCTGTGGGAAGGACTTAAGCCCGTTACTATAAACCGCGATGTGGCGTCTTGCCGCCGCCTCGCCGGGGCTGGCAGCCGCCGCTCGGTTAGCGGATGATCTGCGTATAATCGAGGCGATGGATACGAACATACAGTTCTCTTCGCGAGCCGCGGGCAAGGTGCGCGAGTTGATCGAAGACGAGGGCAACGTCGCCCTCAAGCTGCGCGTGTTCATCACCGGCGGCGGTTGCAGCGGCTTTTCCTACGGGTTCACGTTCGACGACAGCATCGCGGCGGACGACTCGATCGTCGAGCGCGACGGCGTAACGGCGGTGGTGGATCCGATGAGCTACCAGTACCTGGTGGGTGCCCAGATCGACTACAAGGAAGATCTTTCGGGTGCCCAGTTCGTGGTCACCAACCCCAACGCATCCTCGACCTGCGGTTGCGGGAACTCCTTCGCGATCTAACGACGCCTACCCGCCCGGGTAGATGGCTCCAAGCACCCGCGGACCCTTGGCACCCGTTGCGGCGGGTACGTTGCCCGGTTGCCCGCTTAGGGTGCGATGCGCGAACCACGCGAAGGCCGCCGCCTCCAGGCCGTCCCCGTCGACGTCCAGATCGTCGGAGCGAAGGATCCCGTAACCCGGCAAATTCGCTGTCAGGCGTCCCATCAGCGCGTGGTTGTGGCGACCGCCGCCGCAGACGACGACATCGCCGGCGCCGGGTCCCCAGCGCTCGACGGCGGTGGCGATGCTCCAGGCGGTGAATTCGAGCAACGCGGCTTGGACGTCTTGGGGCGGAAAGTCGAACGGCGCGGACATCCGGATGACGTAGTCGAGGTTGTAGCGTTCCTTGCCGGTGCTCTTCGGTGGTGTTCGCGACACGAACGGATCGAGCCGAAGCGCATCCAGGAGCTTCGTTGCCACCGCGCCCTGCGAGGCCCATGCTCCCCCGCGGTCATAGGGGTCCCCCTTGCAGTGTCGGCACCAGGCGTCGAGTAGCGCATTGCCGGGACCGGTGTCGAATCCGAGGATCGCGTCGGACGCCGCAGGCAACATCGTTGCGTTGGCGATGCCGCCGACGTTCACCACGATCCGGTGCCGTTCGGCATCTCGGAACAGGGCGTCGTGGAACAACGGCGCGAGTGGCGCGCCTTGTCCTCCGGCGGCCATATCACGGCGGCGCAGGTCAGCGACCGTGTCGATTCCGGTTGTTTCCGCGACACGGTTTGGATCGCCGATCTGCATCGTGAACGGGGGTGTCGAGTCGGGCCGGTGTCGGATCGTCTGGCCATGGCAACCGATGGCCCGGATGTCGCTAGGCGAGACCCCCCAACTGTCTAGGCAGCGGAGAACGGCCCGACCGATGAACTCGCCGAACGCGGCGTCGCAAGCTCCCGCCCGGTCGATTTCGTCGTCACCGGGGCTGTTGAGGGCGACGAGAGCGGCCGTCAGGGCGTCGGGCAGGGCCACGGTAGTGGACTCGGTGATGCGTGGCGCGCCGGTGGACATGTCGACAACGGCAACGTCCAAGCCATCGACACTCGTACCCGACATGACGCCTACGTAACGCATGGTCTCGGCGATGTTCGGACGCGCCTATTCTCCGCCTGGCGATTCCGGTGGACCTAGGTGGGCGGCGAGCTGGCGTTCCTTCCTGTGGCTTGCGAGCGATCCGAGAAGCGCCGATGTCGCTGTCTCGAAACGCTCGCGCTCGGCGTCGTCGATGGGTTCCGCCGGGGGCATCGAGACCCGGCGCGGATTGGTATGTACGCCGTCCACCAGAAACTCGTAGTGGAGGTGCGGACCGGTGGCCCACCCGGTGGCCCCGACGTAGCCGATCACCCGGCCCTGATCGACCCGTTTGCCAGCTGCGATGCCGGGCGCGAACCGGGACAGGTGCAGGTACTTGGTCTGGTACCGTTCCCCGTGCTGGATCACGATGTAGTTGCCCTTCGACGAAGACTTGGAGCGAACCGTGACCACGCCGGCACCAGCAGCCTTGACCGGGGTTCCCGAGGGTGCCGCGTAGTCGACGCCGAGGTGCGGCATCGTACGCTTCCACAACGGATGGAGGCGTGCGCGGCTGAAGTTGGAACTGATGCGCGAGTAGTCCAACGGTGCGCGCAGAAACGTCTTGCGCAGGTTTTTGCCAGTCGGGCTGTAGTAGCTCGCATTGCCTGCGTTGTCGACGTAGCGCACGGCTTGGTAGCTCCTGCCTCGATTGACGAATTCGGCGGCCAGGATGTCGCCGAAGTCCACGAATTCGCCGTCGAGCTGCTGCTCTTCGTAAAGGACGTGGAACTCGTCGTTCGGCTGAACCTCCAGGAACATGTCGATGTCCCATTTGAAGACATCCGCTAGGTGCATGGCGAAACCGTCGTCGAGTCCGAGACGTTGGCATGCCCGGAATAGCGAATGTTCAATGCTCGCCTGCGCGTATCTCTGCACGGAGACCGGCTCGTTGACCTCGGTCGAGACCTCGAACTCGTTCCCGACTCGTTGGAACTTCACCGTCTCCCAGCGTCCCGGTCGGTACTCGAGATGGACCAGGTTGCGCTCGGCGTCCCGACCAAACTCGATTTCGTAGCCCGGGTAGAGTTTCGCCAACCGCTTCCCCAATTGGCCGCTTTCGACGAGGAGGTGCAGGTCGCGGGCGGCTAAGCCGTGGCGCTCGAAGATCGTCGACAGGTTGTCGCCGGGCTGCACCTCGGCGGTGAACGTTTCGAGATTGGGTGACGGCGGCGGCGAGGGAACGGCAAGGTCTTGGGATGGCTTGGGCGGTGCGGGACTGACGACCGGCTCGCTCGCCGCGTTGGCACGCTGTGGTGTGACGCCGCTCGCAATCCACACGAGCCCGGCAAGGGAGGCAGAAGCGGCCACCCAAATCAAGCGCGTATAGGATTTCCGTGACACGGTCCTTCGGCCTGCTCTACTTCTCCCCCCGGCGGGTTCCACGCCAACCCCAGCCCAACAGGCCGCGAGTCTTGAAAGTATATGTGAATTGGCGTTGATGGGAACCCCCGGATTTGCCGTGGTTGTGCCCTGTCCTGAAGTACCGAAGGGGCCTGCGGCGTGCCAACCAATCGCGGGCTCTGCTATGGTGCACTCCGATCTGCAAACCCCTTCGTTGTGCGATGTCCCTGCTACACACCCTCCACCGACGTGGCCTGATCTCACAGGTGTCCGACAACCTAGGGTTGGCCGGACACCTATCGAGCGGTTCGCAGTCGGTCTACGCCGGCTTCGATCCGACGGCGCCCAGCCTGCAGGTCGGCAACCTCGTGCCGCTGTTGATGCTGCGGCGGTTCCAGTTGGCCGGGCATCGGCCCGTCGCGGTCCTCGGCGGAGCGACCGGCGCCATTGGGGATCCCTCGGGGCGTACCGAGGAACGAACCTTGAACGACGCAGCAACCATCGAGGATTGGTTGCAGGGCATCGGTGGTCAGGTTGCGCGTTTCGTGGACACCGAAGGCGAGAACGGCGGTCTCATCGTCAACAACCTGGAGTGGACGCGGAACCTTGACGTCATCGCGTTTCTCCGCGACGTCGGCAAGCACTTCTCGGTAAACGCCATGATCCAGCGCGACTTCGTCCGGTCCCGGCTCGAGCGCGAGGGTTCCGGCATTTCCTATACCGAGTTCAGCTACGTGCTGCTCCAGGCGCACGACTTCCTCCAGCTGGCGCGTCGCCACGATTGCCGGGTGCAGATTGGTGGTGCCGACCAATGGGGCAACATCGTCTCCGGCATCGATCTGGTGCGCCGGGTGTTGCGCAAGCCCGCGTATGCGCTGTCGATGCCGCTGGTGAGCAAGTCCGACGGCACGAAGTTCGGAAAGAGTGCCGGCGGGGCCGTGTGGCTCGACGCTGCGTTGACATCGCCCTACGGGTTCTACCAGTTCTGGCTGAACTCGACGGACGCCGACGTGGTGGACTACCTGCGGGTCTTCACCCTCCTCGGACTGGAAGAGATCGACGCCGCGGCGGCGGCCGTGGCTGAGCGTCCCGATGAACGGGACGCGCAACGCTTGCTGGCACGAGAGGTCACGCGGTTGGTACACGGCAACGAGGCGGTGGCGTCCGCGCAGCGGATCACCGAAGCCCTATTCAAAGGCGACGTCCGCGCGTTGGGCAGGGACGATCTGATGCAGCTCGAGCAGGACGGTATGGACGCGACGCGCCTCGCACCGGGGACCGGGTTGCTCGCCGCGTTGACGGCTGCGGGGCTCGCGAGATCGAATGGCGCCGCCCGTCGCCTCGTGGATGCCAACGGTGTCCGGCTCAATGGTGAAGGCGTAACCGATCCGGGGTTGAATCTCGATGCCGGCGGCGCGCTATACGGTCGCTACCACGTCGTTCGACGCGGTCGCAAGAGCTGGCATCTAATCGTCCTGGAGGGGTGATTTCGAGGCGGTCCAGGGAGGGTCACAAATCCGTTGACAAGGACCGTTCCGGGCGTATGATACGCACCCCTTGGCCCGGAGGCCCAAGCCTTCGTGCCTGCTCTTTAAGAACGTGAAGACAAGCCATTCGTGTGGGCGCTCGTTTTGAGCTTCGAGCAAACCCTTTTGGCTGTGCGGCAACGGGCGCAAGCCCGTGGTGGTACGGCCTAAGTAAATAAACTGAAGAGTATGATCATGGCTCAGATTGAACGTTGGCGGCAGGCCTCATACATGCAAGTCGAACGCGAAAGGCCCTTCGGGGCTGAGTAGAGTGGCGAACGGGTGAGTAACGCGTAGGAATCTACCCGGCAGTGGGGGACAACTCGGGGAAACTCGAGCTAATACCGCATGTGATCGCCGGCATTCGTGCCGGCGATGAAAGCGGGGGATCTCACCGTCGCGACTTCGGTTGCGGCGGAAGGACCTCGCGCTGTCGGAGGAGCCTGCGTTGGATTAGCTTGTTGGTGGGGTAATGGCCCACCAAGGCGACGATCCATAGCTGGTCTGAGAGGACGATCAGCCACACTGGGACTGAGACACGGCCCAGACGGCTACGGTCGGCAGCAGTAGGGAATATTGCACAATGGGCGAAAGCCTGATGCAGCCATGCCGCGTGTGTGAAGAAGGCCTTAGGGTTGTAAAGCACTTTCAGTGGCGAAGAAAAAGCCGGCGTTAATACCGCCGGCCATTGACGTTAACCACAGAAGAAGCACCGGCCAACTCCGTGCCAGCAGCCGCGGTAATACGGAGGGTGCGAACGTTAATCGGAATTACTGGGCGTAAAGCGCGCGTAGGCGGTTTGTTAAGTGAGATGTGAAAGCCCCGGGCTCAACCTGGGAACTGCGTTTCAAACTGGCAAACTAGAGTTCAGTAGAGGGAGGTGGAATTTCCTGTGTAGCGGTGGAATGCGTAGATATAGGAAGGAACACCAGTGGCGAAGGCGGCCTCCTGGACTGAAACTGACGCTCATGTGCGAAAGCGTGGGGAGCAAACAGGATTAGATACCCTGGTAGTCCACGCCGTAAACGATGAGAACTAGCCGTTTGGCCCCTCGAGGGCTTAGTGGCGCAGCTAACGCGATAAGTTCTCCGCCTGGGGAGTACGGCCGCAAGGTTAAAACTCAAATGAATTGACGGGGGCCCGCACAAGCGGTGGAGCATGCTGTTCAATTAGAGGCAACGCTAAGAACCTTACCACCATTTGACATCCACGGAACTTTCCAGAGATGGATTGGTGCCTTCGGGAACCGTGTGACAGGTGCTGCATGGCTGTCGTCAGCTCGTGTCGTGAGATGTTGGGTTAAGTCCCGCAACGAGCGCAACCC
>JAPPAV010000066.1 GCA_026705345.1 Gammaproteobacteria bacterium
GGCAGTTCGTCTCCGGCAACAGCCTGCAGCGGACCATCATCGAACTGGCCCGACCAAGAGTCGTTGGCCAGACGGCATCCTTCGAGGCGGCGTCAGAACGCCTTCAGGCGTTGTTCGCCGAGACTCCGCTCAGCGCCGAACTGAAGGACGAGATCGTTACCGCCTACGCGGCGTTCGGCCCCGACGAACCGCCTGTAGCCGTCCGGTCCTCCGCAAACGCCGAAGACTTGGCCGATCTATCCTTCGCCGGCCAACACGACAGCTACCTAAACATTAACGGCGTCGAGGCCGTGATCACGGCAGTGCGCGACTGTTGGGCGTCCTTGTGGACCGAGCGGGCTATCGGCTACCGGCACGAGAACGGAATCGACCAGCAAACTGTCGCCATGGCTGTCGTCGTACAGCGCCTGGTGGCCTCGGAGGCATCGGGCGTTCTGTTCACCGCCAACCCGACGACGGGCGATCGATCCGAGATCATCGTCAACTCCAGCTTCGGCCTAGGGGAGGCGATCGTCGGCGGCGAGGTGACCCCCGATTCGTTCACTGTCGACCGGGACACGCTGACGACGAAGGAAACCTCAGTCGGCACCAAGGATTTCATTGTCGTCTCGGCCGATGGCCAAGGCACCAGGAGCCGGGAGTCGAGTACAGCAGAGCGGCAACAATTGTCGCTGGCTGCGCCGACCCTAAGGAAACTCGTACGCCTGGCGAAGGAAGTCGAGCGGCACTTCGACGGCGTCCCGCAGGATATCGAGTGGGCAATATCCGGATCGCACCTCTCGCTGCTGCAGTCACGGCCAATGACCAACCTGCCACCGGCACCGCTCAAGGACGTGCAATGGGAGGTAACGGAGCCTGGCTCCAGGCTGGAACGCGACCAGGTGGTGGAGTTCATGCCGGGACCGCTATCGCCCCTGTTTCAAGACCTCTACCTGCCAGCCCTCGACGTCGCCTACTACCTGATGAGGGTGTCGCAGGGCGGGAACGAGGCCGGCGGGGCGACCTATCGTCAGCTCGCGAAAGTGCTGGGGGGACAGCACGGCGGCCAATCGGTCGTGAATGGCTACGCCTACCGGCACTTCCCGTCCCCGGGCAATCCATTCGTGCTGCGACCCCAAGGCGGGCGTGGGCGGCGAAGTCGTTTCAATGTGCGCGACGTCAGCCGCGGCTACCACGAGACGCCGCGACGGTGGCGCGACGAGGAACTTCCGAAATACCTCGCAACCGTCGAGCTTTGGCGCCAGCTCGACCCGGCAGCGGCGGAAGACGAGCGACTGCTGGCCGGAATACGGACGCTGAGCTGGGCGGACGCGCACTACTGGCGTTTCGTGGACGAGGTGCTCGCGTTTCCCCGGCGCGCCGACGAGGCATTGCAGGAGTTCCTTGCCGAGCACGCTTCGGGCACCAATCTATCGAGCGGCATGCTGCTCGATGGATCCGGTTCGCCGACCATGCAGGCTCCAATCGACCTGTGGCACGTCGCCCAACGGATTCGTTCCACACCGGCGCTCCAGGAACTCGTCGTGGCGACGCCGGCGAATCGGTTGTTCAGCGCCCTGGACGCGTTCGCCGAGGGTCAAGCGGTGGTGCGGGAGATGGCAAACTACCTTGCCAAATACGGTCATCAGATCTATTCCCTCGACTACGCCGAACCGACCCCGAGCCAAGACCCGACCCAGGTCTTGTCGCTGTTGAAGAGCCTCGTTCTCGACGACGACTACGATCCCGTCGCACAGCAGGCCGAAACCCAGGCCGCGCGTCGTAGAGCGCTGCGCGACGCCTCCCGGCACTTCCGCGGTCGACTCTGGTGGCGGTTCCGTTGGCGGTTGTTCTGGGCGCAGCACTACTATCCAAACCGCGACGAGAGCCAGTTCTACCTCGGCGCGGCGTGGCCGGTGCTGCAGCGACTCGCCCAGGAACTTGGCCGACGCCTCGTGGCGGTCGGCACGCTCGCGCAACCGGATGACGTGTACTACCTCGATGCGAGCGAACTGGACCGGGCCATCGAAGCCCGCCGCGACGAGCTGCCGCTATCGGACCTCAAACACGTAGCCGTGGAACGCCGCGAACTGCGGGAAGCGCGCAAACGACTCTCCCCGCCGCCGGCCATCCCCCAACGAGAGCCTTCGACCGCCCCAAGGGAAGACGCGCAGAACATCATCACGGGTGTCCCGGTCAGCCCCGGCAAGGTCACCGCCGAAGTCAGCGTCATCCTCTCGCTCGCCGATTTCGATCAGATGCGGCCACGCAGCATTCTCGTGTGTCCGTTGACGACGCCGGCCTGGACGCAGTTGTTCCCACACGCCGTGGGCTTGGTGACGGATGTTGGCGGCATCACCGCACATGGCTCCATCGTCGCCCGCGAATACGGCATCCCCGCCGTGCTGGGTCTCGGCGACATCACCAAGCGGCTGTCGAGCGGACAGACAATCACGATCGATGGTGATGCTGGGACGGTGACGATCGAGGATGGGCGAGCGGATCCCTTGATGGCGATGGGCCGTGGCCGAACCCGCCGTTCGGTTCCCCCAGTGGACGACAACACCCGATTCATCGGCCTGGCCGCCCCGTTGCCACTCGAACACTCGGCAAGAAAGCGCCTCCTCCGGCTGCTGCTGCGACCGTTCAAGTCGGCGTTCTACCAAGCGCTACTATTCATCTACTTCAAACTCACGGGTCCGAGCGGCGGTCCCGCGGCACCCGCGGCGGGACGACGAACACGGAAGCGGCTACAAACGCCGCGCCCCTAGCGTTCTTGAGGTGACACCGTCTTCATAGTTGAACAACGTTCTTCGCGAGACACGCACAGGCGACGGCAGCGTAGGGGCGAGTCTTGTCCTCGCCCGTGTCGTCGTTCCATGACCTCGGTTCGAACGGCACGGGACGGGACAAGCCCCATAAGCGTTAACTTGTTTCCTCCGGGAAGTAGCGGTGCATCTGCGGT
>JAPPAV010000116.1 GCA_026705345.1 Gammaproteobacteria bacterium
GACCACGACCACGAGGACCACCACGACGACCACGACGAACACGACGACGAATTGCCCGTGTTCCAGTGGTCTCAGACCGAAGCGACCCTGATCGGCTTCGATGCCGAGGCGCGCTTCGAACTGCTTACCGAGGCACAGGCGTCGGCGGACCTGGTGTTCGGGTACGACTGGGTCACCACCGACGTCGACGATCCGCACGAGAGTCATCTGCCGCGCATTCCACCGCAACGGCTGTCGATTGCCGCGGAAGCGACTTGGAAGGACCTTTGGGGTCGTGTCGCCTATACGCACTACGCCGACCAGGACGAGGTGACAAGCCACGAAACGCCGACGGCCGGCTACAGCAACCTGGACATCGAGTGTGAGTACGCGACCCAGGTAGGGGAAGCCGATCTGGTGTTCTTTGTCGCTGGACGCAACCTTGGCGACGAGGAGCAACGCCAACACGCCTCCTTCGTTAAGGACGAAGCACCCCTGGCGGGGCGCCGCGTGGAGGCAGGCGTCAGGATCCGGTTCTAGGAGATGCGTCGCGCAGACGCGTAGGGGACGGGCTTGTCCCGTCCCGCAAATCCGCAGGAGCCAGCGCGGCGCAAACTCGTAGGGGCGAGGCTTGTCCTCGCCCGCGCCGACCCGGCTATGGGGCGCTACAATGGATGGGGCAAGCGGAGAAAGGCTCCACCCCGAGGAACCCGTGGCGCATGCGCCTCAACGACGCAGAATCGTCTCCAGAACGACCGACGAATTCGTGCGGGTGATTCCATCGAGGGAAGCGACCTCGTCCAGCAATCGATTGAGTTCGACAGTGGATTCCGCCGCTATGACGGCGATCATGTCGTATTCGCCGCTGATGGCGTAGATCGCGGTAACTTGCGCAATCCGGCGAAGGCCCGCATGGGCGACTCCCGTCTGCGCCTGGTTCACCTTGATCAACACGTGCGCCTTGACCCGGCGGGACTCGTACTCCGTTCCGAGCTCTACCGTGAACCTCTCGATGAGGCCGTCACGGATCAGACGGTCCATGCGCGATTGAACCGTGGAGCGGGAAACCCCGAGGTGCCTGGAGATCTCCGATGTCGCCGTTCGCGAGTTCTCGCCCAGCAGCGCGATGAGACGTGAGTCCAGACTATCCACTTTGACGAAATAGCTAGTCAATTAGACGAATCTATCAAACAATACGTGAAATTTCTCCGTTAATATCGACGGGCGACTCGTCTAGGATGATTAAACGCTCTCGAAGTCGGAGGTGCGTCATGAACCGGGTCGCCGTGATCGGTGCGGGACGAATCGGGGACCTTATCGCCACGTTGCTGGTCACGTCCGGCGACTACGATGTCACGCTGTTCGACTCGAACGAGGGCCAGCTCGCGAGGACACCGAATCACCCGAGACTGGCGAAATCCCGTCTCGATGTCGCGGATGCCGTCGCCCTCGGAGCCGCCGTCGAACGACACCAGGTCGTCGTCAACGCGGCACCCTACTCCCTGACCGAATCGATTGCCCTGGCGGCCGCCGACAGCCGCGCCCCCTACATCGATCTGACCGAGGATGTCGCCAGCACGTCGGCGGTCGAGACGCTTGCCGAAAACGGGCGATCGACCTTCATACCTCAGTGCGGTGTGGCCCCGGGTTTCGTATCGATACTGGCCGCCGACATCGCGCGCGAGTTCGACGACCTCGATACGGTCAAGCTCAAGGTCGGTGCCCTGCCGAGGTACCCGTGCAACGCGCTCTCGTACAACCTGACCTGGAGTCCCGAAGGGGTTGTCAACGAATACTGCAATCCATGCACGGTCATCTTCGACGGTCAGCTCATGCAAGCCCCGCCGCTGGAACAGCGCGAACTCCTGATCATCGATGGCGTCCAGTACGAGTCGTTCAATACCTCGGGCGGTCTCGGCAGTCTGGCTTCTACCTGGGATGGGAAGGTCCGCAATCTGAGTTACCAGTCCATTCGATACCCGGGCCACGCCGCGATCATGCGTGCCTTGTTACGCGATCTGGGCCTTTCGAACCGTCGGGGACTTTTGCTCGACATGTTCGCGCAGTCGCTGCCGGTGACGAACCAGGATGTCGTGGTCATCTTCGTGGAGGTAACGGGAGGGCGAAGTGGTCGCTTGGAGCAGGTCACCTACACCAACCGGATCTACGGCCAGGAGATCGCCGGTCGCGACTACACGGCGATTCAGCTGTGCACCGCCGCGAGTGCGTCCGCGGTGCTGGATCTGCTTGCCCTCGGATGCATCGGCGGCCCGGGACTGGTTCGCCAGGAGGACATTCAATTGTCCGACTTTCTCGCGAATCGTTTTGGACGGGTCTTCAAGAAAGCACCGCAAGTACCGGCCGTCCGCGTCGGCGGCGACGACCCCCCGTTTCGGCTCGACGCCGTCTCCACTCAAGGGTTGGCCGATCTCCGGACAGCCGACGATGGTGCGGGACCGCTGCTGAGGCGGCTGAACCCGATCAGCGGGCAGACCATGCCATTGGAACTAGGCGATCGTCCGGCGGGCTAGACTCCTTTAGCAGCCCGGATGTTGACACGCAGGTTGCATTTGGCGAGACGCATGGGGTCGCTCTTGGACGGCTCTGGTACTCCAGAGACGCGCTAGCTGGTCCGTTCGTCCGCGAGTTCACGCATCAGCCGAATGACCGCGCCGGTCTCCTCGTCGCGCGCGAAGTTCGCCCGCTCGAAGCTGCAACGCTCGCACCGGTGAGTGAGTCGCCAGCGGCCGTGACTGGCATCGACGGAGACGGGGCGCATCAAGCCTCCGCAGGCCGCGGTACGGTCGCCCGGGTGGATGTCGACGTGCTTGCTGGTGAGGCATACGGAACAGTGGTTCGTGTAGCCATCGCCGACGTTGAATGCGCCGCATCGTTCGCAGGTGAAGTCTTCGACGCGCCGCTGGAATCGACGGGTGGGTTCGTGGGAATCGGCCATCGCGGGATTATCGCGCTCGAGCGAGTCAAGCGCGATGCGCCGCGAAGCTTGGGCTGGGCGTGATCGAATCTATAATCGTCGGACGCGGCCCGAGTGCCGCGAGTTTATTGAGAAGGTGATGTCGACGTCTGCATTTGAACCCGTTTTGGTGGGCATCGCGCAGCTTGAGCAGCGCGACGCCGATCCCGTCGCCGGGACCGGCAAGGAACCGCTTGACCTGATGATCGATGCGGCACGCGAAGCCGCAATGGATGCCGAGGCGCCCGGCCTTTTGGCTGCGGCGGACGCCGTGCGTGTCACCCGCGGCATGTGGCCGTACGAGAACCCGGCCAAGGCGGTCGCGGAAGCGATCGGCTGTCCCGGTGCACAGACGGGCGTGTCGATGTGGGGTGGCGATGCCGTGCAGCTGTTGCTGACCGAGAGTGCGCTCGAGATTCAAAGCGGCGCGCGGCAGATCGTGGTGCTAGTCGGTGCCGAGTGCGGCCGCACCCAGGCCAAGGCGAGGCGCGCGGGTGTCGAGCTTCAGTGGCGTGCGACACCGGGGAGTCCTGACCGCACGTTCGGCAAGGAACTCAAGATGCGCACGCGGGCGGAGGCGGTCCGCGGCGTATCCCAGCCAATCCAGATGTACCCCATCTTCGAGAACGCCATTCGCCATGCTCGCGGCGAGACGCTCGACGGGCATATCCGCCGGGTGTCCGAACTGTGGGCGGGGTTCAGTCGGGTCGCGGCCGGCAATCCGCATGCCTGGATTCGGGAGGTAGCAACCGCCGAGGAGATTCGCACGCCCAGCGAGACCAACCGTCCGGTGTCCTTCCCCTACGCGAAACTGATGAACTCGAACAGCAATGTCGACCAGGCGGCAGCGCTGATCCTATGTTCGACCGCGGTCGCCCGACGTCTCGGGATTCCGGAAGCCAAGTGGGTCTACCCGTGGGCCGCCACGGCTGCACACGACACCTACGCGGTATCGAACCGGGACAACCTGCACTCTTCGCCCGGCATCCGTATCGCGGGTGGCCGTGCGCTTGAACTGGCGGAGCTCGATGTCGATGGCATTGCTCACGTGGATCTCTATAGCTGTTTCCCGTCGGCGGTGCAGGTGGCCGCGGCGGAACTGGGCCTTGGCGAAGAACGGCCCTTGACCGTGACCGGCGGCCTCACCTTCGGCGGTGGCCCGCTGAACAACTACGTCATGCACGCCATCGCGCAGATGGCGGCGGTGCTCCGCGAGAGTCCCGGTGATGTCGGCCTGGTGAGTAGCAACGGCGGGTTCATCACCAAGCACGCCTTCGGCCTCTACGCCTCGGTGCCGCCGGCGAAGCCATTCCGTTACGACGCCCCTCAGGATCGCGTGGACGCCATGCCGACCCGGGAAGCCGTCCCAACATTCGACGGCCCGGTGGAGATCGAGTCCTACACCGTGATGTACGGACCGGATGGGCCCGCCGCAGCACTAGCCGCCTGCCTCCTGGACGATGGACGGCGAGCCTGGGGCAACACCGACGATCCGGAAGCGATGCACGCGATGGTGAACGAGGAGTTCTGCGGCCGCACGGCCCGTCTTCGCGAGCTGGGCACGATCGAGTTCTAGGGACCGGAGAGCCACTCGGGTCGCAGACGCGAACCCCTAGAACTCCCACACGAGCAGGGCTTGTACGGTGTTCTCGTCCGTGGCGGCATCACCGAGCTTGTTCATCCAGAACTGGTACTCGATCCCGAGGGCGATCCGATCGTTCAGGTGCCACTGCAACTGGGGCTGCGCGAGGATCCAGGACTCGACGGTGCCGCCGAATTCATTGGTGCGCTCGCCGACGTATTCGATGTGGCCTTCGATGCTGAAGTCCGCTTCGCCGATCTTGAAGGGTCGCGCGAAGTTGAAGTCGACGAGGACGGTGTTGTCCTCCGCCGGCGCCCCGCCGGAGGCGAACCCTTCGCTATCGTCGATGAGGGCCGCCAGATCGAGATTCGCGAACGCGAAACCCGCGAGGTCGAGGGATAGGCGTATACCGGCCACGCACTTGCGGACGTTCGCATCCGCAGCCCAGTTGAAGCCACCGATGAGACCGACATCCGCGACCGGCCCAGCACCGATGGCTTTGCCGCTGATCTTGCCGAGGCTGAAGTTGGCGTAGATCTCGCTGTAGAGGTCGAAGTCCTGGAAACCGGGCCGGCGCGAGTCCAAGACGTCGACAAAGAAAAAGTTGTCGCCGTACTTCCAGCCGCTTGCGTGTTGGAGGGTGTAGATCACGTGGTCGGCACGGCCGCCGCCAGCGAATGAGGGGACGTCCAGATTGCCGATCTGGAGCTGAACTTCGGTGTTGCTCCACTCGGCCGCTTGCCCCGAGCCGCACTGAAGCAACGCAATGACGACCACAACGAGCCGTGTCTGGAGCGCGCGAGAATGAAGTTGTGCCCCCATCGGCGAGAATGATGCCGCTCGGGCGGCCATCGTACAACGCCGCGCACGCCGAGGTGCCTGGACCGGTCAATGCGCCGGAGCTCCACGCGGCGGCCGGCCAGCGGCGCCTCGTCGCTCGGAGTCGTTCCATGCGGTGTGTGATCGGGTTGGTACGTCAGAGATGACGTTGGCGGGGCGTTGATCTACTGTTGGATTTGCGATCGAGAACGCGGAGCGTTGGTTGAATGGGGAGTTATCAGGCCGAAGCGCTGGTGCTGACCGCTAGGGCGACAGCCGACGAGTGGATCGATCAGGCGCGGACCGCGGTGGGGGCGTTCACGACTTGCTCACCGGGTACCGCAGCCGCGCGGCGCCGAGACGGGACTCAAGCGGTTCGTGGACGGCGAGATCGACCGGGGACCGGGGTGATGTTCGTCGGGGAGGAGCAGACCTTCCGGATCGCGGACTTCGCGACCGTCTCGGGAGTCGGTAGCGCGGTGTGTTTCGTGGCGGGCGGGCTGGCCGGCATCGTGCCGCTCACGTTGTTCTCCTAGCAGGGACTGGCGGCTAGGCCATGACGGCGTCTCCGCCGGTTCTGCTCGCCGCGTACGCGGCAGCGATCTTCCTGGCGTCCGTGGCCGGCGGAAGGCTCTCCGAATACGGAGCGATGACGCACCGGCGCATGCAGATCGTGATGAGCTTCGTCGCGGGCTTCATCCTTGGGATCGCCGTTTTCCACCTTCTGCCCCACGGGATGGAGCGGATACCCGGACCGAACAACCTGGAAGCCGCGGCGCTGTGGATCATGTTCGGGATGTTCGTGATGATCGTCCTCTTGCGGGTGTTCGACTTCCATCAGCACGACTTCAGCGCAGAAGCGGAGGCGGCGCGCGGCGACACAGGCACCGGCAGAGGCGGCTTGATCGGCGTCGCCCTGGGCCTTGGCTTGCACACCGTGACGGAGGGCGCTGCGCTCGGCGCGAGCGTGCGGGTGGGCTTCGAGGAGGAAGGCGTGTTGCCTGGGCTCGGGGTTTGTCTAGCGATCCTGCTGCACAAACCGTTGGATGCCTACTCGATCACGGGCATGATGAATCACGCGGGGCACAATCCGCGGGCGCGGCTGGCGGCGAACCTCGGCTACGCCCTGATCTGCCCTGGCGTGGCGGTCGCAAGCTACCTCGGGGCGGGGATGCTCGGCCCAATCGCCGAAGGGCCGATGATCGGTCGGGCACTCGCCTTCGCGGTCGGCGCTTTCCTGTGCATCTCGCTTAGCGATTTGCTACCGGAAATCCACTTCCACCGACATGATCGTGGCAAGCTATTGGTAGCGCTTGCTGCGGGAATCGGTCTCGCCTACGGGCTGTACCTTGTGGAAGCGATGGCCATAGGCGGGCACGGTGACCACTGAGCGGTGTGGTTGGCGACTGATCGGACTCACTTGGCGTCAACGTAGGGTTGTTCTGATCCTCGGAAGCGGAGGAATCACCCGAGACCCTTTTCGACGATCTCCGCGGTGTCGGTCGACAGGTCGTGATCTCGCAGCCATTCGAGAGCGCCCCGCATGGCCCGGGCCCTTGCTGCGTTGTGACGGCGCCAGGTGATCAAAATCTTCGCCTGCCGGGCGGCAACCTGGGGATTGAAGGTGTCGATCTCGGCGACCGTTTCCGCGAACCAGCGGTAGCCTTCGTCGCCGTCGTGGAAGTTGCGGGGATTGCCGTTTGCGAACGCGGCGACCAACGCGCGGACCTTGTTCGGGTTCTTCAGATTGAATGCCTCGTGCCCCTGGAGTGCGCGAACGCGGTCCAGCCCGCCAGGGAGGGGATTCTGTGCCTGCACGGTGAACCACTGGTCGACGACCAGTGCCTCGGCTGACCATTGTGCCAGGAAAGCTCCGAGGTGGTCTGCCTTTTCCCGCTCGTCGAGGGATTTCAAGCTGACCAGACCGCGCAGTGCGGCAGCTCGGTCGGTGAGATTGTCAGCATCGCGGAGCGCCGACGCGACCAAGTCGTGCGAGTGGGCGGGGTCGGTGCGGTCGAGGTGGTCCAAGGCGTAGCGCAGCGCTTGGTGCTTGAGCCGACGGCGCGCCATGTGGGGAAGTTCCGGCTTGTACTCCCCGACCGCATTCGCCTCGACGAGAGTGAGCCAGTCGACGGCGTCGGCGATTCGTTCGGTGAGCGCGTTCCGGGCGGAGACGATGGCGAGAATGTCGGTCCCGGGCGCGAGTTCCAGCAGCCAGGACTCGCTGGGCAAGGCGAGGCTAGCGGCGATCAACGCCTTGGCTTGGCCGTCGTCTGGAGCGACGTGTGCCGCTTCAGCCAACGAGCACACCAGAAACACCGCTTCATCGGTGGCATCGTCGGCGCCCGACACCGTCGCGAGGATCGTGTCGGCGAGCAGTGTCTGCGCCGCATCCCAGCGCGAGAACAGGTCGGTGTCGGCTAGCGCCAGCTGGCGCAAGGCGCCCGGGCGCCGCGGATGGTCGACCTTGACTGGTGCCGAGAAGCCGCGCAGCAGGCTGATCTCCGCCTCGGGCGGGGAATTGCGAAACGAGATGGTCGTTTCCGGCTCGTCGAGGCGAATCACCAGCGTGCCGTCGGCGCTTGGATTCTCCACCTCGGTGGTGGCAGCGCAATCAACCTCGAAACCGTTGGCGGCACCTTGTGCACCCAAGGTGTCTTGTCCACCGCTGAGAAGACCCAACGCCAGCGGAACGGGCAACGGCTGCTTGGTCGGCTGGCCAGGCGTGGGATCGCAGGACTGCCGAACAACAAGCTCCAGCGTCTCGCCATGGCGTCGTTCGCGCACGCTTAAGGTGGGTGTTCCGGCTTGGGCGTACCAGCGCCGGAACGAAGAGAGGTCGAATTGGGAGGCATCCTCCATCGCCTTGACGAAGTCCTCGATGGTCACGGCCTTCCCGTCGTGGCCGTCGAAGTACGTATCGCAGCCGGCGCGGAACCGGTCTGGGCCGAGCAACGTGGCGATCATGCGCACGACCTCGGCGCCTTTCTCGTAGACCGTGCGGGTGTAGAAGTTCGAGATTTCGACGTAGCTGTCCGGCCGGACCGGGTGGGCGAGCGGCCCGGAGTCTTCGGTGAACTGCTCGTTGCGCAGGAGTTCCACGTCCTTGATCCGGCACAGCGCCGGCCAGTTCATGTCGGCGGAGAACTCCTGGTCGCGGTAGACGGTGAAGCCTTCCTTGAGGCTGAGTTGAAACCAGTCGCGGCAGGTCACGCGGTTGCCGGACCAGTTGTGGAAGTATTCGTGGGCGACCACGCCTTCCGCGAACGCGAAGCGGTCGTCCGTGGCCGTGTCCTTGTGGGCGAGAAACGCGGCGATGTTGAAGATGTTCAACCCCTTGTTCTCCATGGCGCCGGCGTTGAAGTCCTCGACGGCGACGATCATGAACACGTCGAGGTCGTACTCCCGGCCGAAGCGGTCCTCGTCCCAGCGCATGGCACGCTTGAGAACGGCCATCGGGAACTCGCATTTGCCGATGTTGTGGGGCTCGGAGAAGATCCGCAGAGCGACCTTGCGCCCGGAGCGCGTGACGAACTCGTCCTCCAACACCGCGAGGTCGCCAGCCACGAGGGCGAACAAGTAGGCGGGTTTCGGGAACGGGTCGTGCCAGGTCGCCTGGTGACCCCCGTCCGGCTCGGTGCCGGTCGCCGTGCAGTTGCCGTTCGACAACAGGACCGGGAAGCGCCCCGCATCGGCGGTGATCGTGGTGGTGAACCTCGACAGCACGTCAGGACGATCAGGGTAATAGGTTATGTGCCGAAATCCCTCGGCTTCGCACTGGGTGCAGTACATCGACTTCGACTTGTACAGACCCTCGAGCGCCTGGTTGTCCTCGGGTCGGATCGCCACAGTGACTTCAACGAGGCAACGTTCCCCCACGTCGAACACCGTCAACGATTCGTCATCCACGCCGTACTCGTTCCCCTCCAAACGCACGCCGTCAACCGCGATCCGGCGCAGATCGAGCCCCACGCCGTCCAGCACCAGCGGATCGGTCGTTCCCGGCTTCCGCTCGACGACAAGCGCACTCGTCACGACGGTTTCGCCGTCACGAAGGTCGAACGCCAACCGGGTCTCCGGCACCTCGAATGAATACGGTCGGTAGCGGTCGCGGTACCTGGTCTCGTTGTTCATGCCCCCCTCACATCTCGGACACACCCGATTTCGGGCTGAAAAGACTGTAAGACATCGCCCATACCTGTTGAAACGGGTTTCGAAGCGTGATCGGTGCTCTAGCTTGAACTCGGACACACGCGACTTCGGTCTGAAAGGACTGTAGGAGATTGCCCTTGCCTATTGAAATAGGCCTTGGGATGTGGAAGGCGAGGGCCTAGTGGCCGCATGGACCTGATTGGCCCGTCACCGTGGGCGGGCCGAATCGGTGGCTACGGGGGGTCGTTGTGGGGGCTATTCGAACCTGCGGCGACTCAGATTGTCGTGACGGGCATCGGGCCCGTTTGCGTAGACTAGGAGGGTGCCTGCCGCCAGGTCGCCGAGCCGCACCGCCTGGCGTGTGAATAGGACGCTGGCCAGTCCCACGGCGTAGAAAACGAACGAGTCGACGGGTCGCAGGACATTGCGAATGACCAGGGCGCCGACGCGGGGAGTGCGACCGCCACGGTCCACGATGCGTACGCCGGCGAGTCGTTTGCCCGGTGTGCCGGCGGTCAGTATCTCGAATGCCAGGTGGTACAGAAGATAGATGCCGAGGGAGGGGGAGAGGATGGCCCACCAGAAGATCGAGTCCGTTTCCACCGCGATGAAGTCCCGTTTCAGAACCCAGGTGGCCGCCGCGTACCAGGCGAGCCCGGCAACGACTCGGATGTGCCAGTCCAGCACGAACGCATAGCTGCGGCCGCCGAGGCCCGCAACCGGCAGATCGGTCCCCGCGCCGGTTGCCGACCGGTCTTCGGACTCCATGTTTCCTACTGCGTGGCTTGCTTGACGAGCCGGGCCTGTTCCCGCTTCCAATCCCGCTCGCGGATGCTCGCCCGCTTGTCCTCCGAACGCTTGCCCTTGCCGAGTGCGATCTCGCACTTGACCCGTTGTCCTTTCCAGTAGAGCGAGGTCGCGACGCAGGACTGGCCCCGGGTCTGGACCGCCATGAAGATGCGCGAGATCTCGTTGGCATGCAGCAGGAGCTTGCGGGTTCGCTGCGGATCGGCGTCCACATGGGTCGATGCGCTGGGCAACGGCGCGATGTGGGCTCCCAGAAGCCATGCTTCGCCGTCGCGGACCAGCACGTAGCTGTCGACCAGCTGCGCCTGGTTGGCGCGGATGCTCTTCAGTTCCCAACCGGCGAGAACGATTCCCGCCTCGAAACGCTGACCCAGTTCGTAGTCGAACCGGGCGCGCCGGTTCACGGCGATCGTCGTGGGCTTGGCCGCCTTTGTGGCTGTTTTTGCCATCGCCGAAGTATAGCGATGGACGGCGGATCCCATGCGCTTCCAGAAGCCCCGGTTCCGTGTAAAGATTGGCCTCGATTCGTAGGCGAAGGGGGCGATCGTGGCGGACGATGTTTCAAGACACGGCATGTGGTCGAGCCGATTGCTGTTCGTGCTCGCCGCGACGGGTTCCGCGGTCGGGCTCGGCAACATCTGGAAGTTCCCCTACATCACCGGCGAGAACGGCGGCGGTGCCTTCGTCCTCGTCTACCTGATCTGCATCGCCGCCATCGGCATCCCGGTCATGATGGCGGAAGTCCTGCTCGGTCGTGCGGGTCGCCAGAGCCCGATCAACACCCTGCGAACGCTGGTCAAGGACACCGGCGCGAGCAGTTTCTGGACTGTGATCGGCTGGATGGGCGTGCTCGCGGGATTTCTGATCCTGTCCTACTACGCGGTGATTGCCGGCTGGGCAGTCTCGTACATCTTCCGCTTGGCTGGCGGCGCCTTCGCGGGTGCGGACGGCGCCGTGTCGACGGCCATCTTCGGCGATTTCATGGCGAGTCCCTGGGAAGTGCTGCTTTGGCACACCGTGTTCATGATCGCCACGATTTTCATCGTTGCGCGGGGTGTGGTGCGGGGATTGCAGGTCGCCGTGCGCTGGCTGATGCCGATCCTTCTGGTTCTTCTCCTCGGGCTCGTCGGTTACGCCGCGATCTACGGCGACTTCGCCCGTGCCCTCGAGTTCCTGTTCACCTTCGATGCCAGCAAGCTGAGCTGGTCCGGCACGCTAACCGCGATGGGCCATGCCTTCTTCACGTTGAGCCTAGGCATGGGCGCGATCATGGCCTACGGCGCCTATCTGCAGTCGAACACGTCGATATCGAGCACGGTCATCACCATCGGGACGCTGGACACCGCTGTCGCGCTGGCGGCTGGTCTCGCCATCTTCCCCATCGTGTTCGCCGTCGAGGGCCTGGTCCCGGGTGAAGGCGTGGGTTTGATGTTCCAGACCCTGCCCATCGCCTTCGGCAACCTTCCGGGTGGATCGATCCTCGGCGCGCTGTTCTTCATCCTCGTCAGTTTCGCTGCGATCACGTCCGCCATCTCGCTGACCGAGCCGGCGCTGACCTACCTCGTCGAGCAATACAATGCGAAGCGCTGGCGGGTCGCCATCTCCTTGGGCGTGTTCTGCTGGCTGCTCGGCATTGGCACCGTGCTGTCGTTCAACACGTGGTCGGACGCCAAGCTGTTCGGACTGACGTTCTTCGAAGTGGTCGACTACCTGTCCTACAAAGTCATGCTGCCCTTGGGCGGGCTGCTGATCGCCGTCTTCGTGGGGTGGGTGTTGGCGAGGCGCACGGTCGTATCGCAACTTGGTTACGGGGACGGCAAGAAGTGGAGCCTCTGGGAGACCGGCATCGCCTTCGTCGCGCCGGCAGGCATCGTGATCGTCTTCGTCTACACGATCGTCCAGTCCTTCGGTTAATCCGGTGCCGAGCATCGAGCGCTCGGCGCTGATCGCCGTCCCGGCGGCCGACGTCTACGCGCTCGTCAACGACGTCGAGCAGTACCCGGCGTTCCTGCCGTGGTGCTCCCATACCGAGATCCTCTCCAAGTCGGAAACGGAGGTCGTCGCCCGGGTCGACATCGCCATCCGCGGTCGGCGGGAAACCCTCGTGACACGCAATCGGCTGACGCCAACCAGCGCCATTGCGCTTGAAATGGTGGAAGGGCCGTTCCGTCGGTTTCAAGGCCGGTGGCGATTCACCCCGGTGGGGGACACCGGCTGCCGAGTGGATCTCGAGATCTCGTTCGAGTTGGCGAACCGGCTCGTCGGCACCTTTGCCGCGCCCTTTCTCAACCGCATTGCGGATCGCATCGTCGATGCCTTCGCGGCGCGGGTCCGGGAAGTGTCCGGATGAAGGTCGAGGTGGTCTATGCCACGGCCCAGGGCGCGAACGCCGAGGAACTCGAACTGCCCGAAGGCGCAACAGTCCAAGTGGCCGTCGCTGCGTCGCGATTCGCGTCGACGCCTGTCGCGGGGACCGCCATCTTCGGGAAGGCCGTCACGGGGGATCGAGTGCTCGAGGAAGGCGACCGCATCGAGCTCCTGCGTGACCTTCTAATCGATCCGAAGGAGGCGCGTCGAAGGCGCGCGGAGTTGTCCTAGGAGCCTGCGTCCCGGTTCATAGAGCGCTATGCTCATCGGACCCCTTGTCGGCCGCTTCCGTAGGTTGTTCTATAGCGACTCCGCCGAACAAAAACGCGATCAAGACGCTCCGCCTCGCGGGTGCAGCGGTGTGTGTCGTCGTGCTCGTTGTCGCGGCGGCATGGATCGCCCGGGATTGGCGAGGCGGGACCACCGAACCGGAGTCCGATTGGGCGCCGGCTCCCGTCTGGGTCGAACGAGGACCAGAAACCCCGACGACGTTGGTCGAGATCGTGTCGATTCCCGACGACTTCGAACGCAACGCGGCACTGTACGAGCTTATCGCCGAAGCCGACCGGGATCTCGTCGAGCAGCACCTGCGCGCCGTCGATGATCTCGGGGCGTTTATCCACCGGGCGGATGTTGTCCGGGTGCTCTATGTGCGCTACGCGTCGCTCGATCCGGTTGCGGCCGCCGACCACGTCCTCGATGGGGAGCGCAAATACTCCTGGGTTGCCGCGGTGTTCCGCGCTTGGGCGCGGGTCGACCTCGATGGGGCGATCGACCGTGCCGGATCGTTGGACCCCCGCCTGCGGTCGATGCTCGCCGAAGCACTGCTCGAACTCGATCTAACGGTCGGCGAGCGGGCGGAGGTCGCGTTTCGACTGGACGCCGTCGGCAAGCTCGTGGCGCGGCATTCCGAAGGAGAGATCTACGCCGATCTATGGGAACGTGCTATCGAGGCCGAGCGAGGGCGCCGCGGGCGCATCGATGCGCTCGTGACGGCGTGGGCCGAGGAAGATCCGGAAGCCGCACTCACGGCCCTGGTGTCTCTGCACGACTCGGACTTGCATGCGGATGTCGTCGACGAGGTTCTCCAAGAGTGGCTGACCGCCCAGCCGGGCGAGGCCGGCCAGTGGCTTGCGGGACAGCCGCCGAGCATGTGGAGCTACATGCTCGCGACCAACTCGTTGAGCAGCCTGTTGGAGGAGGATGTGCCGGCGGCATTGGCTGCTGCCAAGGCGTTTCCCGCGGCCGACTTCGACAGCCTCGCCAGACGCGGTTTCGGGAAGGCCCTTGAACACGACTTCGACACCGCGGTCGCGTGGCTGGAGACCGTGGAAGCATCGAGCGGCACGGGTCTTCGCCAAGCCTATGCGCGCGAGTACGGGAGGCGCGAGCCCCGGGAGGCACTTGATTGGGCGATGTACGGCGAGACCGATGAGGCGAGGCGGCCGCAACGGGTTCGAGAGGTGTTTCGTGGCATTGCACGCGGCGATTGGACGCAGGCGAGAAGGTTGCTCGACGTGGTTGGCGACCCGGCTTCGCGTCTCGAAGCGGCGCGGGTTGTCGTCGGATCGGCCAGTGCCGACGAATGGAACGTCGAGGACTCCCTGGGCTTGGCCCGTTCCTTCCGGTCCGAGGTCCACCGCGCGCGGTTGACGGCGGATGTGTTCTCGCGATGGTCCCGGGCATTCGATGTGCATTACATCGGTGGGTCCGCGATCCGCGGCTTTCGCGGCGATGCGAGCTACGCCAACGCCGAGGTTGCCGGCGATGCGGCCTTGGGCCTGGCGAGGGGAGTCGTCCGGGATGCAGCGCTAGCAAGTGTAATCGCCAACGTGGTCGGGCGGGATCCGGCGCTTGCGGAGCGGCTGTTCGCGGGGCTCCAGGGATCCCGATACCGGGCGTGGGGGGCGGCGCGCCTCTACGCGCACTTTGCCGACACAGCAGCGGATACGGCGAAGTCGAGTCGCTACCGGTTGATCATGGAAGCCGAATGCGAGTCTTGATGTCCGGCCCGCCGGGAGCGGGTGTCCGATGAGGGGTCACGTGATGACGCTTGCCGTCCTGGCGGTCTTGGCGTTGCAATTCACCGCGTGGCCTGCAGAGTCGACGTCATTGGAAGCGAACCCCGGATCCGCCGAGTTGGCGCAGTCCGTCTCGTTGACCGACATCGCGGCCATCGCTGACGCTTTCGAGCGCAACCGGGCAATGTACCGATTCGTTGCATCGGCTGACCGGGGGTCGATCGAACGGCTGTTGCAAGGAATCGGCGAACTGCCGCCGGATGGCCGGGATGTAGCCAAGGTGGCCTACCTGCGATTGGCGGGCCTGGACCCCGAGGCAGCGGTGGAGCACGCCCTAGCTGGCGACGCCGAGCCGTGGGTCTTGGCGGCGGTGTTCCGATCCTGGGCCCATCGTGATCTTGACGCGGCGGTGTCCCGGGCCGCAGTGCTGCCGGCGGCGGCTAGGACGCCGGTAGCCCGTGCGATCTTGGAATTCGACCTGCCTGGGGCGCGACTCCTGGGCGTCGCAGGTCGCTTGGATGCGACGGAGTTGCTCATCGAGTTCGGGGCGCGTGCGAGTCGCGGGAACCTGGAGGAGGTCTGGGATCGGGCGATCTCGAAGGCCGAAGACCCACTGCGCGACGTGCGGCTTCGGCTGATCGCCGAGATCTGGTCGTCCGACGATCCCGCCGCCGCGCTGGCGGCGACCGAGCAACTTCCCGCTGTCACCCTGCGCGACGAACTGCGTAGGGTCATTGTCGAGGTGTGGACGGAGGCCGACCCCGGTGCCGCTGCGACCCGGCTCGCCACCGCGGGGCAGGACGACGTCGGGCTTGTCGAGACGGCGTTCGCAGCGTTGGCGGAACGGGACCTCGAGCAGGCTTGGTCGCTGACCGAGTTGCTGCCGGCACGAGCCCGAAGCCGTGCGCGGAGCGCCGCCTTGCATGCTGCGTTGATCGAAGACTTCGATGGCGCACTGGCCTTTTTCGACACGCTCTCCGACGAAAGGGACATGGATGAGTTGGTGAGCCTTGTGCTGGCCGGCTACCGAGGCCGACCGCACGAAGCGCTGGCGTGGGCGATGTTTCGGGACGAGGCGTCCGGGACCCGACTGACCTTGGCGCGGCATGACGTGCCGCCGGATACCGCCGCGCCGAATCTCTTCGTGTGGTTATGGGTCTTCGGTGCTCGGGATCCCACGCTCACGAGAAGCATGATCGACGACATCGCCGACGCGACGGCCCGTGACTGGGCGGTGGGCGCGTATCTGGCCCTTGGTCCGTTGTTCGGCCCGGTTGCCTGGCCGGGACGCGATACCGGCGCCGACGTGCTCTGGGCAGAATCCGTCGCCTCGGAAGAGTTCCTGCTGCATCCGGAGGTCGTCAGGAATCTGATGAGACTGGATTCGGACCACGCCGTCGAGTCCGTGCTGCGTCGAAGACCCGGTCCCGCCCGGGACGAGGCACTCGGAGTTGCGCTAGGACAGTCCGATAGGTTGGCCGGCGCGGATGCCGAACGACTGCTCGCCTCGATCAGCTCTACCGAGGCGCGGCGAAGTGCAGCCAGGCAGCTCTACGTGCGCCGCGCCCGCCCGACCGACGGAGAAGCGGAAGACGAAAGGCAGAATCTTCTGGCGCTCTGTCGGTACGAGTTCGACAAATAGGACCCGGGGATTCGTTCGCCGTAGGTTGTCCAGTTTATCCGGGCGCGGAAGCCTACGAACTGGACGAACGGATATCGGTGCTGCCGGTATCCGACGTGCCCAGAATCAGCTTGAGTCGGCCTGTGTCCCTTCGGTGATGATCTCCACGCAAATCTCCACGCATTCGTTGCAGATGCTGGTGCCCGGGCCGGCGATGACCGTTCTGACTTCGCGAACGTGTTTGCTACAGAAACTGCAGTGCACGCTGTCTTCCGGACTCGGCGTTTGCCCGACTTCGCCGCAGTCGACGAGACCCGTGCATGTCTCGACGCATTCGTCACAGATGTACATGTTGGTGCCGACAATGAACTTCGACACCCGGTCTTGCCGCTTGAAGCAGAAGTTGCACCGCCTGATGGTTGGGCTCCCGTCCTCGGCCCCCGCCGAGTCGGCCATCCGCTGCACGATGGGGCTGATCACGGCGGCTTGTTCGATGGCCTTCTTGGAGTTGAAGGTTCGGCGGTCTTCAAATGCTTCACGCCTCTGTGCAACGAGTTCGTCCCGGGCGTCGGAGAAGTCCTTCAACTTGCGCCAACTCGAAAACCCGCGCTCCCGGGCAATGACGAGTTGGATCCTCTGCAGAGTCACCCCGGCGGGGTCGCGGAAGTAGGGTTTGATACGGTCGAGGGCGGCGGGTTCGACACCTTGAACGGATTTGAGCAGTTCCTTGGCCTGCTCTCTGAGAGCGTCGATGTGGATGCCGGTCGGCAGTCCGAAGGGGAACGGTGTGACGGCCACGGTAGACCTCCTTTCGTTCGCGTCCAGTATCCGCGCCCTTGGACTGAAAAGAGGCTATGTCGGTCGAATCGTCAGATGGGGTGACCCCCTTCCCGCGGATCGGATGCGCTCTGACTCGCAGTCGGGACAATAGCACACGGTCGGTGCACTGTGGTGGCAGCCGTCTAGGCCCGGCGGGTTCGGCAGCCTGTCCCCGCGAGGGTACGTCGTACCTGGCCTACGAGTCGTTCTGCCGCGGTGGCGGGTTGCCGGCGACGATCTGTTCGCAGATCTCAAGGCACTTGTTGCAGATGCTGCTGTTGCTTGCCGTGACGATGTCGTCGACTTCCGTTGCGGGCTTTCGACAGAAGCTACAGGGCAGGTAGTCCCTATCGTCGCGAGCGCCTCTCCCCGACGACCCTTGCATCAATCTGGCGCACCGATCGACGCACTGGTCGCAGATGAAGTTGGCGGTTCCCGCGATGAGCTTCTTGGTTCCATCGTGGGGATCGAAACAGAACGTGCAGCACGCCGTGTCCGTGTCGCCGACGGTGGCGTCGAGCATCTTCGCGATGTCCCGGGCCTTGCGGTGGACCTCGCTCACGATGCGCCACCGCTCGGAGTCATGCCGGTAGTCGTCCTGTTCCAGTGGGATGGGCGTGTCCGCGAGCTTGCGTTGACGGTCGGCCAGCTCGTCCCGTGCCTCCACGAACGCCTTCAGCTTGTGCCAACTGGAAAAACCGTATTCCCGCACGATCACCAGTTGCGCCCGCTGCAGCGTTAGCGAGGACGAATCCCCGAAGTAGGGTTTGACGCGCTCCAAGGCGACGCTCTCGCCGGCCTGAACAGATCTCAAGAGCGCCTTGGCGCGGGATCGGACGTCGTTGAGAGTGACGTCGGCAGGGACTCCGATGGGGAACGGCGTGACAGCCACGGCAGACCTCCTTCCTTCACGTCCAAATACCCGCGCCTTCGGACCGAAAAGAGGCTATGTCGAGAAGTCAGTTCAGATGGGGGCAACCCTTCCCGCGGATCGGATGCGCTCTGACTCGCGAGAGGAAACCTACCACTTGGTAGGCCGTTTGGCTACTCGGTCGCGGCTTGCTCCTGGTCCTGCACCTCGCCCAGCTGATCGGACGGTGCCAGGTCGCCGACGAAGTGCGAGAGCAGTCCATCGGTAAAGAACAGCGACATCTTCATGTGGTCGTTGACCACGCCGGGAACGCGCAGCGTATAGACGTAGTCCCAACGGTCCTGGGCGAAGGGATTCTTGATCACCGGCTCCCCCATGACGTACGCCACCTGCTCCTGGGTCATGCCGGGCTTCAGGCTGTCTACCATCTGCTGGGTGATCACGTTGCCCTGTTGCACGGTGACCTTGTAGACCCGTGGCAGGGCGCAGGATGTCACGATCGTGGCGAGGGCAAGGGCGACGGCCAACGCGGCAATCGGTCTGATCAAGTTATGTCCTCCTAGGTCGCGCGCATACTAGCCGCTTGCCGTATCCGGCGAAAGCAACGGCTCTCGACCGACAGCTCCCTCGACCGGATCCTCGGCCTCCGCAAGCAACGTGCGTGCGTAGTCTCGCGTGGCGCCCGTAACGGTTCGACCGCCGAGCATCCGGGCAAGTTCCTCAAGACGCTCGTCGTCCGTCAGGACGCGAACTGCGGTGTCCTGGTCGGTGGTCTTCTCGACCCTCAAGTGCGCGTCGCCCAAGGCGGCGATCTGTGGCGCATGGGTGATGGCGATCACCTGGGTGTTCTTCGAGAGCCGTTTCAGCATCCGACCGAGCACATCGGCCGCGACGCCGCCCACGCCGATGTCCGCCTCGTCGAGGATCAGGCACGGCAGGCGGGAACGTTCGGCCGCGACGACCTCGATGGCCAGGCTGATGCGAGCGAGCTCTCCGCCCGAAGCGATCTCGGCGAGAGCCCCGGCCGGATACTTGGGATTCGTCGCCACCTTGAACTCGACCGCCTCCAGTCCTGCGGCGGATTCCGCGTCGAAGAATTCGACGTCGATCGACGCGTCGGCGAGACCCAGCTCGGCAAACCTCTCGGTGACCGACGTCGAAAACGTCGCTGCGGCCGATCGCCTTGCCGTCGAGAGCGACTCGGCCGCCCCAAGGAACTTGGCGTCGGCCTTCTCGGCCCGGGTCGCGAGGTCGGCCAGTCGGTTCTCGTTGACGGCAAGGGATGCGAGTTCCTCTTGCAGGTTGGCGAGGTGCGCACCCAGGTCGCCCGCGGGGACACGATGCTTGCGGGAGACGTCGTGCAGGGCCGCGAGTTCGGCGTCGACCTCGCCGAGTTCGCGGTCGTCCTCGGGGAACGAGTCGAGGTAGCGGCGCAGTTCACCTAGTATCTCTTCGAGGTGCGTGTGGGCGGCAGTCGCCAGGTCGACGGCTGTGCGAAGGTTCGGGTGGGGATCGTCGGTGCCGTCGAGCAGGGCTGCCAGCCGAGACGTGCGCGTGATCAGTTCTTCATCGAGTTCGGTCGTCGCGCCGCCGATGGTCCCGATGAGTTCCCGGGCACGGGTCAGACGCTTGTACGTCGCCGTGAGCTCGTCGAAACGGTCGATGGAGTCGCCGAGCGCCGTGAGTTCGTCGATCTGGTAGCTGACGAGACTCTTGTGCTCTCGGGCCCGGGCGACCTCGGCGCGGCACTCGTCGAGTTGCTGCTTCGCGGTTGACCGCTCTCGGAAACACTCCGCCGTCGCCGAGACGAGCTTAGGGTCGACCCCGAACTCGTCGAGCAGCCGCCGTTGAACGTCCCGGGCGAGCAACAGGCGGTGTTCATCCTGGCCGTGGACGTCGACGAGCGGACCCGTGATCGACTGCAATGCCGCGAGGGTCGCGGGTATCCCGTTGACGAAAGAACGGGATCGGTTCTCGCCGGCGTGGCGACGAACCAGGCAGGTGGTTTCGTCGCTCGCTAGAAGCATGTCGAGCGCGACAAGTCTGTCTCGGACCGGGGGCCGGCTGTCGATGTCGAATTCCGCGCTCACGTCGCATCCGGAAGTACCGGGCCGGATCGCGGCGCGACGCGCACGGGCACCTAGCACCAGGGAGAGCGCGTCGAGCAGAATGGACTTTCCGGCGCCGGACTCGCCGGTGATGACCGTCAAACCGTCGCCGAACTCGATGTCGAGTTCGGCCACCAGCGCGAAGTTGCGAATGTTGAGCGCTTTCAGCACGGCTACGGCACCGGAGATCGGGCAGGCGGGCACGGTTTCTTTAGGTGTAGAGTAAGCCAATAGCAAGGTCGATTTCGAAGGTTTGCGGACAGATCAGGTCGTAGCCGTGTCGACAACACCGAGAACGAGAAGGACCGCAGGCTCTGGCCGCGCGCGCCGGACCGCCCGTCACGAGCGTTCCCACGGCCCGGTGGTCGGCGAGCGCGCCCAGCATCTGTTCAAGATGCTTGTCGAACACTACCTGGCAGAGGGAGACCCGATAGGCTCCAAGACCTTGGCGTCCTCCACCGAACTGGCCGTTAGCCCGGCGACGGTACGCAACATCATGGCGGACCTCGAGGACCGGGGGCTGGTGTCCAGCCCGCACACCTCCGCCGGTCGGGTACCGACGCATCGGGGGCTGCGTTTCTTCGTCGACAGCCTGATCTCGGTGCAACCGATGGACGCGCGCGGCGTCGGTCGGATCCGCGGCACGCTGGATCCGGACATGACGCCGCACCAACTGGTCGAGGCGGCATCCCGCATGCTCTCCCGGGTCACGCACATGGCCGGCCTCGTGACCGTGCCCCGCCCGGAGCAGTTGTCGCTGCGGCAGGTGGAGTTTCTGCCGCTTTCGGGCAAGCGGGTGCTTGCCATCCTGGTGGTCAACGACCGGGAGGTCCAGAACCGCGTCATCCACACCGACCGCGAATACGAAGACACTGAACTCACCCAGGCCGCGAACTTCATCAACCACGAGTTCGGCGGCAAGTCGCTCATGGCGATTCGGACCGGGGTGCTCGACAGCATGCGGAACGACAAGGACCGTCTGGACGCCATCATGCAGACGGCACTCGACGTGGCTTCCAAGACGTTCGCGGAGTCCGACGAGGAGGCGGACTACGTGGTCAGCGGGGAATCCAACCTCGTCGAGTCCCTGGCAAGCGTCGACGATGTCCGCGACCTGTTCGACGCGTTCACGAGCAAGGGCGCCATCGTGCATCTGCTCGACCGTTGCCTGGAGACCGATGGCATCCAGTTGTTCATCGGCGAGGAGTCCGGCTACCGACCGTTCGACGACTACAGCCTGATCACGGCCCGGTACGAAGTGAACGGCGACGTCGCCGGCGTCCTCGGCGTGATCGGTCCGACGCGGATGGCTTACGAGAAGGTCATCCCCGTGGTGGATGTCACCGCTCGGCTGCTGGGATCGGCGATCGACTACGATCACTAGCGGAAGCGAGGGCTCCGCCCCGGATCGGCAGACAGCCTCCTGGGGCGGTTCGCGGCTGCGGCGGGCTCACGGCATCCTGAGCCGTACTCCCTTGCGCTCCGCCGCCGCTTCGGTGTCGAAAGCGTTGCACGCGCGCAGTCCTTCGGTGGTGTCGTCGAGCGATCCCCAATCCATCGCCGCCGTCCAGCGCCACGCGAAGTCCAGCATGCGCAACATGGGCACAGGCGAATGGCCAATGGAGAGTGGGCGTTGCGCGGCGATGTAGTTGTCTCGGTACACGGTGGGGACAACGACGCGTTCCTCGTTTGCCGAGACGAGTTCGGCGTTCATCATGATCCGCGCGAGCCGTCCGTTGCCGTCGGCGAAAGGATGGACCTCCGAGACCAGGAAGTGGATGAACGCCGCCCGGTGGAACGGCTCGACCAAGCCGCGGTAGATGTCGAAGCCCCTCTCGAGTGTTCCGAGCACGGCATCGGGCGCAACGAAGGTGACGGCACCGACGCGGTTCGGTTTGGTCTTGAATCGACCTGGCGCCGACTCCGGGCGCCCCCTGAGTGCGCCTGCATGGCGGCTGCGGAGCAAATAAACCAACTCGTCGAGTGTCGCCGGCAACCGACGCATTTCCGACTGGTCGGAGACGATGCGCCAAACGCCCAGGATGTCGTGGGCATCCGCCGGCCTCAGGGGCGGGATCCGGCCTGCGAAGACGATCTGGGCAGCCTCCTCGACTTCGAACTCCGTACCTTCTATGTAGTTGGAGAAGTACGCCTCGAAGAAGGCCAGCGTCGCGTTGCCGATGCCGTCGCGCGGTCGCGGGCGGCGCGACGGGGCGTGGGTTTCTCGCAAGGCGGCGAATAGGTCCTCGAACAGGGCGACCCTGGTGCTGTCGTAAGCGCGTCCGCGCGCACGGGCCTGCGCCGTTCCGGCCGTCAGGCGGGCGTTGCCTGTCCCTGCCAGTGCGCCGATGATCCGATCGAGTTCGATCCGTTGCGCCGACCGGTTGACAGCTTCGGCGATCCGCCCGGCGTCGTCGCGCAGACGGTTGCAGGCATCGATTCCGGCGGATGAGATCAGTTGCTCCAGACGCTCTTCGATGTGGGTTCGCCGAAGAGTTCGCGGAAACCTGCCGCGCCGGGTTCGCGAGCGGCAAAGGTTGTCCAGGTAGGCGCGGGCGGGTGAACTCAGAAACAGCCGTTGGTTCATGAACCGTTGATCATCCGGTTGTGGTGGAGCGCCCCGGCGCGGCCGTAGAACGACCCCGGGCAGCACGATGTCGGCACCGCGCTGCGACACGACGCACACCGAGCCGTCCTCCGCAGGCGCCAGTTCGAAGGCCGTACGGTCGGCGACCAGCGCATCCGGGAAGTAGCCGGCGACAATTACCCACAGGTTGCGTCTGACGATGTCGCTGGGCGCATCCTCGAGGTTGCGCGTGTAAAGTCGTGTTGCGAGTTTGCGCAGGCGCCCGTCAGCGATGCGGCGGGACACTTCGCTGCTAATGCGTGCGTAGGATACGAACGCCTCGGGCATGGCATCGACGGCGCGCGCTGGCGAGTTCTCGGGAGTAGCCGTCACGAACACGTCCAAAAAGGTGGTAAATCGACAATAACACAACCATAATGCCGACAATACGTATTTAAACCTAGCAAAGCGCTGCCTCGAACGCCTCGCCTCGCGTGCATGCCCTGTTCGTTTTCCTGTCGTGCGGCGCAGTTGATGGTTGAAAACTCCCGAGGGCGACGCCATCTAACGGCGCGATGCCGTCTCAAGAGGGGAAGGGTCCAACGAATGGCGAAGAAAGCGGACGCGTGGGACGACGAACGCCTGTCGTCGGCAGAGCCAGGGGACAACGCGGCGGCCGAAGGGGAGCCGGATGGCGAAGCGGTAGCCAAGTCGTCGGTCGCTACGGGAGATGGCGCACCCAGTCCAACATCCGACCATGCCGGTGCCGACGAAGCCGAGGATTTGATCGAATCCCTACGCGCGGCGCTGGCCGATGCCCAAGCCGCCCTCGAAGAAAGTCGCGCCGAGGCGGAGTCTTCGAAGGATCAAGCCTTGCGGGCGGTGGCGGAGGCGGACAACGTGCGCAAGCGTGCCGACCGGAGCATAGAGAGTGCCCACAAGTACGCGTTGGAACGCTTCGTCAGCGACCTGCTTCCCGCGGTGGACAGCTTCGAACGCGCCGTGGATGCCGCGGCGGACTTGACGGCGTCGGGTGGCGAGGCGGTGTCGTCGATGGCCGAGGGCATGGAACTGTCGTTGAAGCTCTTGATGGAAGCCATGCAGCGCCAGGGAATCGAGGTGGTCGACCCGATCGGCGCGCCGTTCGATCCGAATCTGCATGAGGCCATGAGCATGATCGAGAATCCCGAGGCGGAGCCCGGGTCGGTGATCGAAGTGTTTCAGAAGGGTTATACGGTCAACGGTCGCCTAGCGCGTCCGGCACGGGTAATCATCGCCAAGGAACCCGCACCGCAGCCGAGTAAGAAGGCTTGAATCGGCGGGCTTTCGCCACCAAATCCAACCCAATGAACCCGCGTCGATCGCGGGTCGGAAACACACTTAAGACAGAGAGACCATCATGGGCAGAATCATCGGCATCGACCTCGGCACGACCAACTCGTGCGTGGCGGTCATGGACGGACGCGATTCGCGTGTCATCGAGAACTCCGAGGGCGACCGAACCACGCCGTCCATCGTTGCCTTCACCGACGGCGAAGTGCTCGTCGGACAAAGCGCCAAGCGTCAGGCGGTGACGAACCCGGCGAACACGCTGTTCGCGGTCAAGCGCCTGATCGGGCGCAAGTTCGCCGACGACGTCGTGCAACGCGACCTGTCGATGGTCCCCTACAAGATCGTCAAGGCGAACAACGGCGACGCCTGGGTGGAAGGCAACGGCGAGCAGCTGGCCCCGCCCCAGGTCTCGGCGGAAGTGCTGAAGAAAATGAAGCGCACCGCGGAGGAGTATCTCGGCGAGGCCGTCGCACAAGCCGTCATCACCGTGCCGGCCTACTTCGACGACTCCCAACGCCAGGCGACCAAGGACGCGGGCCGGATCGCGGGCCTCGACGTCAAGCGCATCATCAACGAGCCGACCGCGGCCGCCTTGGCCTACGGCATGGACAAGCAGCGCGGCGATTCCAAGATCGCCGTGTTCGACCTGGGCGGGGGTACATTCGACATCTCGATCATCGAGATCGCCGAGGTGGACGGCGAGCACCAGTTCGAGGTGCTGTCCACCAACGGCGACACGTTCCTCGGCGGCGAGGACTTCGACCTGAAGATCATCGAGTACCTCGCCGACGAGTTCAAACAAGAGAACGGCATCGACCTCAACACCGACCCGATCGCCCTGCAGCGTCTCAAGGAGGCCGCCGAGAAGGCCAAGATCGAACTCTCGTCCAGCACCCAGACGGAAGTGAACCTGCCCTACATCACGGCCGACAACACCGGTCCGAAGCATCTCGTCATCAAGCTCACCCGGGCCAAGGTCGAGGCGCTGGTCGAGGATCTCGTGGAACGCACCATGGGCCCGTGCCGGATCGCCTTGACCGATGCCGGCCTCGCCGTCGGCGACATCAACGAGGTGATCCTGGTGGGCGGGCAGACCCGCATGCCGCTGGTCCAGGAGAAGGTCAACGCCTTCTTCGGCCGCGAAGCGCGCCGTGACGTCAACCCGGACGAAGCCGTGGCCATGGGCGCTGCCATCCAGGCCGCCGTGCTGTCTGGCGACGTGAAGGACGTGCTGCTCCTCGACGTCACGCCGCTTTCGCTCGGCATCGAGACCCTGGGCCAGGTGATGAACGTGCTGATCGAGAAGAACACCACGATCCCGGCGAAGAAACAGCAGGTCTACTCTACTGCGGACGACAACCAGACCGCGGTGACGATCCACGTGCTGCAGGGCGAACGCAAGCAGGCCGCGCAGAACAAGTCCCTGGGTCGTTTCGACCTCACCGACATCCCGCCGGCGCCGCGTGGCGTACCGCAGATCGAGGTGAGCTTCGACATCGATGCCAACGGGATACTCAACGTCTCCGCCAAGGACAAGGCCACGGGCAAGGAACAGTCCATCGTCATCAAGGCGTCGAGCGGCCTGGCCGAGGACGAGATCGAGCAGATGGTCAAGGACGCCGAAGCCCACGCGGACGAGGACGCCAAGTTCGAGGAACTGGCGAACCTGCGCAACCAGGCGGACGGTCTCGTCCACGCGGCGCGCAAGATGGTCACCGAAGCCGGCGACAAGGCTACCGACGAAGAGAAGACGGGTATCGAGAACGCCGCCAAGGATCTCGAAGAAGCCATCAAGGGCGACGACAAGAGCGCCATCGAGGCGAAGATACAGGCCTTGAGCGAAGCCACGGGTGGCTTGGCGCAAAAGATGTATGCTGACCAAGCACAGAACGCCGGTCCGGAGGCCGCCGAGGCCGGGGCGACGACCGGCGACGCCGGGGACGACGCGGTGGAAGCCGAGTTCGAGGAAGTCGACGACAAGGACGACAAGAAGGATAGCTAGGGAAGGTTGCGTGGCTAATCCCGCAGAGCCCTTGGCGGGCGTACCGGGATAGGGAAACCGCGAGGCGAACGCTCAGAAATGGCCAAGCGCGACTACTACGAAGTCCTAGGCGTCGATCACGGTGCCTCGGAAGCGGACGTCAAGAAGGCGTACCGCCGATTGGCCATGAAGTACCACCCGGACCGGAATCCGGACGACGCCGACGCCGAGGAGCGCTTCAAGGAAGCCACCGAAGCCTACGAGATCCTCGCCGACACGGAGAAGCGCGAGCGGTACGACCGCTACGGCCATGCCGGCGTCGAAGGCATGGCCAGTGGCTTCGACGGCTTCTCGGGCAATTTCAGCGACATCTTCAGCGATGTCTTCGGCGACCTGTTCTCGGCCGGGCGTGGACGCTCACGCAGTTCGGTCCAGCGCGGCGGCGACCTGCGCTATTCGCTGGAAATCACCCTCGAGCAGGCGGTGGCGGGGGACAACGTCGAGATTCGCGTTCCATCCCTGCACCTATGCGACGACTGCGACGGCACGGGTGCCACGGCGGGAACCTCGCCGGTCGATTGCCCGTCATGCGGCGGCACCGGCCAGCTAAGGGTTTCCCAGGGCTTCATGGCGTTTCAGCAGACATGCCCGCGCTGCCGGGGCGTCGGCAAGGTCATCAAGGATCCGTGCCGTTCGTGCAACGGCGGTGGCCGCGTCGAGCGTCGCGAGACGTTGTCCGTCAAGGTACCGCCCGGTATTGACGAAGGCGACCGCTTGCGTCTGACGGGCAAGGGCGACGCTGGCCTGAACGGCGGGCCGCCGGGCGACCTGTACGTGCAGTTCAGCGTGGCCGAACATCCGATCTTCGAACGCGACGGCAGGAACCTCTACTGCGACGTGCCGCTGTCCTTCGTCGATGCGGTACTTGGCGGCGAGATCGGCGTGCCGACGCTGGACGGTCGCGTCAAGCTCAAGGTGCCCCCGGAGACCCAGACCGGCAAGCTGTTCCGGCTTCGCGGCCGAGGTTGTCCCAGCGCCCGCGGCGGTGCCACGGGGGATCTGCTTTGCCGCATGGTGATCGAGACGCCTGTGCGTTTGTCCGAGCAACAAAAGGACTTGCTGCGCGAATTCAAGGCCACCCTCGAAGCCAACGGCACGACACACTCACCTCGGGAGACAAGCTGGTTTCAGTCCGTGAAGAACTTCTTCGACGGGCTGACTCGATGACGAGCGCATCGGCGGTTGGGGTAGCGGTTGCGGGTGCCGCCGGACGTATGGGCCGGATGTTGGTCTCCGCCATCACCCGCGCGGACGACCTGCGCTTGGCCGGTGCGGTGGACCATCCCGATGCGCCTGAGAAAGGTGCCGACGCCGGGGAACTCGCCGGCGTCGGTCATCTCGGTGTGCCCATCGTGGGCGATGTTGCGGAGTTGGCCGACTTCGACGTGCTGGTGGACTTCAGTGTCGCCACCGCCACGCTGGACAAGCTGGACTTCTGCACGAGCAACGGCAAAGCGGTGGTTATCGGTACGACGGGATTCGAAGAAACCGGGCTCGATACGATCCGCCGGGCAGCCCAGGCGGTACCCATCGTTATGGCACCCAACATGAGCGTCGGAGTCAACGTCGCCTTCAAGCTGATCGAATTCGCTGCGCGCGCCCTCGGCGACGACGTCGATGTGGAAGTGTTCGAGGCACACCATAGACACAAGATCGACGCCCCGTCCGGAACCGCGGTACGCATGGGCGAGATACTCGCCGAGACGTTGAATCGTGATATCGCCACCGACGCCGTCTACGGTCGCGAAGGCATCACCGGCGAACGGGAAGGCCGCACCATCGGCTTCCACAGCCTACGCGGGGGCGACATCGTCGGCGAGCATACTGTCACCTTTGCCGGCACCGGCGAGCGGATCGAGATCACCCACCGCGCCGGCAGCCGCGAGAACTTCGCGGCAGGGGCGGTCAGAGCGATCCGGTTCGTCGCCAGGCGTGAACCCGGACTCTATGGAATGGGCGAGGTGCTGGGACTGTAGGCATTTTGGTGGGGACGTTTTCTATCTTGTCTTTACTATTTGACACAAGGTAAAGAACGCAAGTACGGTCCTTCGCACTTCCTCGTCGGTTGGATCCAATGCCTCGAGTCAGCGCGAAGCGCCAGATTACGTTACCCGTGGACCAGTGCCGGGAGGTGGGCATCCGTCCCGGCGACCATTTCCGCAGTTTCGTTGCCGATGGTCGCATTACCATCGTGCCGATGGTCTCTGGTTCAGCCAAGGGATGCCTGCGGGATCTGAAGGGGGATCCTCGCTTGAGCGATGAGGATTCGTTGCGCAGCGCACTGGAAGAGTCGGGACTTTGATCGCAGTCGACACTAACGTTCTGCTTCGCTACCTGCTCCACGACGATCCTGAACAATCAACGCGCGCGGATCGCGTATTCGGCGGTGTCGAGGACGTTCTGATAACGGATGTCGTCCTGGCGGAGGCGGTTTGGACGTTGGCTGGCCGCAGATACAGCTTGTCCGCGGGAGGTGTGATTGGCGTTGTCGAACGCCTCTTCGGCGAGCCGAACGTACGTTTCGAGGACGATCAGGTTGTTTGGCGTGCCTTGCAGGCATACCGAGGGTCCACGGCTGAAGACAGTGCAGCTACCAGGGAGATGGGCTTTGTCGACGCACTAGTCGTTGGCAAAGCCCAGTGGGTCGCTGCGACGGCGGGCGAGAGGTTGAAGGGCGTGTACACCTTCAACAAGGCAATGCAGCACCTTCCGGGTGTCGCTTCGCCGTGACTGTCTCGGCGCGCTAGCCGAGGCGCGCGGACGATCGAACTCAATCGGTATTTGCCTTCGCTTGGGTCGCCCGGTGGGCCTGCGGTTTGCGCTCCAATCGTTGTTCCATGCGGATCAGGCGGTTGACCAGCGACGACGGGGCATGGGCTGGGGATGCCTGTGCCTCGGCAACCACCGCACCGTTCTCGTAGAGGCGTTCGCAGGCATCTTCGAATGCGTAGGAGCCGAATACCGGGAACGTCCGGTAGTCTTGCCATAGGCCAGCGTCCTGGAGTGCCTTGCGGTCGTCGCGCAGGAGGCCGGAGAACCGACTACGTGCATTGGACCTGCTGACGCCATACGCCAGTTCCATGTCGATGCAGCCCGCGTGGCATGCGTCGATGCCGCGGACGTGGTTCTGGGCGAGCAGGCAGACGTCGAGCCGGTAGAGGGCGATGAAATCGTCCTGGGATTCGTCCGTGAGCTGGAAGAAGTCGTCCGAGATCATCAGCTCCGTCAGACGCGTGGATTTCTCCTGGGTTGTCGCAGCCGACTTGAATGCCTTGTCCATGCAGGCCGCGTAGCACTGCCCGACGACAACCTGGCCCTCTCCGGTCCGGCTGAGGTTCTGGGCATCCGCCGTCACCGCGGCAACCACCGCCAGTGCGCAGGTGATCGCCCCGGTAGCGGAAAGACCCCCCCTTTCGGTTCTCGATTTGGTCATTTGGCTTACCCTATGATTGAAGCGCCGCTTGTTAGTAGCCCACCTGAACTGAACGTCAACTGAATGGGCGTCGCGTCGCCATCGAGGTGTCCGGAGTCGGCTACCGGCGCAATGCGGAAATCGGCTTGGAGGTCTCCATGACTCGCGAAGACGCGGTTCCCATCACCCTCGGCGTCGAGGAGGAACTGTTCCTGGTTGACCCGGACAGTCGCGACCTCCTTCGCGATCCGGACCCTGCGATCATCGCCGACTGCCAGCGTCGGGCGGCACCCCATAAGGTCGTACCCGAATTCCTCCGCGCCCAGGTCGAGACCAACTCGCGGGTTTGCGAGTCGGTGGCAGAAGTGCGGGAGGCACTGCTCGAAACCCGGGGTTTGGTGATCGATGCTGCCGCCAGGCGCGGTGCGGCCGTGATGGCCGCGTCGACACATCCCTTCGCCGCGTGGGACACGCAGTTGACGACTCCGAAGGAACGCTACGAGCGGTTCGCTGTCTCGTTCCAGGACAGCCTGCGTCGCTTCGTCGCCGGCGGAATGCACGTGCATGCCGGGTTCGGCGATGCGGACTCGCGCATCCGGGTGATGACCGCCATTCGTCGCTACCTGCCCCTGCTGCACGCCCTATCGACGTCGTCGCCGTTTTTCGTGGGCCGCCTGACGGGCTTCAAGTCGCAGCGCATGAACCTGTTCGGCGCGTTGCACCGCACCGGGCTTCCCCAGGCGCTGTGGTCCGCAGCCGAATACGAGAATCTCGTGCGCGAGTACCGCCGCATGGCGTTCATCGAGGATCCCAGCGAGATCTGGTGGGACATCCGCCCGTCCAAGGCCTATCCGACGGTGGAGATGCGGATCTGCGACACCTGCACCCGGGTCGACGACGCCGTGAGCCTCGTCGCGCTCTACGCTTCACTGATCCGCTGGCTGTCGCGGCAGGACGCGGACGGGAAACTCCCGCCGGAACCGCCAACCGAACTCATCGGCGAGAACCGCTGGCTTGCCCAGCGCTACGGCGTAATGGCGTTCTTCGGCGACATGCGCGGCAGCGGACGCGTCGACATCGCCGACGAGGCGGAGCGACTCGTCAGCGAGCTGAGCCAGGACGCCGACGCCTTGGGATGCGAGGCCGAGTTGCGCCACGTGCTCACGATCATCGGCGACGGGAGCGGCGCGGACCGCCAGGTCGACCACTACCGCCTGCGCCGGCTGGAGGGGGACACGGACGAGGATGCGCTTCGTTCCGTGGTTGATTTGGTGATCGCGGAAACCCGGGAGGGAGTCGTGTAGCGTACATGGCAGGTCGTGATGCCACGAGGATCCGTTAAGGAGTGGCAGTACCCTTGCCCGCATTCGATCGAAACCGTGCCCTCGCATTGCTGCGCGCCGGCGTTGGCGACCTGCGCGTGGGTTTCCGCCCCGGTCAAGAGGAGGCCATTGAACATGTCGTGACCGGCGCGGGGCGCTTGCTCGTCGTCCAAAAAACAGGCTGGGGCAAGAGCTTCGTCTACTTCGTCGCTACGAAGATGCTGCGCGAGGCGGACATGGGGCCCGCATTGCTGGTCAGCCCGTTGCTCGCCCTGATGCGCAATCAGATCGCGGCTGCTGGGCGCATGGGGGTCAGAGCCGAAACCATCAACTCCACTGGCACGAAATCGAGGCCGCCCTTCGGCGCGACGAGGTCGACATCCTGTTGATCGCCCCCGAACGCCTCGCGAACGACCGGTTCCGGAACGGGATTCTGGCAGATATCACGGACCGCATCGCGTTGCTGGTGATCGACGAGGCCCACTGCATCTCGGACTGGGGGCACGACTTTCGTCCCCACTACCGGCTGATCGAACGGACCATTCGGCTGTTGCCGCCGAATCTCCGTTTGCTGGCGACGACAGCCACCGCGAACGACCGCGTGACGGAGGACCTGGCGGAGATCCTCGGGCCGAACCTCGCGATCTCGCGGGGCGACCTGCATCGCCCGTCGCTGGCATTGCAGACGATACGTTTGCCGAGTCAGGCGGAACGACTTGCCTGGCTCGCCGGTCAACTCCCGAGGCTGTCGGGCAGCGGCATCGTCTACACGCTAACCGTTCGCGATGCCGAGCAGGTGGCCGCCTGGCTACGTGCGCAGGGGATCAACGCAGAGGCCTATACGGGCGAGACGGGTAGCCGCCGCGAGGAACTCGAACAGGCGTTGCTCGAGAATCGAGTCAAGGCGCTCGTGGCGACAACCGCGTTGGGCATGGGCTACGACAAGCCCGATCTTGCCTTTGTGATCCACTATCAGACGCCCGGATCGTCTGTCGCCTATTACCAGCAGGTCGGTCGCGCCGGCCGAGCGCTCGATGCCGCCTACGGCGTATTGCTGAGCGGCTATGAAGAAACCGATATCACCGACTACTTCATCCGCACGGCGTTTCCTTCTCGCGCGGACGTGCAGGAGGTAGTCGCGGCATTGGAGTCGCAACCCGGCGGAATGTCCGTTCGTCAAATCCAAGCGCATGTCAACATCAGCTTTGGACGCATCGACAAGGCTCTGCAACTGCTGTCGCTGGAATCTCCGGCACCGGTCGTCAAGGACGGGCCGAAGTGGCAATTGACGGCCGCGACATTGGCGGATGCATTTTGGGAGCGCGCCGAGAGACTTACCGCCCTGCGCCGGGTCGAGCAGGCCGAGATGCAGGAATATGTCGGTCTACGGTCCGGGCACATGGGGTTCCTGATTCGGGCGCTCGATGGCGATCCCGAGGGCTTTTCCCCTCCCGATTTGCCTGATTTGCCGACATCGCCGGCGCCCGACCGGATTCGCGAAGCGGTTGCATTTCTCCGCCGCTCGCATCGACCCATCGAGCCGCGCAAGGCATGGCCAACGGGGAAGCGGATCGACAAGGACGAACTGGCCCAACCGGGCGTGGCCTTAAGCGTTTGGGGAGATGCCGGCTGGGGAGAGAACGTGCGCCGCGGCAAGTACCGCGACGGTCGTTTCCCCGATGCGCTTGTCGAGGCATCCGCCGCTGCGGTCCGGGAATGGCAGCCGGCACCGTCCCCGGTCTGGGTGACCGCCATTCCGTCCCGTCGCCAACCCAGCCTGGTATCGGATTTCGCTCGTCGGCTGGCCCTCGCGCTCGGTCTGCCCTATGTCGATGCGCTTGCGAAGAAGGAGGACCGTCCCGAACAGAAGAACATGCAGAACAGCGATCAGCAGGCCCGGAACGTGATCGGGTCGCTGGCCGTGAACCGAAGCGTTATCCTGCCGACACCGGTGCTGCTCGTGGACGACATGGTGGATTCCGGGTGGACCTTCACCGTCGCTGCCCGCCTGTTGCGCTTATCGGGAAGCGGCGTGGTCTGGCCGTTCGCTCTGGCCGATACGGCAGGGACGCGCCGGTGAACGCCCCCTCTCGCAACACCCAGGCGATTCTGCTGTTGTCGGCGCCGCTTATTTCCGATGGCATGCGACGGGAAGCACCCATTCTCTCACCGGTCGAGTACCGGCGCTTGGCGGCACGACTCCGGGACCTCGACGCCGCGCCTGCGGACCTGCTTGCATCGGGGGCGGACGGACTCATCGAAGCATGCGGTGACACGATGGATTCAACCCGACTAAGAACTCTCCTAGGCAGGGGGTTTCTGCTGGCGCAAGCCATTGACCGTTGGGCAGCGCGCGCGATCTGGGTGATCAGCCGGGCCGACGACGACTACCCGAGGCGGGTGAAACGGCGGCTCAAGCACGACTCGCCGGCGGTTCTGTACGGTTGCGGCGACCGTTCGCTACTCGGAACCCGAGGTCTGGCGATCGTCGGCTCGCGGGATGTCGACGAACTGTTGCTCGAGTACTCCCGCTGCGTGGCAGCGCAGGTGGCGAACGCGGGGGGCATCGTGGTTTCGGGTGGGGCGCGGGGGGTCGACCGGGCCGCGATGAACGGAGCCTTGGAGTCCGGTGGCGTGGTCGCAGGCGTTCTTGCCGGCGACCTGGGAAAGGCCGTCGTACACCGGCAACACCGCGACTTGCTCAAGGATGGGCGGCTGGTTCTGGTGTCGCCCTACGATCCGAGCGCGAGGTTCAACGTCGGCCACGCGATGCAGCGCAACAAGACGATCTACGCGTTGGCGGACGCGGCGTTGGTCGTCGACGCCACCGTCGACAGCGGGGGAACCTGGGCGGGCGCCGTCGAGCAGTTGCGCAGATACCCAACGCCGGTGTACGTACGATCCACCGGGGCGCCGTCCGCGGGGCTCGACGCCTTGCGGGAGAGAGGAGCCATGCCATGGCCGAATCCGGATGGCGACGAACTGTCAATGACAATCGCGGGCAGCGCAACGGCGAGGCTAGACGGCCCAACCCAACCGGGCTTGTTCGATGGCTAGCCGACGGCGGTGAGCAATGGGCGGATTCGTTTGCGCACCGGCGATGGTTGTCCGCTACACTCGGTGACAAATCGCGGTGGGGCGGGTGAGCATCGTGGACACGGCTGAAGGCGGCAACGACACGGCATTGCGATTCGCGGAGGAGATCATGCTGCTGCTCCTCCACGACCACGAGGGCAAGTTCGCCCGTGTTCCCGGTTGGTCCCTCGACTACGCCCTTGCGGGCGGCGTGCTGATGGATCTGGCGCTCTTGAACCGCATCGACACGGATCTCACCCACCTTCTCCTCATAGACGAAACGCCGACAGGTGATCCGCTGCTCGACACAACGCTTGCCGATATCACCAAGTCGGAGGATCGGCGCGATGCCCGGTTCTGGGTGGAGCGCACGGCGGGCTACGCGGAGGAAATCCGCGAGAGGGCGCTTGGTCGGTTGATCGAGCGCGGGATCCTGGAGCGCCGCGACGACCGTTTCCTCTGGGTGTTCCGGTCGCGGCGCTATCCCATTGTCGATGGCCGGGCCGAGCGCGAGGTGAAGTTGAGGATCATGGGCGTCCTCTTTAGCGACGACATTCCCGAGCCCCGGGACGTGGTGATCATCTGCTTGGCCGACGCGTGCGGCATCCTGAAAGAACTGTTGTCCCGGCGCGAACACGAGCAAGCCGCGGCGCGGATCGACCAAGTTCGCAAGCTCGACCTGATCGGCCAGGCGATGTCGCAGGCCATCAGCGACATCGAGTTGTCCGTCGCCGTTCTTCAGCAACAGGCCGCGCTTCAGGTCTGACCTGCGCCGCCGAGGGCATCGTGAAGGGCCGCGATCCTCGGTGGCGCGTGGCCGCGCCGCGCCGATCTTCGCTGAAGCCGCCCCTGCCGCCTAGGCGTCAGAATCCCGAATCAGAACCTCGTCAATGAAAAACGCGGCCATCTCATGCATTGCATATTGCTGCAGCGGATGAAAGTACCAAGCCGGATCGAGGTTGCGCCGGTACTCCAGGCGCAGGCGGATTTCCGTTCTGTTGGACGCGATCCGCGTCAACGTTAGCTCGGAGCCAAGTTGTGTCAGGTAGGTCGCGAAGAACGACGTGTCGTGCACAACGCGGGTGCGGAGCCGATCCGGCTCGAAGTCCACGATCTCAAGGTGCACCTCGCCTTCGCGGGTGTTTGTCACGAACCAGCGGTGGTAGCGAGTGTGCATGCGGTGGATGGCTCCCTCTTCGAGCGAATCGGCATCCACGCGGTACGGCATGGGAAAGATCGCTAGCAGCCAGCTGCGATCCGTGTCCAGTTCGATCGGTCGCAACAAATTCCTCATAATTCGGTCCGGAGACAGCTCGATGATCCTCGAGGCTTCCGCCTGCGCGATCCGTTCTGCGCTGAGAGTCTCAGTCGTGCCTTCGAACGAGGAGCTGAGCACCAATACCGGCAGCAGCATTCCTAGCGTTCTGTCCCTGCCTTGATTGCGGTTCAACCACCACGTCCCGAGGAACGCGATGGATACCACCAGAAAGTAGATGGGGAGAAATAGCAGAACGCAGACGAACCCCTCGAACAGAACAATGGAACTCGCAAGGAGCACGATCAGGGAGGTCAATGTGAAGTCACGATATGCGTGCCACCAACGATCACGGGACCTGGGCGGGCGCACGATGACGATTGCCAATGCCCCCAGGTACGGCAGGCCGACGTACAGCAGTGCGGACGAATCGAGGTTGTGGCGTACAAGGAGATGAACACCAGCCGAACCAATGCCGATGAGGAGCAGGACTCCCAGCCAATTCACCCGGCGCTCGCCGTAGCGACTGCGGAGGTGATCCAGCCAGGTGTGGATTCGGTTCATGTCACGCCACCGCTCGGGCTCCGTTTGCCGATTGCGCCGCGAGGGTGCGTTGCGCTTGGTGGGTGATTGCCGTGATTCCAGTTCGCGCGGGAAGATCCTCGGCCACGCGCACGTTCCAAACGAGTCCTACCTTCTGGAGCAATTCGACGAAACGGTACCCTGGGTCGGGCTGACCCGCGTATAAGCCGTGTCGAGCTGAAGCCGGGAAAGCGTGATGGTTGTTGTGCCAGCACTCACCCATCGACGGTATGGCCGCCCAAGTCACGTTGTAGGCCTGGATAACGCCGTCGTCCACCAGCCAATCCTGGGTCCCGCGGGTGTGGCACAGGTAGCCGACATACCAGTGCGAGTGCACGCCCACCGCAATCCGGACAACGACGCCCCACACCACCCAGGGCAGACCGCCAAGGAGAAACAGGACAGCCGCCAACGGAATCTGCTGCGCCATCCAGGTTCGTTGGAGGAACCGGTAGAAGCGGTCATTCGCGAGACCTCCATCAGGATCGAAGTCTGGCGGGTCGGCCAGGACCAGGCGGCAATGCAGGTTCCACCAGCCGTCGTGAAGGAGGCCATGCCCGTGCCGCAGATACGCGTGACAGTTCGGCTGTCGCTGCGCCCAGTCGCGAAAGTCGTGCGTGCGCATCATCCAGAACGGTCCCTGCATACCGAATAGAACGCCAAGCCAAACAAGCGTTCGTTCTAGCCACCTCGGACATTCGAAGGTCCGGTGTATCAGGAGTCGGTGGAACCCGACCGAGTGACCAGCGCACATGATGATCGCAAGCACGACAAGGAACACGGCAAACGCTCCCCAGGTAAACGTCATCGGGCCCAACACCAGCGCACTCACCAGTATTCCCCCGTTCCACAGGGACCGGCAGGGGTCCCACCTTACGTGGCCGTCTACGGCATTCGAGTCGGTTGACAGAGTAAGCGAATTGACCTTGTAAACGTCATGGGATTTCGAGTCCGGCCCATCCATACCAGATCCTTCAACAGCCTTCCGTTGGTCGCACAGGTGTGGAGCCATGGTCGATCTCCTCACAGCGCAGCCCGAGGAGGATCCAAGCCGCAACGCCCTTGGCGCATTTTGGTCGGGTCACCGGGCACCCTACCAGCCTCACCGGCAGCAGGCCACTAGGCGCGCCACCAACCTCGACCGGCGCCTGCGACGGGTCTCATTGAAGTGACGCTCTCGGACAGGCCAAAGAGCCTAAACGGCGCTATCGGCGCACCACCTGAGGCGGAGGTCGGCGTGAGAGGCCGAACCCAGGCCGAACTAGCACCTCCTTGACTAAATGACTGATGCCGAGGCCGGACAGTCTGCTAGAATCACCGCTCAAGTTCCCGGACTTGGGCTTTCCAGTTTTCTTCTCTGTTGTCTACCGCGCTGCCGTCTGGCCGCGTCGCTTTCTCGTCCGGGCTGAAGCCGCGGCAGTGTCGCGGCTTTTTCACGATTTGGGGCGAATCGTTCGCCTGGAGACGGGTCGGATGGGAAGGGCATGACGGCGCTGTTGATGCTGGAGGATGGCAGCCTGTTTCGTGGCACTGCCATCGGCGCGTCGGGGTCGGCCGTTGGCGAGGTGGTGTTCAACACCGCCATGACCGGCTACCAGGAAATCCTGACGGATCCCTCCTATGCGCGGCAGATCGTCACGCTCACCTATCCCCACATCGGCAACACCGGTGTAAACGTCGAGGACACGGAGTCGGCGCAGGTTTGGGCGGCGGGTCTGGTGATCCGGGACTGCCCGACTGCCCACTCGAATTGGCGGGCGGAGGTGCCGTTACCCCAGTATCTGCGCGACTCGGGAGTCGTGGCCATAGCGGACCTGGACACACGCCGCCTGACGCGGCTGATCCGGGAGAAGGGCGCAATGGCGGGGTGCATCGCGACCGGGGACGTCGATCCGGAAGCGGCGTTGGCCCAGGCCCGGGCGTTCCCCGGTTTGGCGGGCATGGACCTGGCGAAGGTCGTTACCCGGTCGGAAGTCGGTGCGTGGAATGGCGGCGGCTGGACGTTGGAAGGCGGTTACAGCGCGGCGAACGGCCAGCAAGCCCGGCACGTCGTTGCCTACGACTTCGGCGTCAAACGCAACATCTTGCGAATGCTCGTGGACCGGGGCTGCAAGGTGACGGTCGTCCCGGCGAAAACACCGGCCGAGGAAGCCCTCGCGCTGTCGCCGGACGGCGTTTTTCTGTCCAACGGACCCGGCGACCCGGAACCCTGCGACTACGCCGTCGACGCGATCCGTGCCGTACTGGGCGAGGGTTTGCCGGTTTTCGGCATCTGTCTCGGACACCAGCTACTCGCGCTGGCCTGTGGCGGTCAAACGGTGAAGATGCCGTTCGGCCACCATGGCGCCAATCATCCGGTCAAGGATGTCACCACCGGCGCGGTCGTCATCACCAGCCAAAACCACGGTTTCGCCGTCGACGGCGAGTCCCTTCCGAACAACCTCGAAGTCACCCACCGGTCGTTGTTCGATGGAACGGTGCAGGGTATCCGCTGCACGGACATGCCCGCGTTCGGCTTCCAGGGGCACCCGGAAGCGAGCCCCGGGCCGCATGATTGCGGCTATCTGTTCGACCGCTTCGTCGCGATGATGGGTCAATCGGACGACGCCTGATGGCAGACACGGGAAAGCGAACCGATATCGAGTCCGTGCTGATCCTGGGCGCGGGGCCGATCGTCATCGGCCAGGCCTGCGAGTTCGACTATTCCGGCGCCCAGGCGTGCAAGGCCTTGAAGGACGAGGGCTACCGGGTGGTGCTGGTCAACTCCAATCCGGCGACGATCATGACGGATCCCGCCATGGCCGATGCGACCTACATCGAGCCCGTGGAATGGCGCACGGTGGCCAAGATCATCGAGGCGGAACGTCCGGATGCCCTGTTGCCGACGATGGGCGGCCAGACCGCGCTGAATTGCGCGTTGGACCTGGTTCGCGAGGGCGTCACGTCGGCCTACGGCGTCGAACTGATCGGTGCCAGCCAGGACGCCATCGACAAGGCCGAGGACCGGGAACGGTTCATCCAGGCCATGAACCGCATCGGGCTCGCCACGCCGCACTCGGCGATCGCGCACAGCCTCGAGGAAGCACTGCAGGTGCAAAGCCGGATCGGGTTCCCCTGCATCATTCGCCCATCGTTCACCCTCGGCGGCAGCGGCGGTGGCGTCGCCTACAACCGGGACGAGTTCATCGAGATCTGCCGGCGCGGACTCGACCTCTCGCCTACCAGCGAACTCTTGATCGACGAGTCCCTGCTCGGCTGGAAGGAGTTCGAGATGGAGGTGATCCGCGACAAGCGGGACAACTGCATCATCGTCTGCTCCATCGAGAACCTCGACCCCATGGGAATCCACACCGGCGACTCCATCACCGTGGCACCCGCGCAGACGCTCACCGACAAGGAGTACCAACTGCTCCGCAACGCATCCATTGCGGTGCTTCGGGAGATCGGCGTGGAAACCGGGGGATCCAACGTCCAGTTCGCCATCGATCCCGAGACCGGCCGGATGGTCGTCATCGAGATGAACCCCCGGGTCTCGCGTTCGTCGGCGCTGGCATCCAAGGCAACAGGATTCCCGATCGCGAAGGTGGCGGCAAAACTCGCCGTGGGCTACACCCTGGACGAACTCGACAACGACATCACGGGCGTGACCCCCGCGTCCTTCGAGCCGGCCATCGACTACGTGGTGACCAAGGTGCCCCGCTTCACGTTCGAGAAGTTCGAACAGGCGGACGACCGCCTGACCACGCAGATGAAATCGGTGGGCGAGGCGATGGCCATCGGCCGGACGTTCAAGGAGTCGCTGCAGAAGGCCTTGAGAAGCCTGGAGACGGGAATCGCCGGGCTCGATCCTCGCCTTGCACCGGGTGCTCGCAACGGCGATGTGGAACTCACCCACGAACTGAGCCGGGCCGGGGCGGACCGGATCCTCTACGTGGCCGATGCGCTGCGCACCGGGTACGGCATCGAAGCGATCTACGAGACAACGGGCATCGACCCGTGGTTCCTGTCGCAGATCGACGAACTGGTGCGCACCGAAGCCACGCTGCCGGGGCGCAAAGTCGCGGAGGTGGATGCGGCGGACTGGCGCCGCCTGAAACGCGACGGTTTTTCCGACGCCCGGCTCGCCACGCTGCTCGAGTGCGAGGAGCGGGAGGTGCGGCAAGCCCGCCTCGCCCATGGCGTGAAGCCGGTGTTCAAGCGTGTCGATACCTGCGCGGCGGAGTTCCAGGCCGCCACGGCGTACATGTATTCGACCTACGAGGAGGAGTGCGAGGCGACGCCATCCGACAGAGCGAAGATCATGGTGCTAGGCGGCGGTCCGAACCGCATCGGCCAGGGTATCGAGTTCGACTACTGCTGTGTTCACGCCGCGCTCGCCATGCGCGAGGACGGCTACGAGACCATCATGGTCAACTGCAATCCGGAGACGGTCTCCACCGACTACGACATCTCCGACCGCCTCTACTTCGAGCCGGTGACGCTGGAAGACGTGCTGGCCATCGTTGAAGTCGAGAAACCCGAAGGACTCATCGTGCAGTTCGGCGGCCAGACGCCCCTCAAACTGGTTGATCGACTGCACGCCGCGGGGGTTCCGATCATCGGCACCAGCCCGGACGCCATCGACCGGGCCGAGGACCGCGAGCGCTTCCAGGCAGTGATCGACAAGGTGGGGTTGCGGCAGCCGTCGAACCGCACCGCCGTGAACGTTGACGACGCGGTTGCCGCAGCAGCTGAAATCGGCTACCCGATCGTGGTTAGGCCGTCCTACGTACTCGGCGGGCGGGCCATGGAGATCGTCTACAACGCGGCGGAGCTCGAGCGCTACTTCGCCCAAGCGGTGGACGTGTCGTTCGACTCGCCGGTGCTGCTCGACCGGTTCCTTGAGCAGGCCGTGGAGGTGGACGTCGACGCGGTCTCGGACGGCGACGAGGTGGTGATCGGCGCCATCATGCAGCACATCGAGCAGGCCGGGGTCCATTCCGGGGATTCCGCGTGCGCCCTGCCGCCGTTCTCCCTGTCGTCGGCGCTGCAGGACGAAATCCGGCGGCAGGTGAGGGCGATGGCGGTGGAACTCGGCGTCGTCGGACTCATGAACGTGCAGCTCGCGATCCAGGACAACGACGTCTACGTGCTGGAGGTGAACCCGCGCGCATCCCGCACCGTGCCGTTTGTTTCCAAGTGCATCGGCGTGTCGCTAGCCAAGGTGGCGGCGCGGTGCATGGCCGGCACGACGCTCGCCGAGCAGGGGTTCACCGCGGAGATCGTTCCCCGCTACATCAGTGTCAAGGAGTCGGTCTTTCCGTTTCCCAAGTTCCCGGGCGTGGACCCCATTCTGGGTCCCGAGATGAAATCCACGGGCGAGGTGATGGGTGTGGGTGACACCTTTGCCGAGGCGTTCGCCAAAGCATCGCTCGGTGCGGGCGATAGACTGCCGAAAGGCGGCACCGCGTTCGTCAGCGTCAAGCCGTCCGATCGACCCTACGTCGGCGAGGTCGGCCGCGCGCTCGCTGATCTCGGCTTCCGGATCGTGGCGACCCGCGGGACCGCCCGTTGCCTCAAAGAGGCCGGTGTCGCCTGCGACGTCGTCAACAAGGTCCGGGAGGGCCGCCCGGACATCACGGATCGATTGCGCAACGACGACATCGATCTCATCGTCAACAGTACCGAGGGTCGCCAGGCCATCGCCGACTCGGCTGCGATCCGGCGGCTCGCGCTGCAGCACAAGGTCTGCTACACCACGACGCTGTCCGGCGGCGAAGCCTTCTGTACCGCCATACGCGAGGGCCAATCGGACAAGGTCCGCCGGCTGCAGAGCCTGCACTCGGCGCTGCACTCGACGACCAGCACCGCGGCCTAAATGCCCGACAACCCGGTCGGCACGCCGCCTGCCGAAGTACGCATCGACCCAGCGCTCGTCCGGTCGCTCGTGGGTACTCAGTTTCCGCAATATGCGTCGCGCCGGATTCGTCCCATGGGCAGCGGCTGGGACAACGTCATGATGCACTTGGGTACCGATTTGCTGGTACGTCTACCGCGCCGGGCAATTGCTGCCGTGTTGATCGAAGAGGAGCAGCGCTGGCTGCCGGAACTCTCCTCGCGATTACCGATCGACGTGCCCGTGCCGATTCACATCGGCCGACCTTCCGGGGACTATCCTTGGCCTTGGAGCATCGTCCGTTGGCTGCAGGGCGACGGTGCCGACCGGTCGCCGCCGAATGCGGATGAGGGTTGCCGGTTGGCCTCGTTCCTGTCTTGCCTACATCAGGCGGCACCGCCAGGCGTACGGGCCAATCCAGTCCGCGGGGTTCCATTGGCAACGCGCGCCGATCTCCTTGGCGAACGCATGGATCGGCTTGCCCGGACCACGGCTGCCATCACCCCTGCGGTTCGCGCAGCTTGGCACGATGCCTTGGCAGCCCCGCCGAGTAACGAGCGGCGATGGCTGCATGGCGACCTGCATCCACTGAACATCCTTGTCTGGCGTGGACGGATCACCGGCGTCATCGACTGGGGCGATTTGACCGCCGGCGACGCGGCCACGGATCTTGCGGTCTTCTGGATGCTGTTCGACGAGTCGACGCGGGAACGGTCGCTCGGTGCCTACGGCCAGGTCGACGATGCCATGCGGGCGCGGGCGTTGGGTTGGGCGATCCTGTTCGGGGTCGTGCTGCTCGATACGGGCTTGGTGGGCGATCTGGCGCACCATCTTGATCGCCTTCTCGTTCGCCTCCGAGCCGC
>JAPPAV010000087.1 GCA_026705345.1 Gammaproteobacteria bacterium
GCTCAACCGTGCCGTTGCGGCTCAGTTCGAATCCGCCGCCTTCGAGGCTGAATAGATCGAACCCGCTGGTCGTGCTCAGCCAGTAGTCGAACCCCAGCTGGCCAGGACTGTGCGGGTCGTCGACGGGAAGCGGATGGCCTTTCACTGCCGCCTGGTTCAGGTGCCACTTGCCGAAGTGGGCCGTCGAATAGCCGGCGTCCCTGAAGGCCGTGGAGAGCATCTTTTCCTGTTTGTTGATGGCGTGCCCAACGCGAAACGCCCCCGTTCGGTCGTTGGTCCGACCTGTCATTACCGATGCCCGGGTCGGCGTGCAGCTCGGTGCCCCGGCGTAGAATCGGTCCATTCGCAGACCACTCTTCGCCATGTCGTCGAGGTTCGGGGTTTTCATGACGGGATGACCGTAGTAGCCGGTCTGAGCCCACCCCATGTCGTCGGCCATGAGCAGAATGACATTGGGTCTGGTTCCGGCCACGGCTGCCCCGGTAAGCATCAGGATCGCAATGCCCAGGATCACCTTCCGTGCGTCTGGCACGGTCCGCCGCGTGTTCAGCCCTTGGCAGTCAGATCGGTACATGCCCATGCTCCAGGTGTTTCCGTCGAGCCTAGCAATGAGGAATCGGCACCGACAGAGTGATTGACGCCGAAGCTCACCCAAAACAAGCCGCTGTGTCGTCAAACCGCGGATTCGGTCTGCAGTTCCACGAACCGGCGGTAGTTTCCATCCTCGCGCGCCATCAGTTCGGCGTGCGTGCCCTGTTCCAGCACCCGGCCGTCGTCGAGGAACACGACCTGATCGGCCAGCGCCACCGTGGACAGGCGATGGGCAATGATGATGACGATGCGGTTCCTGGCCGCTTCCTGGAGCGCGTTGACGAGGTAGGCTTCGGTCTCCGGGTCGAGGGCCGATGTCGGTTCGTCCAGGATGAGGATGCGCGAGTCCTTCAAGAGGCCGCGGGCAATCCCGATCCGCTGCTTCTGTCCTACCGACAGTTTGCTTGTGGAGGTGCCGAGCTTGGTGTCGTAGCCGTCGGGCATTGAGACGATGAAGTCGTGAATCCCCGCGGTTCGGGCGGCCCCCTCCACCAATTGCCGGCTCGCATCCGGTTTGCCCAATCGGATGTTCTCGAGGATGGACTCGTTGACGGTCTGGGTCTCCTGGAACACGTAGCTGGTCTGCCCGCGCAGGCTCTCGAGCGTCGCGTCGGTCACGTCGTGCCCGTCGATAAGGACCTGGCCCTCGCTTGCGGCGTGGTAGCGGGGAATCAGGTAGGCAAGCGTCGTCTTTCCCGCGCCGGTCGGTCCCACGATGGCGACGATCTGTCCCATGCCAGCGTCGAGTGTCACGTCCCGAAGGGCACGTCGGCCGTCCGGGTAGACGAATCCCACTTGGCGGAACGACACACCCCCCTCAACCGGTGGCAACGCGTAGCGTCCGGTCTCGGTTTCCGGCGGCGCCTCGAGCATCGCGAACACCCGGCGTGCCCGGGCGGCATCGCCCTGCAGGCCGATCCAGAGGTACGCGAGCTTCTGCGCCGGTTCGCGCATCAGGGCGAAGTATCCGACCACGACGACGAAGTCGCCTGGCGAGAAGTCCCCGAAGATCACCTGGGCGACGACATAGACCGTGAAGCCCCACACGAGTAGCTGGGTGGCGATCTCGAGGAAGGTTCCCACGACATCGAAAGCCAGACCGTTGAAGCGGATCCGCTTGAACGTTTCGGCGCTGTCTTTGCGGAAACGTTCGCGTTCGGTTTTCTTCGCGCCGAGGGCCTGCACCGCCAGCATGTTGTCCATCCCTTCCTCGATATTGCTGGTAAAGGCGCTTTGCGCTGCGATCACCGCCTGTGAGCGGCGCCGCAGCATCCGGGAAAAAGGCACGATCACGAACAGATACATCGGCAGGGCGCCCACGGCGAAAACCGCAACAGCGGGGGAGTCCGGGTAGGCGCTGAGCAGGGTGACCAGGGCCACGGCGAACGCGGACACCGCACTGACCGGCTGAATCAGGACGGTGGTTATGACGTCGGGAATCACCCCCGTGTCGTTCACCACCCGGTACACGGAGTCGCCGATGGGTTGGTCGTCCAGCTTGGTCATGGGGAGAGCCTGCACGCTGCCGAAGAGGCGGCAGCGGACCAGGTGAACAACGGACTGATTCAATCGAGTGTCGAACAGTGCCATCACGTACCCATGCGCGAGCCCCGCCACCAACCCCGCCACCGAGAACAGGACCACCCAGAACAGGATTGGGCCCACGGAAGCGCCTTCGAGCATCTCGACCACCGGGAGCAGAAAGGACGGATAGCCAGAAACGTCCTCGACGGGCACCCCCAGGACCACATGGTCGATGAGAATCTTCCCGATCCAGGGCGCCAGTACGATCGCCAGGTTCTCGCGCAGCCAATGGCTCGCAAAGCTGATGACATACCGCAACCACACGTACCTCACGAAGAGGACGCTTCGGCCGATGAGGCGGAAGGTCCGGCGATAGTCGATGTCGGTCTCGAGGTCGGCAAGACTCGCGCGCGTATCGAGTGCCTTCTCGTCCTCGCGCAGCGTGCGAAGCGAGAATCGACGCCGCTGCTGCTCACCTTCAGACATCGTCCTGGTCGTCTCCGCCGAGGCCAATCAAGTCGGCCTCGGATTGAACGAACGCCCGGTAACGACCGTCCGCCAGGCCCATCAGGGTCTCGTGGCTGCCGCTTTCGACGATGCGGCCGGCATCGAGATAGAGAATGTTGTCCGCCCGACGAATGGTCGAAATCCGATGCGTGACCAGGAAAACCGCACGCGCGCCCGTGGTGGTACCCGCCTCCCCCACGTGTCCGGCGCTCCACTGGGCCAAGTTCGTCAGAACCCGGAGTTCGGTCTCGGCGTCGAGCGCCGAGGTGGGTTCGTCCAAGACGAGAATCGGCGTATCGCGCACGACGGCGCGGGCTATCGAGAGGCGTTGTCGTTGGCCGGTGGACAACCTGCCACCGCGGTCGCCGAGGACGGTATCGAGCCCTTCGGGCAATCCATCGACAAAGTCGTCCACGCAGGCTAGCCGGACGGCCTGGGCCACGGCTTCGCCACTGGCATCCCGGGCGGCGTAGCGGATGTTGTCGCGGACCGATAGACGGAACAGAACGTCTTCCTGCAGCGCGACGCCGATGTTGGCGCGCAACGTGTCGAGGCGATAGTCGCGCAGGTCCCGGCCGTCGACGAGTATCGACCCTTCGTCGGGGTCGTAGAGGCGGAGCAGCAAATTCAGAACCGTGGTCTTGCCGGCGCCGGTCGGACCGACGATGGCGGTCACCGTCCCCGGCCGCGCGGCGAAGCTGACGCCGTTCAATACGCGGCGATCCTCCCCGTAGGCGAACGCCACGTTCTCGAACCGAATTTCTCGCCGAAAGGCGCCGAAGGGGACTGCGCCCGCCCGGTCCCGGACCTCGGGTTCCATGTCGAGAACATCGAACGCGCGGCGCAGTCCCATGGCCATGGTCTGGGCCTTGGCCCAGGCTTCGATGATGTTCGGAAAGGCCGCCGTCGCTTCGTTGAACTTCTCCTCGGCCCATCGATAGGCGGTCAGATTCCACACGACGAACGAGAACCCGGCCAGCGCGATCAGCTCGTTCGCGAAAGTCGGACGCTCCTGGTATGCCCAAAGGGCCATCAACAGGGTGCCGCCCAGCACGAAGGATCTGATGATGAGTCCCTGGCCCAGAAACACGACCGCGAACACCCGCGTCTGGCGGTATTCGGTATTGAGGGCCACTGTCGAATCCGACTCGAAACGGGCCTGGGACTGCTTCTCGACGCCGTAGGCCTTGTTGATCCGAACCGTGCGGAAGGCCTCCTGAATCCTGGACATCAGGTCGGCGTTGGCCATCCGCATGACGAGGTTCCGGGTGCGGATTCTGCGCATGGCCCAGTAGGCGAGCACAAGGGCGGGGAAAACGCCGCCGATGGCAATCAAGCCCAGCCAGGGCGACAGGAGCGTCACCAGTGCCAACAGGAAGACGCACAAGACGACGCTCCTCGATATCGCCAAGAGGACGTACAAGACCCCCGTGACCTCGCTGGCGTCGACCTGAATGCGGAAGATGGAGTCGCCGGTGCGGTGGTCGCCGTGGTACTTAAGCGACAGGCGCTGCCAACTGTCCGCCAGGGCAAGGCGCAGGTCCTGCTCGATGTTCTGCATGATCCACGTGCGGTAGTAGTCGACGAAGGGACCCATGAGCCAGAGCGGGGTGAACACCGCGACCTCGATCAAGACCACCTTCCAGATGAGGGTCATCCGCTGGACCTGCGTGAGCTGCTCCGTGACTTCCCGGGACATCTCGGGCTCGCCGAAGAGTTCCGCCCGACTGGCCGTCAACGGGTCGCTCTGGAGAATGGACTGGTTGAGGAGATCCGCCATCACCAGTCCCAATACGAGCCAGAAGACCCCCTGAATCGCCGTGATGCCGTACCAGTAGACCAGGTGCGAGGCCAGGCGGACGCGGCATCGAATGCGTGCGCCCACTCCGGCGCCGTCGACTCGAAACTGCATTAGCCAGCCCAACATGCATACGCCGGTAACGGTCCCCGCGTACCAGCCGTCGGCGACACCTTCGACGTACGTGTTTGCCGCGGCGTTGGCGGCGACGCCGAAGCCCAACAGGGCGAGTGCGGAGACCTTCTGGATCCTGCCTTTAGCAAGGGCAACCGGCCAAGCACACAGGGCCATGGCCAGAATCGGCGCATACAAGAGATTGAAGGGATATTCGAGCGTCGTGGGAACGTAGCCTAGGTAGGGGCCACCGATGGCGACGGCAGCCACCAGGGGCGGCATGTAGGCGAATCCATAGCCCCGGCCCGCTACGGCCTCGGCCATTCGGTCCTCTACCCCTTCACCCGGCACCCACCAGCGGCCGTAGACCTGCGGCCTGATGTAGGGCCATGCACGCAACAGCAGGTAGAGAACCGCCTGGATGCTGCCTCTATCGTCGGCTTCGCGAAGATCCCGTCCACTAGGGATCGGATCGCCGGCACCGAAGTACGGCAGCGCCTTCGCCAAGTCCTTGTTACGGCGATGATCGTCCGTCTTCAGCAGTGTCTCCCTCCGAATTGCGCGCCGGACGGCGTGATCCGGACGAGAGCCACCACCGTAGCACACCGATGTGGCCGGCCTCCGTGGCCGCACATCGCGTCGTCGGTGACGTTTCTATCGGCAACGCAATGCCCTTACACTGGTTCGGCTATAAACGCGCCCGGGTGCCCCTGGGCGTCATCTTTTCTGTCAAGCACGAGGGTGAGCATGGTCAAGATCGAAGACCTCTATTCCATGAAAGGAAAAATCTGCGTCGTCACGGGTGGTTCCACCGGCCTCGGCAGCTATATGGCCGAGGGATTTCTCGCCGCCGGCGCGGCACGGGTATACATCACGGCGAGGTCGGAGAACACCCTCCAAGCCAAGGCGGCTGAACTGACGGGAATGTGCGATGGCGAATGCATTGCCATTGCCGGAGACCTCGCCACGCTCGACGGCGTCGCCGCTTTGTCGACGACCCTCCACGACAAGGAGGACCACATCGACGTACTGGTCAACAACGCGGGAATCGGTACCGGCGGGTATTTCGAACAGCTGAGTGTGGACGATTGGGACAGGACCATGGACCTCAACCTGAGGTCGCCCCTGTTCCTAACCCAGGCGTTGCTTGACCTCTTGAAGCAGAACGCGAGTCACGACGATCCCGCCCGGGTCGTCTTCATCAGCTCCGTCGCGGCCAGCGAAGTCTTCAAGCATGTCATGGCGTACTCCACCAGCAAGAAGGGGCTCGAGCACATGACCCCGCAACTCGCCTTGGCGCTGTGCGACGACCACATCCTGGTGAACTCGATCGCGCCGGGACGGTTCTATTCGGAAATGACCCGGGGTGCTTGGGAGGATCCCGAGGACGAGTCATTCAAACAGAGCCTTCTGAGAATCCCTGCCCACCGCTACGGGGGGCTCGAAGACATGGCCGGGGTAGCGGTGATGCTGTGCAGCCGGGCCGGATCCTATTTCACGGGCGAGGTGCTCAACCTGGACGGGGGACACCGACTGCGACACTGATCCGAACGATGGATCCTGAGCATCTCGTCGGCTTGGCGCTTGCCTGCCTAGGGCGCGAGTATCCCAACCACATCAGCCACCTCATGGAGTCCGATGCAGACGCCCTGCCCCCCCGCCGCCTCACCCCGGCCTTCTTCGGTTGCTTCGACTGGCACAGTGCCGTCCACGCGCATTGGTTGCTAGCGCGAATGTGCCGATTGGAACCCGATGCGGACTACATGCCCGACGCAAGGGCGGCGCTGGCGCGAGCGTTCACCCCGGAAAACATCGCAGGCGAGATCGGCTACGTGGCGGCGAGACCGGCATTCGAAAGGCCATACGGGATGGCGTGGCTGCTACAGCTTGTCGCCGAACTGCACGAGTGGGAGGATCCTGAAACGCGAATCTGGCGTGATGCGTTGCGTCCACTCGAGGACCATGCCGCAGCCGTGTTCGAGGACTGGCTGCCCAAGCTCTCGCACCCGGTGCGCAGCGGGACTCACGACCAGACGGCGTTCTCCCTGGGCCTGGTGCATGACTGGGCTCGGATTACCGGCACATCGCGGGTCCGGAGTCTGGTGGAACGCAAGAGCCATGCCTTCTACGCCGCCGACCGGGATGCACCGCTGTCCTACGAGCCCTCCGGGCACGATTTTCTGTCGCCGAGCCTCGCGGAAGCGGACCTGATGCGGCGCGTCCTGCCAGCCGACACCTACCGCGAATGGTTCGCGGGTTTCCTGGGGATATTCGAACTCGACCCCGTAACCGTCCCGGACGCGAACGACGGACACTTGGTGCACCTCGCGGGACTGAACCTGAGCCGCGCCTGGATGCTCGAAGGCATCGCCTCGGTGGCACCCTTCGATTCACTTGCGACGATGACGACGCGCCATCGCGCTGCGGGGCTCTCTGCCTTCGACTCGCTCACCTATGCCGGCGCGCATTGGCTGGCCACCTTCGCTGCCTACCTCACCACCCAGCGCGGACTCGAAACAACGTACGATTAGACGCAAGGATCAAGGGGCCAACAATGTCAAGAGAGCAATTGTCGCGGGACGGATTGGCCGGTCCCTACGAGTTGGCGGACAAGTCGGGACTCGACGCGGCACGCGACGCCGTCTTCGAGCTGAAGGCCCTGCGCCGACAGCAGAACCTCACGGCGCAGAAGGCCGGCACCGAGAACACCCACGTCAACCCGTTGATCGACAGACACATGGACGTGCCCGCCATCAGGGATTTGTGGTTCGACGCCAACCTGCAGGCGGTGGCAACGGACCTTTTCGGCAGCGGTCTCTTTCTCTGGCGATCCAACTTCTTCGTCAAGAGCGACGGAACCGGGCAAAACAAGTGGCACCACGACCGTCATTTCGAGAACGGCAATGCGTCGATCGATCTTTTCGACACCAGCAATCACTTCACGGCCACGCTGGCATTGACCGACATCAGTCTCACCGAGGGTCGAATCGAGTACGTCAGGGGATCGCATTTGCCGATCGAGGGGTTCGACCGGGATATTCCCCGTCACATCCTGGAAGTGCCGCAGGTCGTCCAGGACAGGGTCACGCCACTGCCTCTCAAACGAGGCCAGTTCGTGTTGTTCCATTCCTCGTTGCTGCACCGAAGCCTGGCGTTCGGTGAGGGGAACCGCCGGGTCTCGATGGCCGGTCGGCTCGCGAGAACCGGGACCGCGATTCCCGAATACGGCGCGTCGAATCCGGCCGGTGGCGCACAGACGGCGGCGGAGCCCAACGTCTACTACCGGGAATCCGGAATCATGCCCTTCAACTAGCCTTGCGTGGCCTTACCGGACGCAGCCGAACGATTCACTCATCGGGCACGCCGCGCATCTCGTCGGTGCGGCGGATCGGCGGCGAGTCCGTTTGGCCGGCAGGATCCTGCATCCAATCGCCCGTCAGATTGTCGCGTCTGACCGCGAAGCGTTGCCGCACGGGTGGACAATCCCGCACCGGGCCCGGCGTATCCGCGTACCAGTACGCCACGCTCGACATCTCGTTGGCGAGGTGGTTGCCGTGGCCGTGCTCGATGGTGACCTTGACTTCGCGCTGGAACCGAACGGGATTCTCGATGTGGTGCACGTAGCTCGTCTGGTAGCCGCGGGTGTTGTGCTCGAAGATCGACGAGCCACTGCGTAGGAACGCGTTGTCCTGCATGCCCCACGCCTGGTTCAGGTAGTCCTCGGAACCGGTGCCGTGCAGGTCCGGCGGCCACTTGTAGCCGTCCACCCAGATCATGTCGTCGCCCTCGCCCCACCAGGTGCCTTGGAAGTTGGTCACCGACAGGTTGCAGCCGATGTAGTGGCCCCGGCCGGTCGTGTCCAGGATCACATAGTTGTTGTCCCAGGCCAGGCGTTCCTTGTTCGCGATGTTCGCGGCAGGCGTATTGACCCGAACATCGCCGCCCCAGCCCGGGAACGGGTTCGTCCGGCGGAACTCGGCATGCAGATAGCCAGCGTCCGCCGCCACCTCGCCACGCTCGTAGTCGACGTAGAAATACTGGCGGTGGGTCTCGCCGCTTTCGTTGAGAAGCTCGACCCGGGCGTGTTCGCGGAATGGCATGGGCAGGTAGGCGTTGAGCGCGCAGCCCTGGTTGAAGCGGTTGTTGGCACGCGTGGAGGCGGAGAACAAGAGCGACTGGTAGGAGTTCACGATGCTGTGCCCGAGCCCGAAGAAGTCGCCTAGCGGGCAGACGATGCTGGGTTCAACGGCGTGGTCCCACGTGAAGAGCAGCAGGCATTCCCGGTAGTGGTTGCGCTGCGTCATCCAAAGGTGGGTGATGGTTCCCGGACCCTCGATGTCGGCGAGCACGCGCCGCTCGCCGGGTTCGATGTTCCAGGCGTCGTCGTTGCGGCCGGTGGTGTCCCAGGAGGATTTGCGACCCGTCGTCGGGTCGCCGATCAACGCTAGCCGTGTGAGGTTCATGAAGCTTGTCCTGACAACCGAGAGACTCGCCCGAGAGTATTACGGGTAACTGTCGCCGATGCGATTGCTTGTGATCGGCCCTCAGTGGCGTTGATCCTGCAGAATCCGGTCAAGGGCGTCGCAGTGACGCCCGCGCAGGTGGTCGCCGATGCGGATCGTCTCGTCGAGTTCGAGGTGACGCTCGGTACCGTGTTCGAAGGCGGGCCAAGGCGGAAGGCCCGGTCCGTTTGGGTCGCCGGCGGTGGCGAAGCGGGTCCAAAGCGAACTCATCGTCTCGGCAAGTTCGCAGTCCGCAGCCTGTCCGCCGGGACGTAGATTGTTGAACACGTATTGGATCTCCCGGCCGTGGTGCGCCCCCGGGATGGCGTTGCCCCCGCCCCGCCCAAAGCGATACAGGTAGGCATTGCTTTGGAGATCGCCCATGGCTCGGGCCACCGATCGGGTGTCGCGCACGAAGGTGGTGTCGCCGAAGTACTGCACAAAGGCCTCCCGCACCGCTTCCGGTCGATCCGCCGGGTACAGCGCCAGCAGTTCGTCTGACAGCGATCCGGCACGCCAGCGCACGAACGACCGGTATCCGGCGACGCTGTCGAGCACCGTTGCGAGATCCTCGAGTTCCGCCCAATAGCTGCCCTCCTCGGCGTTGACGCCGAGCAGCAACGGCACGTCGCACGGGGCTTCTCCGGACCGCAGAACCCAGCCATCGGCCACCGGTGCGAATTGAAATCCCCCTCGCCCCGTACCCGCCATCAACTCGGCCAACGCTACCTGCGGTGCTGCCGCACCGACGAGCGCATCCGGCGCGACCGTGCGCAGCCGGTCGATGTCGTCCGCGCAATCGCTGCCAAGAACCGTCCGGGCATACGCAATCCCCGTTGCTTCGCCGGCGGCCAGCGGCGGGCCGAGGCCGGTTCCGCCCGGCGCGCTTTGGCAGATCCCCCGGTGGAACAGGCCTCGGGCGAGCGGCGAAACACGCAACAGGTTGACGCTAAGCCCGCCCGCCGACTCGCCGAACACCGTTACGTTACCCGGATCGCCGCCGAACGCCGCGATGTTGGCCTGCACCCAGGTGAGGGCCGCGATCTGATCCAGCAGTCCGTAGTTGCCTGAAACGGATCTCGGCGACTCGGCCGACAACGCCGGATGGGCCAGGAATCCGAGCGGCCCCAGGCGATAGTTCAGGGTGACGACCACGACCCCCTTGCGGCCGAGTGCAGTCCCTTCGAAGTCCCGCTGATGGCCCCATCCGTTGCCAAAACCGCCGCCGTGGATCCATACCATGACCGGGTACCTGGCCTCGGGATCCAAACCCGGCGTCCAGATGTTGAGGTAGAGGCAGTCCTCGTCGAGGCGTTCCGGAAACTCCACGATTGTCGGGTCCGCAAAGAAGCGGCGGGGCTGCGGACATGCAGGTCCGAAACTCGTACACCGGCGAATGCCGGTCCAGTTTGGCGGCGGGCGCGGAGCCCGCCACCGCAACGCGCCGATCGGCGGCGCCGCATACGGCACGCCCCGGAAAACGGCGATCCCGTCCGCCGTCGCTCCAGCGACTAGACCCGCGTCGGTAGGGACCGCCGTGGACACGCGGTTGGTTCAGCCCTCGGCCGCGACGAACTCACGAGCCTCTCGATACGCTGCCTGGATCAGCGCAGCCAGCGCACCGGCATCGACATCCGTACCGGGGAATAGCTTGACGTGCCGCATGCGCTTGCCGGTGCCTTGCAGCAGCGCCGCCGGGTCGGGAAAGAACGCGCCCCTGAAGAAGCCGACGTTGACGTGCTTCGTGAACGCGTTGACGTAGGCGAAGGGAACGTCCTCCACGCAGGCGACAGGGCCGCCGTCGTGAACCAGTTCGACAACGTCCTCGCCGCAATCACGCATCTGGGCGAACCATGTGCGCGCGATCATCCCCAGCGAATCGGTCCGCTCGGCGAACCAAGCATCCACCTGCGGATCCCGCGGTAGGGCACCGTCGAAACGCAGTCGGGCTTCGATGTTCGTCATGGTCCCTCCGAACGTTGGCAATCGGGTTGCGTTTCCTCGATGCCGCCGTGGGCGCGATCCAATCGCGTCTGCTGGACCGCCTTCGCCAGTTCAGGACACCGCTGGCTCGGTCACACGGTACGAGAATGCGGTAAGTGTTCTCGATCGCGCCCTTTCGGGCGCGCCGGGACGGGACAAGCCCGTCCCCTACGAATCGACCGCCAGGAGCTTCAGGAAGTCCTTCTTCTGTTGTTCGGTCATCTCCTCGAAGATCGGAACCAGCATCTCGGTGACGGGCAGATCCGCGAACTCCGGTGACTGGGTCTGCATCGCCGCAGCGATGTTGTGCAACCCGTTGCCTTCTTCGGAGCCGGCCATCAAGGGACCGCTCACGTCGTCGGGCCAGTACATTTCGGAGGGCTGCTCCTCGCCATAGGGGTTCTCCCGTCCGACGTGCTTCTCGATCGCCGCGAGTAGCGCCTGCTGGCCCTCGCGCCGTTTGCGCCCGCCCTCCCGACCGTAGAACGCGCCGGATTGGTTGCAGATCGCGGCCCATCGCGCGCGGATATGAAAGCCGCGAACGGCCAAGGCTTCTTCCGGTTCGCCGTCACCGCCCCAGATCTCGCCGTCTTTGACGATGATGTAGTAGCCGGCCTTCTCCCGTCCCCCTTCCATGAGGCGGTCAGGCGGATGCGTATAGCACTCCGTGAACGCCCATTCGAAATCCTTCGGCAGATCGGCCGCCTTGAGAATCTTGACCGCTGCTGCGGCACAGGCTTCGCCCCACTCCTTCGAACCGAATTCGCCTTCCTTTTTCAAGGTGGACATGTCAATCACGTAGGCCATTTCACACTCGCAAGTCTCCACAAACCCCCGCGACCGTAGCACACTCTCCCGAGACCATTGATCGCGAACCACCGACCGGGTTTGTCGATTTTCACAGCTTCGGCTACTGTTGATCGTTGGCGTCGCCCGAGCGGGCGGCGCCGGCAGGGAGGTACAGCGAGTGAAGATAGCCGTGGTGCGGGAGTCGCGCCCGGGCGAGCACCGGGTTGCGTTGGTTCCCGAGTCGTGCGAGAAGTTGCGACGCGCGGGGTTCGGTGTCGCCATCGAGTCCGGTGCGGGCGTGGCCGCCGGGTACGACGACGACGCCTACCGGTCGGCGGATGCCGGAATCGAGACCGATGCCGAGTCGCTGGTGCAGTCGGCGGACATCCTTCTCACGGTCAATCCGCCTGCCAACCGCGATGGACGCGCGGCGCTCGACTGGATCAATCCCTCGACCATCGTCGTGGGCTCGCTGATGCCGCTGCGGGATCCACGGCAGATGGAGGCCCTCGCCAAACGCGGCGCCACCGCCTTCTCCACCGACTCGATTCCGCGCACGACGCGCGCCCAGGCGATGGATACGCTGTCGTCCATGAGCAGCGTCAGTGGCTACAAGGGCGTGCTACTCGCCGCCGTGGCGCTTCCCAAGTACCTGCCGATGCTGAGTTCGGCAGCCGGCACGGTCTTCGCGGCGAGGGTGTTCGTCATCGGGGCCGCCGTCGCCGGCCTCCAGGCCCTGGCGACGGCCAAGCGACTCGGTGCGACGGTGTCGGCGACCGATGTACGCCCCGAAGTCCAGGAGCAGATCGAGAGTGTCGGCGCGAGGTATGTTGGCGTCGAGCTAAAGAAAGACGCCTCGACCGGTGGCGGCTATGCCGGAGAACTCAGCGAGGAGGACCGAGAGCGTCAGCGGGAGATGCTCCTCGATGAGTTGGCGAAGTCGGACGTCGTCATCACCACCGCATTGATCGGCGGCGTCTTTGCGCCGAAGATCATCACCCGCGAGATGGTCCGGTCGATGCGTCCCGGTTCGATCATCGTCGATCTCGCTGCCGACGGCGGCGGCAACTGTGAGCTGTCCGTGCCCGGCGAAGACGTCGAGGTCCGGGGCGTGCGCGTCATGGCACCCCTGAACCTGCCGGCGACGATGCCCGAACACGCCAGCCTGCTGTTCTCCAGGAATCTGACGAACTTCGTCGAGGCGTTCTCGAAGGAGGGCGAATTCGAAGTCGACGCCGACGACGAGATCCAGGGCGAGTGCCTCATTGCCACGGACGGCGAGATCGTCCATGACCGCACCCGCGACGCCTTGCGCGAATTGGTGAACGAGGCCACGTCATGAAACCCGATCGTTACCTGCCCCGATGGGCAATCGCGGTGCTCTCCGTGGCCGTCGGCGCAATCGGAATCGCCTTGGTAACCCAAACCGACGCGGCCTCCGTCGCGGAAACCGCGTCGTCCTCGAAAAACGCGGAAGGCGCCGTCGACTACTGGCCGATGGTGTTCGTCTTCCTTCTGTCCACGTTCATCGGTCTTGGTGTCATCCGCCGCGTGTCTCGGCTGCTTCATACGCCGTTGATGTCGCTCACCAACGCGATCTCGGCGATCGCCGTCGTGGGGGCGATTCTCGTCGCGGGGCCCGATGTCCCGCCGACGATCCGACTGCTCGGCGGCATCGCCCTGTTTGCCTCGGTTACCAACATCGTCAGCGGGTTCCTCATCACCGACCGCATGCTGAAGATGTTCAAGCGGGACGATCCGTCATGAGCGCAGGTTGGGTCGAACTCTTCTATCTCGTCGCCACGGCGCTGTTCATCTTCTCGCTGTATTGGATGAACGATCCCAAGACGGCACGCCGGGGCGTCGGCGCCGGGGCGTTGGCCATGCTGCTCGGCGTGGTCGCCACCTGGGCGCAGCCGTTCGTGGTCAACCACGGCTGGATGGTTCTCGCGGTCGTGGCGGGCATCGCGGTGGGCTATCCGCTGTCACGGGTCGCCCTGACGGCGGCCCCGCAACGGACGGCCCTGTCGCATGCCTTTGGCGGCCTCGCCGCAGCTCTGGTCGGCACCGCCAAGTACTACCTGTGGCTCGGCGAGGGCCCCGAGGAACTGACTACCTTTCGGATGGTGGCGATCATCGCCGAGGTCATTCTCGGCTGCATCACGTTCACCGGCAGCCTGTTTGCCGCGGGCAAGCTTCAGGAGCTTAAGTGGGTGCCCCAGCGCGCGGTCACCTACCCGCTGCAGAACGTGTTCAACATCGCCCTGCTGCTGGTCGCCATCGGCATCGGCACATGGCTCGTGCTCAATCCGGCGGCACCGGTCGCGGCGTTGCTCTTTCCCGCGATAATCGTCATCGCGCTGATGTTCGGCATCCTGCTGATCGTTCCCATCGGCGGCGCGGACATGCCGACGGTCATCGCCATACTCAACTCCTACGCCGGTCTTGCGGCGGTGGCGATGGGGTTCGTGCTCGAGAACAACCTGCTCATCACGGCCGGGGCGCTCGACGGGTCGAGTGGTTTGATCCTCTCGATCATCATGTGCAAGGCGATGAACCGGTCGTATCTGAACGTGCTGTTCGGTGCCTTCGGGTCCGTTCCGCAGACCGCACCCGAGGGTGCCGAGCAAGGAGAGTACAAGGCGGATACGCCGCAGAGCGCCGCCCAGATCATGGAACAAGCCAACAGCGTCGTCATCATCCCCGGCTACGGGATGGCGGTGGCGCAGGCGCAGCACCGCGTGCGCGAACTCTACGACCACCTGAAGAAACGCGGCATCACGGTACACTTCGCCATTCATCCGGTCGCCGGACGCATGCCCGGTCATATGAACGTGTTGCTGGCCGAGGCCGACGTGCCCTATACGGATCTGGTCGAGATGGACGACGTCAACCGGGACATGCCGCAGTGCGATGTCGCGCTGGTAATCGGCGCCAACGACGTCGTCAATCCAGCCGCGAACCTCGACGAGTCGAGCCCGATCTACGGAATGCCCATCATCGAGGCAAGCAAGGCGCGGACGATCTTCGCCATCAAGCGGTCGAAGAACCCCGGCTTCGCCGGCATCGACAACGCCCTCTACTTCGACGACAAGACCTGGATGCTGTTCGGCGATGCCAAGCAAGTCGTGGGCGAACTGAACAAGGAGCTCGCCGGGGAGTCGGCGACTCACTGACCAATCAACGCCCCTGCATGGCGCAAACCCGGCCGAGGCAGAACAAGCCTGTCCCCTACCGCGCCCGGTAGGCTCCGGGCGTGATCCTCGGGTTTTGCTTGAACCAGCGCGTCAGGCGGGACTCGCGACAAGAATCCGCAGATCCCGGCAATGGCGGCCAGGGCCTGTGAACGTCCGTGCCGCCCTCCCCCACAGCCAGGCTCGGCACGACAACGTCAGCCGGCGTCTTCGCCTTCGACCTGACGGTGCATCGCCCGTCGTAGAAGATCGCGGTATTCGCGGATCTCGGCGTCCAACTCGTCAATCGCCATCTTGTCCGACTTGTCCCTAAACTCGCCGGCGGTGTTCGTCCAATCGTCGTACAGCACGTTCCGCTCCAAGACGAGATTGTCGGTCAGCGCCTCGATCGCCCGACAGAGTTCTTCGTAGGTTGGTTTGATCTCGGAATCCCCAACGACCTCCGAATCAGGTCCCAGGTTCAAATTCTGCACAGAGCACCACCACGCGATTTCGCCCAGACGATCGTCAAGGGACTACGGCAGTTCGATTAAACGCGTCTTCGGAACCTAGACAGGCGGTAGACCGGTGCCGTGCGTGGTCTCGCGAAGCGATTACCGTGGACTACCGAAATGGTGCGCGCTTTTTCGTCTCACCTGGCCGAATGAGCGAGGGTTTTGGGGGCAAAATGCCGTAGCACTGGACATTCAAACCACTGTTTCGGTAGTACACTGGTCGTTTGACGTTCGTTTCGATGCCGGGACGACGATTGGTGACGAAGATGGTTCCGACCGACGGCAAACAGATTTCGGAGCAGTCTGACCCCGAAGACTCCAGAAGGATCGCAGACTCGCCCACCCCGTGGTTGCTCACCCACAAGGTGCAGATTCCGGATGTCGTCGCTGGCTATGTCGGCCGACCGGAACTGGAGAAGCGGTGTTCGCCGCTTAGCCGCCAGTTGACGGTGTTGCAGGCTCCCGGCGGCTTTGGCAAGACCGCGCTGCTCGCGCATTGTTGTAGTCGCCTGCGGGACAACGGCAGCATCGTTGCGTGGCTCGCGGTGGACGAAGAGGACGGTCCCGTCGCGATGGCGACCTACCTGACGGTCGCATTCGAGCAAGCGGGCATCACCACGTTCGATGCGGCCGGCCAATCGGCCGATGCCATGGCGACGGAGAGGGAGTCGGACACCCAAGCCGGGTACCGGGTCAACTTGCTGATCCGTGCGATCGAGCGGCACGGGCAGCCCTGCCTGCTCGCCCTGGACGAACTCGAACGGCTGCGCGATACGCAAGCGGTGGAGGTGCTGAACACACTCCTCGGTCAATCTCCCGACAATCTGCGGTTTGCGATGGCGTTCCGGGAACGTCCGCCGGGCCTCGATATCGCCATGTTCCTCCTCGAGGGGCGCGGCCAAACCATTACCGCCGAGGACCTCCGGTTTTCGTTGCCCGACATCGCGCGGTTCTTCGATACCGAGCTTTCACGTCGGGAACTCGCGACCGTTGCGGCAAGTTCGGCGGGCTGGCCGATAGCGCTTCGGATCTACCGCAACGCGGCGCCTGCGGCACCGCTAGACGACCCCGTGAGCGGAAAGGAGACGGTCGCCGCATGGATCGAGTCTCGGCTCTGGCGCGGCGTTCCGGACGAGGACCGGGAATTCATCCTGGACGTGTCCCTGTTCGACTGGATAGAGCCGGACCTAATCGACGAGGCGACCGGCCAACGGCATTCGCGGCGCCGAATCGAGTCGATGGCATCTCTCGCCGGTCTGTTGCAAATCACCGGCAGCGGCAAGACGACCATGAAACTGCACCCCTTGATCCGGGAGTACTGCGCGAACAAGCTGTTTCGCGAGAATCCATCCCGGTTTCGGTCCGTCCACGCGGGCATCGCGCGAGGGCTTGCACGCCGGGGCCATATCGAGGATGCCCTACGCCACAGCGCCGAAGCCGGCGACGCGCAGCTGACCGGTAAGATCGCCACCGACGCGGGCGGGGTCCACATCTGGATCGGTCGCGGATTCGACGCGCTGCGTGGGATGGACGGCTGGCTCACCCCGGATGCCATCGGGGCCTACCCGAGACTCGCGCTCATACGCTGTATCTTGCTCTCCCTGTCGGGTGACATGGATGGTGCGAGACGCGTCTATCAGCAGACGGCCATCGAAAGCGCCGGTTTTTCTCGGAGTCCTAGCGGCGACGAGGACCCGGAAATGATGCGGGACCACCTGATCGTGCTCGGCCTGATGCTCGTCTTGAGTTGCAGTCCACTGTCGCGTTACGAACCGCTCGTCTCCACTGTCGCGGAAATCGCTCTCCAACCGGATACGGATCCTTTGCTGCGCGGGATCATCCGCTACGGGTTGTGCCTTGTCATGACCGAGAAGACCGAGTTCGAACGGGCCGCTGAGTGGGCCGAACGCGTCCGCGCGGACCTCCGCCAGCATACGCTCTACATCACGCCACATCTGGATTGCCAACTCGGCCTTGCGGCCATGGCGCAAGGCCGGACCGAGGACGCGGCAAACCGTTACGGCAGGGCGCTGGAGCTGGCTCGCGTTGGCCATCTTGGCAACACGGGTACAGCCATGGTCGGCGAGCTCCTCATGACCGAATTGGAAGTGGAACGGAGCGCGCACACGCCGCGTCGCCACACGCCGGTGTCGCTTCGGCTACTCGGCGAGTGGGGCACGTGGTTCGATGTCTACGCCGCGAATGCCGCCATCGCGATGGAACTCGCGCTTCGCGACCAGGGCATCGACCGCGCCTTGACCGTGTTGGAGACCTCCATGGATTTCGCGCGCGCCACGGAGCGCCCCGCCTTGATCACGTTCCTGTCGGCGCTGCGTGTTTCGGTGCTCACCATGGGCGACCGAGTCGACGAGGCGGCAGGAGCCTGGCGCAGCGAAGACCTTCCCCGCGAAGACGAAGACTGCGTGGACTTCAAGGCCTACCGGTGGCGCGAGGTCGAGGCCCTTGCGGAAGGGCGGTTGCGTCTGCTGATCGCGCAGGCGGAATTCGACGCGGCTCGGCGCTTCGCGTCCCTCGTGAGGCAGGCGACCAATGAACGACGGCTGGTTCGAACGCACATGCGCATGCTGGTGCTGTCAATGCGACTGGAGGTGCTCGCCGGCGAGCCGGAACGGGCGACAGAGCATCTCATAGCCTACCTCGCTCTATACGCGGATTCGGACTACCTCCGACCGCTGGCGAGGGAAAGAGGGCTTACGGCACCGATGCTGGATGCAATAGTCGATTCACAGGCCGCCCGGTCGATCATCGACACGGCCATCGAACTGCGCGACGCATTGGCGGCACCCGACCAGTCGACACTGGATCAGTCGGAGCCGGCGCTGAGTTCCCGGGAAATCGAGGTGCTGCGACGTCTGGAGTCTCAATCGGACAAGATGATCGCGAAGGAACTCAACCTGAGCTACGACGGCGTTCGCTACCACGTGCGGAGGATATTCGCGAAACTGGGGGCACGCGGGAGATTTGACGCGGTACACCGCGCACGTGCGCTGCGTCTACTCCCCGCCGAAGATTCGCAGAACCTCTGAATCGCTAGATGGCAGGTCCGATTGCGGTACGACAGTCCCCGCACAGGGGCGTAATATCAGAGCAACAAGGGCCGGAAGCGGGATTTCTCCGAACATCCATGTCGCAGTCAAGACCGTACGAACACCCGTACCCGACTGACGCGGGGGTCGCGACGGACCGCCTGCGGCGATCGCTCGCCGTTGCAGCGGTGGCGACCCTCGCGGCGTGCGGGTCGCTGGGCGCCCACGCGCTAGAACGCGATGCTGCGCAAAGCACCCCAGACGCGCAGCCGTCCATCCCGCAACTGCGCGAGATGGCCCGCCAAGGCGACCCGTCGGCGCAATACGTGCTCGGTGCACACTACCTCGCTGGCCGCCGCGTCCCGGTCGACAAGCCCAAGGCGCTGTATTGGATTCGTCGCGCCGCCAAACAGGACTTGGCCATCGCTCAAGAGATGCTCGGCGCCATGTACGACCATGGCAACGGGGTTCAGTCCGACGACGCCGAAGCGGCGCATTGGTATCGGCTGGCGGCGGAGCAAGGTCGCCCGAAGGCCCAGTTCCGGTTGGGCACCCTCTACAAGGAGGCGTTGGGCGTCGCGCAAGACGAGGCAATCGCCTTGGACCTCTACCGTCGGGCTGCCGAACAGGGTCTGGCACCCGCCCAGCTGGAATTGGGACTTCACTTCCGGAGTCCCGGCGAGGACCAAGACCACTCGGAAGCGGTGAAGTGGTTCCGGCTTGCAGCGGACCAAGGCATGGCACCGGCGCTGTTCAACCTGGGCTTGGCCTATGCGTTGGGTCAAGGCGTCAATCAAGACGATGTCGAAGCTGCGAACTGGTACCGAATGGCCGCCGAACGCGGCATCGCACCGGCGCAGAACAACCTCGGCGCGATGTACAAGCATGGTCAGGGCGTGCCTCAAGACCTTGGCGAAGCCGCTAAGTGGTACCGGATGGCTGCCGAGCAGGGCAACATGGTCGGCCAGTACAACTTCGCAGTGGCGGTTGGGTACGGTCGGGGCGTCCCGCGCGACTTGGAGCAGGCGCGGCAGTGGTACCGGCTATCCGCGGAACAAGGTTTCGCTGATGCACAGAACAACCTCGGGGCTTTCTATCTCCGCGGTGTGGGCATGGAGGCGGACTTCGACGAGGCGTTGAAGTGGTATCGCCAGGCAGCGGCACAGGGACATCCACGAGCGTTGCACAGCCTGGGCTACATGTACCGCACCGGTCGGGGCGTAGAACGTGATCATGCCGAAGCGGTCGAGTGGTATCGCAAGGCGGCAGAACGCGGTCTCGCCGTGGCGCAGCTCTGGCTTGGACTGATGCATCAATACGGCCAAGGCGTTCCCCAAGACCACGGCGAAGCCGCGGCCTGGTATCGCTTGGCGGCCGAACAGGGCCACGCTGCCGGCCAGCACAATCTAGGGCTTCTCTACGCCAAGGGCACCGGGGTGCCCCAAGATCTTGCCGAAGCGTACAAGTGGTTCAGCCTCGCTGTCTCGCGCGTGAACGAGGAACTCCGGACCGACGCGATCGAAATCCGCGACAAGACCGCCGAGGGCATGTCGCCCGAGGAGCTCGACGAAGGCCGGCGTCGTGCGCGGGAATGGGAACGCGACCACTGACTGCGCCGCCGCGAACCTATGGGAAAACCATGCCTCGTTGGATTCTCGGAAACCCGATCGGCCGAGGCGAGAGGAGAACGCTACTCCACCTGATCTGGCTGGCGTGTCGGATTGCCATCGTCGTGGCCGTGGTCGTCGTGCCCTTCGGCTACGCGGTCACCGCGGCGCACACCGATGTCTTGAAGAGCGCCGGTTGCGGGATTGCCATCGGGCTGGGCGTGGGCGTCAGGGGCGGTCCCAGGAGCGGTCCTTGGACCGGTGTTCTGGTCGGCGTGATCATCGGCGTGGCCACCGCGCTCATTGCCGGGTTGTCACCCCTCCGAGGGTTTGCCGTCCTCATCATGCCCATCCTGGCGCTTGCGCTTGGCCTGATCGCCGGTTTGCGCGGGCCGTCCCTAACCGGCTATCGCGATATGACCCGCGAGGCATTCATCGTGTCGGTGCTCCTGGCATTGGGATTCCTTCCGGCCTGGATCGCCCAGGGCGAATTCTCGTCGGACCCTTTCTCCGACGGCCTGGTGCTGGTGGGATCAACCCTGGTTTTGTTCATCTGGAATGCGCTGGTCGCCGGCCTCGTCAGCCACCGCCGGGAGGGATGGCGCGACACCCGCCCTCCCCTGTTGCTGATCCTCGGTTGGGTTGCGCTGGCAATTCTTATCGCGCTCGCCGTGGCTACAGGAATTTTCGAGGAAGGCCGCGGACTCTCGGGCATCTACCTGGTCGCGATGATCGCCGCCATGCTCGTGGTGACCGTGACGGTACCGGCAGCGGTGTTCGTACTAGGACGCACCGTCATCATCTGGCTCGAGCCTCGGCTTCGCGTGTACGGCTACCTCGCGGACTACCTGAGGGTCATGTGGGTGCCGATGGGGGCGTTCGCCGTGGGCTACCTGACGATCATCGTCCTGTTCGCCGGCTTCTACGGAACGCTGGCGCGCTTCCAGCCCGCCGCGTTTGCCAATCCGGCTACCGGAATCACCGAATGGCTGTCCTTTTCGTTCTACGCGGCTGTCGGCCAAGACTTCCTGACCACGGCCCCGGTTTCGGTCGGCGCCAGGATCCTCGTCGGAACGCACCTGATACTCTCGGCGGGCTGGGCGGTCGTCATGTTCGCGGCGGTGATGTCATCCATCGGCCCGAGATTGGACCGGATCGCCCGTCGCCACGCCGAGGACGACGACTGATCGCCCCGTTTGTTGCGGCTCGCTCGCATGCCCGATTCGTCGAATGCTAGGGCAGGAGCGCTACCTCTCGGCGCCAGCACCCTCGAACCAACGACCAGGCCTCCCTCGCTCGTGCCGCCAAGGGCGCGCTTCGTATGCCATAATTTCGAGGTTGCCGACTCCCGAGATGCCATGAACAGCCCTGTTGCCGCTGATACGTTGACCAACGGTACGCAAACCGGCTCGTCTGCCTTTGTACCCGCGTTCCAACTCACCGAAGGACAGCCCCCTCCGGTCGCCGCGAACGGCGGCGTCTCCTACATGTCGTTCGACCGGGACGGGGACGCCGGAACCGCGGCGGCCACCGAGGCGGCATTCGCCCTGATCGCCACCGGCGACGGGCAGGCAGTCATCGACATGATCGAGAACGCGCCGCCGGGCCCAATCGAAACGAAGTGGGGATCCGCGTTTCGCACCTACGACGAGTGCCTTGAATACATTCGGGCCACCGACATCGAAGCGCCCGAGGGCGGGTTGGCGCTTCCATTGCGCTACACCGTGCACGAACAGCCGTCGTATTCCATCGTTTCGTCCAACGCGCTGTGGCGCGACCCCGCACGCAAGGCGGACGCCATGGTGCTGCGCAAGGAAGAGCGGGACATCGCCCGACGCTGCCTCTACTTCCCGCAGGTGCTGCGCGATGCACGTCGAATCGAGGAGTACTACCCCGGCCTCAAGCCGACGAGTGCCGAATGCATGGACAAGCTGGGGCTCTCGCTGGCACATCTGGAGTCCAAGTGCCGAAACTTCTACGACTCGGAGGAGGTGGAACGCGTCTTCTACCTCGAAATCGAGAAGCTACTGCTCGATTTCTTCCCCGGGGCGACAGACGCCCTGGTGTACAACCACGACGTGTTCAACAAGGACTACGAGGGCGATCGCACCGAGGACCAGGAGAACAAGAACCCGGGTGTGAACCGGGGCTACGCGAACCTCGTGCACAACGACCTGAACGACAACAGCGGTCGCGTCCGTTGCCGGGAGTTGCTGACCAAGAACCTGCGCAATTTCGGGCGTACGCAGCACTACACGGACGCCGAAGCCGACGCCAAGATGTCGCGGCGGTTCATGTCGATCAACCTGGCCAAGCCGATGGAGACCGTGGGCCAGTACCCGTTCGTACTCTGCGCATGGCCTTCGTTTGCCGATCAGCCGTACATCACGAACTACCGCATCTACGATGATCGCGTCGGCGAGACTACGCGCTTCACCTATCGCCCCGGCCACGAGTGGTACTGGCTCCCGCAGCAGCAATCCAACGAGGTCTCGATGCTCAAGTGCTACGACTCGGTGACGGACGGTTCCGTCTCGCGCTGGTCTTTCCACACGGCGTGCGTCGACCCCACGGCGCCCGAGGATGCACCGTGCCGCAAGAACGTGGTGGTCAGGTCCTTCGTGTTCTTCTGATCCCACGCGCTGCCCATGTGCTCGGAGCAAGCTGGCGCAAGAGGAGTCCTTACCGCCGAGGACTACGCAACGCGGATGGAGGCGTACGCCAGCGCCGGCATGGCGCGGGCGCGCCGTATCGGCAACCGTGGGCCCGTGCGCTTCGACGAATGCGGCAAGGTGCACCCCGACATCGTCGACGCATACTGGAAGCACGGCTTCTACGTCTTCGAAAACGTCCTGCACGAGGTCGAAGTCGAGGAACTCCGCCGGGACGTGAACGACCTTCTGGCGCGTGCGCCGATCCGTCCGGGGGCGATCGTGGACGCCGAGGGGAATCCCGCCCTCGGGATCGACATGAAGCGCAATCCCTACTTTTTCGTGAAGCCCCTGTCGGATCCGGTGGGTGGCACGTCGGCGTCCCACGGTAGACACCAAAGCAAGATGACCGAGGCTGCGCCCGCCGAGGGCGCGCCGGAGTACGTCGTGCAGATCATTGCGGGAATGTGCCAACTCATCGAGTCCGGTCTGCGCGTCTACGGTCATCCACACCTGCTCGCGGTCGCCGAGGCGATCAACGGGCCGGACTTCGTGCCCTACAACGATGCGATCTTCACCAAGCAACCCGGCCTCGGAGGTTCGGTGGCGTGGCATCAGGACGGCGTGACCCATTGGGACAGCCCCGATTGGGACGAGGGCATTCACGGCGTCAACTTCCAGGCGCAGTTGAACCGGACCTCGGCGTTCAGCTGCCTTTGGGTTGTTCCCGGCACGCACAAACTCGGCAGGGTCGACATACAAGCCAGGGTCGACGCCAATGGCGGATCGGATCAATTGCCCGATGCGATTCCCCTCCACTGCGAGCCGGGTGACGTCACCATCGTCAACCGACAGACGTTGCACAGTTCGTTTGCGAATACGTCGGATGATTTCCGCGTATCCGTGTCGTGGGGCTTCCACCGACGCAAAGCCGTGGCGGGGCAACACGGTCACCTGATGCAGCCAGCGGATGTGGTCTACGACGACGACTTCATCGACCAACGAGCCAGTGTCGTCCAGGTGGCCATCGATGCCAGGCGGCAGGTCTACCGGGACGAAACGCCCTTCGTCTACCAGCCGTTCAAAGGCGCGGCCGACCGGTTCCGGTGGTGTCCAGAGACATTCGAACGGGTCATTCGCGACTACAACACCCGGGATATCGCGATATGACCAACCGCGACGTTGAAGAGCTCTTCGAGCCGCGCGGTCTGAACAAACGCGGCGCAACGCAAGGCCGAGCCGATGGATGGGTCGGCGGTCGAGCGCATACCTGGCACGGTCACTACCGGGAGAATCCAGCCAGCCGGGCGGGCGCGGACTCCCATCGCATGGCGAGTGACGCCAAGTATGCCGCCGCGGTCGCCGAGGAACTACGCAGACGAGACGCCACCGTCCCGCACGGAGATTCCGTCGGCGACGGACTCGAGGTCGAACCGGTCTCGCCGGGCATCGGCACCGTTGTACAGGGTGTCGACATGGCCACCCTTACCGATGCCCAGGCAAACGGGATCTGGAATCTGTTGATGGAACGCAAGGTCGTGTTCCTCCGGGACCAGGGACATATCACTCGCGACGAGCACATCGCCTTCGCCAAGCGGTTCGCCGAGACCGGGCTGGCGTTCGGCCGACAGCACGCCCTTGCCGCCAGCAAGCCGCCATCGGAGTATCCCGAGATCCTGCGCCTCTACTCGGATGAGGCTCGCCCGTTCGCGGCCTCCAACTGGCACTCGGATGTAACGTGGTCGGATCGTCCCCCGCTCGGTTCCGTCCTGCTCGCCCGAAAGGCGCCGCCGGTCGGCGGCGACACGGTGTTCGTCGATTGCATCGCCCTGTGGGATAGCCTCAACTCGACGCTGAAGGAATTCCTCGAGGGGCGGACTGCCACACACGGCCGCAGGGGCAATGACGAGGTCGAGCATCCGGTCTGTCGCACCCACCCCGTGACCGGGAAAAACGCGCTATACATCAACCCGACGTTCACGAACTCGATCTGCGGCATGGAACCGGCCGACTCGGCGCGCCTGTTGGCGCGGCTCTACGCCAAGATGTACTCGACGCCGGAACACACCTGCCGATTTCCGTGGCGGGATGGGTCGGTCGCGATGTGGGACAACCGGAGTTGCCAGCACTACGCGGTGTCCGACTTCTGGCCACACGAACGGCTAATGGAGAGGGTGACCCTGGTGGATCCGTCGGAAGAGGACGAAGTGCCGTTCTGGCTGGACGCCAACGGCGAACGCCACTACAGCGTGATGCTCGCCTCCCGCGAAGCCATCGACACCCCGCTCGGGTACGCGTAGCACCCCACCCTGGAGCCCTGGGGCGGTGGGGGCTGGGGCCAGACGGCGAGGGCGCGTCCAGCGGGCGCGATCGGGTCGCCCCGCGAACGACGTCGCACTCCGAGTTTGGCCTAGCGGCACTTGAAGTACGTTCTCGGTCCCGAATCGTCGGTACAAGCCAGGTGGTACGGCATCAGCGCGATGCCGGTGTCGCCGACGCGAACCGAGCCATCCGCCGCCAGCTCGAGCATCGCCAACGCCTCCGCGGGCGATCGCCCGTCAAAGGGCTCGTCGTCGGGAAATGCCGAGACCTTCTGTGCCAGCGCAATCGGTCCCTTCGTGAACGCCACCCAGCGGCCGTCGTTCTCGCCGTCCTGGGTGCGCATCGCGAGCTCCGACACGGCTTCGATTGCGAGAACATCGCCGCTCCCCCACCGCCGCCGCAGTTCGTAGAAGCCACGACCATTGAGCGCGACAGAAGCCGACTCGCCGTTGACCCGCGCCTGCAACAGCACCACCCCGGCAGGCAGTCTGAATTCGCACGTATAGGTTCGGGCGCTCTGAGGCTCGAAATGGATTTCGGTCATCGGATCGGCGGGGAATTCGCTCGCGACTGTCAAGGTGCCGCCGCCGAACGCATCGCTCAACGACACGGTGCACGGCGCCAGGGTGCCAATTGCGAGGTGGCCGTCAATCTCGCCGACGAGGTGGCTGGCGAGCATTTCCATCGCCCTGGGCATGCTCGACGCACAGCAGTGGATCGTGTCGGCGTAGGTCGGTTTCGCCTCGTTGGGCGCGGTGTAGTAACACCACCGGATCCCGTCGCCGTGCTGGTGGCCGTGGAGACTGTTGTAAAGGGTCGTCTCGGCGGCATCGAGATACTTGCTCTCGCCCAGCAGTTCGAAGAGGTGCAGGCAAAGCTGAATCCAGGTCGCGTCACAGCAGCCCTCCACCGAGATCTCCCGGGGATCGAAGTCTTCGCTGCGCGCAAAGCACTCGCGGTTGCCGTTGTAGTCCGTGTGACGGGTCCATGGACCGCCGGTTACGAGAAGGTGCTTGTCCCTGATTTCGGTCCAACCGTTGACCGCCGTACGGAGGTATTGCCGCTTGCCGGTACACCGATAAAGGCCCAGGTAGCCCAGCAGGTTGGCCATGAGCTGGTAGCCCTTGCCCTCACCCGGTTCAACCACCCCGCCGCCTGTCAATAGGGTGCTCATCAGCCGCAAGGCGGGATTGGCCTCCATCCGTTCGACGATGTGCTCGGCGAAATCCAGGTACTTGGCATCCCCCGTGCGCTCGTAGAGCATCACGATCGACTCCAGCAAAGTTGTCGCGGAGATTCCCTTCCGCGTTCCGTAGTTCGTGAGATCCGCGCCGTCGCCGCCGTAGACCTCGACCAAGAGGTCGGCCATTCGCCGGCAGGCATCGACTACGGCCCCATCGGGGAAGACGCGCTCGTAGGTGAGCAGACCGTAGAGGTTGTAGCGGTGCGTCCAAGTGTCCCACCCGATCCCGCGCCTCTTCGCCATGGCGACATCCGACTCGTCGTGCGCGTTCGCGCGGGTGGCGTTTTCGGGTCGCGCCACGAAGGTAGCATCGGGTGCGTAGGTCCCGAGATAGCCATCGGCCAATTGGGTCGCCAGCAGTCGCTCGACGTTGTTCCGAAGCGACGCCCGGAGTTCCTGATCTCCGGTCATCCGCCAAGCAAGCGTGGCGGCATGGAGCCATTTGCCCAGGTGCTCTCCCTGCCAAGGATGCACGCCCGGCCTGTGCTCGAAGCCATCGATGAGATAGCCGGACTCCGCCACGAACCGGAGTCGATGGTGTCGCCACAGATCAAGCCTGGTGCCCTGCGATCCCGCCACCCTCACCGTTGCGAGGGCTTGCCATTTGTTCACGGTCACCTGCTTCAACTCCGCCGGGAAGATGTCGCCAACTGTAGCCACTGCTCTCGAACCGGACAAATTCAGCGTTGTCCCCTAAGGCGGCTTCTCGACCGACACACGCCCGAGTTTTGGGTGAACACCGTCAAGCGGCCACCGTCGTCAGACGCGCCTAGGCGATAAAATCCCACCGTCAGAACTTGGAGGGCAAACGTGAGCCAGGAGACCGCAGCGCTCAAGGCCGATTTCGACCGCGACGGAGTTGTCGTCATCCGGGACTTCGTTGGCCCGGAAACCGTCCGGAAAATCTGTACCCGCGCCGAAAAGGCGACCGAGGGCGACTCCCGCGAGGACATGTTCAGCAACATCACCAAGGGTCTGGAGAGACGGGACGGCTATTTTGGCGAACTGCTCAACGACGGGCCCCAAGTCCCCATCCTCGAACAGCTTCTCGGCAAGAAACCCGAACCCACCACCGCCAGTTTCTTCACCAAGAGCGTGAACCAGCAGGAGGTGCATCCGCATTCGGATGCCCTCGAGGGCGTCGTCACCTGGATCGCCCTCGACGAGACGAACGAACGCAACGGCTGCCTGCAGTTCCTGAAGGGCTCTCACAAACGCCAGGAGGAGTTTCGGCACCTGAGAGCCCACGAGCCCACGGACCTGGCCGGCCACCCCGACCTCTTTGAGGCCGCCATGAGTCCCGGCGACATCGTGATCTTTCGTCCCACCACGGTCCACTGGTCGGGTCCTAACCTCGACGGATCGCCGCGCCGGGGATTCAACTGCTTCTACGTCGGCGCCCCGTCCAATTGGAAGAGAGGCCGCAAGAAGGACTGGGAAGCCGCGAAGAAGGCAAAACTCGCACTTACGGCCAAGTAGCGTCGCCGTCTCAATCGAGGGTCGGGTACTCGAACCCCGCAGACCTCTCGAACGCGCCGCCGATCCCGACCAGTCCGGCCTCGCCGAGATACCGCCCGACGAGTTGAAACGCCCGGGGCATGCCGTCGGCATCGATGTCGATGGGCAGGGTGATCGACGGGTGGCCGGAGTAGTCGAACGGCGCCGTAAACCGGATGAAACGTTCCCTTGATCCCCGGTCGTTGAACGGTTGTGACCGTTCCGCACCCGGTATCCGGGTGGGGAGGCAGGGGGCGATCAAGGCGTCGACCTCGCTAAGCACCTCGTCGAGTCCCCTACGGAAGCGGAGGCGCTCTCCTTCGAGCCGTTCATAGACGCCCAGTGGCGCGTGTAGACCCGTCTCGATCAAGGCGGCCAATGCCGGACCGTATTCGTTGCTCCGCGATGGATAGGTCGCCGCATGGGCGCGGGCACAGTCCACGCCGCAGGTGATGGACCAGTTCTCGGTCAGTGTCGTGTGATCCGGCATACTGACCTCGATGGCGACCGCGCCGAGACCGGTCAACACGGCCAGCGCATCGCGTACGGCGTTCACGGCGGACTCGTCCACGTCCTCCGCCACGTAGGACCAATCGACGCCGATCCTGACGTCGTCAAGCCGCTGCCGAAGCATCGCCGCGTAGGTCGGAACCGGCGCGTCCAGCGAAGTGGGATCCCGGGCGTCCTTTCCAGACATCACGCCAAGCATCCGCGCGGCATCCTCCACGTTGCGCGTCATGGGGCCGACGTGATCCAGGGATTCCGCGAGCGGGAAAACCCCGTACCGGCTTACCCGGCCGTAGGTCGGCTTGATGCCCACTAGGCCGCAGGCCGCCGAAGGAAACCGGATGCTGCCGCCCGTGTCCGTGCCGATGGCACCATGCGCGAGCCCCGCCGCTACCGAGACACCGGATCCCGACGACGAAACACCCGTCCAGCGGTTGGACTTCCATGGGTTTGTCGGCGGCTGAACCGAGGGGTGGTGTTCGCTGAAGGCACCTTCCGTGAGCTTTACCTTGCCGAGTACAACGGCACCAGCGGCTTCGAGCCTTTGCACGACGGTTGCGTCTTCGTCGGGTCGCCAGTCCGCGAGTACCGACGTGCCGCAGGTCGTTGCAATGCCGCGCGTATACAGCAAGTCCTTCAGCGCAATCGGTGCACCTTGCAGCGGCCCCGGCGCCTCGCCCCGCACCCTCGCGGCGTCCAGAGCGTGGGCACGCTCGACAGCGCGGTCAGCCAGAACCAGGACGTAGGCGCCGAGTTCCGGGTCGAGACGCTCGATGCGTTCGAGCATCGCTTGGGCGACCCGCACGGCCGTCAGCGCACCGCTCTTCACGTGACGGGTCACATCGGAAAGGGAGAGGCGGTGGATGTCCATCGCGGAAACAGCACCTCCTGCAGGGAACGCTCTGTTAGCATTCCGTCGCGGTTGAATTTCGATCCGACTCTATCCTAGTACGCGGGTTTCTTGCGCTTGACTTCCGCTCCCTACAGCGCGCGGACGGCTTTCGCCGTCGTCGTCGCCAACATGATCGGCACCGGGGTATTCACCAGCCTCGGCTTCCAACTGCTCGACATCCAGTCCGGTTTCGTCATCCTGGTGCTCTGGTTCGTGGGAGGCGTGACCGCACTCTGCGGTGCCCTGTGCTACGCCGAACTGGGCGCGTCGCTGCCGAGGTCGGGGGGCGAGTACAACTTCCTCTCCGAGACGTACCACCCGGCCGTGGGCTTCGTATCGGGCTGGATCTCCGCAACCATCGGCTTCGCCGCACCCACCGCCCTCGCCGCGATCACCTTCGGAACCTACCTGTCGTCGGTCATGCCGCGGCTTTCGGCCAAGTGGCTCGCGGCAGCGCTGATCGTCGCGATGGCGGCCGCACACGCGACGACCCGGCGTGCCAGCGGCGGCACCCAACGCGCGTTTACGTACCTGAAGCTGATGCTCATCGCCGGTTTCTGCGTCCTGGGCTGGATTCTGACCGAAGCGCCGCAGGACGTCGTGTTCCTGCCCGGTGCCGGCGACGGCACACTCATCGCATCCGGTGCGTTCGCCGTGGCGTTGATCTACGTCAACTATGCCTACGCAGGCTGGAACGCCGCCACCTACGTGCTCGACGAACTGGACCGCCCCCGGGAGACCCTTTCCCGGGTCCTGCTGACCGGCACCGCGGTCGTCATGGTTCTCTACCTCATGCTGAACTACACGTTTCTCTACGCGGCCCCGATCGAGGCGTTGGCCGGCAAGCTAGAGGTCGGCTACGTCGCCGCGCAGTTCGTCTTCGGCGAGACCGGTGCTGCGATCATGGGCGTCGCGCTGGCCCTCCTGTTGATCTCCACCGTGAGCGCCATGACCCTGGCCGGCCCCCGCGTCCTGTTGGTGATCGGACAGGACTTCCACGCCCTGCGCTTCCTCGCCCGCACCAATGCCCACGGCGTTCCAGTGGTCGCAATCCTGTTGCAGTCCGCCTTGGCGGTCATACTCGTGCTGACGGCCACCTTCGAGTCCATCCTGGTGTTTGCCGGGTTCACGCTCGGCGTCAGCACCCTGTGCACCGTGGCCGGACTGTTCGTCTTGCGGTGGCGGCGTCCCGAGCTCGAGCGACCCTACCGCGTGCCGTTGTATCCCCTGCCCCCGGTTGCTTTCCTCGGGCTCATGGGCTGGACGTTGGCCTACCTTCTCATGCAGCGACCGAAGGAGGGTCTCGCGGGTGTCGCGATCCTGGCAAGCGGCGCCGCTTTCTACGCCCTGAGTCGTCGTCTTTCCGCCGGGACCGGCCGGATCAACCAGCGCCGACGCAAATGAGGTTGTCGCCCCCGGAAACGCCCGTACCTATGCGACGGTATGATTCGAACAGGTCGAGGCCGCGTTGTCCGTGGCAGGCCGAGTTCAGCCAACGGGGCCGTTAGTCTGGGAATGGAAACGCAGGCAGCCGGGACGCCGGCACCCAACACGTCGGACAGGACACGGGTCATCGGGCTCGTGCTCGGCGTCGTGGCATTCACGGTATTGACGGTGTTTCCCGTCGATCCGGGCAACGCGCCGGCCAGTCGCCTGGCGGCAGTCGCGGCGCTGATGGCGGCCTGGTGGATCACCGAGGCCATCCCGCTATTCGCGACCGCGCTGCTGCCCCTGGTGCTGTTCCCGCTGCTCGGGATCATGCCCGGCAAGGAGGCCGCACCCCAATACATCAACAGCACCATCGTGCTGTTCATCGGCGGTTTCATGATCGCGCTGACCATGCAGCGTTGGAACCTGCACCGCCGGATCGCGCTCAACATCATTCGCCTGGTCGGCGGCGGCCCGGCTCGCATCGTGCTCGGCTTCATGCTCGCCGCCGCATTCCTGTCGATGTGGATCTCCAACACGGCCACTGCGGTCACGATGGTACCCATGGGCCTCGCGATCGTGCTCCAGGTCGAGGAACGCATGACTGCCGGAAACCCCGGCGCACACCGGTTCTCCGTCGGACTGATGCTCGGAATCGCCTACGGCTGTTCGGTGGGCGGGATGACGACGCTGGTGGGAACGCCGCCAAACCTGTCGCTGGTGCGGATCTTCGAGATCCTGTTCCCGGAGGGACCGACGATCGCGTTCGGGCAATGGATGATCGTCGCCTTTCCGGTCGCCGCGATCATGCTGGTGACGGCCTGGTTCGTCATCACGCACGTACTCTACCGGGCGCCGCCCGAGGTCAAGATCGAGTCCGCCGTCGTCGAGCGCGAACTCGCCCGGCTCGGACCCATAACCTTCGAGGAGCGGGCCGTGCTGATGGTATTTGCCGCCACCGCGCTGCTCTGGGTGTTCCGGGTCGACCTCAATCTGGGCGCCTTCACACTGCCCGGTTGGTCCCGGCTGCTGCCTTGGCCGGGCCTCGTCGACGACGGTACGGTGGCCATCACCATGGCGTCGCTGCTGTTCTTCATCCCCGGACGCGGCCCCGACGGCGAGTCGACGCGGCTCATGGGCACCGAAGTCATCCCCCGATTGCCGTGGAACGTCGTGCTCCTGATCGGCGGCGGTTTCGCGCTGGCGGCGGCATTCGTGCAGACGGGACTGGCCCAGTTGATCGGCAGCCAGTTCGATGCCGCCGGTGCACTGCCGGTCTTCGTCCTGATCCTGCTGGTGTGTCTCGCCCTCACGTTCCTCACCGAACTCACCAGCAATACCGCGACGACCGAGATGATCCTGCCGATCCTCGCCTCCGCCGCGGTGGTCACCGGCTCGCATCCGCTGATGCTCATGATCCCGGCGACGATGTCCGCGTCCTGCGCCTTCATGATGCCGGTGGCCACGCCGCCGAACGCCGTCGTGTTCGGCAGCAACCGGCTGACCATCGCGGAGATGGCGCGCGCAGGCATCATCCTGAACCTGATCGGCGCCGTGGTCATCGCGAGCATCGTCTACACCCTCGGCCTCCTCGTGTTCGGTATCGAGCCGGGCGTTCTGCCGGCGTGGGCGGAGTCGCTGGCGAGCGGCGATCACTGACACAGACCCAGGACAGTCGCATGGCACGAGAGCCGGTTCCCATCAAGTTTCCACCCGACAAGCCCCTGGCCGAACGCTTCGCCCGCGCCGTCGAAATCGCGCTACGGTTCCCCGGCGTCCAGGAAAGTCGCAGCTACGGCACGCCCGCGATCAAGGTGAAGCGCAAACTCCTGGCTCGACTGCGTTCCGAGGCGGAAGGCGGCCTCGCCATCGTGTGCGACTTCATGGAACGCGAAATGCTGATGCAGGCGGCCCCGGAGACCTTCTACATCACCGACCACTACGCCGACTGGCCCATGGTGTTGATCAACCTGGAAACCGTGCGTTGGGACGCCATGCCCGACATCCTCGAGCGGGCGTGGCGCCGCGTGGCCACGCCGACACTGATCAAGCAATACGAGGCGCGCTAGCCCCGACCAGGTTGCTGCCCGCTGCCGTGGACCGAAGTCCGCTCGATTCGTACGCAAGACACCCAAGCTTGTCTTCGGCAACAGATTCGTTTCTCATGGTGTCCCATGGGGGATGAGATTCGCCAACGCCACTTCAATGCGGAGGACTTCAGTCGTTTCCGACGCCGGCTGGATGCCGAGACGGATCTCGTCGCGGAACTTTTCCACGACAATACGCTCAGTCGGCGTGGCGACATTGTCGGTTTCGAGCTCGAGGCATGGATCGTCGATGCCGATGGCCAGCCCCATGCGCAGAACCAACAGTTGATCGAACACGTCGGCAATCCGCTGGTCGTTCCGGAACTCGCTGCATTCAACGTCGAACTGAACGGTTCGCCCACGGCATTGTCCGGAAACGTCTTCTCGCGGATCGACGACGAACTGTCCGCCACCTGGGCCATGTGCCGCCAGGGAGCGGCGGATCTCGGTTGCCGCCTGGTCACCGTCGGTATCCTGCCGACCATCCGGCCGGATCTTCTGAACTCGAATTACATGTCGGCCATGGTGCGCTACCAAGCGCTGAACGATCGCGTACTCGCGTTGCGCGACGGCGCACCGCTGCACATCCGCATCACCACCGGCGATGGTCTCGACATGACCCACGACGACGTGATGCTCGAGGCGGCAACGACGTCCTTCCAAATACACCTGCAATGCAAGCCGGAACGCGCGGTGCGCGACTTCAACGCCGCGATCGTCGCGTCGGCCCCGATGGTCGCTCTGGCCGCGAATTCCCCCTTCCTCTTCGGGCGCTCGCTGTGGGAGGAGACCCGCATACCGCTCTTCGAGCAAGCCGTCGCCGCGGGTCCCCGCACGCCGGCGCGGGTCACGTTCGGCACGGGCTATGCTCAATCGTCGCTAGTCGAGATCTTCCGTGAGAACCAGAACGATCACGTGATCCTGCTGCCCTTCGTGCAAGCGGACGAACCGCCGCACAAGTACGCCCACGTTCGATTCCAGAACGGCACCGTCTGGCGTTGGAACCGGCCACTGCTCGGTTTCGATTTCGACGGCCAGCCGCATTTGCGTATCGAGCACCGGGTGGTGCCGGCAGGACCCACGATTCACGACTGCGTCGCCAACGCCGCCGCCTGGCTCGGCATGGTCCGCGGCCTGGTGGACCGGGACGATCCCATCGAGACGAGGATCGGCTTCGAGACAGCCAAGAGCAACTTCTACGCGGCGGCGAAGTTCGGACTGGACGCGCCGCTCACTTGGGTCGGCGGCGTTGAGCGTTCGGCGCGCGAGTTGCTCGCCGACGAACTGCTACCCCTTGCCGCAGAGGCCCTCGGCAAACGCGATATTCCGGATGCCGAGGTCAAGCGCTACATCGGCACAGCGCAGGCGCGCGTGGAACGGGATCGCACCGGGGCGCGCTGGCAGCGCGCCTGGGTGGCCAAGCACGGCACCGACTGGGCCGCCTTGACCCGGGCCTACGCCGATGCCCAGGACAGCGGCGAACCGGTGCACGAGTGGCCTGTGTGAACGCGACCGCTGCGCGGTCGCCCGAGAATTCGCTACGCGAATTCTCCACCGGGACATGCAAACAACCGTGGCGCGGTTTGGGCCCCGGTTTGTGCAAGGGAGGCCTATGCGCCTGAACGTCGCCAACGTCTTGCCGGACTCCCTGGCCGACGTGCCGGCGACCGCGCTCGCCGACGAACTGGGCGGCCCGACGCTGTTCGACTTGCGCAAGGGAAGCCATGCGCCGCTGTTCGTATCGGTGTTGCTTCACGGCAACGAGGTCTCCGGTTGGGATGCGGTCCGGGGATTGCTTGGCGACTTCTGCGATGTGTCCGCGTTGCTGTTTGTTGCCAACGTCGACGCGGCGCGAGAAGGCGTCCGCGCCCTCCCGGGACAGGTCGACTTCAATCGGGTCTGGGAAGGCGGCAACACCGCCGAAGCGGCGGTTGCCGCCGAGCTTACCGCCTTCGTCGCCGGGGCGAACCCCTATCTCGCTGTCGATATTCACAACAATACGGGGCAGAACCCGCCGTACTCCGTGATCTGCCGCGCGGATCCTCGGACCCTCGAGTTCGCCGGCGCGTTCGCCCAACGGGTGTTGCTGGCCAGCCAGCCTGGCGGGTTCCAGACCCGCCGCTTTACGCGCTTCTGTACGGCGGTGACGGTCGAGGTGGGGACGCCCGACGACCCGGAAAGCACGACCCGCGCATCGGAGTTTCTTGCGAAGTTGCTTGGCAACTATCCCGAACCACCTGCCGAGACCTGGAATCCCGAGACACTGTCGTTGTTCGAAACGGTTGCCCGGGTCACGGTCACCGACACCACCGAGATCGAACCGGCCATGCAGCGTTTCAACTTCCGGAGCGCCCCGGCGGGCACCGCGCTAACCCGAAGCGGTCCATTGAGCGCGCAGGCGGCGGACGGAACGCCTATTGGCAGCCGTTACTTCACCTCGGACGGCAACACGGCCGTTCTAACGCGTCCAACGATTCTTGCCATGTACACGCGCGACTTAGAGAGCGCCCGGCGGGACTGCCTCTGCTACTTCTTGGAACCCCTCGAAACCAGGCCCGACGCGAGCCCCAGCGCTGCCTGAAGCTTCAGACGACGATTTCGAGGCCAGCGGGGGTGACCGCCCCGACGACGGCGGCCGTCGCATAGCCTTCGCGGCGTAGCGCCTGCACGCAATCTCCCGCCGCCGGGCCGGGTATGCCCGCCAACAACCCTCCCGATGTCTGGGGATCGGCCAGCAAGCGTAGCGCGGGCGCATCGGGTGCGCCGCCTCGGTTCTCGTAGTCCTCCAACGCCTGCTGGTTGTTCTCCTGGAGAGAGCTTTCGACACCCGACGCCATCAGCTCGAGGGCGCCGGGCAGGATCGGCACGTCGTTCACCCGGAGGATTGCGCCCGTGCCGGACGCGCGCGTCATCTCGGACAGGTGGCCGGCTAGCCCAAACCCCGTGACGTCCGTGCACCCCCGCGCACCGTGTTCGCGCAATACCTCGGCGGCAGCGGCGTTGGAGCGGTCCATGAGATCGATGGCCCCAAGCAGATGTTCGGCCCTCGTACGACCCTCCATGGCCCCGGCGAGCAACGTTCCCGTGCCGAGGGCAGCGGTAAGCACCAACGCCTCACCGGGACTCAGTCCGCCCTTGGTCAGCGGCTCGCGAACAAGCGTTCCCGTGACGCTGAACGCCACTCCGAGTTCGCCACCCTCAGCGGAGTGGCCGCCGACGAGATCGACGCCGTGGGCGGTGAACACGTCGAGGGCACCCGACATCACCTGGTAGAGATCCTCCTCCATCATTCGGTCCGCCATCAGCGGCACGGTCGCGATGGCCAGGGCGAACTTGGGTTGTGCACCCATGGCAAAGAGATCGTTCAGCGCATGATGGGCACTGATGCGGCCGAACCGGTAGGTGTCGTCGATCATCGCCCGGAATCCGTCGCAACTCACCGCCAGGTTCCCTTGCGAGACCTGCACGACGGCCGCGTCCTCGCCGATGCCCAACAGCGTCGTTGGCGACTGGGGAACATCAAGACGACGGAGTACGGCGTTGAGACTGCCGGCACCTAGTTTCGCCCCGCAACCACCGCATCGCATGGACGGCGGCAGTTCTTCCTGCAACGAGGACGAAACTTCAACGGCTTCCTCGGACATCTCTGGCAAATCATTGAATTTGCGCATGAACCTGCGGTCAATCCACTGCTTGAGGAACCAAACCCACCTCCCGGCCGCGTAGCGCCCCCCACGGTTCGCGACTGCGGTTCCGGTACCGAGCCCGACGATCGCCATGGCATGGCGCTGCGCCCGGAAGCGACGCAACCTCCGACCGGTGGCGAAACGCCTCAGGTTCTCCGCCAGCACGGGACCTTGGCGAACCGCGTACACGCCGGCCTTGGGACGCGGCCCGGCACCCAAATGCGCCACGTCCCCCGCGGCAAATATCTCGGCGTGCGACGTGGACTGGAGGTATTCGTTCACCGAGACGAAGCCTCGTGAATCCGTATCGATACCGGCATCGGCGAACCAAGCCGGGGCTTCGACGCCCGTTGTCCAGAGTGCATGATCGATGCTGATCGACGTGTCCCCCGCGAGGAGTTCTCCCTCTCGTGCCCCGGTGACCCGCGCCCCCGTCACCACGGAAACGCCGCGTTTGCGAAGCGCGTCCTCCAGCCGCCGCCGGGGCTTGTCTGCGAAACCACCCAGGATCTTGTCCTCGCCGTCCACGAGAGTGCAGCGCGTGCCTGGATAGCGGTGATTGATCGCCAGCGCCAACTCGACTCCGCCCGGTCCGGCCCCGACGATACCCAGGCTGCGCGGCGGCGCGCCGTTGGCGGTGAGTTCCTCCCAAACCGGAATGAACCGGCCGATCGGCTTGACCGGCGTCACGAACTCCGAGGCAAATCGCTCGCCGGGAACGCCCCCGGTGTTGATGGCCAGCACGTCGTAGCGGAGCGGGGGGCGGTCGGCGAACAGAATGCGATGTTCGGTCGCGTCGATGCCCGTCGCCTCCGCGGCGATGAACCGCGCCTTCGCAAACCGGGCGAGCTTCGCCAAGTCGATGTGGATTTCGTCCCAGTCGTAGACACCCGCAACATACCCCGGGAGCATTCCGGTGTACGGCGAATGCGGCTCCCGGGCGACGATCGTCAACCGAAGGCCCGGTTCCGGTCGCATTCCCAGCCGCTTCAATACCTGGACGTTGGCATGTCCGCCGCCCAAGAGCACGATATCGCGGAGCGGCGGTGGGTCTGCTGACTTCATCGAACGCGGCTTAAGCGAACGCCCGCCGAAGTCGCATCAGGGCTAGTGGTGGTGCTTCTGTGGTCTAGACGCCTCGCCTCGACCGGGGAAGTTGATCAGGCAGCCGATGGCTGCGACCGACCGAACGGCAGGTTCCTCGCCAGCCAACACCGCGTTGACGGCATCGACGACGTAGTGGCTGTCCGCCTTTTCGCGTTGGCGTTCGTAGACCAAGCGATCGTTGATGGGTCCCCGGTAGGCAATGGACCGCGACCGCGCGTCGATGACCAGGACCTCCGCCGTACGCGTCAAGGCCAGGGCCTTCCCGACCTCCTGGGTATCGTCCACCAGGATGGGCAGATCGATACCCCATTCTTCGGCTTCCGCGCGAATGGACGCCGGATCGTCCTGCAGGTTCGAATTGATCATCAGGAACCGGACCGGATCGCCCCCGAAGTGCTCCCGCACGGATGCGAGATCGATCAGCGCGTTGCGCACGATCGGGCAACCGTTGCCCTGCACCATGAGCACGACCACCTTCGCGTTCCCATCGTCGAAGAGCCCACGGTCAGCCCCGGACTGGTCCGCCAGCGTGAAGCCGTCGACCGGCTTGGCCGAAACCGTCGTCGCCAACAACGCGGCAACCACCGCAAAGAGGGAGAGACGATGGGACATGCCGAGGGTCCGTTGGGTTTGGCCGCGAGTATAGCAGCCGCCACCCCGATCCATCAGGTGCCGGGTCGACCTGTGGCGTACCACCGCCGGGTCCACACCAACACGAACATGGTCGCCAAAACCGGCGGTATCGACGCCCACAGCACGGCGTGCCAGCCGAATAGCTGGATCACCACACCCGCACTCAGCGACCCGATGGCCGAGAGTCCGAACACACTGAAGTCGTTGACGGCCTGGGCGCGAAACCTCTCCGCCGGCCGGTGTGCGCCGGCAAGCAGCGTGGTGCCACCGATGAACAGGAAGTTCCAGCCAATGCCCAGGGCCACCATCGATGCGCCGTAGTGGAGCACCTCGCGGCCGAGGAATCCGATGACTACCATCACGCAGAAGATCGCAGTGCCCGTGAGCATCACCCTTCCGGGGCCAAATCTGCCGATCAACGCGCCCGTGAACAGCGAGGGGAGATACATCGCGAGGACGTGTGCTTGAACCACGGCTGCGGCGGTAGCGAGTGGGTGACCATCCGAGACATGCATCGCTAGCGGTGCCGCGGTCATCACGAATACCATCACCCCCTGCCCGACCGCCGCACCCAGTACCGGCACGACAAAGATCCATCGGCCGACCATTTCGCCCAAGGGGCGAATCTCCCCGGTCTTTGGCGCGTGGGTTTGCGGCCCGCCTTCGCGCAGCATTAGCAATAGGGCGCTAGCAATCACGTAGCAGACCGCGATTCCCAGGAAGGTGCCGGCAAACGGCGCACCGCCAATCCAGGACTCCCCGCGCACCGCGAGTTCCGGCCCGAGCATGGCGCCGGCGATGGACCCCAGGAGGATCACGGACACCGCCTGTGCGGCATAGGCCTCGCGAACGCTTTCCGCAGCCGCGAAGCGGTATTGCTGCGAGAACGCCGCGGCGAACCCCACGAACAACCCGCCAAGACAAAACGTCGAGAAACTCGCGGTTGTCATCGCCACGATCGAGATCAATGCGCCTACCAGTCCCAGCCCAGCACCGCAGGCAAAACCGCGAGCACGGCCAATCTTTGACATCGACCACGCAGCCGGAACGGTGGCCATGGCGGTCCCCACTACGAACAACGACAGAGGCAGCGTCGACAACGCCGGCGTCGGGGCCAGCACGCGACCCACGATCCCGCCCAACGTCACAAGCGAGATCGTCGCGGTGATCGCGATCATCTGCGCAACGAGCAGGATCGCGATGTTGCGTTTCAGCAACTCGGCAAGGATTGGTCCGCCTCCGGTTTTTCGGCCTAGCCTAAACGACGGGACACCACAAGGGTGTCCCCTACGCGTCTTCCGGCCCCGTCGTTTCCAAGTAGTCGAGATTGACGCCTTCGTTCGCGACAGTCGCCCAGTCCGCGAGGTCCCGTGCGCGCATCAACACGCCGCCGCCGAAGCGATGCATCAGGTCGTCGACCGTCATCTCCAGTTCGCGGGCCGCACGGTCTTCGAACAGGTCGAGCTGCCGGTCTCCTTCGCGCTCGGCCAGGTCGAAAGCGGCCATGCCAACCAGGCGAAACGGCCCCGGGTCGTCGAATTGATCGAGCAGGCTCTCGGCCGCAACCCGCAGTTCGGCGCCCAGGTCGACGCCCTGGCGGAGCTTGCGCTGCCGGGTCAGCATCTGGAATCGGTTCGTCCTCAACCGGACCCGAACCCCGTGCGCCACGTAGCGCTTCGCGCGCAGCCGCCGCCCGATTCGGTCCGACGCCCGCCGCAGGTGCAATTCGATGTCCTCGCGACGGGACACGTCGGCAACCAATGTTCGATCCGACCCGATGCTTCTCGCTACCCGCGTCCGGTTCACCGGCCTCGGGTCGGTGGCGTTCGCCAAAGCAGAGAAGTGGGCGCCGAGGCTACCCAAGCGCCCGAGTACGCGCGCGTCCGCGGTCGCGACATCGCCAATGGTCCGCAGACCCAGCGCGTGCAGACGCGGGACCGTCTTCCTGCCGGCCCCCCATAGCCGAGAAACAGGCAACGGCGCCAACCACGCCCTGGCACCATCTGCAGGCACCACGGTTAGGCCGTCTGGTTTGTCGTGGGCACTCGCCACTTTCGCCACGTACTTGGTACTCGCGACACCCACCGAGATGTTGAGCCGCGTCACCTTCCGAACCGCCTCCTTGATCTTCCGGCCCATCTGGGTGGGAGACCCGAACAGGCGTCCGGCCCCGGTCATCTCAACGAACGCCTCGTCCATAGAGAGCGCCTCGACGCGCGGCGAGAAGTCGGCCAAGGTGTCCATGACCTGCGAGGAAATCTCCTGGTAGCGGTCGAAACGCGGCCCGACGATGATCGCGTCCGGGCACCGACGCAGCGCCGCGCCGACGGGCATGGCGCTGGAGACTCCGTATGCCCGGGCTTCGTAGCTCGCCGTCAAGACAACGCCGCGGGCACTCTTGGGTCCCACCAATACGGGCTTGCCGCGCAGGCTCGGGTCATCGAGTTGCTCCACCGCGGCATAGAAGGCATCCATGTCGGCGTGGACCACGATGCGCGGCCAAGGCTCCATCCGCCCAAGATACTGTACGGATAGACAGTTTTCAATGGTCGTCTCGAACGTCCGGGTCCGGCAGTGGCCGTGTGCCGGCGACAATCCAGAGGGGGTCGGCACGCGGCGGCGAACGGTCTTCGAAGGCGATGTCGACGAACCCCGCCTGGTGCAGGTAGGTCGACACCAAGCGGACACGGTCCCTTGGTCCCAAGGCACGGAAGGCCAGGATGGCCTTGGTGGGGAAACACCGATGGGACATGGCTATCGCCACCCGGCCGCCCGGCACTAGGACGCGGACCAAGTCCCGGAACACTTCCATCGGTCGGACCAGGTACTGGATCGAAACCGCGATCACTGCCCGCTCGAAAGCGGCGTCTTCGTACGGCAGCCGGGGATCGACGTTGAGGTCATGCACGACGGCATCGGTCAGGCGCGGATTCGCCGCGAGTTCGCGTTCGTTCATCCCGAGGCCGGAGACGCGGGCGTAGGCGTCGTCCGGCAGATGCGAAATCCACGACGACATCAGGTCGAGTACCCGCGATCCCGATGGGAGGAATTCCCGGTAGTAGGCGGTCAGCGCCGAGATGGTTTCGTCGTCGATATGGGCGACGAATCGCGGTTCGCCGTAGAAGAGCGAGTCCGGCGTCTCATCCTCCCGTTCGAAGAACCGCTCGGGGAACTCGGGTTCGGGCATGGTCACACGGTGCGCGGGTCGACGCAGCAAGCCTACTCGGGCGGCGGCACGTGGATGACGATGCCGTCTAGATCGTCCCGGATCACGATCTGGCAGGTCAGCCGGCTGGTGACCCGTCGACCGGGTACGAAATCCAGGATATCGGCCTCGTCGTAGACGGGTGCGCCGACCCGGTCGAACCAGGCCTCGTCGACGAATCCGTGGCATGTCGAACACGTGCAGCCACCGCCGCATTGCGCACGGATGCCCGGGACGCCGTTGTCCACCGCGCAATCCATGATGCTGCGGCCGGATTCTCCGACGTGCGCTTCGCACGACCCATCCGGCTGAACGAAAACGATATTCGGCACGGTCTGTCTCGAAACCACGGACGAACCACTCTAGCGGTCGCCAACGATCGCTGCCAGCGACCGAAGGGTCGCCGGTTCAGTTGAGATTCGGTCCGGGTCGGAAACATTCGCATTCTGAGACGAACGTGTCTGACGTTCCGACGGTAATCGCCAACGGCCGTGTTCCGGACGAAAAGCCTAGGACCTGGGCTATCGCAACCGCCGCCTGTTCCCCGGCACCTCCGCCGGATCCACCAGCCCGATCCGCCGCCAGCCCTTCTCCAGCAGCCACGTCCGCGCCGCCGCCACCTCGCACCGCCGAAGCGCGTCCGCGTACTTCCCCAACCGCGGCGGCGACCGCCCCTTCCACCCGTCGAACCACAGTCCCGAACTCGCCCCGTCCAGCACCACCGGCGGCTTCCGGCCCCGACGCTGACGGTAGTGCTTGCGCGCGTTCAGCAGCACGTACGCCAAGGCGTTGCGAACCTCCGTCGGCGTCCGCTTCGCGACGTGGTGGAACCGCGTCGCCAGCACCCGCCCCGTGCGCCGGTACACCCGGTTCACGCACCGCGCGAAACGCGCCCCCAGGCTCTTCATGCCGTTGGCCAGGCACACCTTGTCGTCCGCCTCGACCAGGAAGTGGGCGTGGTCGT
>JAPPAV010000143.1 GCA_026705345.1 Gammaproteobacteria bacterium
CATTGACGTTCACAGGCTTCCTTCTCCCCTTGTTCCAGGCGGCATCTCCCGGCCCTGGGCGGCCAGGGCCGACACGACTTCGGACCTGAGCACGCTCGCACGGGAGACAACACTCGTCGCTCCGTTTCTTGCTTCGGCATTCGAGATGTAGCGCTCACCAACGCCGCAGGCGACCTCTGGCCTATGCGTCGCGAGGGACCCGATTGGCGACGACGCCTCGATGCCGGGTGCCATCCGACCTCGCCCACAGGACGACTCGCGCTTCGCGCGCAGCCACATCGTAGATCCGCTTGCCGAACGGGTTTCCTGGCACCCGGTGACCGTTTGACTGGCCCGGTCGGCCGCCGGGGGCGTGCTTCCAACGGCAAACCGGCAGGGCCACGAAATCGACGAGTATCTTGCCCTTGTCACGGCGGCTCGCGCCTCGATGGCGCTCCCGAAGGGCGCCCAAGAGCTCCGTCTGCACGGACTGGCTGACGTTAATGTTGCCCGCTGATCACCTCCGCGAGCGTCGGTACGATCCCCATAAGGCAACGCCCCTCGTTCTGTAACAGAATCAGGGAGGCAACGCGGCGAAAGAAATGGTTGACGTTGACCACTCCCGCTCACGAGGAGGTGTCAATGTCAGACGAAAACTGCGCACGTTGTTTTCTCTCGGCCGAGGACCAGGCCTCGGCGAGTCGGGGCGGCCGTGCGTAGCCATCGCGAAATGCCTGCGCGGGGCGGGCTTGCGGATCAAACGGAGATGCGGCCGAAGCAAGGCCAGCGCATAGCGCAACTCCGTACAACAGACACAACCGCTTCACTCCCAAACCGTAGCAGCGGTGGCGGGCCGAACGTGCCTATGCCATAGCCGCTGACACACGATGGGATTGTCGTCCCCGCGCGGGACTACAGGGATCCCTTCTTCGGGGAGTTGGGCCAGGACAACCTAACGTGGTGGAATCTGAGGGGGATCGTCCTGATTGAGCTCGGCCAGAATCTCGGTTGCGCGCCTGATCTGCGCATATGTCACGCTGTTGCTGTGTTCGGGGTGCGCCAGCACGTTCCGACCGGCGAACGGGAGTGGCACCCTCTCGGGTACGGGGGTCGACTTCCTGCCGTCGAGATACTCGTCGTACCATGCGTCCTCCGCGTGATCTGCGAGCGACTCTGTCAGCTGGTCCCTTGTTTCCCTCGTCTTGAAGACACCGTACTTCGCCTGGAACACACCCCAGTTCTGGAAGAACTCTCCAAGCCAGTGGAAAACCGGCGGTTCCCCCTGTATGGCAGCGCGAATTGCAAACGACAAGGCAGGGTCGTATCCGTCGATGCGCAGCGCCTGGGTCAGGAGGTCCTTGGCCATCTGAACCATCACGAGCCTGCCATCGACTTGGGGGTCGTCCTTGTGGATCCTCACGTGGGTAAACTGGAATGTCTGGCCGGCTCGTATCTCGTGCATGCCGAGAATTCGGTGGTAGAACCCGTCGGAATGCGGGCTGTCGCCACGCTTCCTGGCTTCGCGGAGATACTCTCTGAGCCGGCGCGCGCGTATCTGTTTCTCGTTCATCCGTGACTCCAGTCGCCGCCAATCCTTCGCTACGAAACAATCGCATTGAGTAGAAGCTTGGCACAACGTCTTCAGTTTTGGCGGACGAGGAACTCCCACTTTTCGGGGCGAGGCCCGTTGCGCAGCGGTTGGTCAACTCAACGGCCGGAGCGGCGACTTTGCACAAGTGGGAGACGCGCATGCTGCTGAAGCACTATCTGGATCAGGGATTGACGAAGGCGGAGCTGGTGCGCCGCTTCGGCGTGGACCGGCGGACGATCCACAACTGGATCGCGTCGGGTCAGCTGGAGCGGGACGAGGCTGCGGGCGAGGTGCGCTACAAGCCGCGCTCGTGCCGGCCGCACCGGGCCCAGACCAAGGGCAAGGTGGAGTGGCCGATCCGCTACATCCGCGAGAGCTTCCACTACGGTCGGGACTTCGTCGACGGCGGCCACGTCAACGACTCAACGACGAGGTCGAACGCTGGCTGACCCAGGTGGCGAACGTGTGCCGGCACGAGACGACGGGCGAGCGGCCTGTGGATCGGTTCGAGCGCGACGAGCGTGGCGTGGCCAAGCCGCTGGCGCGCCAGCCCCACCGCGGCACCAAGGCCCACCGGCTCGCCGATGCGGTGCCGCAGTAGGTGCCGCGGATCGACGTCGAACGGCGCCCGCTGCCCGACTACGCGGCGCTGGTCCGATGAGCGCCGACGGCGACCGCCGCGACCGCCCGCAGGACGTCACGCGCCCCGTCACTACCCCCGCCGACGCTCCTGGGCGGCGGCGGGGTCCGGTAGTGACGGGGCGCAATGCGGCATTCGGGCCAGTGGCGGCCAGCGATTCGGTAAGAAAATAGTCGGTGATGGCGTGGTGAAGCGCCGCTATGATGCCTCGCATCACCTTGTCGCCCTTTGGCGACGTGGCTGGGCACAAGGCCCGGCGTGATGGCGTCACCGGAATTGAGGTGACGACCCAGTGCCTCGCTGCAACCGCTGCAGCACAGGCGGTCGACGCATCGCACGGCACGGCTCGCCACATCCGCTGTAGCGCGCGGATGGGGGCGATGCCACCGAGACCTGGAGACTGCCGTGGAGCGCGGATTTCGTCGCGCTGCCGGAGAGTCGATCCGGCGTTTGGCGGGAACCAGGTCACGGCGCGAGGCTTCGCGCGGACGGGGAGCGATCCCCGTCGTTGCCGCCGAAAGGGCGCAGCGTGCGGAGTCTCGGGTGCCGATAAGGCTGGCGGTTCCGATGTCGAGAGACACGCCGCGGCTGCCGCAGGAGACGGCAAGGGAAGACGCGTCGACGGACAGTGCCGCACTTCGGTGCGGGGTCTGCATGCCTTGGCGGGCAGCGGGCCGTCCATCAGAACTAAGCGAATGAGGACCCGCTCCCGGCCGCGCCTTGCGGCCGCGGGGTGCGGCCCGAAGCGGCAGGTCCAGCGACAATGCCGCACCCATCCCGATCCCCGCGACGGACTGCGCCGGCGCGTCGGCGGCGATCGACTGGCATTGACGCGCTTACCATTTCGGTAAGAACGCGGCCGTTGACGGCCTGTGCGGCGCTCCCTAGCTTGCAGGGCGATGGCCTCGGGCGCGGCCCGGGACCGGAAGGCAGGACTGGTTGCAGGGAAGAGACGATGCGGCAGCTGCACTTCGACCTGCTGCGCCTGCTGGAGGACGACCGGCAGGGCTCGCACGGCACGCGGCGCGGCCGGCGATACGTGCTGGCGCAGGCGGCGGAGACGCTGCACGGCCTCGGCTATCAAGGATTGAGGGCGCGGGGCTTCAAGGGGCGGCACGTCGACGCGCTGGTGGCGGAGTGGCGGCGGCAGGGGCTGTCGGACGGCACGGTGCGGAACCGCATGGCGCACCTGCGCTGGCTGGCGCGGAGGATCGGCAAGCCGGGCATCGTCAGGAAGGACAACGCAAGCTACGGGATCGGGTCGCCGTGCGGGACCTGAACTGGGACCTGCTCCGGCTTCAGAGGCGGGAGAGCCACGTCTGTTCCGCGACAATCAAGGTGAGAACGTAGCGACAATCAAGATGAGAAAGCCGATGTTGCGCGCCTGGGGAGGGAGGGCGTAGCCCGACCGAGCCAGGCGCGCGGCTGCGGATTTCTCGGGAACTGGGCCACGGCCGGATCGAGATCGTGCGGCAGTACTGTGGCTAGCGGCGTGCGCCGGTTCGTGCGGTCGCCGCGTTCGGCAAGCCACCCTGGACATGACTGAGGGCGTGTCACGCGGTCGTCGCAGTCGAATCCGGCCACCATCCGGCGCGACCGCCGCGCCAAACGGCGCGGAGAGTACGCTGAAACCCGATTCGCGGCGGAAACTCCTCGACGAGGCCGCTCTCCGCGCCGATGCAGCCAAGTCACGGCTGCGCCGTTCCCTTTCAGGCGACGTACGCGGCCCACTCAGCCATCAGCGCGCGGCGTCTCTCGAACAGGTCGCTGCGCCGGTAGGCGGCTTCCACGCGGTCGCCGTTGACGTGCGCCAGGGCAAGCTCGCAGACCTCGCGCGGGGCGTCGGAGCATTCCGCCGCCCAGTCGCGGAAGCTGGAGCGGAAGCCGTGCGGCACCGCGTCAACGTCGAGGGCGTGCATGAGTTCCGACAGGTGCTTCTGGGGCATCGCGCGACCGCGCGGCGACGGGAACACCCAGCCGCCCGCCACGGCCAGCTCCTGCGCGTCGTCGAGCACCTCGAGGGCGCGGTCCGACAGCGGCACGCGGTGCTCGCGGCCGTTCTTCATGCGATCGGCGGGAACCGTCCACACCGCGCCGTCGCGGTCGATCTCCTCCCACCGGGCGTTGCGCACCTCGCCCGAACGGGCGGCGGTCAGCACGAGGAACTCGAACGCCAGCCGGATGCCGCGGCTGGCGTCGCAGCCCCGCACCCGCGCGAGGGCGGCGCGGACCTCGGCGTGCGGCAGCGCCCGCTGGTGCCGCCGCACGGCGGCGGTCCTCGGCAGCGCCGCGGAGATCGCGTCGCCGGCGGGGTTGTCGACGCGCAGGCCCTGCGCGACGGCCCACTTCATGACGGCGCCGATGCGCTGGCGCACGCGACCGGCGGTTACCCGCTTCGTCGACCAGATTGGCAGCAGCACGGCCATGACGTCGGCGCTCGTCACTGCATCGACCGTCTTGGCGCCGATGTGCGGCAGCGCGTAGGCGGCGAGGCTGCTGCGCCACTGGCGTTCGGAGCCGGCGCGGTCCTTCCAGTGCGGGGCGTGGATCCCGATGACGGTCTCCAGCGCCTCGGCGAAGGTCGGCACCGCCCTGGCCGATCGGCGCGGATCGCGTCCCTGCGCGATGGCCCGGGCGTTCTCCAGCGCGCGCTCGCGGGCCATGGCGAGGGTGACGACGGGGTAGCGCCCGAGGCCGAGACTGGTGGCCTTTCCGTCGATGCGTACACTCTGGGTCCAGGACCTGTTGAGGCCGCCGCGCAGTGCGGGCCGGACGAGCAGGCCGAGGCCGAGCCCGCCGCGGCCGTCGCCATAGCGGCCGGGGATTCTGACGTTCCGCACGAAGGTGGCGGACAGCATGAGGGGTCGATTGTTCACTTCCCGTTCCCTGTTCGGTTACAAGGGGGTGTTGAGAAGCAGTGTGCCCCGGTGGCGCCCGATACGCCAAAAGGTTTATGTTTATCAGAAGGTTAAGGGACTTCCGGCGAAGTCCTGAACCCCCCGAAAACCACCTTTCGGCGGTGGGCTTGTCCCGTCCCGCTGTTTTGTGCCTGGGGCGTTTAACGCATACGCCACTCCGGGTCTCGCTTCTCGGCGAAGGCACGCGCCCCCTCCACCGCGTCCTCCGACGACCAGACGGATTCGATCAGCATCGCCCCCATTCGCCGGGCGTAGTCGAGGGGCATTTCGAGGCCTAGGTGCGCGAGCTTGCGCGTCGCCCGCACCGCCAACGGGGCATTGCGGGCGATGGTCCCGGCCATCTCGATGGCGGTGTCTAGCAGATCGGGAAGCGGGACCACGCGGCTCACCAGTCCCATCCTCAACGCTTCCTCCGCGCGCACCGGTTCGCCCGAGAGCAACAGCCACATCGAGTTCGACAGGCCCACGAGCCGTGGCAGATTGAAGGATCCGCCGGGCGGACAAAGACCCACTTTGACCTCCGCCAGGGCCATGTGCGCGTTGTCCGAGCAGATTCGGATGTCGCAGGTGAGAGCCTTCTCCAAACCGCCGCCATAGGCCGCTCCGTTGATGGCGGCGATGGTGGGCTTGCCGTGATCGGGCGCGATGCGTTCGAAACGCGTGATGGGAGGCGGGACACTCGGAGTCCCCCCGCTCGCAGTCGGCCGGGCTTCCTGTTCCGCCGCCTCCTTGAGGTCGCGACCGGCGCAGAAGGCACGGTCTCCGGCACCGGTGTAGATGCCGATCCAGGCGTCGTCGTCTGCCGCGAACTCGGCCTCGGCCTGCCGCAGTTCCGAACCCAATTCGTTGCCCAGCGCGTTCATCCGTTCGGGGCGGTTCAGGGTGATGATCGCGACGTGGTCGCGCTTTTCGTAGATCACGTAGGCCATCCGGCGTGTCCTTGTGGTTGGTCGGTGCGAAAGTTTCTCACCTCGAAACGCTGTTGGCATCCCGAAGCAGATGACAAGGGAATCTGCGCCCGAGGCAAGGCTCTACGGCGTGGCGAAACGCCGGAACGCGCCGTCCGGCTTGGCAATCAACTCGGCCGGCGACCCTTGCTCGACAATCTGGCCATGCTCCATGAACACCACGAGATCCGCACTGGCCACGGTGGACAGGCGGTGGGCGATGAGGAACACGATCCGGTTTTCCTTGATCCCGTTCAGCGCGTCGATGAGCGCGCCTTCGGCATCGGGATCCAGCGCGGCCGTGGGTTCATCCAGGATCAGCACGGGCGTGTCCCGCACTAGGCCGCGGGCGATGCTGAGGCGCTGTTTCTGGCCCACGGAGAGCGTGCCGCCGCCGGCGCCCAGAACGGTTTGGTACCCGTCCGGGAGCGCGGCGACGAAATCGTGGGCGCCGCCCATACGCGCCGCCCCTTGTAGCTCGGCGTCAGACGCTTCCGGTCGACCGAGACGCAGGTTGTCGAGGATCGTCTCGGAGAACAGCAGGTGCTCCTGGAAGACGTAGGAGGCTTGATCGCGGATCGAGGCCGGATCGAGTTCGCGAGTGTCGATGCCGTCGAACAGGATCCGCCCGGAAGTCGGTTGCAGGAACCCGGGCACCAGGTAGGCGAGGCTGGTCTTGCCTGCGCCGGTAGGCCCGACAAGTGCGACGGTCTGACCCATGCGGGCGCCGAACGAGACCCCCGTTAACGCCTGCCGCCCATCGGGATAGACCAGTCCGACGTCGTCGAATTCAATGCTCTCGAGTAACGGCGATGCGGGTGCGAGTGCGGGTCCGGTCGACGAGCCCTGGTCGCCGGGCAGGTCGATGAAGAAGAACACCCGGCGCACCCCCGCCGCGTTGTTCTGGAAGTCTACCCATAGACGCCCGAAGGTGATTGACGAGCCCGCTACCGCGCCGAATAGCCCGACGACGACAATGAAGTCGCCCGGCAGCAACTTGCCCCCGATGATCTGGTCGGTGACCAGCAGGAATGTCCAGACGCCCACCGCGAGCAGCGCCAGGGCGGACGCCACGTCGATGGCGATACCCATCGCGACCACGTGCCGGTGGCGCCGGAACGAGTCGGCGCTGGCGCTGGCGAATTCCCCGCGTTGCCGGTCCTCGGCCCCGTGGCTCTGCACGGCAGCCATGTTGGCGGTGTTCTCCTCGATTCGGTTGGTGGTCGCCGCGCCCGAACTCCGGCTCGCCTGGCTGACCCGGCGGGCGATACCAGCCAATGGCGCGGTGAGCAGGAGCGCCAAGGGCATCGTGGCCATGGCAAGCCAGATCAACTCCGGAATGATGTGACCGAAGCTGTAGTTCATCACGTAGACCGAAACGGCAGCACCGAGGATGGAGACCACGGGCATGAGCGTGATGTCGAAACAGATGCCTTGGATCGCGGGCGCGTCGTACATGGTCCGGTAGATACTGTCGCCAATGCGCTGGTCGTCGAGCACGGGCATTGGCAAGCGCACCAGGCGCCCGAACAGGTGTGTCCGGAATCCGTCGGTCACCCGTTGCACGAGCCGGATGTTGCACAACAGGTCCGCCAAGCCCCACACGCCGCCCGCCATGGACCAACCCGCGCTGATCAGGTTCTCGCTCTGGGTTGCGGTGTCCTGTCCTTGCGCCAGGAACGCCTGGTTGCCCCGGGGGTCTCCCGTGCCGGCACCCGTCAGGACAACGAGTACCGCGATGAGCGCGAGCGTGGCCAGGAGCAGGCCAGATGGATCAAGACCCGCTACCGCGACGACGAACGGCTCGAAGAAGGGCGGGAAGCGGATCGCGGACTCGGCAAGCGGGTGCTGAAGGACCACGTGGTCGATGAGAATCTTGATAGGCCAGGGCGCCACGAGAAAAGGCGCAAAGCTGCCGAGCATCAGGCCGAACTTCAACGCGAACAGTCGCCAATGGGGGCGAATGTACGCCACGCACCGCCCGAGGATACGAAACACCTCGGGCGCGGTGAGATCGGTGTGGACGTCGACGACATCGTCGTACGTCCGCAAACGGCCCTCGGTCGCGTCAGACACGGGTATCGTCCATCCGCGCAAGGTTCTCGCGGCTGGCGAACGCCCGGTAGCGCCCATCCGGGAGGCCCATCAGCCGGTCGTGATCGCCTTGCTCGACGATGGCGCCGTGCTCCACGAAGAGAACCTGTTCGGCGCGGCGGATGGTGCGAATGCGGTGGGTGATGAGGAAGATGACCCTGTCCCGACCCCAATGGATTAGGCGCTCGAGCACTCGTTGCTCCGTATCCACGTCGAGCGCTGCCGTGGGTTCGTCGAGGATCAGGATCGGCGCGTTCTTCGCCACCGCGCGGGCGATGGATATTCGTTGCCGCTGACCCGTGGAGAGCTTTGCACCCCGTTCGCCCAGCTCGGTCGCGAAGCCATCGGGCAAGGCATCGATGAACTCGTCGGCGCAGGCGGTGACCGCAGCTGCTCTCACAGCTTCGTCGTCGGCGTCGGGAGCGGCAAAGCGGATGTTGTCAGCGATGCTTGTCGGGAACAGCGCGTTTTCCTGTAGCACGATACCGATTCCGTCCCGAAGAGAACGCACTTGGATGTCTCGGAGGTCCCGCCCGTCAATGCTGATTTCGCCACGGTCCACGTCGTAGAGACGCAGGAGCAGGCTCATCAACGTGGACTTTCCCGCCCCGGAGGCGCCCACGATGGCCGTCACGGTTCCGAGGCGTGCGGTGAACGTGGCATCGCGGATGACGGGCACTTCCGCCCGGTAGGCGAAGTCGACCTTGCGGAAGGACACGCCTTCTTGCACCTGGGGCATCGCCTTGGCACCCGGACGATCCTGTACCTCTGGCTCGATATCGAGCAGGAAGAAAGCGCGCTTGAGCCCGATGCTGATGTCCTGCAGCAGGCTCCAGAGGTTTGACAGCGCGACGCTGACACCGCCGATGGCGATGTTGCGGTCTCGAGCGGCTTGGAAGGCACCGAGATTCCAGACCGCGAAGCCGACCAACGCTACCAAGCCGTAGCCGAAGGTCGCCGTCTCGGCCCACACCCACTGGGTCATCAGGTAGTCTGCAGCGATGACGGCGGCGGCCGTCGTGAGGAACACCAGGAGATTAAGTACGGCGATGCGTCGCCGCAACTCGTAGGCCCGGTCGAGCGCCTGGCCGGAGCGCTGCCGGAACGTGTCGAAGGCTGTGGCCTCCGCCTGCTGTGCCTTCAGCACGCGGACGCCGTTGACGCTCTCTTGGATGTGCGAGGTCAAGGCGCTGTTGGCGAGCCTCGAGTACTCGCTTCCCTCCCGGAGGCTAGGCGTGAATGCGCGGGCCGCTACCACGGCCGGCACTGCGGCGACCAGGAACAGAAAGCCGAGGTACGGCTGGAAGAAGCTGATCGCGACCAGGGCGATGGCGAGGTTGGTGAGAACCGTGACAGGTTGGATCAACGCGTTCTGCACGACCGTGGTCACCATGGCGCTGTCCTGGTAGACGCGGTAGATCGCATCACCCACGGGTGCTTCGTCGTGGTAGCGCAGCGACAGGTGCACGGCGCGATCCATCATCGCCAGACGCAGGTGCTGGTTTACCCGCTGCAGAATCCAGGTGAGGTAGTACCCGAGGCCGGCACCGAGTAGAAACCCGATGGCCATCAGGCCGCCGGCGACCACGAGGAACACCGTTCTCAGCGTGAACCGCGCCGCCTCGTCCAGGGTTTCGACGTCGACGAACCGGGCGGGATCCAAGCCGAGTAGGCCGGCCTGGGTGGTCGTTAAGGGGTCGCCCAGGAACACCTTGTTGGTCAGCAGATCGAAGAACACTAGGGTCGAAGCGAGTTCGAGTAGGATGGCGATGCCCGACAGCACCCCGAAGACGATGAAGTGCTTGAGTTGCCCTAGCAGGTAACCCCGCGTGCGCCACAGCGCGGCGCCTAGGCCGAAACGCTCAGCGGACATCGCTCGCGTAGGAACGCCCTTGCGGCATGCCGACTTCGGTGTTGCCGATGGTGTGGGAGACCAAGACTCGGGCGACGGCGCGCTCTTCGGGCGCGTTAGCGTCGCCCCGACGCGTTGACTGCGCGACGGGGAGGTCGGTCGGCAAGTCGAATGTGATTCGGATCCCAGCGTCTCGTTTGCAGGTGGCGAACCGCGGCCTTGAGTCCGGATCGCGTCCCAAGTCGTTCGAGGCCCTTGCAGGCGATCGCTTGCGTATAACCCGTTTCATCGTCGAGTCCCGCGGTGAACGCCTGCTCCAGACCGTGGGGCGGGTTTGGGCCGGCAACCCGTGCAAGCAGGGCCAACGAAGCCAGGTAGCGCATGTGGTTCTGCTTGGTCCAGCGTCCGCCCAGACTGGGTTCGCCCATCGCAGGTTCTTCGCCACCGTCGATATCGCGAGACAGCAGTCGACGTAGGCGAGTCACGGTTTGCGATCCGAAACAGGGCAGGGTACACAGGGCATCCGTGGCGGCACGCGCGACGGCGGCGACCGGATCGTCTAGCAGTTCCCCGATGCGATCGGCGACCATCCCAGCGGCATCCGGCCCGGCTTCGCCCAGGGCGTAGGCGGCATTGATCCTCATCCACGGATCCTCGTGGTCGAGCAACGCGGCGAGGGATTCGACAGCCGGTGCTCCAATGGTACCGAGCACGACGGCGGCGTCTTCCGGCACGAACTGCCGCGGCGAGAACCTGCGCTCGAGGTGATCGTCGGACTTTCCGTAGTAGCCCATGTCGTCGGGTGTTGGCGCCACGTGTCGGTCAAGGCCAGCGGTTGCCAGCAGCGCCTCGACCATGTCCGGTACTGCTGTCCCGCCCAGGGCCGCCAGGTCGTACATGGCTGCCAGGCGCTGTTGCGGGTCCCTAGAGCGCAGGTCCGCCAGCAGCTGTGGAATCTCGGTGGAGGCCGGTGGCGCAATGTGCTCATGGCGCGGTGCGCCCCGAAGCCAGTTCCAGAGCGATGTCCATGCTTGCGGCAGGTCGTGGGGCGTGAACAAGCCGTCCGGCGTTCGCCACGCCGGATCCTGGTGGTTCCAGGTCGCCCGGGTCGGGCTCTGCGTGCGCAATACCACGAACTTCAGCATGTAGCGCGTGGTGTCGGTCCGGTTCGGCGTACCGGCGTGGCCGACATCGAAGTCGGCGAGGATCGCAGTGCCCTTCGGGATGTCGCGCAGCACCACCTGATCCGGGGTGGCCAGCGTGATGTTGGCGTAGAGGTGACTGCCGGCGAGCAACCGGGTCGGTCCCTTGGCGAGCGGCGTGTCCTGCGGGAAATAGAACAGGTTCGCGGCGCGGAACGTGTGCCAGCGGCTGCGGCCTGCCTTCGAGTGGCCGTCCTGGTGCCAGCCGGATCCGGAGATCGACCCGGGACCCATCCGGGCGTTGTTCAGGAAGGGATCGAAGACGTCGGATCGGTCCCCGGCGGCGAGCGGTTCGCTGTTGTGGGGAAAGCGGTGCGGTGCCCAGGCGTAGTGTTCGCCGAGCAGGCTGGTCATCGCGCCGTCCACGGTGGGCGAATCCAAGAGGTCCGCGAGCATCGGAATCCGGGGCAGCAGGTTGTCGCCCAGCAACGCCGACCCCTCGTTCATGCTGATCGAGAGTTCGTCGGCAACCGCGTCGTGGAAGGCCGAATCGAGCCCCGTGTCGAAGGCGAGGAAGCCGTCCGCCACGTAGCGCCGCACCTGCTCGTCGCCGAGCAGGATCCGATCGCTACCCACTTCGTTTCCCGTCCGTCCTGACTATTCCGTTTCCCACCGGAATACCAGGCCCATGAACTGCGGGTCAGTCAGGGTCGCGTCCTGGTAGTAGCCGTCGCTCCAGCCGTTCGACTCCAGCTCCATGATGCCGATCTGGTCCGTGATGTTCTCCACGAAGAACGTCAAGGAGCGATTGCCGGTGGCGGGGATCCAGGTGACGCTGGCATCCCAGCGGGTGTAGCTGTCCAGCACGTCGTAGGGGATGTTGTGGATGCGGTTGAACCGTTCACCCGTAAACGAGTAGCTGGTGCTGAAGAGCAATTGGCTGCCATTGCCCAGCGGATGTGCGTAGTCGGCGGTGACGGACCACTTGTGATTCGGCATGTTGGGCAAATCGTTGCCCTCGAGGTCGACTGGCCGTTCCAGGAACGCGACCGCCGGCTGCCCGGTGGTTGGACTGACGTACTCCACGCGATCGAACTCCTGGTCGGGATCGAGTCGGTCGGGGACCATCACCGGTCCAAGCGACGATGTCTGGTAGGCGTAGAAACCGCTCAGTCTGGCGTTTTCCGAGATGTTGAAGGTCGCTTCGATCTCGACGCCCTGCATCGTCGTGTCGGGCAGATTGTCGATGACGGTGAAGTTCCGGGGCACCGGCTCCAGTTCGCGCAGGCGGATGATCTGCTGGTAGTTGCCGAAGTCATATCGGAACCCGGATACAAGCAGCCGCACTCGGTCCTCGAACAAGTCGCCCTTGTACCCCGCCTCGTAGGACACGAGATTCTCGTCGTCGTAGCGATCGAAAGGTGGTGGCCGGTCGATCACCGGTCCGCCGGAGCGATACCCGGTGGAGATTCGACCGTAGATCAGCTCGCCGCGTGCCGTGGTGTGTTCGATGGACACGTTGCCGGTGACCTTGTCGAAGTTCTGTACCAGGAGCGGGGTGATCCGGTTGAAGACCGCTGGCGCGGTGAGCGTGAAGTCCGAGCCGTCGCCGAGCAACGCCCCGAGCGGGTCGAATTCGCCGATCACCACGTGATCCTCGTCTTGGATGATCTTCTTCTCGTCTTCCGTGTAGCGCAGTCCGGCGGTAACGCGCCACGCATCGTTGAGTTCGTAGGTGGCTTGGCTGAACACCGCCCAAGACTCGACCGTTCTAACCGTGGGTGCGAAATACCAGCGGCTGGATCCGTCCGGGACGTGGGGCGAAATCCAGCGGTCGTCTCCCAGGACCAGCCTTTCGCCGAAGATATCGGTGAACCCGATACCGATGACCGAGCGCCACAGGTCGTCGGTATTCGTATGAACCGCCCGGTTGGCGTAGTCGAAGATGTTGATGTTGCTCTCGTATTCCTGGTCCAGGTAGTAGGCTCCCGCGATGGCGCTCAGCCGCTCGGTGTCGAACGCCAACTGCAGTTCGTGCGTGGTGAGCAGGACGTCGTAGACGAAGTCGATGGCGATGTCGGGGAACGGTCGCATGGCGTTGGACGACAGGAAGGGGTCCGCGTCGCTGCCCACCAGGCTCGTACCGTCGAAGTCCTGTCCCAAGAGCCCGAGCGTGAGATCCGAGTCGCCGAGGATGTACTTGACGCTTAAGTTTCCGTTAATCTCGTAGGTCGCGTGCAGCGTGATGGCATCCCGGGACACGTCGGTCGAGCCCTGGCGGTTCATGTCCACCTTGTTCGCGAGATCGCGCCCGGCGCTGGCCGGCGGCGTCGACCTCGGGTACATGTAGTAGTTGTTCCGTTCGCCGCTCGGTTGGCCATCGATCGGATTGGGATGGAACTCGACGTGCGTGGACGGGTAGCGAACCGGAACGCGCACTTCGCTCTTGGCGTCCTGTTCAAACGAGCTGTAGCGGAGGTTCAACGTAACCGGACCGTGCTGGAAGGCAAGCTGCGGGCTCAAGTTGTAGTCACCCCTGGCGCCGAGGTCGGGTCCGCTGATGTTTTCCTGGTTGCCATCCGTCTCCTGCCACTCCACCGTGAGCCGGTAGGCCACGTTCTCGTTGATGGGACCCGTGACGAAGCCGTTCAGGCGATGGCCATTGAAGGTCGAAAGTTCCGCCGTGGTGCCGGCCCCGAACTCCCATTCGGGTCGCTTGTTGATGTAGTTGATGGCGCCGCCGATGGAGTTGCGCCCGTAGAGCGTACCTTGGGGTCCCCGAAGCACCTCCACGCGATCGATGTCGTACAGCGAACTGACGACGCCGTAGGGTTCGTCGAAGTAGAGATCGTTCGAGTACTGCGCCACGGCGACGTCGCCGGCGAGTCCGCGGTAGAGGGATCCCATGCCGCGGATCGTTGCCGGGCTGTCCAATCCGAACTGCAGGCCCGGAACGCGGACCTCGAGGTCCTTGTTGTTGGTGATCTGGTAGTCCTCGATCATGTCGCTGTCGAAGGCGGTCACCGAGATGGGCGTGTCCAGCAACGACTGTTCCTTCCGGTCGGCGGTCACGATGACCTCTTCCAGCATAAAGCCGTCTTGATCCTGGTCTTCGGAATCCTCTTCGCCCAGGGCGTGGGAACCGCCGAGAAGGTAGCTCGTGCCAGTCATGATCATTGCCAGCCTGGCCGCTCGTCGCATGGCGGCAGTTCGACCGATTACCAGACGACTAGGTCGTTCACCCATGAACATCAAACCTCCCAAGGGGTCTTCTTGAATCGATTCGCCATATTGCCCGATGCGGAGCTAGACGGCTAGGTGGTCACCGTCAGGAAACCTGCTAGGACAGCTGCCGCGCAAGCGCCATTCGTTCGGCGGCAGGCGAACCCACCTCGACGGTCCGGCCCTGAGGTCGTTATGCTACGGCGACGGTCCACCGATTAGTCCGTGCGCCCGGTCCGCATCGGGCTTCGTTGGGGCGTTGCGGGGAAGCGGGCCCGAGAGGGAGAGTCACCGAGGCTGCCATGGCGGATTCCAGCGAAACCGGGGCGGGCAAGGGCAAGGGGTTGTCGGGAGTCACCCGTGCTTTCGTCGAGAACAGCGGCTCGATCAGGAACTTTCTCGGTCGTCTCTTAACCCAACGAGAGGATATCGAGGACATCGCCCAGGAGGCGTACCTGCGGGCCTATGTTGCCGAGCAGAGCAGGGAGATCGACAAGCCGGAAGCCTACCTCTACCGGTCGGCGAGGAACCTGGCGCTCACGAAGCTGACCCAGAAATCGCGCCAGATGACCGATTTGATTGATGATTTGGGCCCGGCGGTAGTCTTACGGGGAGAGGCTCCGCTTCAGGAGGAGGTCGAAGCCGAGGAATCCTTGGGTTTGCATTGCGAGGCCGTCGCTCACTTGCCGGAGAAATGTAAGCAGGTGTACATCTTGCGCAAAGTCTACGGACTGACACACAAGGAGATCGCCGAACGAATGTCCTTGTCTGTCAGCTCGGTGGAGAAATACATGCTTAAAGGGGTGCTCGCCTGTCGGGCATACGTGAAGCGACGCGAAGGAGCGGCGCGAAGGTCACGTTCCCTGCTCGACTCGTTGGTCGGGCAAGAACACAGACGATGAGACCGACCATTCTCAAGTTCCCCGACCGACGCACCGTCGAGGCAGAGGCAGGCGCTTGGCTCGTCAGGCTCGACGGCGATGAAACGCTGTCTCCCGACGAGCGCGAGGAGCTCGAGACGTGGCTTGCCGCGAGCCCGGCACACGGCAGGGAACTCCGTAGCCTGGCGGGGTTCTGGGGTAGGGCCAACGTATTGACCGAGTTGGCCATTCCGCTGGACAAGCCCGGACACGTGGGCCGGCGCGGACAGGCGGGAGGAACGCGCGCACCCCGTCTCGGCCTGGTTCCGATGGTTGCCGGCCTCGCCGCCGTGGCCGTGTTGGCAGGTGTCGCTGTCTTCGTCGCCGACACCCCTTTCATCGGCACGAACACGAGCGGCGTCGACAAGGCGGTCGGCGGGATCGACAGCGAGGGGCATTACGCAACCGCCATCGGCCAGCAACGGACGATCACACTGGCCGACGGTTCCGTAGCCCGCTTGAACACCAACTCCCAGCTGTCTGTCGAGTACGGCGAGCGCAACCGGGACATCCACCTGCAGGCGGGCGAAGTTCACTTCACGGTGGCGCGGAACGGGGAACGGCCCTTTCGGGTCTACGCAGGAAACAGTCGGATTCAAGCGGTGGGCACCGCGTTCGCGGTCCACATCAAGGACGGCGACGTGGATGTGCTCGTCACCGAGGGAAGCGTCGAGATCGCCGCTACCCGCAACCAACCGCAACCCGCGGGTCTCCTTGACCACGACCCTGCCGCCGACGCACTGCAAGTGCTCGGTACGTTGCGTGTCGGGCAGCAGACGACGATCAGGCGGTCGGGACGACACGCCGGTGTGATCGACGAGATCCAGACCGTCGAGCCGATCGACATCGAAAAAAGGCTCGGCTGGCGGGACGGGTTGTTGACATTCGCCGGCGACCCCTTGGAGCAGGTGGTGGCGGAAATCAACCGCTACACGACGGTCACGGTCGACATCCCGGATCCCGAGGTAAGAGCCATCCGGATCGGGGGACGGATCGCCGTGGGTGAAACCGACGGCATGATCGCTGCCCTCGAGACCAACTTCGGTCTGCGGGTCACCCGCATTGGCGACGATCGCATCGAGATCACCGCGGACCGATAGCTGCGATGGCTCGGGTGGCGGTCGCACTTTGCCGAGGCCATGCCAAATCCCGTTGCGGGTTGCGTCCCCCCGGCAGTCGTATAGGTGACGAGGCCGTTTGACAGGTGAGACGGTACCTGGGGAGTTCCGGCAGGTGGGGACGAGGGCCATCGGTTGGCGATGCCATGCTGGTGGCGTTCTTGATCGTCGGCTGTTCGTGGGCATGGGGTGCCACGACCGCTGAGCCACGCTACGACATCGACATACCGTCGTTGGACGCGGCGGAGGCGCTGACCCGGCTGGCCGAGCAGACCGACACCGTCGTGCTGTTCCCCTACGACCTTGCCCAGGGCCGGCAGGCCAACGAGGTCGTTGGGCGTTTCACCTTGACCCAAGCCGTGGAAGCACTGCTACGGGGCACGGGGATTGCAGGCGGCCTCTCCGACAAACGGGTTTTGCAGATCTCACTCGATGGGACCGCTGAACCGGGCAATACGGAGGATGGACCAATGGAAGAACGCGAGATTGAGAGAACACCGCTACTGCGACGCATCGGGGCCACCCTCGCCGCCGTGCTGGTCGCTTCGTCGGGCGTCGGCGCGGACGGGGCGACGGAACAGGACGAGGAGGATTTGAAGGAGGAGCTCCTCGTCGTAACGGGTACCCGATTGCCGACCGGGCCCGAAGCCTCTCCAATCGTCGTCATCACCCGACCCGAGATCGATGCCCGTGGGCTCACGAGTGTCGAGGATATCGTCCGCTATCTGCCCCAGAACTTCTCCACGATCACCAACGGGGGCAGCTACGACGGTCGTTCGCCCCGGTTCCAGATCGGCTCGGTTACGATCAATCTGCGCGGCCTGGGTGAGGGGTCGACACTGGTCTTGGTGAACGGGAGGCGCTTGGCGGCCTCGCCCTCCGAGCGGGGCACCTTCACCGACGTATCCACGCTCCCGTTCAGCGCCATCGACCGGGTGGAAGTGATGACGGATGGTGCCAGCGCCGTGTACGGCTCCGACGCCGTGGGCGGCGTGGTCAACTTCATCATGAAGAAGGACTACCGGGGGTCGGAAACCTCGGTACGCTACGAAAACAGCAGTTCCGGTGGACACCGAACCGCTGTCGAGCAGACCTTCGGGTTCTCCTGGAGCACTGGCAACGTGACTGCGTCCGCGAGTTACCGCGAGGACGATCCGGTATTTGCACGCGATGCCGGACTCGACACGGACGGGGACTACCGCGAGCAGGGCGGCAGACTCTACCCCAACACCTTCGGGCAACCCGGCAATCTCCTGCGGTTTGGACTTCCTTCGAACGCGCCGCCGAATACGACCTATGGGATCCTGCCGCCCGGCGACGGCACCAACTTCAGTCCGGACGACGTCATATGGGTATCCAACGAGGAGGTCGCGACCCAATCCGGGAACTTCAATCTCCTGCAAAAGGGGCTTTCGGCTACCGCCAACGGCGAAGCGATTCCATATTCAGAGCACTTGTCTGCCTACCTGAGCGTGACGCAGGACATCGGCGAGAGTCTGGCGCTGAGCCTGTCCGCAACGTACGCCCGGCAAGACTCCGTTTTGGAGGCCGTGGGCGCGTCGTTCAGCGGTCCCGTTCCAGCAAGCAACTACTACAACCCGTTTGGCGAGACGGTCTACATGGCCTACGCGTTTCAACGCGAAATCGCGGATGGCAAGCTAGAGGGTTTCGCGAGGACGACCGATCTCGATCGGGTGAATCTAAGCACGTCGGTGACTTGGGAAACGCCAATTCAGGGCTGGACGGCCGTCTTCTCTGCCAATTACGGCGTGGACAACCCGTACGGCGGCTATCCAGGTTCCTTCAACTACCGCGGCGCCGCGTTCCAGGCAGCGCTTGCCAGCAGTGATCCGGCAGAGGCCATCAATCCTTTCGGCGATGGCACCGTGCAGCGCGCCACGCTCAGCGAGTTCTCGGAATACGCCACGCGAGGAGCGCGGGAGGGCCGCCAGCGGGTCGTTGGCCTGAGCCTTTCCGGCGCGCTTCTTGAACTGGCCGGCGGGCCCGTCGATTTGGCCGTGGGAACCGAGGTGCGGACCGATACGCTCGATTTCGACTCGTTCCTATTGAATCCGTTTACGTTCCGTGTAGCGGAGGCGCCGGAAATCGTTCCGGAATCGGAAAACTCGGCTTGGTTTTTCGAGCTTTCGGCTCCGCTTATCGGGGATGCGAACTCACGCCCCGGCATCCACGGATTGAGACTGTATGCGGCTGGCCGCTATGACGAATACGAGATCGAAGGGCCGTTCGAGGGCATTCTGCAACCGGCGAGCAACCGAACATTCGATGACTTCGTCACCAAGCTTGGCGTGGTCTACTACCCGGTGGAGGACCTCAAGCTGCGCGCCACATGGGGTCAGGCTTTCCTGGCGGCAACGTTGCCGGAGCTGTTCGGGCCGGTGAATACCTATACCTTCTTCAGGTTTCTTGATCCGCTCAACCCCATTGAGAATGGCGGGCCGTTCGCGTCGGTGTTTCCCACCACCGTCCTTGGCGGAAATCCCGATCTTCAGCCCCAGACATCCGATACCACCACGGTTGGTTTCGAGTTCACTCCCGCTTCAATATCTGGGCTGTATCTCTCCGCGACCTATAGCAAGACGGAGTTCGAGGGGCTGATTGGGAGTTTGAGTAGCGCATTCGGCTGGCCGCCGGTGTATGCCTTTGAGAACTGGCAGCAGTTTCCCGACCAAATCAGGCGCGATGCGAACGGCGTTCTGACGTACCTGTCCCTGCAGAGCATCAACCTGTCCGCCAGGACCAGTGAGGCGTTGGACTTCGATGTGCGATATGCGTTCGACACGCCCCGGGGCGAGTTTGGGGTAGGCGTTCTCGGAACCAATACGCTGACGCTGGAAACGGTCTCGGGGCCGGGTGTTGATCCGGTTGAACAGGAAGGGACGAACCAGGGCCCTGTCGAGCTAAAGGGCAGCGCATACCTGGATTGGTCGCTCGGACCCTGGGGCGCCAACCTGACGATCAACCGAGCCGGCAGCTACGAGAATATCGACAACGGCGCACTGCAAACCGATGTGGACGGCTATACGACAGTCGACCTGCAAGGAACGTACGCGCGTCCCGAATCCCCTTGGCGCGTTACGGCTGGCATGCAGAATGCCTTCGATGCGGATTTCCCCTTTTTCGACGGCTACTACGGCGTGGATTCCGCACACGTTGATTTTCGCCGCCGGATCACCTTCGTCGATTTCGTGATGGAGTTGTCATGGTAGAGGGTTCCGTAGGGGCGACCCTAATCCGCCCGCCAGGGCGCGCGGTCCTAACGCGCCCGTCAGGGCGCGCGGTCGGCCGCATCGGGGGCGCTACGGTTCGTTGTTTCCTGCAAGTCGGCACCCCGGCCGCGAGGTGGACACTCGCGAGTCTCGCCCTGCTCGCGACGATTGGCTGTAAGCCGGCCGGAAACGGCGCCGCTTACGTAAACGACGCGAATTTCCGTCACGAGGTGTTCGAGTCGGACTTGCCCGTGCTGGTGGACTTCACCGCCACCTGGTGCGTGCCGTGCAGGGAAGTGGACCCGATCGTGGACGAACTGGCGTCCGAGATGGCCGGCAAGGCCAAGGTCGTGAAACTCGACATCGATGATTCGCCCGAGATCTACCAAGCGCTTCGGGTCAACGGGGTTCCCACCGTCATCTTCTTCAACGAAGGTCGGGAAGAGGACCGCATTGGCAGCCCGCAGAAGCGGGAGATCTATGAGCGGTACCTGATCACGATGATTGAAGGCGGGGACATGCTCGATACGCGCCTCGCGATGCTCGAGCAGGACGAGTACCGACAGCACTTCATCATCTCGCGCGAATTGGCGGATATCGAGGCCATGCTTCCACATCGGCCGGATCTCCTAGTCAAACCCTTTGCAGACGGCGGTACGCCGTTGTCTGCGGCGATCAAGCGCTCCAGCGTTCGCCAGAAGGCGCTGATCGAACTGATCCTGTCGCATGACCCCGACATCAGTTTGCATGACCTGCTGGGTATCGGACGCTGCGACGAGTTCCTGGTGGCAGTCGAGCCGGACTATGATGTCGCCAATGAGCCCGATCCGGACGGTGCGACGCCGCTCTGGCTGGGGCTGATGGGGAGCGTCAGGGAACGCGACGACCATTGCGCCCGCGCGCTTCTCGAGGCGGGCGCACAACCGATAAGCAGTTCGACCTACTACCTGCCGCGCGCGGTGATGTTCTATGAAGACCCCGAGCTCCTGCGCGAGTTTCTCGACTACGGCATGGACCCGGGAGAGACCGACGAGCAGGGGATGAACGCCCTGCATCTGGCGACCATGTACGGCTACTACCCGCTGGTGGAAGTTCTCCTGGAATTCGGCATGGACCCCGCCACGGCCAACGGCAATGGCGAAACCGCCGTGGAAATGGTACGCAGCCAGCAGCAGCGGCGCGAAGAACTCTGGAACGAGCGCGGGATGCTGGATACGCCGGAACAGAAGGCAGCATTTCGCGAGTACAAGGACGAGTCGAACAGGGTGCTGGCGCTTCTCGAAGACGCTCAAACCTGATTTCTTGCGACAGGAGGCAAGCAAATGCTCGCCAGGAAAATAATATTCGGCACTCTCGTCATTGCGAGCGGTTGTCTTGCCGCGACGCCTCGGGCAGAGGAAGTCGGCAACGATGAATCGCCGAGTAACGCTGCTGCTGCGTCCGAGGCCAGCTATGAGGAGGGTGAGCGAGCCTATCAGGAGCGAAACCTCGATGACGCTGTTGCGCATTTCCGGGCCGCAATCGAACTCGATCCCAACAACACCAAAGCGCATCAGCAGTTCATCCGGGCGGTTCAGGATCTTGGCAGATCGGAAATCAGCGCCGAGCTGGATGAGGACGCGCGCGACGCGGCAATGATGGCCGCCGGCGATGAGTCCTTTGAGAAGCTGCTAGCCACATACCAGGAGTGGTCACAGGATTGGTCCGAAATCGCAGCGTACAAGTGGGCGCTTGGCGAGCTTCACATGTATCGGGACTACGACAAGGTCTTGCAGTACACGAACGAGGCGATCGCCCTGGATCCGGGTCTTGCCGACGGCTACAGCACCTTGGCGCTCATCGCCGATGTGAGCGGCGACAAGGAGCGGGAATTGGAGCTTTTGAGAAAAGCGGCTGAGACAGCGCCAGAGAGTCCCGACAAAGCGTTCTACTACGCGGCAACACTGAACAAGACCGACCCGGCGTTGGGACGAATTGCGTCCCTCGGAGTTGCCGAACGGTTTCCCGAGAGCGAGCGCGGCGCGCAGGCTCTGTATTGGCTCGCATACCGAACAGAGGACCGCAGCGAGCAAATTGCACTGTATGAGCGGCTGCGCACGACCTACCCGCCCGAGGACTTTAGCTGGTCCGCGTCCGGAATGACCCTGCTGGCGGACCTGTACTCCGAGTCGCATCCGGAAAAGGCCCTCGCCCTTGCAGAGCAGATGGTTGCGGCAACAGCCGAGGAACCGGATGGCTGGAGCGCAGGAATCTGGAACGACCGGCTGACGTTCCAGCGAAACGTAATGAAGGGTAGCGAACTGATCGCGGACGGCCAGTATCAGCAGGCCGTGGAGTTGCTGGAGGGCACAACGATCCCACGTTACGTCAACGCCAATGTTTTCCATGAGACCAAGGCCAAAGCGCTGGACGGGGCCGGTCAGACCGATGAAGCCTATGAGTACCTGCTTCGGCAGGCGGCGAAGGAGCCGACAGACAGGGTCTGGGCGGCGACGCATGTCTACGCCAAGAAACTCGGAAAGGATGACAACACAACAAAGGCTGAGATCAGGGAGGCGCTGGAGGAGGACGCGGAGCAAATCGAGGACTATTCCTTTGAGCGTTACGACAACGGCGCGCGGGTGTCATTGTCGGACTTCAAGGGCAAGGTCGTGCTCTTGAACTTCTGGTACCCGTTCTGCGGGCCTTGTCGGGGCGAAAACCCCGAGCTGCAGAAGGTCCTGGAGGAGTACGGCCCCAAGGGGTTCGAGATTCTTGCGCTCAACGTACACCCGGAAGAGGATCAGTTCGTCTTGCCTTACGCCAACGGCAACGGATTCGATTTCATCCAGCTCAGAAGCGATATGGAGTTCGCAAAGACCGAGTTCCAAGCCCGTGGCATGCCGACGAATTTCCTCCTGGATGTGGAGGGGCGGAAAGTGCTCGAACTCCCGCCGATCTCGGGAACGAGAGTCAGGACGCTGGAACTGCAGATTGAATCGCTACTGCCCGAGATGAGCCCGGCAAGTGCGGGCGTTTCGGACGTTGTCGTACCGGATCCGGAGCGAGCGGAAGATACAGAAGCCGTTCTTGCCGGCGTGATCGCATCTGTCAATCCCAAGGAGTTGCCAGCCGGTGCGCAGGCCCTTCTGAAGATTGAGTTGGACCTGGCCCCCGGCACGCACGCTAACTCGGACTCGCCGACGGACCCCGCGTTGATTCCAACGACGTTTTTCCCCGATTCGGTTGACGGCGTCGTGTGGGAACAGGTGAGCTATCCGCAACCGACCGAGGTGATCGAGTGGTACTCCGTAGACCCGCTGCCGGTCTTTGAGGATGGCGCCGTGATACGGGCCCGCCTGACCGTCGAAGAAGATGCCCGGCCCGGTGAGTTTGACGTATCGGGCAAACTGCGGATTCAGGTCTGTGACGCCGAGTCTTGCTATTCGCCGGAGCGGGTACCAATCACGGTTGCCGTTACCGTGGTCGACGAGCAAATCCCCGGAGGCGAAACAGGCACCTAGTCGGCCTCGCGACGATGCCGAGCCGGCGCACGATCCTCCGCGAGGAATTCGATGGCGGCCCTCGCCAACGCCGGATCCCGACCAGCAGTGGTATGCCCGCCTTCCACCACCACGGCGGTCGCATTGGGGAGCGCTTCCGCGAATGCGTGCGGACTGGCATCTTCGGCCCCGCAGATGGCCAGCACGGGAATGCCGATCCCCCGGGGGTCGAGTCCCGGCTCGGCGCTGTCGCCTGACCGCAATCGAGCCGCAAGCGCAAGACGGTCGACGCCTCCGCGGTCGGCCGCGTTGCGCCACGCCTGGGCTTGACGATCCGCGATCGTGGAAGGTTCGTCGGCCTCAAATCCTTCCGCCAGGCGCTCGGCTTGACGTGCCCACTCCTCCGAGGCGTATTGATCGAGCAGATCAGACGGCGGTCCACCCCAGCCGCACATCACCGCCCGGGTCACGGGGGCACCGAGGTTGACGACTCGGGACGTGAGCTCTGAACCCACGCCATAGGCGCAAAGCGCGTATTCCGCAAGCCCGAGGTGTTCACCCAGCGCGATGACATCCCGTGCCATGGCTTGGTCCCGGTAGGCGCCGGGGTCGCGTGGTGCCTCGGAGCGACCATGGGCGCGTAGATCGAGCGAGAACGGGCGTATTCCCCTCGCGGCGAGCGAATTCCCTAGGCCGTGCAGTGCGCGAGCACTCGAAAGCAGGCCATGGAGCAGGATCACAGCGTCGCCTTCACCGTCGTCGGCATGGACGTAGTAGACCAGGCGCGTGCCGTCGAAGGACCGGAAACTGCGTGATTGGGGCCGCTCTGAAGCGGGACTACCCATCGGTCGTCAACGAGCCGTGAACCGGCGGATCAGCCTTCTTAGGAAGACTGACTGCAGCATCGGATCGATCCACCGGTAGATTCGTCCCGACACGTACACGCATTTGCCTTTCTCGACGGCGGCCAATCCCTCCCGTACGACGACATCGGCGTCGTACCACATGAACCCGGGAGACGAGGCCTTCATGTCGAGCATGTCGGCGACTTCGTGGAACTCGGTGTGCGTGAAGCCGGGGCACAGCGCGCAAACGTGAACGCCCTGGTCCTTGAGGGTTAGATGCAGCGCTTCCGACAGCGCGACCACGTACGCCTTGGTCGGCCCGTAGTTGGTGTCCCGGGCGCGCGCGATGCGACCGGCGACGGAGGACACGTTGATGATGCGCCCGTAGCCCCGCTCGGCCATGCCCGGCGCGAACAGATGGCAGAGGTGGGCCATCGACGTCATCATCAACTGGAGGAACGACGCGTGCGCCCCCCAATCGCGGTCCTCGATGAGTTCCGGGCCGGCGGATCCCGCGTTGTTGACCAGGTAGTCGACATCGAGTCCCAGTTCCGCGACCTTGTCGGCGATCATCCGCGGCGCGTGGATATCGGCAAGGTCGGCCGTGACTACTTCAACCCTCGCATCGTGGCCATCGCGCAGCTCCTCGGCCAGTTGGTCGAGGCGGTCCCGGCGGCGTGCGACCGCGACGATGTCGTGTCCCCCGGCAGCGAGTTGGCGGGCGAACTCGGCACCGAGGCCGGCGGACGCGCCGGTGACCAACGCGGTGCGTGTCGCCTCGGTCATGCGACGGTCTGAGCGCCGGGGCGGCCCGTGACGCCGGAGATCATGTTGCGGGCCTCCTTGCTGGATGGTTTGCTCGGCTTGCCCCGGGCCGTGAAGTTGTACGGATCGGTGTCGATATCCTCGAGTTCGATTTCGCCGGCGAGTACCGCCGCTTTCCAGCGCTCCTGTTCACCGTGGCGGGCCTGGAACTCGGGCATCACTTCCCGCGCGAAGAGTTCGAGACTCGAACAGATGTCTTCGTGGGTGTTCTTGCCCGCCTGGTTCAGCAGGATGACCTGGTCGATGTTGGCCTGCTCCAGTTCGCGCAGCCGGCCACGGATCGTGTCCGGGGAGCCAATCAGCTCACTGCCGGTTCGTTTCTGCCCTTCGGGAGTCTGCTTCCACTCCTGGTAGCGCTGCCAGAAGTTCATGGTGCCGGGCTCGAACGGACCTTCCTTGTTGTATAGCTGCAGGGCGAACTGGAAGAAGGTCCAGCCGTCGGCCTTCTGCCACGCCTCTTCGTCAGTCTCGGCGCACATGAATCCCGACACGACGGCGATGTTCGGATTGGTCTGGTAGTCCTCGAGCTTCTCGAGGTCCCGGATGAAGGTGTTGTAGTAGGCGTTCACCCATGCGCGGGCCGCATCGAGGCTGACGAACTTGAAGCAAAGCGATCCCATGCCCCGGTGCGCGGCGTAGCGCACGGTGTCGAGTTGCGAGCAGGCGATCCAAAGGGGCGGGTGGGGCTTCTGCAGCGGTTTCGGGACGACCGCGCGCAGCGGGAACTTGAAGTACTCGCCGTCGTATTCCCAGCCGTGGTTCCAGAACATCGGCAGCGTACAGCGCACCGCGTCCTCCCACACGTCGCGCTTGTCCCGGAAACGCAGGTTGAAGGGATGGAGCTCGGTGACGGACGCGCCTTCGCCGAGGCCGAGTTCGACGCGCCCGTCCGAGACGAGGTCCAGGGTGGCGATCTTCTCCGCGACGCGGGCCGGGTGGTTCGTGGTCATCTGGACGATGCCATGGCCTAGGCGGATGTCCTTGGTGCGCTGGCTGGCGGCCGCCAGGAAGACCTCGGGGGCGGAGGAATGCGAGTACTCCTCCAGGAAGTGGTGCTCGACCTCCCAGGCGTAGTCGAAGCCGAGCTTGTCGGCCAACTCGATCTGTTCGAGGGAGTCCTTCAAGAGCTTGTGCTCGCTGTCTGGTGCCCAGTCCCTCGGCAACTGGTGCTCGTAGAAGATGCCGAACTTCATGAGTCCCTCCCCGATTACCGTCGAAACGGCGTCAGCCGTCGATGGTGGCAGCGCCGTTGCGGGACTGCAAATCGGACGCCTGACGGCAGGAAGCGTAGCGCTCGGTCGAATCGATCATCTCGTCGGCTGCCGCGAACAGTACGTCGAAACCTTCGCCCTTGTCGGCGCACCGCTCCCTGACGGGTTCTTCGTCGGCGACTCGCCAGGTGGCGCGGCGGTAGCACGGTCCTTCGGCTGCGGGGTCCTTCTCGGCCGCGCGAATGCCTTGGTAAAGGGCGAGGCTGTCTTGGCGACGGCCGCCGCCGCGACAGAACCAACCACCTGGGCGCAGCGCTTCGTAGTCGCGTGTGTCCGATTGGCGGTCGGCCTCGAAGGCGAGCGTCGAGAAGGGACGGCGCTGCCGGTCGGTGGCGGTGAGCGCCAGTTCGAACGACGGCACGCGGGCGTAGGCGACATCGAATGCCCGGGCCCGTTCGATGCGGTGTACGACGAAGTCCTGCACCACATAGACGAGTATGGCGAGGGAGATCCCGCCGGCGACGATGGTTGTCACCCGCGCAGGTTTCGGCGGCAGGTATGCCGTGACGATCCCCATCGCGATGGCCGCGAGCAGGGCGATGACGAGTGCGGCGAGGAGAACTGCGAAAGCCGCGGCTCCCGAGACGCCGGCACCGCCTTGAACGGCCACGTAGCGAACGCCGAGCAGGGCGCCCGCGGCAAATCCGATGGGCGCGGCGGACAGCGCGCCGGCAACAGCGCGCATTCGCCGACCGGTCCTGCGGGTGTCGCCGGATTGCGGCACGGTGACCGCCCTCTTGGCGGACGGACGGTGGGCTGCTACGCGGTCAGGACCTCGAGCACCTTGCGCGGATGGTCGGCTGCCTTCGCCACCCGACGCCAATGCTTGACGACCTTGCCGTTCGGACCGATGAGCACCGTGGAACGAATGACGCCCATGGTCTTCTTGCCGTACATCATCTTTTCGCCATAGGCACCGTACTTGGTCATCACCTTGCGGTCCGGGTCGGACAACAGCGTGAACGGCAGTTCGTACTTGTCCCGGAATTTCTGGTGCGATGCCTCGGAGTCCGGCGAGATGCCGAGGACGACCGTGTCGGCGTCCTGGATCTCCTGCCAATAGTCGCGGAAGCCGCAGGCCTCCTTGGTGCAACCCGGCGTGTCGTCGCGCGGGTAGAAGTAGACGACGACGTGCTTGCCCTTCAAGTCCTTCAACGCCACCTCGTTGCCGTCCGCATCGTTCAAGGTGAATTGCGGTGCCGCCTTGCCTTCTTCTATCGCCATGCCCTTGCTCCGAGTGATGGATGGATCGAGCGAAGTTTACGCATCGTCGGGTGGGGAACGATAGCGTTCTCGGATGTCGGCCAGTCCCGCGTCGAGTTCCTCCCGGGAGAGATAACGACCGCGAACCATGACGGCGTCGATCGAACGGGTGTTGGCGATGTCCGCGAGCGGATCGTCTCGGAGCACGATCAGGTCTGCCGACCGGCCCGGGGCGATGCTGCCCCACCGGTGGTCCTGACCGTAGAACTCGGCGGGTGCGGTCGTCCCGGTAACGAGGGCTTCGAAGGGACTCAAGCCGGCCTCGGCCATGGCCTCGAGTTCGTGGTGAATGGAAAACCCCGGCACGTTGAAGATCTGCGGCGAGTCCGATCCTAGGAGAACCGGGACCCCGGCGCGAAAGGCAGCGCCGATCAGCCTTTTGCGCAGGTCGAGAAAAGTCTTGGCGGAGTCTGCCGTGAAGGCGTTCGCCGAGCCCCTCACGGCGTTGGAATAGCCGGTTCGCAGGTTGGGTGGAAGGTAGTCGTACTCGTCGCGGGACTGCAGCTCCGTGAGCGAGCCGGCGACGTTTTCCAGCAGGGTCTCTGTCGGGACAAGCGCGGCACCCGACTCCAGCAGGGCGTCGAGCGTCGCCTCGATGCGGGTTTCATCAGCCTCGTAGGCGAGATCTGCACCGAACCACGAGGGATTGCGGTTCGACAGGCGTTCCGACTCGACCAAGGTCTCGACGAAACCGTCGAGGTGGTCGATGGTGCGCTGTCCGGCCTCCAGGCTCGCGATCAGCCCGACGGAGCCGGTGACGTGGCCGGAGAACTCGATTCCTTCGTCGTTGGCGGTGGACGCTACGGAATGGAACACCTCCGCTGGCAAACCGGGATGGATTTTAAGCAGGTCGTAGCCGGCCGCCCTCTGCTCGCGGACCCGGCTTGAGGCGCCATCCACTGTGCGGTCGCGGCCACTGAACGACGGACCCGAAGTGATTAGTCGCGGTCCGAGAACTTCGTTGGCTTCGAGCGCTTCGCGCAGTTCGAGATGGCTCGGATGGCCCATCATGCCGCGGGCCAGCGTCACGCCGTTGGCGACCCAGAGGAACAGCACGTCCTCGCGGTAGCGCTCGCCGCCCTGGTCGAAACGCACCACCGGTACGTGGGCGTGCATTTCGGTGAGCCCGGGGATCACGAACTTGCCGGCGGCGTCGATGACCGCAGCGTCTGCCGCAGCCGCCTCGTTGGCGAACACGCCGTCCCGAACCACGAGGTCCATCTGACGGTACTCGGGACCGTCCAGCATGGTGAGCACCTGGGCGTTTCGGATCACGGTGTCGTCGGCGAGCAGGACTTGGCCACCCACGGCGATGCAAAGGACAGACAGCACCGAGACGAGTCCTTCCATGGCGGGTCGGTGTGGCTGGGCGGGAGGCGAACCCGGAACATAGCGGAGCGAAGTGCCGGACCGGCTCTGGGGCGTCTTCATGGGGCGTCTCCGATGAACACAGCAGGGAGCAGTGTAGATTCCGCGCGCGTGACGTTAAAGCGTCCCTTGCTAGGCCGACAGCCGTTGGGGGCGTGCGCCGTGGCAGTCCACGGCCCAGTCGAACCGACCTCGGTCGGCGTCCCAACGAGCGGGAACCGGGCGTAGGGGACGGGCTTGGCTCCCGTCCCGAGCGGGTCGTTGTTGCCAGCGCGTCGCCCGCACGAGGACTAACGGTTCTATACTTGTGCCTTCCCGAGCAGCGTCCGGGCTATGAGGAGTCCTGCCAATGACCGGTCGGCAGTTGAGGTTCAGCGAGTCGGAACTCCTTTCAGACCACGACTTCGCAACCCCGCACCGGATCGGCGACCAGCGCCTGCACGGCGGGTTCGATGCCGAGGGCACCTACATCCCGCCGCGGTCGAAGGGTCGTCGCAAAGCCCTCGACAACTGGACGGTGGAGCTTCGCGAGCGTGGCGGTGATCTGCTCGAAGCCGACTCGTCGCTGCTCACCGGGCCACGCGTGCCCAACTACGCCCAGCAGTGCCTGTTGATCGAGCACGGCGTCACGCGACCGTTCTGGAACGGGCTGACCATCACCGGCAAGATCGAGGGCCGGGGGCGCATGATCGCCCAGATGCCCTTGCCGGACCTACAGAGCCTGATCGTCGAGGACATCGGCGACATGTCGATCGGCCACTTGGGCAAAGGCTTGCTCACGGCCCACGGGATCGACGAGGGCGGCGAGCCGGAGAAGGGCGTCGGCGGCCACGACGTGATGTGGTTCGTGGCCCGGGATCTCGCCTTCGGGCCGTACGCGCATCCCGATGTGGAGCCACCGGGGGCCATCTCGCGACCCGAAGCCGACGGGAAGGCGCCGGCCCGACGCATGCCGCATATCGAAATGCCCTACGAGATGCTGCTCGGCTTCCTCATGAACCTGCTCCTCATTGAGTTTCGTGCCGAGATCGGGTTCGCCAGCACCCAGGCGATCCTCCGAACTCCAACGCTATTCACTGACCGACGCGCCGAAGCCGAAGAAGCCGCGATGATCGTCGAGCGAATCCGCACCGACGAGGAGATCCACGTCGAGTCACTGCGCCTTTATCTCGGAGAGCTTCGCGAGGTGACCCTGAACACGGTCGACGGCGGCACCGTCCGAGGTGAGGAACTTATCGACCCGTTCTGGACGGGCCTCGTGCGTTGGGCGACGGTGGATCAGCCTCGGCTGGCGGCGGAAAACACCTACCAGGCGCTGAGGAAGCAGATTCTCGAAGCCGACGACGGAATGCGCATTCTCGACGAGTTCAACGCGCTCGCGGATCCGGGTTACTCCCTGGCTGCCGGTTGACCAGAGCGGGGGTCGCAAGCCCCGTCGCACCATGGACAAGAAAGCCCTTCTCGACGAACTGAAGATCGACCGCACCGCGCCGCGTCGCGTTGGCCGACCGTTGAAGATACTCATCCCGTTGGCGGTCGTCGGGGGTCTCGCGGTCGTCGCCTGGGCGTTCGGGGTGCCCCTAATCCGCGGTGCTGCGACGATCGAGGTGGAGACCGCGACGGCCCGGACGGGCGGGGTTGCCGCGTCGGTGCTCAATGCCACCGGGTACGTGGTGGCGAGGCGCAAAGCCACGGTGAGCTCCAAGGCGACCGGCAAGGTCCTTGAGGTGCTGGTGGAAGAGGGCATGAGAGTGGAAGCGGGCCAGCTTCTCGCAACCCTCGATGCCAGTCTGCCCCGGGCGCAATTGGCGCTGCAGGAGTCCCAGCTCGCGGCCGCCGAGACCGCTCTCGACGAAATCAGGACTTCCATCGAGCAAGCCAGGCTCGATTTCGAGCGGACTAGGAATCTTGCTGAACGTGAGTTGGCGAGCCAAGCGGAGCTGGATCGAAATCGCATCGCCTTGGAAGGACTTGAGGCGCGGTTCGAGTACGCGGAGCGGCAATTGGAAATCGCTCGCCGGGGTGTCGAAGTCCAGCGGCTGCTGGTCGAGGACATGGAGATTCGGGCGCCGTTCGCCGGGGTGGTGATCGCCAAGGCCGCACAACCGGGTGAAATGATCTCGCCGGTGTCGGCGGGCGGCGGCTTTACCCGCACGGGCATCTGTACCATCGTCGACATGGACTCCCTGGAGGTGGAGGTCGACGTCAACGAGGCCTACATCAACCGGGTCCGGCCGGGGCAAGGCGTGACGGCCAAGCTCAATGCCTATCCCGATCTCGACATCTCGGCGGAGGTCATCGCGAAGATTCCCGCCGCCGACCGCGGCAAAGCAACCGTCCGGGTCCGCGTCGGCTTCAAATCCCGGGATCCGCGCATCCTGCCGGACATGGGCGTCAGCGTGGCTTTCCTCGACGAAGATACTGATCGCGCCAACGAGGTCGGCCCGGTCCCCGGTGTGGAGATACCGCGCACGGCACTTGTCGGCGGCGCCGACGACCGCCACGTCTGGGTGGTTGTGGCGGATCCGTCCAAGGGCGCCTCGTTCCTGGAGCGGCGTAGCGTTGTCGCGGCTCCGCCCGAAGGGTCTCGGGTGCGAATCACCGACGGTTTGCGGGATGGCGAGCGGGTCGTCAAGTCGTTTGGCGCCGCGCTAGAGGGAGTATTGCGGGACGGGCTTCAGGTGAATGTGGCCTACTGACCGACGACCGCATGATGTACGACGAACCGGTATCGGCTTGAGAGGAGTAAGCAGGTGGCAATCATCGAGCTGACAGACGTCCACAAGACCTTCATGAAGGCTCGCGAGGCGGTCGAGGTGCTGATGGGGATCGACCTCGGCGTGGACGAGGGCGACTTCGTGGCGCTCATGGGGCCGTCCGGGAGCGGCAAGACGACGCTCTTGAACATTATCGGCGGACTTGACGGCGCGACCGCTGGCAAAGTGGTCGTGGCCGATCGGAATCTCGACGAACTCTCGAACCGCGACCTGGCGCGCTGGCGAGCCGCCACCATCGGCTTCGTCTTCCAGTTCTACAATCTTCTGCCGGTATTGAATGCCCAGCGCAACGTCGAACTGCCCCTCCTCTTGACCAAGCTTTCGGGCAAGCAGCGCCGCAGGAACGCACAGACGGCGTTGTCCGTCGTTGGCCTCGACGACCGTGCCGGCCACAAGCCGGGGGAACTGTCCGGCGGTCAGCAACAGCGCGTGGCCATCGCCCGGGCCATCGTGGCCGACCCGCCCATCCTGGTCTGCGACGAGCCCACCGGCGACCTTGATCGTGAGAATGCCGAGGCGATCCTCGATCTACTACAGATACTCAACCGCGATCACGGCAAGACGGTGATCATGGTGACCCACGACCCGAAGGCGGCGGACCACGCCAAACGTGTCCTGCACCTCGACAAGGGCAAGCTGGTCCGGGAGATGGCGGCATGAGCAACTTCCGTCTCGTCTGGGCGAACCTGCACCGCCATCCGATCCGCACCTATCTCACCCTGCTGTCGGTGCTGGTGGCGTTCCTGCTGTTCGGGCTGCTCCGCACCCTCGCGATCTGGTTCGCGGCCGGCCCGGCGGAAGGCGCGAGTGCCGACAGACTGGTTGTCACCGGCAAGTACGCGATCATCGACCTGCTGCCAATCAGCCAGCGCAACGCGATGCTGACGGTCGACGGCGTCGAGGCCGTGACGCACTCGACCTGGTTCGGCGGCAACTACCAGGATCCGTCGAACTTCTTTGCCAAGTTCCCGGTAGAGCCGCGAGCGTTTTTCGACATGTATCCCGAAAGCGTAATCGACCCCGTCGAACTCGATGCGTTCGAACAGACCCGGACCGGTGCGGTGGCCTCGGCGGATCTCATGCAGAGATTCGGCTGGCAGATCGGCGACAAGATCCCCATCGAGGCCGACATCTGGCCGATGCGGGACGGCAACCGGAACTGGGTGTTCGATCTCGTGGGATCCTACACGAGCGACGTGGGAAGTCAGGGCAGCACGTTGCTGTTCCACTACGATTTCTTCGACGAAGCCCGCGGCTATGCCCCGGGGACGATCGGTTGGTGGACCGTGCGCATTGCCGACGCCGACCGCGCCCCGGAAGTCGGGAACGCTATCGACGCCTTGTTCGAAAACTCGCAGAACCCGACCAAGACCGGTACGGAGGACGAGTTCGGTCGCGCTTTCGCCGCCCAGATCGGCGACATCGGCCTGATGGCCACGGGGATTCTCTCCGCGGTCTTCTTCACCGTGTTGCTCCTAACCGGGAACACCATGGCACAAGCGTTGCGGGAACGCATTCCGGAACTCGCCGTGCTCAAGACCCTGGGTTTCGGCAACAACCGGGTTGCCTGGTACGTGCTTGGCGAGTCGGTATTGATGTGTACGCTGGGCGGCCTCTTGGGAATTGGCTTGGCGGCGCTCTTGGCGCCGGTTGCCAATTCGTTCGCCCAGCAGTTCGCGCCCGGCGCCTTCGGCATGTCCTTGCCCGTCGCCGCCGCCGGCGTGGGCGTGGCGGCGCTGCTTGGCGTCGTGGTGGGCGCCGTGCCCGCATGGAGTGCGCGGCGCTTGACCATCGCCGACGCCCTCAGGAGGAGATGACGCCGATGTTCGCCCAAGTGTTCGAAGTCACGGCGATGAACCTCAGGAACCTCCCGAACCGCTTGGGCAGTTCCTCGGTGATCGTCGTCGGCATCGGCGGCGTCGTGGGGGTCCTGGTGGCGATCCTGGCCATGGCGTCGGGTTTCCAGAGCACCCTTGATCGAGGCGGCGACCCCACACGCGCGGTGGTCCTGCGCGGCGGCTCGGACAACGAGCTCTCCAGTTTCATGGACACGCAGACGATCAACGTGGTCGCCGGCATGCCGGGAATCGTCGAGGCGAGCCCGGAGCTCTACATGGTGGCCGACGTGCCGAAGCGCTCCACCGGCACCGACGCCAACCTGATCGTGCGGGGTGTTTCCGGGGACGCCTTCGCGTTGCACGACGAAGTGGCGATCGTGGAGGGACGACCCTTCGATCCGGGCCGGGGCGAGATCATTGCCGGTCGTGGTGCGCACGCCGAATTCGCCGGGATCGACATCGGCGAAACGGTTCGCCTGCGCCAGTCCGAGTGGACCATCGTGGGCATCTTCGAGGCCGACGGTTCCGCCTACGAGTCCGAACTGTGGGTGGATCTTCCCGTGGCCCAATCGGCTTTTCGCCTCGACGGCGGCGCGAGCTCAATTCGCCTGCGGCTCGACTCGCCACAGCGAGTCGGCGAACTCGCCGAGCTGATCGAAAACGACCCGCGTCTGGATCTGAAGCTCTACGGGGAGATCGAGTTCTTCGCACGCCAGGGAGGCGGGCTAACGAACACCATCCGGACGTTCGGGTACGCCGTCGCGATCATCATGGCCATCGGTGCGGTGTTTGCGGCACTCAATACCATGTACGCCGCGGTCGTCAGCCGCACCGTCGAGATCGCGACGCTTCGCGCGCTTGGATTCGGTCGGTTCCCGGTGGTTGCGTCGGTGATGATCGAGTCGATGGCGCTCGCGCTTCTCGGCGGCGTACTTGGTGCCGCGGTCTCGTACTTTGGCTTCAACGGCTACACGGTCTCGACGCTGAGCAACGCGTCGTTCTCGCAGATCGCCTTCGACTTCGCCGTGACGCCCGAACTGCTCCGCGACGGGCTGGTCTGGGCTCTAGGCCTCGGCGCGGTCGGCGGCCTGCTACCAGCGATCCGCGCGGCGCTACTGCCGATCACCGTGGCGCTGCGGGGGGAGTAGACCGTAGGGGACGGGCTTGTCCCGTCCCGTTGACGAGAAGCCAGCATGTGCTGTGCGGGCGACCACAAGGGTCGCCCCTACGGCGACACGCGCCATCTCGATTGGACGACCCGTAGGGCACGGGCTTGTCCCGTCCCGTTTGCGACTTCTGTGACAGGGAAGGCGTCTGCGTCAGCGGACCCGCACCGCCAGCACGTCGCACCGGGCGCCGTGCAACATCGCATTCGCGGTCGAACCCGTGAGTAGCTGCAGACCGTGCTTGCCATGGGTGCCGACCACAATGAGATCGGCACCGATCTTCATGGCGAGATCGTGGACCCGGTGTGCGACGTTGCCGACCACCTCAAAGACGTTCTCGTCCTCGATGCCATAGCTGTCGGCCAAATGACCCAGTCGCTCCGCGGCTTCGTCCATCACGACTTCGTGGGGCGTGTGGGTGACATTGCACACCGCCAGTTCCGCGCTGCAATGCAGCGCCACGCGATTCGCTTCCTCCATGACCTGGAACGACTCGTCGCCGAGGTCGACGGCGGCAAGGACCTTCTCGTAGCGTGGTAGTTCGCCGTCGTGTTTTTCGTCGATGTGCACCGCAAGGACGTCGCAGGGGGTGCCGTGGATCATTGCGTTGGATGTCGACCCGAACAGCGTCCGCGCACCGTGGTGTCCGTGGCTGCCGACCACCACAAGATCCGAGCTCTCCCGTGCATAGGTATGTAAGGCATCAGCGGCCGAGCCGTCCAAGACGCGGACCCGGTTGATTCCGCGTTTGGCACCGACCTGCTTTAGGTAACGGTCGGCTTGGCGAGCGATGGCTTCGTCGAGGGCTTCGGAGGTGTCGAAGTTGCCTTGGGGGTAGTCGTGGTGTTCGTGGTGAAACCGGTTGCAGGCATGCACGGCTTCTATGCGGTTCGGGTCGGCAAGCTCGCACGCTCGTGCGAGGACAGCGTCGGCCGTGCGTTGATGCATGTCGAGGCCAACCAGCACGTGTTGGAAAACGCCCATCGCTTAAGCCTCCTTCTGTAAGGGTTTCGGAGTTCCTCAACTGCGAAACTAACGCCCGTCCAATCGTGTTGCGAAGAAACGATTTGTCATAAGCGGATTCGCAGTCGGATTGAACCGGAATTAGCAGCCAGGGACGGTCGGCATCAATAAATGCCGGCCTCGAGTCCCGCCGCGAGGGCCATGCCCAGTTCCCGGCAGGCCTCCAAGTGGGTGTCCTCCACGCCTCCCGCGGCGATCACCGGATCCTGCACCTCCGTGAATGGATAGCCGTTGGCGATGCGCCGGATCGCGGTGAGTGCCCCCTGACCGTCGTTGCCGGCGCTGATAAACATCGCGTAGGGGAGGGGTTGCAGCTTGCCTTCCACGGGATAGAAGGTGCGATCGAGGAAATCCTTCATGGCCCCGGACATGTAGCCGAAGTTCTCGGGCGTCCCGAGAATCAAGGCATGTGCCCAGAGGAGATCTTCGGGTCCGGCGTCGAAGGCTCGCTTGAAGCGGACGTCGACACCCTCGATCAGCGCATCGGTGGCACCCTGATACACGGCTTGGGCCATGGACTCCGTGCTCCCGCCCATCGAGTGGTAGACGAGGAGAAGGTGCTTTTGTGCGGGGCCGGTGCCCGTCATGACCCAGTCCGATGCGTATAATCGCGCCGAGCAAAATAGCACAGCCGTCGGGACGAACCCGACCCGTTCGGCTTCTTGACACCTCTTCGCGGGATCTCGCTCCAAGGAGTGTGGGATGGATGCCAAGCCGGTAACGCTTGATGCGGTCAAGGCGGCTCGCATGCGGCTTGGCGACAGCGTAGTCTGCACCCCGCTCGTGAGGTCCGAGACGCTGTCGGCGCAACTCGGCGCCGACATCTACCTTAAGTTCGAAAACCAGCAGTTCACCGCTTCCTTCAAGGAACGCGGCGCGTTGAACCGGCTCCTGCTCCTCGGCGACGCCGAGCGTGCCGGTGGCGTGACGGCGATGTCCGCGGGCAACCACGCCCAGGCACTCGCCTATCACGGGGCGAGGCTCAACATTCCGGTCTGCATCGTCATGCCGCGCCACACGCCCAACGCGAAGGTCGAACAGACACGGGTCTTCGGTGCCGAGGTCATTCTGCACGGCAACCAGTTCGCCGAGACCTTGGACTTCACCAAGCGTCTCGCCAAGGAGAGGGGCTACACGCTCATCCACCCGTTCGATGACGAGGCCGTTATTGCCGGGCAGGGCACGCTGGGCATCGAGATGTTCGAGCAAGTGCCCAACCTCGACACCATCATCGCTCCCGTCGGCGGAGGTGGCCTGATCGCCGGCACCGCAGTCGCGGCCAAGGCGCTAAGGCCCAGGGTCGCGATCGTCGGTGTGCAGGCGGACCGGTTCAGCGCGGCGGCGGACATCTTCAACGGCCGGAAGCCGGCACCGGGAAAGCCTGGGACGGTGGCCGAGGGGATCGCCGTCGAGACGCCGGGGATCAAGACGATGGCGATCATCCGCGAGCACGTTGATCGAATGGTGACCGTCAGCGAACACGACATTGAAGCCGCCGTCTTCAAACTTCTCGAGGTTGAGAAAACCGTGACGGAGGGGGCCGGGGCGGCGGCGCTCGCGGCCGTCATGGTGGACCGGTCGCTGGCGGTGGGAAAGACGGCGCTGATCCTGACCGGGGGCAACATCGACATGATGATCCTGTCGTCCGTGCTGCAGCGAGGTCTGGTGCGCACCAAGCGGCTGGTGCGGCTTGCCGTGGAGACGCCCGACGTCCCTGGCACCTTGGCGCATCTCACGGGAATACTCGGCGATCTGGACAGCAACATCGTCGACGTCGTCCACCAGCGCGCGTTCGGGGCGTCGTCGGTACGTGCGACCCGAATCGAGTTCGTGCTCCAGATGCGCGGCGAAGAGCAGGTCGAGGTCGTGGTCAAGACATTGAGGGAAGCGGGCTACGACGCCCAGTTGGCACCGTAGGAGACGCCTTCGTGGCGTCCCGTCGCGATGACCGATAGCGCTCGGGACTACGTCCTATCCTGCCTTCACCTCTTCGACGACGGCTGCGTAGCGGTCCAGCAAGGGCACGACGACGTCCTCTTTCGCCGGCGGCACGACGAAGATCACCTGGTCGAAGCCTTGCCCGATCCGACCGCGGACTTCGCCGGCGTCCGGTGGCGCGCCGAACAACGCCAAGTCGATATCTTCCAGCCGGCGCCCGTGGGCTTCGACCGCTTCCTTCAGGCGTTCCATGTTTCCGGATCCGAGGCCGCCGATGGGCATCCAACCGTCGCCGTAGTCGGCGATGCGGTCGAAGACCCACCTCGAGTTGGCACCGATCCAGATCGGCGGACCGTTCTCCTGGATAGGCTTCGGGTAGGACCAGATGGGGTCGAAGTCGACGTGTTCGCCGTGGAACTCGGCCTCCTCGTTGTTCCAGATCTCGCGCATGGCGAGGACCTTCTCGCGGACCACGGCCCAGCGGCTCTTGTAGTCGGCGCCGTGGTTTTCCATTTCCTCCCGGTTCCACCCGGCGCCGATGCCGATGGTGGCGCGACCGTCGGATATCGTGTCGAGGGACGCGATCTCCTTGGCCAGCGTGATGGGATCGCGTTCGATGACCAGGCAGATGCCGGTGCCCAGCCGGATTCGCTCGGTGGCTGCCGCGGCCGCCCCCAACGCGACGAAGGGATCGTGGGCGCGCCAATACATCTCCGGCAGTTCGCCGCCGCCCGGGAACGGCGTCGCGCGACTGGCCGGGATGTGGGTGTGTTCGGGAAAGAACAGGCTGTCGAAGCCACGTTCCTCCACGGCCCGGGCGACCTCCACCGGGCCGATGGCGGTGTCGGTAGGGAACATGGTGACGCCGAACTGGGCATTGTCGAGTCCACGGAAAGCCATTGCGTTCTCCTCGCGTAACGGTTGATCGGATAGGTTAGATGTCGGAAAAGTCGCCGTGTCGGCCAGCGCCTTCGTTGAACCGGGTCGCGCCGTGTATGGTCTCGCCGGATTTGATCACCTCGCGCCCGAGCAACGTCTCCTGCTGCAGCGCATCGGGAATCGGCTTGCCCCATTGGGTGAGCACGGAGCGCCGGTCGCTGCGCAGGCAGCGCTGAGGAAACCGCGTCAGGGTCTCTGCGAGGCGGACCGCTTCATGTAGCGCCTCGCCGTCGTCGGTCAGCCGGTTTGCCAGGCCGATTCCTCGGGCCTCTTCGCCGCCAACACCCCGGCCAGTCAGGATCATGTCCATCGCGTGGCTTTGACCGATCAGGCGGGGTAGCCGGACCGTTCCGCCATCCACCAACGGGACACCCCAGCGCCGGTTGTAGACGCCGAACACGGCAGAACGCGCCGCCACCCGCAGGTCGCACCACAGCGCGAGTTCGAGGCCGCCCGCAACCGCATACCCCTCCACGGCGGCGATGACCGGTTTCGACAAGGTCATTCGCGTCGGACCGAGCGGCCCGTCCCCTTCCAGAGTCACCCGGTTGCCTCTCCCGGCCGCCACGGCCTTGAGATCCGCACCGGCACAGAAGTGGCCGCCGGCACCCGTGAGGACGCATGCCGAGCGCTGCCTGTCGGCGTCGAACGCGCGAAACGCATCCGCCAACGCATTGGCCGTGGCATGGTCGATGGCGTTGCGGACCTCGGGCCGGTCGATCGTGATCACCAGAAGATCGCCGTGCTTGTCGGTTCTAACGGTCATTTGCGGACCTCGGGAACACCACTCGGTCTTGGCGATTCGTGGATGTTAGCTCGATTCGAACGGACGCGCCCTTACAGGCGTATTGTTTATATAGAACTGGTCTCTTATTCCGTGAATCTGGTGATGATGGGCAATCATCTCGAGAAACCGGTGCCGATGCGGGTAGAATCCGCCCGTTTCCGTCACTTGCGGTAACAAGAAGGGGGTTTGGAAGCTAGAAAAGACTTGCAGTCCCCTAGCGTTTCGCGGACTATCGCCTAAAGCTCCGAAGGGTAACAGGAGGGACCCGCCGGACTATGGGATATGTCAACGCGGTCATCGCCGCAGCGCTGTTGTTGCTCGCGGTGTTGAAACTCGACGACCCGCCCGGAGCATCCATGTTCTTGGTCGGGGCGTTGATTGCCGCGGTGTCGCTGAAGCACTACTTGAGTGCATGGTCGGTTCGCGTGCTTGCCTTTCTCGCCGCGGGGACGCTCTTCTGCTACTTCGGTCAGTTCTTCTATCTTGTACCGCACCTGCAGCCAAGCTGGTATTGGGAATGGCAGGGCGACGCACTCGAAGCCACGGCCTTGTTGCTGTCCGGGTTCGCGATGATCCCGGTCCTCTCGGAGTACAGTTGCCGGATGAAGGCGACCCGCGAGTGTGAACGCGGTCGCCGCCAGTTCGAGGCTCGCAAACCGCTGCTCGCCGGATTCAAGGGTTTCGAGATCGGTCGCTAGGCCGCCCCGCGTGCGGCGTGTGGGCGACCTGATCGCGCCGGTCCGGGCGCGCGGTCGCTCGTGGCCGTGAACGTGTTCGATAGGTTCGCTTTTCTTGCGAGCCCGCATGCCCTGAAGTGGGCCCTGGTCCTGATCGCCTTCCTGGGGGTTCTGTGGGTGGGTCACCCGGCACTGGCGCTGTTTGTCGGCGCGACGCTGAGCGTGGCGTTGGCGCCCAGGGTGCCCGCAATTGTCGAGCGTGGTGGAAAGCTATGCCTCAAGTCCGCGATCGTGGTCCTGGGTTTCACCCTGAACGTCGAGGCCCTATGGCAGACCAGCCGCGACTATTCGGGACTTGTCGTCGTTCTCGTGGCCAGCACCCTGATCGGCGGGCTCGTTGTCGGCCGGCTTATGAAGGTCGATGACGACCAGTCTCGGCTGTTGAGTACGGGGACGGCCATCTGTGGCGGCACGGCGATCGTCACCCTTGCTCCCGTCATTCGCGCCCGACCGGAGTCTGTGGCGATCTGTATCGGGATCGTGTTCATTCTCAATGCCATCGCGATCCTGGTCTTGCCTTGGGTGGGCCACCAATTGCAGATGACCCAGGATCAGTTCGGAGTTTGGGTGGCGCTGGCGATCCACGATACGAGTTCGGTGGTGGGGGCTGCTGCGATCTTCGGTGATCGCGCGTTGGAGACGGCGACGACGGTCAAGTTGGTCAGAACGCTGCTGCTCATCCCGGTCGTGCTCATCGCCGGCATTTTGTTGCGGCGAAGCGAAACCAAACTTCGAATCCCCGCATTCCTCGTGCTGTTCGTTGCCGCGTCGATGGCCGGGACCCTGTTGCAACCACCCCTCGAAGTCATCGCGCACGCCAAGGTCGCAAGTCGTTTGCTGCTCATCGTGGCGCTCTTTGCTATCGGGATGGAGATTCGGCGGTCGACGATTGCGTCCCTGAACGGCCGGGCCATCTGGCTGAGTCTTCTGCTGTGGTCGATCCTGCTTCCGGCCACGCTGTTTGCGGCGATGTTCTGGTAGCGGAATATCGATAGCCAAAAGGGGTATTTCGTTGGTGCGCGAGATTTGGGTAGTGTGAACACCATGTTGGTCATTCGTTCAGTTCAACTGGACTGGCAGAGCGTCGTCAGCCTCGCTCTGGTCGTGGGCTTTTTCGTCCTCGCGGTGGCGCTCTGACCGCGACCTCGCGTCACTAGACTTCCAGCCGTTCCAACTCGCCTCGCCCGCCTCGCCCGTAACGGGCGTAGACTGCACGGACGCGATTCGGGGAGTTGGGCATGAAGATCACCAACGTCAAGGTGGAAGTCTTCGGGTGGCAGGTCGAGCGGTGGCGGGTCGGCGCGGGCATGCGGTTCGGCGGTCCGCGCAACCTCGGCGTGGTCACGGTCGAAACCGACGAGGGCATTAGCGGCAACGCCTTCCTCGGCGGTCCCGACTACCACGCCAAGGTCTTGATCGACATGGTTAAGCCCCGGTTGATCGGTCGGAATCCCCAGGACATCGGTGCCATCTGGGCCGGCATGTGGCGCCAGACCCGCACCGTCGCGACCAGTGTCATCGGTGCCGTGGACATCTGCCTGTGGGACATCAACGGCAAGCTCGCCGGGGCGCCGATCCATCGCCTGCTCGGCACCTGCAAGGAGTCCGTGCCGGTTTATTCGAGCACGGCCTACTGGGAGACGGTCGAGGAGTACCAGCAAGAGGCGCTCCGGTTCCAGGAGGCCGGCTGGAGTGCGCACAAGATACACCCGCATTCGGATCCCAAGGCGGACATCGCCATCAGCCAGGCGGTCCGCGAAGCCGTTGGGGACGACATGAAGCTCATGCTCGACTCGATGTGGGCGTACGACTACGAGGACTCGGTACGGGTCGGACGTGCCATCGAGGATCTCGGCTACTACTGGTACGAGGATCCCCTCGCCGAGGAGGACATCTACAGCTACGTCAAGCTGAACGAGAAACTGGATATCCCGATCATGGCCACCGAATTCGCGCCGGGACGCTACTACGGCATGACCCAGTGGATCACGCGCTACGCCACGGACATCCTGCGCGGCGACGTTGCGGTCACCGGCGGAATTACGCCGCTGGTTCGGCTCTGCCACCTCGCCGAGGGCTTCAAGATGAAGTGCGAGATCCACCACGGCGGCAATTCGCTCAACAACGTGGCGAATCTCCACGTCACCATGGCGGTGCCGAACTGCGAGTTCTACGAGTATTTTCCGTGCACGGGCGCCAACGTTTTCGGCTTGGTGGAAGACATCGACATGACCGGGGGCGTCGTCCATGCGCCGACGGGTCCGGGACTCGGCTACGAGATCGACTGGGACCGGCTGCGAAGCGACCACCAGGGCACTGTGGAATAGGGCAGGCTGGCATGTCGCCGATCTGGCACACGCCTTGAACGGTCGTCGTAGGGGACGGGCTTGTCCCCATAAGCGTTAACTTGTTTTGACGGGACCCGCAAGCGGGGTCTATGCTGACG